>LWDN01000055.1 GCA_002083515.1 Proteobacteria bacterium HN_bin10
GCGCAGCTGGGTAGCTAAGTGCGGACGGGATAAACGCTGAAAGCATCTAAGCGTGAAACCCCCCTCAAAACTAGGTTTCCCTTGAGAGCCGTAGAAGACTACTACGTTGATAGGCCAGGTGTGGAAGAGCCGCGAGGCTTGAAGCTGACTGGTACTAATCGCTCGATCGGCTTGAACGATCGATGTTCATGCACGGCGACGACTGCGTCGCTCGCCAGTGCGCAATTCAGAACGCGAAAAGACGATGTCAAATAAGCGAAGGTCGCGCGCCTTGCCGACCTGGCGGCTATGCCGGGGGGTCCCCACCCGATCCCATCCCGAACTCGGTCGTTAAGTCCCCCAGGGCCAATGGTACTATGTCTTAAGGCATGGGAGAGTAGGTCGCTGCCGGGTCTGCCAGGCGCGCGTCGTAAGCAAAGTCCAAGAACCCTCAATCACAATGACGGCCTCGGCCGTGACGTACCCGGCCGCGCTTCCACGCGGCCGTTTGCGTATCGGAGCAAATATCTCGAGTGCGAGCGCCGCGGGATGGAGCAGCCCGGTAGCTCGTCAGGCTCATAACCTGAAGGTCGTAGGTTCAAATCCTACTCCCGCACCCATCAAAACGCGCATTCGAGATTGAAGGCCCTGCCGGCGACGGCGGGGCCTTCTTGCTTTTGGGCGACGCCGAAACCGGTGCGCGCTTCGGCTTGAACGGGCGGTGGCGACGATGCAGAACGGCCCGGAAACCCATGGGCCTCAACGTCACCTGCCTTGAACTGATGACGCTTGCGCGCGCGAGCGGCGCCGATTTTTCGCGGGTGGCGACGATCGGGCGCCAGGGCTTGCACATCGCCCACGACCAGTTGGCGCGCTTCTTCGCCGCGCGCGGGCGCGCGGATTTGGCCGAACGCATGTCGAGCGTCGAGTGGGACGGCTATTGCGAGCCGCTGCTCAAATTCGCTTTCGGCGCCCGGGAGGTCGTGTCGATCGATGCGTCGAGCTACGAGCGCGCCAGCATCGTTCATGACATGAACAAGCCGCTCGCCGACGGCGAGCAATTCACCGCGGTGCTGGATTTCGGCACGCTCGAACACGTGCTCAACGTGGCGACATCGTTCGACAACGTCGCCAAACTCTGCGCCCGCGGCGGCTTCATTCTGCATGTGCTGCCGGGCAACAATTTCTCCGGCCACGGCTTCTATCAGTTCTCGCCGGAATTGTTTTTTCAGATCTACGCCGAGGCGCGGGGTTATGCTGGCACGCGCGTTTTCGCCGCCCCCTCGGGCCGGCCCGACATGTGGTACGAGGTGCGATCGCCGAAAGAGGTCGGCGCGCGCGTCGACATCACCAGCCGGGACCAATTGCATCTCTTGGTGCTGACGCAAAAGGTGGGCGAAGCCCGTCCGCTGGCGGAAGAACCGGTGCAGCAGTCCGATTATTCGGCGCTCTGGGAGAAAGAGGGTGAGCGCAAGGCGCCGGCGCAGCGCCGCCAGGGAGCGCTCGAAGCTTTCATCAAGGCGGCGTCAACCCAGCTGCGGCACCGGCGCAAGGTAAGTCGGCGCGATATCGAGCGCCCGCGCGCCGATATCACGCCGCGACGTGTCGCCGAACTCACCGCGCGCTTCGAAGCGGCGGGCGCGTAGCGGCGATGTTCGTTCTCCAGATCGCGACGACGAAGGGGCGCGGCGGCATCGTCACGGCCATGTGCCACTATGCACGCATGTTCGATGCGTGCGGCATCGCCCACGCCGCTATCTATCGCGGCCCCGCGACGGACGTGCTTGCGCGCGAGGGCGTGGAACTGATCGAGGCGCCTGCGCTGAATTCGCCGCTGGCGCCGCTGCTCGGCCGCGCGATGGCGGCAAAGCTCAAGGCGCGCGGCGCGCCGTTGCTGGCGCTGGTGCACAGCGACTTAGCGCTTGGGTCGGTGCGGCGTTTGTGGCCGCAGGCGATCGCAGTGACGCCATGCCATTCGGACAAGTTCAGGCGCAAGCGCAACGCCGATTTGGTGATCACGCTTAATCCGGCGCAACAACAGGCGGCGGAATCCGCGCTCGCCGGTTCGCGCGCGCGCGCGGTGCTGCTGGGCAATCCCTACGTGGCGCCAACCGCTCAGGCGGCGGAGTCGGACGCGCCGCCGCGCCTGGTGTTCTGCGGTCGCTTCATCGACACCAA
Source organism: Proteobacteria bacterium HN_bin10 (assembly GCA_002083515.1). Taxonomy (GTDB): domain Bacteria; phylum Pseudomonadota; class Alphaproteobacteria; order Caulobacterales; family Aquidulcibacteraceae; genus Vitreimonas. Next base: position 2,158 of record LWDN01000055.1, read on the forward strand.
GGACCCGACGATCCTGTTGAGCGCCGCGGCGCAACTCAAACAGCCGCCGAAGCTCTGCTTCATCGGGGCAGGGCCGCTCGAAGCGTCGCTGAAGCAAGCGGCCGCGGCGTCCGGGCTCGATGTCAGCTTCCCGGGTTGGCTTGCGGCGCCATTCGAGGCGATCGGCGTCAACGATATTCTGGTGTCGCCGTCCTCGTGGGAGGGTTTGCCCTACATGATCCAGGAGGCGCTGGATCGCGGCGTCAGCGTCGTCGCCGCCGATAATGCGGGCAACCGCCATGGCTTGGGCGACGGCGCCTACGGTGCGCTGTTTCCAGCCGGCGACGCGGCGGCGTTGACGGCCGTGCTCGAGCGCGTGCTCGCCGATCCCGCGGCGTTGCGGACGCAGGCTCAAGCCGGCCAGCGTGCGCTGCGCCAACGCTATGGCGCCGAGCCTTTCTGGCGGGCGTTGTCCGCTGAACTTGCCCCCTTCATCGAACCAGGACGCGCGCATGTTTAATTGGCGCCAAATTTCCTCCGATCCGACCAACAAGGAAGCGCAGCTGCTGCTCGACGGCGCGCTGCGGGAGATCACCCGCATCGAAGCCATTTCGCGCGAGGAGATGGTGCTTGATTTCTGCCGCGGCCGCAGCGTGCTCGACATCGGCGCCGGCGAGCACGATCCGTCCTTCTATTCCTCCGACGGCTGGGAGCACGGCCAGATCGTCAAGGTGGCGTCGAAGGCTGTCGCCGTCGAGATCGATCCCAAGCTCTGCGAATTCTATCGCGAGAAGGGGTTCGATTTCCGCTGCCTCGACGCGACCAGCGATGTCGATCTGGGCGAGCGCTTCGAGCGTATTTTCATCGGCGACGTGATCGAGCACGTCAACGACCCGGTGGCGCTGTTGCGTTTCGCCGGCCGGCATCTGGCGCCTGGAGGCGCGGTGCTGGTGACGACGCCAAATCCTTTCGCACCGCGCGTGCTGGCCAAACGCTCGAAGATGGACACCCACTACGTTATGGCCAATCTCGAACACACGCGCTGGATGTCGACGTCCACCATGTATGAAGTGACCCGCCGCGCCGGACTGGAAATGAGCGCGTTGCGCTGGCCGCTGTGCAAGCGCGCGGCCCCTGGGTTCAAGAAATCCTGGGCCATCTTCACCAAAAGGCTGGCGCTAATGGCGGGACCGATCGAGCGCGCCTTCCACGAATACGCCTTCGAGTTGCGCAAGGCGGAATAGGGACGCCAAGTCCGCGACTTGATCTCCCCTTGACGGGCCGCGCCGCGCCACGCTAGCGTTTCGGCAAGGACAATCCGCTGATGTGTGGTCTTTCTCCCCTCGCCGCTGCGCGCCCCTTTGGGCGGTCGCATGCGTATGGGCGCCATCATCACGGCCACGCCGCGCACCATCACGCGCCGCGACATTGACGCTCTTCACCGCCGTTTGAGCTGAAGAGCCGGAGCGCCCGAGGCGCCTCCAAACCCCCATCAATGTCCGGACAGCCAGGGTTCACTTTCCCCGGCAGTTCCAAAGCGTGAGCACCCCCGATGAATCCGCAGCGTTTGCACATCGCCATCCAGAAGAGCGGCCGCCTGGCCGAGAAGAGCCTCGACCTCATCCGCGACGCCGGCTTTCGCCTGGTGAAGAGCGCGAGCGACCTCGCCTATAGCGTCGAGAACGCGCCCATCGATCTCTGGTGCGTGCGCGACGACGACATTCCGACGTTCGTCGCCGACGGCGTCGCCGATCTCGGCATTGTCGGGCGCAACGTGCTGGCCGAAGGCGCCGGCGGCGCGCGCGCGGCAAATCTGGTCGAGATCATGCCGCTCGGATTCGGCCGCTGCCGGCTCAGCATCGCGACGCCGGAGAGCTTCGCCTATGCCGGGCCCGGATCGCTGCGCGGTCTTCGCCTCGCCACCACGTATCCGAATCTGTTGAAGCGCTTTCTGAACGAAGAGGGCGTCGAAGCAGAGATCGTGACCATGCGCGGCGCGGTCGAAGTGGCGCCGCGCCTGAAGCTCGCCGAAGCGATCTGCGATCTGGTCTCGACCGGCGCGACCCTGGAAGCCAACGGGCTGAAGCCGGTCGCGACCATTCTCGAAAGCGAGGCGGTGCTCGTGCGGGCGCCGCGCGATCTCGATCCCGAGCGCGAGCGGATCGTGCAAAGTATCGAGACCCGTTTTCGCGGCGTCATCGCGTCGCAAGGCGCCAAATACGTGATGATGAATGCGCCGCGTGCGGCGCTGCCGCAGATCGCGCGCATTCTGCCTGGCGCCGGCGCGCCGACGGTGACGCCGCTTGCGGGTCGCGACGATGCGGTCGCCGTGCACGCGGTCTGCCAGGAATCGGTGTTCTGGGAGACGCTGGAGGCGCTGAAGGCGGCGGGCGCGTCCGCCATTCTCGTGCTCCCCATCGAGAAGATGATGTGAGGGCGCGATGAAAACCTATGATTGGAGCGCGCTTTCGTCGGCGGAACAGGCGGACGTGCTGAAACGCCCGGATCGGCGCACGGCGCCTGAGGTCGGCGCCAGTGTGCGGCGCATTTTCGAAGAGATCGAACGCGAAGGCGAGGGCGCGTTGCGGCGTTGGGCGTGGCAGCTCGACGGCGCCGAACCGCGCGCTTTGAGGCTTACGCCGGCAGTGATCGATACGGCGCGCGCCGCGTTGGCGCGCGAGGATGTGGAGGCGATCGATTTCGCCATCGATCAGGTGCGTTTCTATCACGAGGCGACCAAGCCGAAGCCGCAAACGATCGAAACGGCCCCAGGCGCGCTATGCCGCCGTGTATGGCGTCCGATCGAGACCTGCGGGATTTATGTGCCGGGCGGCACCGCGCCCCTAGTCTCGACGCTGATCATGCTCGCCGAGCCGGCGCGCGCAGCGGGCGTGCCCAACCGTATCGTGGTGACGCCGCCGGGCAAGAACGGCGCGCCGCACCCGGCGCTGATCGTAGCCGCCGCGGCGTGTGGGATCGACGAAATTTGGCTGGTCGGCGGCGCCCAGGCCATCGCGGCGCTGACGTTCGGCGTCATCGTTCCGAAGGCGGCGAAGCTATTCGGGCCCGGCAATGCCTATGTCGCCGAAGCCAAGCGCTATGCCGCGGCGTTGCCGCAAGGGCCCGCCATCGACCTGCCTGCGGGTCCAAGTGAGTTGATGGTGATAGCGGACGGCAGCGCCGATCCGCGCTTCGTCGCCGCCGATCTCCTGAGCCAGGCCGAGCACGACGAAGATGCGCAAGTGGTTTTGGCGTCGCCGTCTGGCGAGCTGATCGAGGCGGCGATGGCCGAGACTGAACGTCAGCTCGTGAGCTTACCGCGCGCCGCCACTGCACGCCGCGCGCTCGACTGCGCGCGCTTCATCCGCGTGCGGGATCTGAGCGAGGCGGTCGCGGTCGCCAATCGTTACGCGCCGGAGCACTTGTCGCTGCAGGTGCAGCGTCCCGGCGATGCGATTGATAAGATCGCCAATGCCGGCGCCGTGTTCGTGGGCGCCTTCAGCGCCGAGACGTTGGGCGATTACGTCGCCGGCCCGAGCCATGTGCTGCCGACCGACGGCGCGGCGGCCGCCTATGGCGGCGTCAGCGTCGCCTCGTTCATGAAGAGCTTTACCGTGCAGGAGGTCGAGCGCGCTGGTGTGCGGCGTCTGGCCGAACCGGCGGCGCGCTTGGCGCGACTTGAAGGCTTGGAAGCGCACGCGCGCGCCGCCGACATTCGCATCGACGCCGCCGCGGCGATAGCGCCGGACATAGGGCCCGTCATTCGCCGCCGCCGCGCGACTGTCGTCCGCAAGACCCGCGAAACTCAGATCGAGGTCGCCGTCGATCTCGACCGCAGCGGGCCGGTTGTCATTAGCACGGGCGTGGGCTTCTTCGATCACATGCTGGAGCAGGTCGCTCACCATGGCGGTTTTGCGCTCTCGCTGTCGTGCGCCGGCGATCTGCACATCGATGCGCATCATAGTGTCGAGGATTGCGCGTTGGCGCTCGGCCAGGCGCTGCGCGAAGCACTGGGCGACAGGCGCGGCATCGCCCGCTTCGGTTTCGTGCTGCCGATGGACGAGGCCGAGGCGAGCATCTCCATCGATCTCGGCGGGCGGCCGTATCTCGCCTTCGAGGGCGCCTTCGCCGCGCCGTTGCTCGGCGCCTACGCGACCGAGATGACCGAACACGTGTTCCGCTCCCTCTCGCAGACGCTGGGCGCCACAATCCATGTCTCGGTCATAGGTGAGAATGACCACCACAAGACCGAGGCCTGCTTCAAGGCCTTCGGCCGCGCGCTGCGGCAAGCGATCCGCCTCGAAGGCGATGAGACGCCATCGACGAAGGGCGTCATCTGATGGAGGTGGCGGTCATCAAGCTTGGCGTCGGCAACACCGCCTCCGTGTTGTTCGCATTGGAGCGCCTCGGCGCCCGCGGCGTGCTGACCGACGATCCCACGCGCGTGGCCGATGCTGAGCGCGTCATTTTGCCGGGCGTGGGCGCCGCGGCTTTTGCCAGCCGCGTCTTGCGTGAGCGCGGGTTGGATGTCGTGCTGAAAAACTTCTCCCGGCCGCTGCTGGGCGTCTGTCTGGGACAGCAATTGCTGTTCGAGCGCAGCGAAGAGGGCAATGCGGCGTGTCTGGATCTGCTGCCCGGCGTGGTGACGGCTTTGCCGAACTCGATTGAGAGCCCGTCTCCGCACATGGGCTGGGCGCGATTTCGCCTCTGCCGAGAACACGCGCTTCTCGAAGGCATAGGCGAAAGCGATTACGCCTATTTCGTTCATTCCTACGCCTGCCCGATCGGCGAAGAGACGGCGGCGACAGCCGAATACGGGCGCGCCTTCGCGGCGGTGACGGCGCGCGGCAATGTCATGGGCTGCCAATTCCACCCGGAGCGCTCTGGTAGCGTTGGCGCGCGCATCCTCGCGAACTTTCTGGCGCTGCCATGCTGATCATTCCCGCCATCGATCTGCAGAACGGCGCCGCGGTCCGCCTGCTGCGCGGGGCGTTCGACAGCGCCACGCAGTACGGCGATCCGGCGGAAGTGCTGCGCGGCTTCGCCGAGGCCGGCGCGGCTTGGACGCACATTGTCGATCTCGACGGCGCCAAAGCCGGCGCGCCTGTGCAGCACGAATTGATCGCGCGCCTGGCGGCGGAGACCGATCTCAGTATCCAGTGCGGCGGCGGCGTTCGTGCGCGCGGGCACGTGGAGGCGTTGCTGGCTGCGGGCGTCGCGCGCGTGGTGGTCGGCTCTCTGGCCGTGCGCAATCCAAATGAGGTGCTGCACTGGATCGCCAGCTTCGGCGCCGAGCGCATCTGCGTTGCGCTCGATGTCCGCACCGGCGCCGACGGCTGGGACGTGGCCACCGACGGCTGGGCCAAGGCGGGCGGGCTAACGTTGAACCAAGCGCTCGGCGCCTTTCCGCCCGGAACCCTGCGTCACGCGCTGGTCACCGACATTTCACGCGACGGCGCGCTCACCGGCTCGAACGTCGCGCTGATGGCGGAGCTGACGCGTCAGCGCCCGGACATTGCGTTTCAAGCCTCCGGCGGCGTCGCTTCGCTCGATGACATCCGCGCGCAGCGCGCCGCCGGCGCCACGGCGATCATCATCGGCCGCGCGCTCTACGAGCGGAGATTCACCTTGGAGGCCGCCCTTGCCGTCTAAACGCATCATCGCTTGCCTCGATGTGAAGGCCGGGCGCGTCGTCAAGGGCGTGCGCTTCAAGGGCCACGCCGACGCCGGCGATCCGGCCGAATGCGCGGCGCGCTATCGCGACGAAGGCGCCGACGAGATCGTCATCTACGACATCACCGCGTCTGCCGAACGCCGCACCATCGATTATCAATGGCTCGCAAGCATTGCGCGCGTGCTCGACATCCCATTGGCGGTGGCAGGCGGCATTCGCACCTTAGAGCAGGCGATCGCCTGCCTTGAGCACGGCGCCGACAAGGTCTCAATCAATTCGCCGGCCTTGGAGCGGCCCGAACTCATCACCGAGATCGCCGAAGTGGCCGGCTCGCAGTGCGTGGTGGTCGGTGTCGATAGTTGCAGCATCGACGGCGTCTGGAGCACGTTTCAGTACACCGGCGCCGAAGACACGATCCGTCGGACGCCGCGCGCCATGCTCGATTGGATCGTCGAAGCGCAGGAGCGCGGCGCCGGCGAGATCGTGCTCAATTGCATGGATCAAGACGGCGTGCGCGAAGGTTACGACATCGCGCAGCTGACGGCGGCGCGGGCGCGGTTGCGCGTTCCGCTGGTGGCGTCGGGCGGCGCAGGGGCGCCAGCCCACTTTGTCGATGTGTTCAAGCAGGCGGATGTGTCGGCGGCTCTGGCGGCTGGCATCTTTCACTCCGGCGCGGTGAGCGTCGGCGAGGTCAAACAGGCCGTGCGCGCGGCCGGACTGGAGGTGCGGCTGTGATCGCGCTCGATATCTCGAAGGCCGATTTCGACAAGGGCGGCGGCTTGATTTGCGCCATCGCGCAGGATCGGCTGACGCTGCAAGTGCTGATGGTCGCGTGGATGGACCGCGCGGCGCTTGAGGAGACGCTGGCCTCGGGCGAGGCGACGTTCTTCTCCCGCTCGCGACAGACACGCTGGCGCAAGGGCGAGACTTCGGGCCACCGCCTGCGCGTGGTCGGCGCCACATTGGATTGCGACGGCGACGCGGTGCTGCTGATGGTGGAGCCGCTCGGACCCGCCTGTCATCGCGGCACGGTGAGCTGCTTCGGCGAAGAGGCAGCGCCCGGCATCGGCCGGCTTGGCGCGCTGGAGCGCACGATTGCAGCGCGCGCGGCGGCGCCATCGGAGACAAGCCACACCGCGCGCCTGCTCGCGCAAGGCGTGAAGCGCGTAGCTCAGAAGGTCGGTGAGGAGGGTGTCGAGACCGCGCTCGCTGGCGCCGCCGGCGACGATGCGGAGCTCTGCGCCGAAAGCGCCGATCTGCTTTTCCATCTCATCCTGTTGTTGAAAGCGCGCGGCCTCTCGCTTGCTAACGTCACGGCGGTGCTGGCCGCGCGGGCGGAGCCGGGACGATGAGACCCTCACCCAAGCCCGGCATCATGAAGATCGCGCCCTACGTGCCGGGGAGGGCGCGCGCCGAAGGCTTCGAGCGGCCGTTGAAACTCTCGGCCAACGAAAATCCGTTCGTGTGCAGCGCGGCGGCGCGCGCCGCTTATCTGGATGCGGCGGCGGAGATGCATCTCTACCCCGACGCCAACACCAGCCGGTTGCGCGCCGCCATCGCCGCCAAGTTCGATCTCGAACCCGAACGACTCGTGTTCGGCGCCGGCTCCGACGAAATTTTCGCGATGGCCGCGCAAGCCTATCTCGGCGCCGGCGACAACGCGGTCGAACCTCAATACGGATTCGCTGCATGGAAAATCGCCACGCGCGCGGCGGGCGGCGAGCCGCGATTTGCGCCGGAGCGCAACTTCACCGTCGACGTCGACGCGCTGCTGGCTTCGCTAGACGCGCGCACGCGCATCGTGTTTCTGGCCAACCCCGCCAATCCGACCGGCACTTGGCTGCCCTTCAGCGAGATCGAAAGGCTGCATGCGGGCCTGCCCGGCAACGTGCTGTTGGTTCTCGACGGCGCCTATGCCGAGTGCGCGGCGGGAATCGAGGGTTTCTCCGATGGTCTCGACTGGGCGCGCGACAAAGACAATGTTCTGGTCACGCGCACGTTCTCGAAAGTCTATGGCCTGGCTTCGTTGCGCATCGGCTGGGCCAATGCGCCCGCGCCTGTCGCCGACGCGCTCAACCGCATTCGGCTGCCATTCTCGGTCCCGCGCGCCGGCGAGGCGGCGGCGGTGGCGGCGTTGAGCGACGACGCTTTCGTCGCGCGCTCGGTATCGCACTTTGTCGAAGGCCGGCGTCAGCTGGACGGAGCGTTGCGCGGCCTTGGCTTGGAGACGCTGCCATCCGCGACTAATTTCGTCACCGCGCGGTTCGACGATGCTCAGGCGGTGGACGAGGCGCTGGCGAGACGCGGCATTCTGGTGCGGCGGCTCGCTAATTACGGCATGCCGGACTGGCTGCGCATTAGCGTCGGTACGGCGGCGGAAATCGAGCGCGTGATTGAGGCGTTGCGAGAAGTGCTCGATCATCTCAAGGGAGAGTGACTGCGCTCCGCAATTTTCCTCCCCCTTGCAGGGGGAGGAGTCGCGAAGCTCTTCCGTTCACCGAATTTGCCCGTCGCCGCGGACGACATATTTGAACGTCGTCAGCTGTTCGGCGCCCACCGGCCCGCGCGCGTGCAAACGCCCGGTGGCGATGCCGATCTCGGCGCCGAAGCCGAACTCCCCACCGTCGGCGAATTGCGTCGAGGCGTTGTGCAGGACGATGGCGCTGTCGACGTCGCGTAGGAAGCGCGCGGCCGCGGTTCCGTCCTCGGTGACGATGCAATCGGTGTGTTGCGAGCCGTAAGCAGCGATGTGGGCGATGGCGGCATCGAGATCATCGACGACGCGCACCGAGAGGATCGGCGCCAGATATTCGGTGCGCCAATCGGCTTCCTCCGCCACGGCCATGTTGACGATGGCGCGCGCCTCGGAATCGCCGCGCAATTCGCAACCGAGGCGCACCAGTTCAGCGGCGATCGGCGGCAACATCTGCGCAGCAACGACGCGGTCGATCAGCAGGGTTTCGGTGGCGCCGCACACCGAGACCCGCCGCATCTTCGCGTTGGCGGTGATTGCGACCGCCTTGGCGAGATCGGCGCCGGCGTGAATATAGGTGTGGCAGATGCCTTCAAGGTGCGCGAACACCGGCACGCGCGCCTCCGCTTGCACGCGCGCCACCAGGCTCTTGCCGCCGCGCGGCACGATCACGTCGATGGACCCGTCAAGGCCGGCGAGCAGCAGGCCGACGGCGCCACGGTCGGCGCTCGGCACGGACTGAATCGCGTCCGCGGGCATTCCCGCTTCGCTCAGACCAGCGCGCAGCGCCGCGACGATGGCGGTGACGCTATCGAGACCATCGCCGCCGCCGCGCAGCACGATAGCGTTGCCAGCGCGCAGGGCGAGAGCGCCGGCGTCGGCGGCGACGTTCGGGCGGCTCTCGAAAATCATGCCGATGACGCCGATCGGCGTGCGCACGCGCGCGATCTTCAAGCCATTGGGGCGCGTCCACTCGGCCAATGTCTCGCCGACCGGATCGGGCAGCGCTGCGACGACGCGCACGCCCTCGGCGATCGCGCCCAAGCGCTCCGCGTCGAGCAGCAGGCGATCGATGAAGCTCTCGGCAAGGCCAGCCGCTTTGGCGCGCGCCACATCGCGGGCATTGGCGGTGAGAATGGCATCGCTCTGCGCGATGAGCTGGCGCGCCATCGCCTCCAGCCCGGCGGTTCGAGCGGCGGCTTCCGCATTGGCGAGCGCGCGTGCGGCGGCGCGGGCGCGGACGCCGATTTCGCGCATGTCGGCGGCAAGCGTGCTCATGAAGTGAGCACCAGATCGGTGGCGTGGACGATCACGGCGCCGCCATCATAGCCGAGCGCGGCGGGAATGTCGGCGCTCTTGAGCCCACGAATGCGGGCGGCGTCGGCGGCGTCGTAACGGGCAATGCCGCGTCCGATCTCAGCGCCGCTGGAATCGAGAATGCGCACGGTGTCGCCTTTTTCGAACGCGCCGGCTGCTTCGACAACACCCGACGCAAGCAGACTTCTACCGGTGCGCACCGCCGCGGCGGCGCCGGCATCGACGGTAAGCGCGCCCGCCGGCGACAACGCGCCGGCGATCCAGGCTTTGTAGGCGGCGCGGAGCGTCGCGCGCGGCTTGAACCATGTCGCTCTGCCGCCAGCGCGGAGCGCAGTGAGTGGATGCAGAAGGGCGCCGCGTGCAATAACGGTCGCGCAGCCTGCGGCGCCGGCGATTTTCGCCGCTTCGATCTTGGTGCGCATGCCGCCTGAGCCCAGCGCGCCGGGATCGCCGGCCATGGCTTCGACTTCGCGGGTGATCTCGGCCACCTCCGGCATGAACGCCGCGTCGGGATTACGCCGCGGATCGGCGGCGTAGAGTCCGTCTATGTCCGACAGCAGCACCAGCACATCGGCCGAAATCATCTGCGCCGTGCGTGCGGCGAGGCGATCGTTGTCGCCGTAGCGGAGTTCGGCGGTGGCGACGGTGTCGTTCTCGTTGATGATCGGGACGGCGCCCAGATCGAGCAGCGTTTCAAGCGTGGCGCGGGCGTTGAGCCAGCGGCGCCGGTTTTCGGTATCGTCGGCGGTGAGCAGCGCCTGGGCGACGGCGATGCCATGCGGCGCGAACGCCGCCTCATACGCCGCCATCAGCCGCGCCTGGCCGGCGGCCGCGGCGGCTTGCTTCTGCTCGAGGCGCAAGCTTCCGGTGAGGCGGAGCGCCCGGCGCCCGAGCGCGACCGCGCCCGATGAGACGATGAGAACGCCTTGCCCTTGTTTCCGCATAGCGGCGATGTCGCTGGCGAGCGAGGCGAGCCAGGCATGCGCCGGCAGGCCCGTCGCATCCTCGATCAGGACCGACGAGCCGATCTTCACCACTACGCGTTTGGCGTCCGCAAGCATCGGGGAGTTCTAACCGGCGCGTGCGCCGCGGGCCAGCGGCGTGTTCACGCCGGCGCGAGTTGACGCTCGCGGGCATGCGCGCGGACAAGCGCGGCGTAGCGGTCGACAAGGTCGAAGGTCAGCGCGCCGGGCTGGAAACGATGGTCGGCAATCTCGCCAACCGGCGTGACCTCGGCCGCGGTGCCGACGATGAAGCACTCGGAAAAATCAGCCAGTTGCTCCGGCTCGATGCGGGTCTCGATCACACGCATGCCGGCCTCGCGCGCCAGCTGGATGACGGTCTGTCTCGTGATGCCGTCCAGAAAGCAGTGCGGCGCCGGCGTGTAGAGCGCGCCATCGCGGACGAAGAAGATGTTGGCGCCGGTGGTTTCGGCGATGGCGCCGGCGCCATCGAGCATCAGCGCGTCGTCGTAGCCGGCGCGTTCGGCGGCGTTCTTGGAGATGGTGCAGATCATGTAGAGTCCGGCCGCCTTTGCCGCCGTCGGCGCCGCGTCGGCGGGCGGGCGGCGATACTTCGCCCAGCACAGACGCACGCCGCGCTGGAAACGCGCCATGTCAAAATATCTGGGCCATTCCCAAACCGCGATGGCGACATGAGTGCGGGTGTGGAGCGCCGAGACGCTTAATTGTTCGGTCCCGCGCCAGGCGATCGGGCGCACGTAGCAATCGGAGAGGCCGTTCCTCGCGCAAGTCTCGACTGACGCGGTGCTGATCTCCTCTTCGGTGAAGGGAATCTCGAAGTCGAGAAGTTCGGCCGAGCGGAAGAGCCTGCGCGTGTGCGCTTCGAGTGCGAAGATGCGCCCATCATACATGCGCTCGCCTTCGAACACGGCCGAACCGTAATGCATGGCGTGCGAGAGGATGTGCAGGTTGGCGTCGCGCCAGGGCGTGAAGCGGCCGTCGAGCCAGATGCAGCCATCGCGGTCGTCGAAGGGAACGAGGGTCACGGTCTCTCAGCCCCAATGCATCTGCACGTGGTGCGCGTGGGAAACCGACTTCAGCACCTCGTCGGCGATTTCTTCGGCCATGGCGCGGCAGCCGAGCGACCCGCCGAGATCGGCGGTGCGGGCGCCGCTATCGATCACGCGCTCGACCGCCGCCTCGACTGCATTGGCCTCGTCGAGCAGCCGCAACCCGTACCGCAGCAGCAGCGCCGCCGAGAGAACGGCGCCGACGGGATTGCAGATGTCGCGCCCGGCGATGTCCGGCGCCGAACCGTGCACGGGCTCGAACAAGCCGGGGCCCTTGGCGCCCAATGACGCCGACGGCGCAAGCCCGATCGAACCGCCCAGCACCGAAGCTTCGTCGGAGAGGATGTCGCCGAACATGTTCTCGGTGAGGATGACGTCGTAGGCGCGCGGCTGGCGGATGAGCTGCATGGCGGAAGAATCCACCAGCGCATGTTCGAGCCGAACGTCGGAAAATTCCTGCGCGTGGACGCGGCCGACCACTTCGCGCCACAAGCGGCTGGTTTCCAGCACGTTGGCCTTGTCCACGGAGGTGACCTTGCCGCGCCGCGTGCGGGCGGCGGCGAACGCCGCGCGGGCGATGCGCTCGATCTCCTCGACCGAATAAATGCACTGATCGCTGGCGAAATCCTCGCCGCGACGCTTGTCGCCGAAATACAGACCGCCGGTCAGTTCGCGGAAGACGACAAGATCGACATCGGCGACGACGCCGCGCCGTAGCGGCGAACAATCGATCAGTGCGTCATAGATGCGCACCGGGCGGATGTTGGCGAAGAGGCCAAGCGCCTTGCGCAGTTCGAGCAGACCTTGCTCAGGACGGCGCGGTCCGCCCTCCCATCGCGGCCCGCCCACGGCGCCCAAGAAGACGGCGTTGGCCTCGCGGCAGGCGACGACGGTCTCCTGCGTCAACGGCTCGCCGGTCGCATCGATGGCCGCCCCGCCGATCAGATGCGTGTCGAAGACGAAGCGGTGGTGGAAGCGGTCGGCGACCGCTTGCAGCACTTCGGCCGCGGCGCGGGTGACTTCGGGACCGACGCCGTCGCCGGGCAATAGGGCAATGTTGAAGGTCTTCATGCGGCTCTCGCTTCAAAGTCTTGGATGGCGGGCAGGCGCTCAAGCAGCCAGCCCAATGTGTCGACGCCTTCGATGAGGCAGCGCCGGGCGAATGGATCGATGGTGAAGCTCACCGGCGGCTCGTTGCCGGCGATGAGTTCGCAACGTTCGAGGTCGATGGTGACACGTCCGCCAGGATCGGCGGCGAGGCGCGCATGGGTGGCTGAATCGACCACTACCGGGAGCAGGCCGTTCTTCAGGGCGTTCGATGCAAAGATGTCGGCGATGCCGGTCGAGACGACGGCGCGGAAGCCGTAATCCAAGAGCGCCCAGGGCGCGTGTTCGCGCGAGGAGCCGCAGGCGAAATTGTCGCCGGCAACGAGCACCCGGTGATCCAATGGATCGAGCGCGTTGAGCGGCGCATCTGCGAGCGGCTTGCCGTTGGCGTCGTAACGCCAGTCGTAGAAGGCGGCGGCGCCGAGGCCTTCGCGCGTTGTCGTGGTCAAGAACCGCGCCGGGATGATCTGATCGGTGTCGATGTTGGCCTGCGGCAGCACCAGGGTGCGCGAGGTCAGTTGTGTGAAGCGCTCAGGCATCGGCCAACTCCCGGGCGAAGACGCGGGGATCGGTCAAGCGGCCGGCGATGGCGCTGGCGGCGGCGGTCGCAGGGCTCGCGAGAATGGTGCGCGCGCCCTTGCCCTGGCGGCCCTCGAAATTGCGGTTCGAGGTCGAGACTGCCAGCTGGCCGGGGCCCACGAAGTCGCCATTCATGGCGATGCACATCGAACACCCCGGCAGCCGCCACTCAGCGCCAGCTTCGATGAACACGCGGTCGAGGCCCTCCGCTTCGGCTTGCCGCTTCACGGCTTCCGATCCCGGCACCACCAGCATGCGCACGCCATCCTTGACACGCTGCCCACGCAGCACGTCGGCGGCGTCGCGCAAATCGGAGAGGCGGCCATTGGTGCATGAGCCGACAAAAACGACATCGACATCGTAGCCGGTCGTCGGCGCGCCGGCTGCGAAGGCCATGTAGTTTAGCGCCTTCACCTCGCTCTCGTTGCGCGGCGCCGGCGCCGGCGCGCCGATCGGAATCGAGGCGTCGGGCGTGGTGCCGAACGTCGCCATTGGCGCGACTGTCGAAGCGTCGAGCGTGAGCTCCTTGTCGAAGGCGGCGCCTTCGTCGCTCCGCAGCGAGAGCCAGCGTTCCGCCGCTTCAGCGAACGCGAGCGGCGCATGGCGGCGCCCGCGCAGATAGGCGAGGGTCTTCTCGTCCGGCGCGACCATGCCGGCGCGGGCGCCGGCCTCGATCGACATGTTGCAGAGGGTCATGCGGCCCTCCATGCCCAGCGCACGGATGGCTTCGCCGGCATACTCGATGACGTAGCCGGAGCCGCCGCCGAAGCCGATGCTGTTGATGATGGCGAGCGTCAGGTCTTTGGCGGAAACACCGGCACGGAGGCGCCCGTTGACGGTAACGCGCATTTGCTTGGGCTTGCGCTGCAGCAGACACTGCGTCGCCAGCACGTGCCCCACTTCCGAGGTGCCGATGCCGAAGGCGAGGGCGCCGAACGCGCCATGGGTGGCGGTGTGGCTGTCGCCGCAGACCACGACCATGCCCGGATGGGTGAGCCCGAGTTCTGGCGCCATAACATGCACCACACCGCGATCGGCGCTGTTCCAGTCGGCCAGGGGGATACGATGCTCCGCGCAATTGGCGCGCAGCTGACCGACCTGCGCCGCCGCGGCGGGGCTCGTGTAGGGACGTCTGCCATCCGCGTCCGGCGGCAGTGTTGGCGTCGAATGATCGAGCGTGGCGAAGGTGCGGTCGGGGCGACGCACTTTGAGACCGCGCGCCTTCAATTCGGCAAACGCCTGCGGGCTCGTCACTTCATGCACGAGGTGGAGATCGACATAGAGAATGGCTGGCGCGTCCGCAGTCTCGGCTTGGACGACGTGGGCCTCCCAGATCTTGTCGAACAGGGTCCTAGGCGAGCGCATTGACGCCTCCACGCACGGTGTTGGCGCGAATGATCGCCTGCAACTCGGCGTCGCTGATCTCGCCGATCTCGTCGGCGCGACGTTTGAAGCCGGCGAAGACGGCGTTGACCTGCGCATCGCTCAGCTCGAAACCCAGAACGGCGGCGCGCTTGGCCACGGCATGACGGCCTGAGTGTTTGCCGAGCACGAACGAAGTGCCGTCGAAGCCGACATCTTGCGGGCGCATGATTTCGTAGGTGCGCGCGTCGGCCATGACCCCGTGCTGGTGAATGCCGGCTTCGTGGGCGAAGGCGTTGATGCCGACGATCGCCTTGTTGCGGACCACCGGCGATTGCGTGACTTCGCTCAGCAGGCGGCTGACGCCGACCAATTTGGTCGTGTCGATGCCGGTCTCGACGCCGAACTGATCGCCGCGGGTGCGGAAGGCCATGACCACTTCTTCGAGCGCGCAATTGCCGGCGCGTTCGCCGATGCCATTGATCGCGACCTCGACTTGTCGTGCGCCGGCCTGCACGGCGGACAAGGTGTTGGCGACCGCCATACCGAGGTCGTCGTGGCAATGGGTCGACAGCACCACGTCTGGGAAGCGCGCGGCTATGCGCGTGCGCAGGCGCGTGAAAAGCGCGTGGATTTCGGCCGGCGTCGAGTAGCCGACAGTGTCGGGCGCATTCAAAGTCGTGGCCCCGGCCTCGGCGACCGCCTCCATCACATCGCCCAGAAACTCCGGTTCGGTGCGGATCGCGTCTTCAGCGGAGAACTCGATGTCGTCGAACAGGGTGCGGGCGTAGCTGACCGATCGCACCGCTTGAGCCAAGACTTCGTCGGCGGTCATCTTGAACTTGGCGGCGCGATGGATGGGGCTGGTGCCCAGGAAGATATGGATACGCCGGCGGCGATTGTGCGAGAGCGCGCGATGGGCCGCGTCGATATCGCATTCGCTGGCGCGCGAGAGCGAGCAGAAGGTGGGGCCCTCGACTTCGCCGGAAACGCGGCGCACGGCCTCTTCGTCGCCCGGCGAAGCAGCGGCGAAGCCGGCCTCGATGACGTCGACGCCAAGATCGCGCAAGGCCTCGGCCATGCGCAGTTTCACTTCGGCGCTCATGGAGAAGCCGGGTGCCTGTTCGCCGTCGCGCAGTGTCGTGTCGAAGACGATGACGCGATTGGGATCACGCGGTTCTACACTGGGCACGGCGCCGCCTCCTCTACAGGAACGAAGGAGGGCGTTGGGGACCCAAGCCGGCGCACGCCAATGAGGCGGTCGAGCTGGCGGCCGAGCACGTCGGTGCAGCGGCTCGGGTCGCGGCCGCGCAGACGCAGGCGCACTTCGCGGCAGTTGCCGCTGTCGCTCACCGACATGCGGTCGATGTGAAAACCGCGCCGTTCGATGACGCCGATCAGCCGCTGCAGCGAACCCTCGGCGCAGTCGATCTGGAGGATGAAGGTGTCGGTCATGAGTATTCTCCGTGCATCATGTCGGCGTTGCTCTTGCCGGGCGGCACTAAGGGCCATACGTTTTCGTTGGGATCGATGACGACATGCGCGAGGCAGGGGCCGGGCGCGGCGAGCAGGCGCGCGATGCCGGCGGAAACCCCCTCGCGCCGGCTAATTCGGAAGGCATCGATGCCGAACGCGCGCGCCACGGCGGCAAAGTCCGGATTGTCGGAGAGATCGATCTCGCTGTAATTTTTGTCGAAGAACAAATGCTGCCACTGGCGCACCAGCCCGAGCGCCGAGTTATCGAGCAGCACGATCTTTAGCGCGATGTCGTAGCGTCGTAGCGTAGCGAGCTCCTGAATGTTCATGATGAAGGAGCCGTCGCCGGTGATCGTCACCACCGCTGCGTCGGGGCGCGCGAGCTTCGCCGCCATGCCCGCCGGCAGACCGTAACCCATGGCGCCCAGACCGCCCGAGGTCAGATGTGCGTACGGCGAAGCGAACTGGCAGTGTTGCGCCGCCCACATCTGATGCTGGCCGACATCGCAGGCGGCGACAAAGGCGTCGCCCGCTCGTTCGGACAATTCCTTGAGCAGCGCAGGCGCGTAAACACCGTCGCCGGGTGCGTCGTAGCGCGGGGCGTAGGTGGCGCGGTCGCGCCGGCATCGTTCGATCCAAGGCGCGATCGATGGCGGGCGCGGCGAAAGCGCGCGCAGCACCGATTTCAGATCGCCGGCGATCGCGACATGGGCGTCGCGCAGTTTGCCGATCTCGGCGGCGTCGATGTCGATGTGGATGACGCGCGCATGCGGCGCGAACTCGGCCAACTTGCCAGTGGCGCGGTCGTCGAAACGGGCGCCCAGCACGATCAGCAAGTCGCACGCCTGCACGGCTTCGTTCGCCGCGCGCGAGCCGTGCATGCCGAGCATGCCGAGATTGTTCGGCCACTCGCTCGGCAGCGCGCCCAGGCCTTGCAGCGTCGACACCGCGGGTATGCCGGTGACGTGTGCGAAGGCGCGGACCTCGGCGACGGCGTCGGCGATGCGCACGCCGCCGCCGATATAGAGCAGGGGCCGCTCTGCCAGACCGATCGCCGCTTCGGCGCGGCGCAATTGCAAAGCGTCGAGCCGCCGCGCCGGCGCCGGCGGGGGTTTGGGCGGGCGCGGCGCGGCGGCGACGCCCACTTGCACATCCTTGGGCAAGTCGATCAGCACAGGGCCAGGCCTTCCTGAAGCAGCGATGTGGAAGGCTTCCTCGACAATTGCGGGAATGTCGGCGGGATCGCGGACGATCCAGGAATGCTTCACGATCGGCAGCGTCACGCCGAGGATGTCGATCTCCTGAAACGCGTCCGTGCCCATCAACGGCGAGGCGACATTGCCGGTGATGCACACCATCGGCACGCTGTCCATCATGGCGTTGGCGATGCCGGTGACGAGATTGGTGGCGCCGGGACCTGAGGTTGCCAAACACACGCCGGGTTTGCGGGTGACGCGCGCATAGGCGTCGGCGGCAAAGGCCGCGCCCTGCTCGTGGCGGACCAGGATGTGCTTGAAGCGCGCGCCGGTGAGGGCGTCATAGACCGGCATGATCGCGCCGCCGGGATAGCCGAACACGATGTCGACGCCTTGGGCGTCGAGCGCCTCGACAAGCAGGCGCGCGCCGGATTTCGGCTCGGCGATCGCGGTCGGCATCGGGGAGGCGGCGCTCTGCATGGGATCAGGCGTTCGTCGGCGATTTCAGCCAGGCCATGCGTTCGCGCAGCGCCGCGCCGGTCTTCTCGATCGGATGCGCGCGGTCGGCGTTCAGCATGGCGGTATAGCGCGGCTTGCCGGCCTGGTTCTCCAGGATCCAATCGCGCGCGAAATTGCCGGACTGGATATCTTTCAGGATTTCGCGCATGCGTGCGCGGGTCTCGTCGGTGATCACGCGCGGGCCGGAAACCACCGCGCCGTATTTCGCGGTCTCGGAAATGAAGTCGTGCATTTTCGAGACGCCGCCCTCGTAGAACAGGTCGACGATCAGCTTCAGCTCATGCATGCACTCGAAATAGGCGACCTCGGGCTGGTAACCGGCGTCGACCAAGGTCTGGTAGCCGGCCATCACCAATTCCTTGGCGCCGCCGCACAGCACCGCCTGCTCGCCGAACAAATCGGTCTCGGTTTCTTCTGCGAACGTGGTTTCGATCAGACCGCCGATGGCGCCGCCGATGCCCTTGGCATAGGCCATAGCTGTGTCGCGCGCGTTGCCGCTGGCGTCTTGGCTGACCGCGAACAGCGCCGGCACGCCGCGTCCGCGCACGAATTCGCGCCGCACCAGATCGCCTGGCCCTTTCGGCGCGACCAGCACGACATCGAGATCGACGCGGGGTTTGACGCGCCCGTAATGGATCGAGAAGCCGTGCGCGAACAACAAAGTCGCGCCCTTCTTGGCCTTCGGTGCGATGATGTCGGTGTAGATCGCTTCCTGGGCCATGTCGGGCGTCAGGAACGCGATCAGATCGGCGTCGCCGATAGCGTCTGCCGGCTCGGCGGTGTCGATCTTGTCGGCGCGGGCGTTGGTCCAACCCTTGCCGCCCTTGCGCACGGCGGCGACCACGTCGTAGCCGCTGTCGCGCAAATTCTGCGCGTGCGCGCGGCCCTGGCTGCCATAGCCGAGCACGGCGATGCGCGCGTCCTTCAGCGCGTCGCCGCGCACGTCGTCGTTGCCATAGACTTTCATTAGGAGGCCTCGCGGAGATTCGGCGCGCGGGTTTGCGCCGGCGGTGGATTGGGTATGGTGACAGCGCCCTGTGCGGCGGAACTGACCAGAGCTGCGTATTTGGCGAACACGCCGGTCGGCGCTTCTTTCACCGGCGGTGCGGCGCGGCGGCTCGTGAGGTCGGCGGCGGTGTCGATGGTCCGCGCGGCCACATCGATGCGGATGACGTCGCCGTCGCGCAGCATTGCGATCGGGCCGCCAACGGCCGCTTCCGGGGAAACATGCCCGGCGACGAAGCCATAAGATGCGCCGGAGAAACGGCCGTCGGTGATGAGCGCGACGTTTTTCATGCCGCGCCCTTTCAGGGCCGCGGTCACTTGCAGCATTTCACGCATGCCGGGACCGCCCTTGGGACCCTCGTACCGGATAACGATGACATCGCCTTCGCCGATGGCGCCGGCTTGCACCGCCTCGAAGGCGGCTTCTTCGCTGTCGAACACGCGCGCGGGGCCCTCGAAATGCGCGGTGTTATGGCCGGCGAGTTTGATCACGGCGCCATCGGGCGCGACATTGCCGTAGATCACCGCATAGGAGCCGCGAGCCAGCACGGGAGTGGCGAAGTCCCGGATTACCTGCTGGCCCGCGGGCTCCACGGCTTCACGCGCTTCGTCGAACAGCGTCCGGCCCGAGACGGTGGGGGTGTCCGCCACGAGACCAGCCGCAACGAGGCGGTTCAAGACAAGGCGCGTGCCGCCGGATTGGAACAGATGATGGGCGAGGAAACGTCCGCCCGGTTTCAAATCGCAAATGATCGGCGCCGCTTCGCAGGCGGCGTGGCAGTCCTCGACGCCGAAGGCGATTCCGGCTTCGGCGGCGATGGCGGTGAGATGCAAGACCGCGTTGGTGGAACCGCCGCTTGCCGAGACCGCGAGCGCGGCGTTGCGCAAGGAGGCTTGCGTGATGAAGCGGCGCGCATTGTGGCCGCGCAGCGTAAGCTCCACGGCGATTCGGCCGCAACGCTCGGCTTCAGCGGGCTTGTCCTTATGCGTGGCCGGCACATCGTTGGCCCCTATGGGTGAGAGCCCCATCGCGGTGAGCGCCATCGCCATGGTGTTGGCGGTGAACTGACCCCCACAGGCGCCCGCCCCGGGGCACGCGGCCTTCTCGACTTGGCGCAAGCCTTCGTCATCGAGCGCGCCGGCGCCATGCGCGCCGATCGCCTCGAACACTTCCTGGATCGAAATTTCTTTGCCCGCATGAATGCCGGACATGATGGTGCCGCCGTAGAGCACGCATCCCGGCAGATCCATGCGCGCCAACGCCATCGCCGCGGCAGGAATAGTCTTGTCGCAGCCGACGATGCAGACCACGCCGTCGAGCTGATGGCCTTGCACCGCCAATTCGATGGAATCGGCAATGATTTCGCGGGAAATCAACGACGCCTTCATCCCCGGCGTGCCCATGGCGATGCCGTCGGTCACGACGATGGTGTTGAAATCGACCGGCACGCCGCCGGCTTCGCGCACGCCGCGGCGCACGTGCTCGGCCAAGCCGCCGAGGTGCATGTTGCAGGGCGTGACCGAGCTCCAGGTGTTGACCACCGCAATCAGCGGGCGCGCGAAATCCGCATCGTCCATCCCCGCCGCACGCAGATACGAGCGCGCAGCGGCCCGGTTGGGGCCGGCGGTGACACTTGCACTACGGAACGGTTTTGACGGGTCTTGCGACATAAAGGGTCCGGTTGGGCGGACCCGCGCACAGCAAAAACCCCGCTTCCTTTCGGGAGCGGGGCGCCATGTTCGGGTCCTGGTCTAGTGGTCAGGGTCCGCGCAGCAACTCCGCTCCGGGCTCAAGAATGAGCGCCAGGCCAAGAAGGCTTACGACGATAAGCGATACGAGCGCGCGCGGGTCCGCAACGGCATTCGCCGCCGCCGAACGAGCAAAGGTGCGCGCTTTCGAATGCACGAGAAGTGTCTCCCTCAGCGCAGTACGACAAACTTTTTTGCGCAGCGCAACAGAAATCTGCGTGGGGCGATGAGGATTTTTCGTTGTTTACAGTCTCAGAGCAACAGCAACGCCTCGCCTGTGCGCTGCAGTCGCACACAAAATTGGTGACAAGTCGCGCGCACCGCGATAGAGATGTGCCTGCGCCGATTTGATGCTCAGCTTGCGGGCGCGTTATAAATACAGCTAAAGCGAAGGATTAGCGCAGCTAAAGGCTCGCTCTCCCTTCTCGCCCGCAAGCGCTCATTACATCGCCGCGTATGTGAACGCCGGAGGCGATAATGAGCGAGTTTAACGCAGCTCCTGTTGCTGCCGACGAGCCGGGACTAGGCGGGCTGTCCGGGCTTGAACTGTTGCATGACTTCCACATCGTGCTGCCGCATCTCGCCGCCTGGGGCAGTGTGGCCGAGGCGTTTCGCTCGGCCGGGGCGGAGTTGCAGAGCTTGCAGCTTGCGCGTCAGGCCGCCGGCTACGCGGGGCGATGTCGGATCAAGCGCGTGAGTTCGGAAGACGCCCGGCGGCTCTCTGGTCTGCTGATCGATAGCGGCGCGGCGCTCCACGCAAGCGTCGAGCATCTGATGCTGCGGAGCGCGCCATGAGTGCGGCGGCGCTTCGGCGCAGCGCGGTTTGGGCCGAACGCGACATCGACGTGGCGATTCCGCCGGATTTTATGCTTGCTTCCGGCGATCGCTCGGCGGACGGACGCGTGCGTTGCCGTCTGATCGGCGCGCGCGGCGGACCGCAGGTTCTGGCCTTGGGCGGCATATCGGCGGGCCGAGATGTTTGCGGCGCGCGCGGCTGGTGGCGCGAGACTTTGATCGACGCCGGCGCGCTCGACCTTGAGTGCACCGGCCTTATCGGTCTTGATTTCGCGCCGCTTGGCGATCAGCGCGTGCGCATCACGCCCGACGATCAGGCGCGGCTCATCGAACTGGCGCTCGATGCGCTTGGCGTTGCGTCGTTGCATGCATTTGTCGGCGCCTCCTATGGCGGCATGGTGGGGTTGGCGTTCGCAGCACGCGCGCCGGAACGGCTTGAGCGTCTGTGCGTGATCTCGGCGTCGCACAAGCCGTCCGCGCTCGGCGCCGCTTGGCGTGGCGTGCAACGGCGCATTGTTGAATACGGCCTCGCGCACGGCGACGGCGACGGCGGCCTGGTTCTGGCCCGGCAGCTAGCGATGACCACCTATCGCAGCGCCGAGGAATTCGAGCAGCGCTTCGGCGCCGGTTTGGACTCTTCAGGGCGCGCGGCGGTGGACGGATATCTGGAGGCAAGGGGGCGCGCCTATCCGGAGGTGATGCTACCGCGACGCTGGCTTTCGCTGAGTGAAGCCATCGATCGGCATGCGGTCGAACCTGCGTCGATCCGAACGCCAGTAACACTGATCGGCTGCGACAGCGATCAACTGGTGCCGCTGGCGGATGTGGAGGCGCTGGCGCACGCGCTGCCGAACCTCAATGCATTCCATCGGATCCAATCGATCTACGGCCACGACGCCTTTCTGAAGGAGCCGGCGAAGATTGCCGCGCTCGTCCGTCAAGCTCTGGAGAACAATTGACATGCCCCGCCACGATGAAACCATCGCCTGCAGCGCGGGCATCAATGACGATCCGGCGCAAGGCGCGGTGGCGCCGCCGCTTTATTTGTCGGCGAATTACAGTTTCGCCGGCTATGGCGAGAAGCGGCGCTTCGACTATAGCCGCACCGGCAATCCGACACGCGCTACCTTGGCGGATGCGCTCGCCGAACTCGAGCGCGGCGCCGGCGCGGTGGTGACGAGCTCGGGCATGTCGGCTGTGGATCTGGTGCTGTCGTTGTTGCCGGCTGGCGCGCTGGTGGTGGCGCCGCACGATTGCTACGGCGGAACCTGGCGCTTGTTCGATGCGCGCGCGCGTAAGCGCGCCATCGAGGTGGCGTTCGTGGATCAGACCGACGCCGACGCGCTCGGCGCGGCCTTGGCGCGCAAGCCCGCCTTGCTCTGGATCGAAACGCCAAGCAATCCGCTGATGCGCATCGTCGATATCGCCGCGCTGGCCAAGCGCGCGCATGCCGCCGGCGCCCAGGTCGTGGTCGACAACACGTTTCTGTCGCCGGCGTTGCAGAAACCGATCGAACTCGGCGCGGATTTCGTCGTCCACTCGACCACCAAATACATCAACGGCCATTCCGATGTCGTCGGCGGCGCGGTGATCGCGGCGCGAGCGGGCGACGTCGAACAACTGGCCTGGTGGGCCAATTGCACCGGCGTCACTGGCGCGCCGTTCGATGCTTGGCTCACGCTGCGCGGCTTGCGCACGCTGAGCGTGCGCGTGGCGCAGCAGCAGCAGACGGCGGAGAGGGTGGCGCGCTGGCTGGCCGCGCATCCGCAAGTGGGCAAGGTGCACTATCCGGGGCTGGAGAGCCATCGCGGCCACGACATCGCGAAGCGCCAGCAAAGCGGCTTCGGCGCCATGCTCTCGTTCGAGCTGCGCAGTGGCGATCCGCGCGCGTTCGTGGCGGGCTTGCAGCTCTTCACGCTGGCGGAGTCATTGGGCGGCATCGAGAGCCTGGCCGCGCACCCCGCCAGCATGACCCACGCGGCGATGAGCCCCGAGGCGCGCGCCACCGCTGGTATCAGCGACTCGCTCTTTCGCCTGTCGATCGGGCTCGAACACGCCGACGACGTGCTTGCCGATCTCAAAGGCGCGTTGGCGCGCTCAGCCCTGCAGGCGGCGTGAGGGTGGCGCCTGGGCAAGCGCGTTCCTAATCTAAGGAGCGCAACGGAGGAGAGACGGGGTTTGGCGCCGAGCGAAATCATGCCGCCATTCTTGAGCGTGCGGGTCTTTGAGGCGGCCGCGCGCTTGGGCAGCTTTGCGCGCGCGGCCGAGGAATTGGGCATCACCGCCGGCGCGGTCAGCCAGCACATCAAGATATTGGAGGAGTTCGCCGGTCAGCCTCTGTTCCGCCGCCTGGGGCGCGGCGTCGAACTCACCGAAGCGGGGCGCGCCGGCTTCGCCCACGCCAGCGCCGCCATGGCCGAGATGCTGCAGGCGGGACGCGCGATGCGCGCCGGTTGGCGCGGCAAGCGCATCTCGGTGTCGACGCCGCCGTCTTTCGCGTCGAAATGGCTGATCCCGCGCTTGAGCAAGTTCCAGGAACAATTTCCCGACATTGAAGTGCGGCTCTCGGCCGACATGACGCTGGTGGATTTTTCCGGCAGCGATATCGATTTCGCCATCCGCTACGGCCCGGGCGGATACGAGGCGCTGCATTGCGAGCGGCTGATGTCGGAATCGGTCATTGTCGTCGCCAGCCCGAAGCTGCTCGAAGGATACAGTCCGCTCCGCGCCAGCGAGGATTTGCTGCACCTGCCGCTGATCCACGATGACGCGGCGGAACGCGATCCCTCGTGTCCTACTTGGAGCATGTGGTTCGCGGCCCGCGGCCATCGCCGCGAGGACGCCGACCGCGGCCTGCGCTTCAACCAGTCGAGCCTGGCGCTCGAAGCTGCTGTCGCCGGCAAAGGCCTGGTGCTGGCAAAACGCCAATTGGCGCTGCGCGACCTCGCCAGCGGCGCCCTGGTTGCGCCTTTGGATGAAAGCCATGCGCCGGTGAGCTTCGCCTATTGGCTGGTGTGGCCGCGCGCTCGGCGTTTCGAACGCGCGCAGATTGCTTTCCTCGAATGGCTGCGCGAGCAGGCGATCGAGGGCGATCCGGTCGCCGATCAAACCGCCTAAACCGACGCTTTAGCTGGGCCGCCTTTCTCGCGCGCGGGGCAGCGCCCACTCTCAGTTCCTTGGGGCCGGATTGGGGTCCCGCGGATTGCACTGGGCGATGTACCGTTACGATGCTGTCGATCGCCTCGTCGTCGAGGAGCGGGTGGCGCAATATCGCGATCAGGTGCGCCGCTATCTGGCCGGCCTCCTGGACGAAGACGCGTTCAAGCCGCTCAGGCTGCAGAACGGCCTCTACATTCAACGATATGCGCCGATGCTGCGCGTCGCCATCCCGTATGGTGTGCTGTCGACCGGACAGTTGCGCGGGCTCGCCTCGATCGCGCGCCGCTACGACCGCGGCTACGGCCACTTCACCACGCGCCAGAACATCCAGTTCAATTGGGTCAAGGTCGAGGAGACGCCGGACATCCTGGCCGAACTCGCCAGCCTCAACATGCACGCGATCCAGACCAGCGGCTCTTGCGTCCGCAATGTCACCACCGACGCGTTCGCGGGCGTCGCCGCCGATGAGATTGTCGATCCCCGGCCGTTCTGCGAGCTGATGCGGCAATGGTCGACGCTGCATCCGGAATTCGCGCACCTGCCGCGCAAGTTCAAGGTCGCGTTCAATGGCGCCAAGGAAGATCGCGCCGCCACACCCGTGCACGATCTCGCCTTCGATCTTTATCGCGACGATTCAGGCGAGGTTCTGATCGCGGTGAAGGTTGGCGGCGGGCAGGGCCGGACGCCGCGGCTCGCCGATGTCATCCGCCGTGACCTGCCTTGGCGCGAATTGCTGAACTACAGCGAAGCGGTGCTGCGGGTGTACAATCGCCTCGGCCGCCGCGATCACATATTCAAGGCACGGATCAAGATTCAAGTCGAGACGCTCGGTGCGCAGGAATTCGCACGCCTGGTCGACGAAGAATGGGCGCATCTGCGCGGCGGTCCCAACACCATCAAGGACGAAGAATTTGCGCGCATCGCCGCGCATTTTGCCGATCCCACGCTCGACCGTGCGCCGGCGCCCGCGTCAAACAGCCTGCCGATCGATGCGCGCTTCCGCGATTGGAAGCGCAACAATGTCTCCGCGCACCGCCATCCAGACTATGCAGCGGTCACGATCAGCTTGAAGCGCCAGGACATCGCGCCCGGCGATGCGACGGCCGACGAGATGGATGCAATCGCCGATCTGGCCGATCGCTACAGCTTCTCGGAGCTGCGCGTCACCCATCAGCAGAACCTGGTCCTCCCTTACGTGCAACGCGCGCAATTGCACGCGCTCTGGAGTGAGCTTGACGCGCTTAATCTTGGGCGCGGCAATATCGGGCTGGCCTCCGATATCATCTGCTGCCCCGGCGGCGACTTCTGCTCGCTCGCCAATGCCAAGTCGATTCCGCTCTCGGCCGCCATCGCTGAGCGTCTGGCGCCGATCGAAGACGAACTCGGCGCGCTTTCCATCAAGGTGTCCGGCTGCATTAACGCCTGCGGTCATCATCATGTCGGCCATATCGGCGTCCTCGGCGTCGAGAAGGCGGGCGAAGACTGGTACCAGGTGCTGCTCGGCGGCCGCGCCGATGGCCATGGCGCGCTTGGCGTGCTGATCGGCAAGGCGGTGCGCGCCGAAGATGTGCCGCGGATCGTTGAGCGTTTGGCGCGCCACTATCTCGCGGTTCGCCGACCGCATGAGAGTTTCATCGACGCCATCGAGCGCCTTGGCGCCGAGGCCTTCAAGTCCGCCCTCGAACAGGAACCCGCATGACCGTGTTGCTCGATCTCCGCGAACCGCGCGTGCGCGGCGCGGCGCCCCCGCGCGCGGCGCCTGTGCCGCCGAAGCCGGCGAACGCCGGCCACGGCGACGTGCGCAAGAAGATCGTGCCGGTGATCAAGCCGCCGGCGGGACCATCGGTTACCGATTGGGAGGGCGGCGTCTATTTTTCGCTGGCCGAATGGCTCGAAGCGCCGAAGCCGAACGGCGCGGTGCTCTTGCAGCCAGCGGACGATCCGACCGCGCTCGCCGGCAAGCTCAGCGATGCGGCGCTCGTCGCCGTGGACTTTCCGCGCATCGGCGACGGCCGCGGTTATTCGCACGCGGTGCTGTTGCGGCGGCAGGGTTATGCCGGGCCGCTCCGCGCCGTCGGCGCCATTACCGCGGACCAAGTCTACGCGCTGGCGCGCGTCGGCTTTACGTCCTTCAGCCTGCGCGCCGATCAGGATGGCGAGACGGCGCTGAAGGCGCTCTCGACGTTCAGCATTCCCTATCAAAGCACCGACGCGGCGCCGGGCGCGCTTAGCGATCGCGCCAACGCCAATTTCAATGCGCGCGTGCGCCTGCTCGAACGCGCGCTGAGAGACATCGCCGAACGGCACGGCGCTGTTGCGCTGGCCTCCAGCCTCTCGGCGGAGGACATGGTCGTCACCGATGCGATCGCGCGCCTCAACTTGCCGATCCATGTCTTCACGCTCGATACCGGCCGGCTGCATGCGGAGACGGTGGACCTCATTACGCAGACTGAAGCGCGCTATGGATTAAAGATCGAGGTATTCCGGCCCGATCCGCAATCGGTGGCGGCCTACGTCGCCGCTCACGGCGAGAATGGATTCTACGACGGTCTCCAGCAGCGCAAATTGTGCTGCGCCATCCGCAAGGTAGAGCCGCTTAATCGCGCGCTCGCCGGCTGTGACGCCTGGATCACCGGTCAACGGCGCGAACAATCGCTGACCCGCGGCGGGCTCGATGAAGTCGAGCATGACGCCGAACGTAACATCGCAAAATACAATCCGCTGGCGGCGTGGACTTGGGCCGACGTGCTGGCCTACGCGCAGCGTTTCGACATTCCAATGAGCCCGCTCTATGCGCGTGGTTATGTGTCCATCGGCTGCGAACCGTGCACCAAGCCGGTGCGCGCAGGCGAAGATCCGCGCGCCGGACGCTGGTGGTGGGAAAATCAGGACAATAAGGAGTGCGGCTTGCACACAAACACAGCGGTGCGCGCATGAGCGGCACAGTGTATCTCCTCGGCGCTGGCCCGGGCGCGGCCGATCTGCTGACGTTGCGTGCGGCGCGGCTTTTGGCTCAAGCCGATGTCGTACTGCACGACGCCTTGGTCTCGCCTGAGGTCTTGGCGCTGGCGACCAAGGCGAAGCTCTACAATGTCGGCAAGCGTGCGCGGCGGCCGTCAATGGATCAGCGCTTGATCAACCGGCTGCTGGTGCGCGCGGCGCTCAGTCATCGCCTCGTCGTGCGGTTGAAGGGGGGCGATCCGAACCTGTTTGGCCGCGCGACGGAAGAGATCGAAGCCTGCCGCGCCGCTGGATTGTCTGTCGTCACCGTGCCCGGCGTCAGTGCCGGCTTTGCCGCCGCGGCGTCGCTCGGCGCTTCGCTCACGGCGCGCGGCGTCTCGCGCTCGGTGACGTTCGTGACGCCGAGCGTCGGGCGCAGCGAACACGCCAGCGAGCACTGGGCCGAAGCGGCGGCCGCCGCCGACACCGCAGTCATCTACATGGGCGCCATGCACGCTAAGCGCGTGCGTCATGCGTTACTGGAACGCGGCGTGCCGGCGCAGCGGCCGGTCGCCTTGATTGAAAGCGCATCGAGCCCAGGCGAACGCATCATCCGCGGCATGCTGAGCGAACTGCCGCAACTCACGGTTCAGCTGGGCGAAGGCCCGGCGATCATGATCATCGGTGAAGCCGTTGCCGGGGCGCGGGCGCTGCTCAAGGGAGCCCACGCGGCATGATCCCGATCTATCTCGATCCCGCCGCGGCGCGCGTCGCGGTCATTGGCGACGGTCCTCTGGCGCTGCGCCGCTTTCACTGGCTAGAAGCGGGCGGCGCCGAGCCGGAGGTATGGTCGCTGGTGCCGAGCTCTGAATTGGCCGCCGCCGCTGGCGCTTTACTCACGCGGCGTCTGCCTTCGCGCGCCGAGCTGGCGTGCTATCATGCCGTCTGGATCGCCGATTTGCCTATCGAACAAGCCGAGGACTTGTTTGCGATAGCGCGGCGCATGCGCGTGCTCGTCAATGTCGAGGATGTGCAACGTCTGTGCGCCTTCCACACGCCGGCCGTGGTGCGTCGTGGGCAACTCACTTTGGCCGCTGGCACCGGCGGCGCTAGCCCGGCGGTGGCGCGCGCCGCGCGCGAACGGCTTGAGGACGCGTTTCCCCCCCAATGGGGCGCGGCATTGGAGGAGATCGCAAAGTCACGCAGCGCCTTGCGCGAGCAGCGCGCCAGCTTCGATGAATTGGTAAGCGATGCGCGCAAGCGGCTTGCCGAACACGGCCTGGTCTGAGCCACGCCATGGATGCGTTCTTCTGGCAATCGGTGGCGGTCGGCTTCGTCGCGCAGTTGATCGACGGTGCGCTCGGCATGGCGTACGGCTTGGTGTCGACCTCGTTTTTGTTGGCGCTCGGCGTGCCGCCCGCCGCCGCGAGTGCTGCCGTGCACACAGCCGAGATGTTCACCACGGGCGCATCCGGCGCCGCGCATGCGTGGCGCGGCAACGTCGATTGGAGCTTGGTTTGGCGGCTGGCGCCTGCCGGCATTGCCGGCGGCATCGTCGGCGCCTTCGCTGTTTCGTATCTGCCGATCGCCGTCATCAAGCCGATAGTGTCAGTCTATCTGCTGGCGATGGGCGTGTTCGTCGTCTGGTTGGCGCTGCGCGGTCGCATGGCGCCGCCGGCTGAACCCAAAGGCGTGCGGCGGTTAGGCTTGGTCGGCGGTTTCCTCGACGCGGCCGGCGGCGGCGGCTGGGGACCGATCGTCACCACCACATTGCTTGGCCGCGGTCACGCGCCCCGCAGCGCCGTCGGCTCCGTCAGCATGTCGGAGTTCTTGGTGACGATGGCGATTTCGGCCTCGTTCTTTTTTGCGTTGGGCGGCATCCGCTGGAGCGACATCGCCGGTCTGCTGGTAGGCGGACTGATCGCGGCGCCGATTGCGGCGTTCGCCGTCAACCTGGCGCGCCCACGACTCTTGCTTGGCTGCATCGGGTGCTTCGTGGTGTCGTTGGCGGCTTGGCAGATCGCATCGGCCATCGATCCCAACATCGCTTCGTTTACGGCGCTGCAGCGCCCGCCGGCTTGAAAATCATGGCTGATACGCTTTCTCTGGCGCGGCCTGCGCCGCCGTCCAACCTGTTCGCGGCGAATGTGCTTGGCGTCACGCATTACACCGACACGCTGTTTGCCTTCACGTGCACACGGCCCGCGTCGCTGCGCTTTCGCTCCGGCGAGTTTGTGATGATCGGGCTCATGAACGGTGACAAGCCGCTGTTGCGCGCGTATTCGATCGCAAGCCCGGCGTGGGATGAGGCGCTGACGTTCTACTCGATCAAGGCGCCGAACGGGCCGCTGACCAGCCGCTTGCAGCACATTCAGCCCGGCGAAGAAATCTTGGTCGGGCGCAAGCCCACCGGCACGCTGGTGCTGGATGCGCTCTCGCCCGGCAGGCGGCTGTGGCTGATCTCGAGCGGCACCGGCATCGCGCCGTTCGTCAGCCTGATCCGCGATCCCGAAACCTACGAGCGTTATGACCAAGTCATCCTGACGCACACCTGCCGCAGCGATCCCGAGTTGGAGTTCGGTCGCGAGGCGGTCGCGGCGGCTCTGAGCGATCCGCTTGTCGGCGACTCTGCGCGCGCCAAACTCCAGCACGTCACGACGCTGACGCGCGCGCCTCACGCCATCGCGGGGCGTATCACCGATCTGATCGCCGGCAGCGCACTGTTCTTCAAGCTGGGCATTCCCGATCCCGATCCGGCCCATGACCGCATCATGATTTGCGGCTCGGTTCCGATGCTCAGCGACATGAAAGCCATTGCGTTGGCCCGCGGTTTCGAAGAGGGCTCGAACCACCAGCCCGGCGGCTTTGTCATTGAGCGCGCTTTTGCTTCGTAAACGCCAATGCTAGTGCGATCCCATGTCTGATTTCACCAGAAGCCTCATTCTTCCTTCCGTTATCGCCGGCATCGGCAACACCCCGCTGATCAAGCTAAAGCGCGCTTCGGAAGAGACCGGCTGCACCATTCTAGGCAAGGCCGAGTTCCTCAATCCCGGTCAGTCGATCAAGGATCGCGCCGCGCTGGCGATTGTCGAAGACGCCGAGCGCAAGGGCCAGCTCCGGCCCGGCGGCGTGATCGTCGAAGGCACGGCTGGGAATACCGGCATTGGCTTGGCGATGGTCGGCGCCGCCAAGGGTTATCGCGTCATCGTGGTGATGCCGCGCACGCAGAGCGAGGAAAAGAAGCAGGCCGTCGTGGGGCTAGGCGCGGAGCTGATCGAAGTCGACGCCGCGCCGGCGGCGAGCGACAATCATTATCCGAAGGTCGCGCGCCGTCTCGCCGAGGAAAAAAATAAGACCGAACCGAACGGCGCGATCTGGGCCAATCAGTTTGACAATGTCGCCAACCAGCAGGGCCATTACCGCACCACCGGGCCGGAAATCTGGGAGCAGACCCAGGGCAAGGTCGATGGCTTCATCTGCGCCGTCGGGTCCGGCGGCACGCTGGGCGGCGTCTCGCTCGCGCTCAAGGAGCGCAATCGGAACGTCCGCATCGGCATCGCCGATCCGGCAGGCGCCGCGCTCTACAATTGGTACAAACACGGCGAACTCAAAGCCGAGGGAACCTCGATCACCGAAGGCATCGGGCAAGGCCGCGTCACCGCCAATCTCGAAGGCGTGGTCGTTGATGACGCGTTTCGCATCGAGGACAAGGAATGGCTGCCGGTGCTCTATGGCTTGATCCAGGAAGAGGGTCTGTCATTGGGCGGCTCGTCGGCGCTCAACGTGCTGGGCGCGGTGCGCTTGGCCAAAGAGCTCGGCCCCGGCAAAACCATCGTCACCGTGCTCTGCGACTACGCCAACCGCTACGCCTCGCGGCTGTTCAACCCCGACTTCCTGCGCAGCAAGGACCTGCCGCCGCCGCCTTGGATGGCGGGTTGAGGCGGCCTTGCCGCAGAGGCCAAGTCGTTGCTTTGAGAGAACAAAGCGCCCAGGCCTGATGCTTGAACGCCACGCCTGCGCGCCCGCATGCGGGCGCTTAGGGCGATGTCGCCGATGCCTTGTTGACAGCTGCGCGGCCAAGCCGTCTGGTCTCGGTCAGGAGAGCGCATTGCAAGCAAGCGCGCCCGAAAGAACAGGATCGGTCCAGGAGGCGCTCAACCAGGCGCAATGGCTCCTGCGAACGGATGCGTCGCTAGCGCTGGAGCAGGCGCAGGAAGTGCTCAACGTCGATCCGTCGGACCCGCGCGCGCACTTCGTGCTGGGGCAAGCGCTGGCGCGCTTGGGCCGTCACCAGGAGGCCGTTGCGGCGCTGCGGCGTTCGACTGAATTGGCGCCCGAGGGGCCCGCGTGGCGGGCGCTCGGCGACCAACTCACGCTGCTTGAGGATCAAGCGGGCGCCGACGCGGCCTATGCGCAATCGATCCGGGCATCCGTGCACGAGCCGCAGCTGATGCAGGCGGCGATCGCGCTCTGTCAGGACAGGCTCGCGGTGGCAGAGCATTTGCTGCGTCCGTACCTGCGCGACAAGCCGACCGATGTGGCCGCCATCCGCATGCTGGCTGAAGTTGCGGCGCGCCTGGGGCGGTTCGACGATTCCGAGAAGCTCCTGAGCCGTTGCCTCGAACTGGCGCCAAGCTTCGACGCGGCGCGGCACAATTATGCGCTTGTGTTGCACCGGCAGAGCAAATCGCTCGACGCACTGCGTGAGATCGATGTGCTGTTGGCGTCGGATCCCGAGAACCCGAGCTACCAATTTTTGCGGGCGACGGCGCTCACGCGCATCGGCGAATACGACGCCGCCATCGCCATCTATCGCGGCGTGCTGGAGAAGCATCCCAAGAATGCGCGCGCCTGGCTGAGCCTCGGTCACGCCAGTAAGACCGCAGGCCGCCGCGACGAGAGTCTTGCTGCTTACAAGAACAGCATCGCGAACGCGCCGCACTTCGGCGAGGCCTATTGGAGCCTCGCCAACATGAAGACCCACGCCTTCACGGCCGCCGACGTGGCGCAGATGCAGGCGCAGCTGGCGCGCGCCGATCTCGGCGACGAAGATCGGTTTCACATTCATTATGCGCTCGGCAAAGCTTACGAGGATCAGGAAGACTACGAACGGTCGTTCACACACTATGCCGAAGGCGCCCGCATCCGCCGCACCGGTCTCGATTATGACGCCGATGAAACCAGCACGGCGGCGGCGCAGCACACGCAGGTGTTCACCAAGGATTTCTTCGCCGCTAGGAAAGGCTGGGGCGCCGCTGCGCCGGACCCGATCTTCATCGTCGGCCTGCCGCGCTCTGGCTCGACGCTATTGGAGCAAATCCTCGCTAGCCACTCGCAGGTGGAAGGCACGATGGAATTGCCCGACATCATCATGATGGCCAAGCGCCTGGGCGGCGGGCGCGTGCGCGGCGGGCGCTATCCCGAGATTGTCGGCGAGTTGTCGCGCGAGGACGTGCGGGCGTTGGGCGAGGAATACATCGCCCGCACCCGGGTGCAGCGCAAAGCCGGCAAGCCGTTCTTCATCGACAAGATGCCGAACAATTCCCAGCATGTCGGCTTCATTCATTTGATCTTGCCGAACGCCAAGATCATCGACGCGCGCCGCCATCCGCTGGGCGCGTGCTTCTCGTCGTTCAAGCAGCACTTCGCGCGCGGCCAGGGCTTTAGCTACGATTTGACCGATCTTGGCCGCTACTACGCCGACTATGTGCGCATGATGGCGCGGTTCGATGAAGTGGCGCCGGGCGCGGTGCATCGCGTGTTCTACGAACGCATGGTCGCAGACACCGAGAGTGAGGTGCGCCGGCTGCTCGCCTATGTCGGGCTGCCGTTCGAACAGGCGTGTCTCGATTTTCACGTCAATCCGCGCGCGGTGCGGACGGCGAGTTCCGAGCAGGTGCGTCAGCCCATTTACGCCGACGCCGTCGAACAATGGCGTCACTACGAGCCTTGGCTGGGCCCGCTGAAGGCGGCGCTCGGCCCGGCTCTGCATGAATATCCAGTTCAGAACTAGCGAGGGGAGTTAAGCATGGCAAAGCAACAGAAGAAGGCAGGGCGACTGGCATGGCAGGCCATTCTGTTCGCCACCACGGCGTTGAGCGGCAATGTCGCGACGCAGGCCTTGGCGCAGGACGACGAGAGCGTCATCGGCGAAATCGTGGTCACCGCCACCAAGCGTGAGGAAAACCTGCAGGACGTGCCGGTGAGCGTGCAGGCGCTCGACGCCGAGCGGCTCGATCAGCTCGGCATCACCGACTTTGCCGATTATGCGCAGCACCTGCCGACGCTGTCCTATTCGCCCTCCTATGGCCCCGGCTACAACCGCCCGTTCATGCGCGGCATCGCCAGCGGCGAGAACGGCAATCACTCCGGCTCGCAGCCGAGCGTCGGCACCTATCTCGACGAACAGCCGATCACCACCATTACCGGCAACCTCGATCTGCACCTCTTCGACGTGTCGCGCGTGGAAGTGCTGGCCGGCCCGCAGGGCACGCTCTACGGCGCCAACTCGCAGGCAGGCACGGTGCGCATCATCACCAATCGGCCGGATCCGAGCGACTTCAGCGCCGCTTGGGGGCTGGAGTTCAGCGGCACCCGCTTCGGCGGTTTCGGTCAGATCGGCGAAGGTTACGTCAACATTCCGTTGAGCGAACGCGCCGCGGTGCGGATCGTCGGCTGGGCGACGCACGACGACGGCTACATCGACAATCGCTTGGGCTCGCGGACATATCCCTCATGCGCGAGCGGCTTCGGTTGCATTCCGCCCGGCGTCACGGACGAGAACTCCGACGTCGCCAAGGAGGACTACAACGACGTCGACACCATAGGCGCGCGCATCGCGCTCGGCATCGATTTGAATGACAGCTGGACGGTGACGCCGCAGATCATGGGGCAGCGCCAAGAGACCAATGGCGTGTTTGCGCAGCAAAGCGATGTCGGCGAACTGGCGGTGACCCACTTCTTCCCGGAATGGAACAAGGATTCCTGGATTCAAGGCGCGCTTACCATCGAAGGTCAAATCAACAACTTCGACATAGTGTTCTCGGCCACCCGCCTCGGCCGCGACGTGGACTCCAATCAGGATTATTCGGATTACGGTTATTTCTACGATCTGTTGGCGGGTTACGGCTGCTACTACGTCGACAATGCCGGCGTCGGCAGCGCCTGCGACACGCTCACCGGCGGCGCGCTGCAAGGCAATCCGATCAATCCCGGCCAGCAGGTCGAGGGGCGCGACCATTTCGACCGCGACACCTACGAACTGCGCGTCGCCTCGCCGGCGGAGAACCGTCTGCGCGCCATCGCCGGCGTCTTCCACCAGGTGGCCGAGCATGAAATCCATCAGCGCTATTACTTCTCCGAGGATTTCCGCGACGCCTATGAG
This sequence comes from Proteobacteria bacterium HN_bin10, assembly GCA_002083515.1. Lineage (GTDB taxonomy): Bacteria > Pseudomonadota > Alphaproteobacteria > Caulobacterales > Aquidulcibacteraceae > Vitreimonas. The sequence goes on from LWDN01000055.1 coordinate 36,904, forward strand.
GTCACAGGCAACCCCGACACCATCTGGCTGACCGAACAGACCCGCACCGACGAAGAAACCGCGCTATTCGGCGAACTCTCTTACGATCTCACCGAACGGCTGACCGGCACGATCGGCATGCGCGCCTACCGGACCGAGAATTCGCTCGTCGGCTTCTTCGGCTTCGGCGCCGGGTTCTCGGGCTCGACCGGCGAAGCCGCATGCGCGCTGCCCTTCGTGCCGTTCCGCGGCGCGCCGTGCACCAACCTCGATGCGTCGACGGAAGAGGAAGGCCAGCTCTATCGCGCCAACCTCGAGTGGAATATCGACGACGACCGGATGATCTACGCCACCTATTCGGAGGGCTTCCGTCCGGGCGGCATCAACCGGCGCGGAACCTTCGGGCCGTATGACGCCGACTTCCTCGATAATTTCGAGTTCGGTTGGAAGACCGATTGGGCCGACGGGCGGTTGCGCTGGAACGGCGCCATCTTCCATCAGGTCTGGGAAGATTTCCAATACGCGTTCATCTCCGCGGGCAGCAGCGGTCTCACGCAAATTCAGAACGCCGGCGACGCCGAAATCGATGGTCTGGAAACAGATCTGATCTGGGTTCCCGTGGACGGGCTCACGATCAATGCCGCCGCGACTTTCCTGAGCACCGAACTCACCAGCGGCAATATCACCGGCACCGAGGTGGGCAGCGAACTGCCGGTCTCCCCGGACCTCAAGTTCGACTTCACCGCCCGCTATGAATTCCAGCTCGGGAATTGGGACGCCTTCGTGCAAGGCGGCGCCAGCTATGTCGGCGAGCGCGAGACCAGCATTCTCACGGCGGGGCCGTCCGGCGACGCCGACATCCTTGGCACGCTGCCGGAATACTGGACGACGGACATCTCGGCGGGGATCGATCGCGGCAATCTCAGCTTGTCTTTGTTCATCGACAATCTGTTCGACGAACGCGGCATCACCGGCCGTTACACCGAGTGCGCGGTGGCGACCTGCGGCGCGGCGCCTCCCGGCGATGCGACCGAAGGCGTGTTCTATGACGTGGTGACGCGCCCGATGACGGCCGGCATCCGCATCGGCAGACGCTATTAGGACTGGAAGCAGCGGCGGCATTGGCCGCCGCTGCGCCGGCCCGACGATAGAAGTGTTGCCGCGATGGAAGCGTCTTCGGGGAGAACCATGATCTCCAGGCGCAGGCATCTCGCTACGTTTGGCGCCGCGCTGCTGGCGCCCGCGTCCGCCATGGCGCAAACGACAACGCCGCAGCTGCCGCCTGCCTTGGATGCGCTTGAGAACATCGCACTCACGCAAGCCGACGGCGCGGCGACCACGTTGGGCGCTCACCTCACACCCGGACCTGCGGTCGTGCAATTCTGGGCGACGTGGTGCGGCCCCTGCATCGCCGAGACCCGGCATTTGAGCCGCACGCGCCGCACGCTTGGCGCCGATCGTCTCGCCATCGTCGGCGTCAACGTGCAGCGCCGTGACGATCGCGCCGAAGCGGAGATCGCGCGCTTCCTTGAGCGTACGCGTCCGAACTATCCGCAAGTGCGCGGCGACATGGCCGCCTATCGCGCTTTCAGCAACGGCGAGACATTGCTGCTGCCGCGGCTCTACGTCTTCGCCGCCGACGGTCGTCCCGTAGCCGCCTTCGGCCGTTACAACGGCGCGGCCACATTCCGGGCCATCGACCGGGCGATTGAGGGTGTCGTGAGTTAGCCGCTCGACGCTCTTTCATCGCGCAGAAGAGGCGGTATGATCCTGCGCGAGGGGGGAGCGGGATGAGGCGATTGCTGTTGGCGTGCGCGGCGTTGGCGATGGCGGCAAGCGCGGCGAGCCAGCCCTTGCCTGACGATATCCGCTCCGCCGGCGTGACGGTTCAAGAATACAACGAAGAGATCGAGACCATCCGGGCGCTCGCCCGCGCGCGCGGCGCCGACGCGCGCAATGCGCTGGCGCGGCTGTTTGCGGAGCGCAGCTGGGGCGCGATGCAGCAAGGCGATTACCCGCTGGCGGCGCGATACGCGCTGGCGGGATGGCGTTTTGCGCCGGCAAGGGAGGGAGAGTACGCAGCCTTGCTTGGACGCATCATGCACGAGACGCCCGAAAGCCGCGTCCTGCGCGTGGGTTTCGATCTGTTCGACGCAGTTATCAGCCCGGACGGCCGAAAGCTCGTCACCTTCGGCCGCAATCGCGAGGCGGTGGTGTGGGACATTGACGGCGAACGCGAGATCACCCGCCTCACAGGGCACGAGGCCTGGCTCTCGAGCGCTGCATTCAGCCCGGATAGCCGTCAGATCGTCACCAGCGCGGAAGACGATACCGTGCGTTTGTGGAGCGCGGAGACGGGCGATGAAATTCGGCGTTGGGAAGGTGAGACAGTCGCAGGAGAGGTATGGTTCAGCAGTGACGGCGGTTCTGTTTTCGCGGCTGGGTTTTGGTTGCGTGGCGAAGCCGGTGCTCACCGCTATGAGATTGCGCGATTCAATGCTGTAACTGGGGCGGCGGAAGAGAGCTTGGAACGCAGGTCGATCTTTGGCGCCAGCTCGGATGGGCGGCGGACAGTTCGCTCTCCCGGTGGGAGGCGTTACACCGAATTCGAACTACTCGACGCAACAGGCGCTGTCGTCGCGATCCTCTCGCACGGCGAGCACAGCGCCCGCCGCGCGGTTTTTAGCCCAAATTCGCGCCATGTCGCCACGTGGGGAACCAGCGGTCCGGTCTGGATTTGGGACGCTGAAACGGGTGCGCCTGTCACTACCTTGAGCAGGCATGGCGACAACATAGCCGGCGCCAACGCTGAGGATCGTGAAATCTTTGGCGTGGCTTTCAGCCCAGATAGTCAGCGCATAGCAACCGCTTCCGCTGACCGCACCGCACGCATTTGGGACGCGCAATCGGGCGAGCAGCGCGCGGTCCTGCGCGGCCACACAGATTTCGTCACCGAAGCGCGTTTCACGCCGGATGGCCAGCGAATCGTGACCGCGTCGAGTGACGGCGCCGCACGCATTTGGCATGCGGAACCGGATCGCCTTGAGGCGACGTTGGCGGGGCACGAAGGTGGGATCAATGCTATCGCCTTCAGCCCGGATGGTGCGCGCTTGCTGACGGGTGGCGGTGATGGGCGCGCGCTGCTGTGGGACGTGGCCGGCCAGCGGGAATATGGTCGGTTGGACCAGCATGCCTACAGAATTTCTCGTGTCGGCTTCAGCCCGGACGGTCGCTTCGCTCTCACCGCGGGCGGCCTGACTGTGCGCGTTTGGGACGTCACCCATGCTCCCCATCAGGTGGCGCAATTTGAGAACATTCGCGGCGCGATAGGACCCTTTGTCTTTAGCCCAGACGGTTCGCGTCTTGCTGTCGGCGTCAGCAACGGTCAAGGAGAGCCCCAACCGGCGCCGCTTTGGGACGTCGAGAGCTGGACGCAGATTGGCGCGAGCCAAGGTGATCTTGGCCAACCGCATAGCGTGTTCTTTCGCGGACGCGATGCTTACGCGGCAATCTTCTCTGGTCTCACGATCTCAATTGGCCCACTGGACGGCAGCCCGGCAGTTGAGCGGATTAGAGATCCGGACTCAGTGGGCTTTTTGTTCGGGTCGATCAGCGGCGACGGCGCGCGCCTTGTCGATGACGATGGTCGCCTCTGGGATGTCGAAAGCGGCCGTCTAATTATTGACGCGAATTTCTTCCGTCCTGGGGTGGTGTTCAGCGCCGATAACCGTCATGTCCTTATGGTTCCCCGCTCGCCGCTGGACGGCGCCCTCAACGTCGGCCACCTTTTCGACGCTCGAAACGGGGAACTACGTGCCGTGCTTCGCGCCGATGCGGGTGACATGCTGGTGGCGACGTTCAGCGCAGACGGCGCGCGGATCGCGGCGTCCTTCGCAGATGGCAGTTTGCGGGTGTTTGATGCCGCCAGCGGCCGTGAGATGGCGGCCTTCGCAGGTTCGCGTGGATCGGCTGTCGCAATTCAGTTTAGCCCTGACGGCGCGCTTCTGGCATCTGGCGGGTCCGACCGATTGATCCGCCTCTGGGATACGCGTCGTCTAGCTCAGCCCATGTCACAACTCGCGCGCGACGCCTGCGCAAGTTTGCTCTCGCCGAACACGCGCATTTTTTCCGACATCGAAATCGGCGCCGATCCGCTGATCCGCGAAGTTTGGCTCCGCGGCGGCCGGGAACATCGCGACGTCTGCGAGGGTGTCGCCGGCGCGCCGCCGCTCGCAAACTGACTGCGCCCACCTGACGCACGAAAGATGGCGGCAAAACCACGGTCTTGCCGCCGTCCGGGCGTCGCTTTCGCCGGGGAACAGGGCTACATTTGATCCAGGTCAAACGGCTGAGGACTGAATGGCGCCCCAAACCCCGCTCCTGGACCAGATCAAGCTCCCGGCCGATCTCAGAAAATTGGAGGGCCACCAGCTCCGCCAAGTGTGCGACGAGCTGCGGGCCGAGACGATCAGCGCCGTGTCGCAAACCGGCGGCCATCTGGGCGCGGGGCTCGGCGTTGTCGAATTGACGGTGGCGCTGCACTATGTGTTCGACACGCCGCGCGACAAAATCATCTGGGATGTCGGCCACCAGGCCTATCCGCACAAGATCCTCACCGGCCGGCGCGACCGCATCCGCACGCTGCGCCAGGGCGGGGGGCTTTCCGGTTTCACCAAGCGCGCCGAGAGCGAATACGATCCGTTCGGCGCCGCCCACGCCGCCACCTCGATCTCCGCCGCGCTCGGTTTCGCGGTGGCGCGCGATCGTCGCGGCGAGGATAGCTGCGTCATCGCCGTGATCGGCGACGGCTCGATGTCGGCGGGCATGGCGTACGAAGCCATGAACAACGCCGCCGAAACCACCAAGCGGCTGATCGTTGTTCTGAACGACAACGACATGTCGATCGCCCCGCCCGTGGGCGGCATGTCGACCTATCTGGCGCGGCTTGCCGCCACCAAGACCTATCGGCGCATCCGCAAGACGGCGAAGAGCGTCGCGTCAGCGCTCGGGGAAACCATCCACGACATCGCAAAGAAAACCGAAGAATACGCGCGCACCATGGTCACCGGCGGCACCTTCTTCGAGGAGCTGGGCTTCCATTATCTAGGGCCCTTCGACGGCCACGATATCGACGTGCTGTCGCGCGTGCTCGCCAACGCCAAGGAATACGACGACCGCCCGGTGCTGATCCACATCGTCACCAAGAAAGGCAAGGGCTACGCCCCGGCCGAAAACGCCGCCGACAAGTATCACGGCGTCACCAAGTTCAATGTCGTGACCGGCGAGCAGGCCAAGGGCGCGAGCGCCCCGAGCTACACCAAAGTGTTCGCGCAGGCCTTGGTGCGCGAGGCCGAGAAGGACGAGAAAATCGTCGCCATCACCGCGGCGATGCCGTCGGGCACCGGGCTCGATCACTTCGGCCAGCGCTTTCCGGATCGCACTTTCGATGTCGGCATCGCCGAGCAGCACGCGGTGACGTTCGCTGCGGGCTTGGCGGCCGACGGCATGAAGCCGTTCGCGGCGATCTACTCGACTTTCCTGCAGCGCGGCTACGATCAGGTCGTCCACGATGTCGCCATCCAGAAGCTGCCGGTGCGCTTCGCCATGGACCGCGCCGGGCTGGTCGGCGCCGATGGGCCGACGCACGCGGGCTCGTTCGATGTCGGCTATCTGGGCGCGCTGCCGGGCATGATCTTGATGGCCGCCGCCGACGGCAACGAGCTGTCGCGCATGGTCGCCACCGCCGCCCAAATTGACGACCGCCCCAGCGCCTTCCGCTATCCGCGCGGCGACGCCGACGGCGCGCTTGGGCCGGACGCGGCGATCCCGCTCGAAATCGGCAAGGGCCGCATCGTCCGCGAGGGCACGAGCGTCGCGCTCTTGAATTTCGGCGCGCGCATGGGCGAGGCCAACAAGGCCGCCGACAAGCTCGCCGCCATGGGGCTCTCGGCCACGCTCGCCGACGCGCGCTTCGCCAAGCCGCTGGACGAAGACCTGATCCGGCGCCTGGCGCGCGAGCACGAAGTGCTGCTGACCATCGAAGAGGGCGCGCAAGGCGGCTTCGGCGCGTTCGTGCTGCACTTCCTCGCCGCCGACGGGCTGCTCGACCGCGGCCTCAAAATCCGCACGCTGACGCTGCCCGACGTGTTCCAGGATCAGGACAAGCCGGAAGCCATGTACGCCGCCGCCGGGCTTGATGCGGACGCCATCGCGGGCGCCGCGCTCCTGGCGCTGGGGCGGGGGGTGAATGATCTCTCCGCCGGCGCTTCGGCTTAGCGGGAGCGGGGCAGTGGGCAGTAGGGAGTAGGCAGACGGCGCGGGGCCACGCCAGTCCCCTATTGCCTACTGCCTATTGCCTACTGCCCGATCTCCGTCACGACCGTGACGGAGATCGCTTTTTCCTATTGCCTAGTGCCCACTGCGTATTGCCTAATCTGCGTCGCGATAGCGACGGAGAATCTACCATGGCCAAGGGTCAGCAGCGCTCCAACAAAGAGAAGCGCAAACCGAAGAAGAACACCGACGACAAGAAGGGTGGGAAGAAGTAGGGTCAGCGAAGACTAGAAATTTGGCGTGTACCGCGTCGTCGCCGTGAGATTTCTCTCATGGATCCGCGGGTGCGAGGGATGTCCAGCCCCGGACCGAAGAACATGATTTCTGTTCCGTCGGTGCGGTCGCGTGCACTGTATCCGACTGAATAGACCAGACGCGGTGCGTCACGGTACAGTGCGCGAATACTCGGCGTGTTGTCGTACGAAACAAGCCATTTCGCGATTTTTGTGGCTTGAATGGCCTTCGCAACCCGCTGATGGTCTTGGGGCTGATAGTAATCGTAATAGAGGTGCCGTCCCTTCTCAAAGTAGGGAGGGTCCAGATAGATCAGGGTCTTTGCATTCCAAGACTTCTTATGTCGTTTGAGGAAGGTTAGAGCATCCTCATTTGTGAGCGTAATCCGAGCCCGCATGTTCGCTATTTGCTCGACGCGTTGAACGAGTTCGGCTGCGTTGTAACGTGCTCCTATCTTCCAAGGGCCTGTTTGATCCACGCCCCCGATTATCCCTCCATTGAGGATGCCCGAGCGGTTGGTGCGGTTGAGAAAGAATGTCGCGAAGCCAAGCGAAAGAGGGTCGCGAGCCTCTTTAAATATCCGTTTCTGCCGCTGCCAACTTGGTACGCTGAGCTTTGTATCTCGGACTAACCTGCAGAACTCGTCCGTAAAATTTATTGCAGAGTACCAGAACGCATAAACCGGGACGCTAAGATCGTTGATCCAAATGTGTTTGACATACTCTTCGAGCAGAAGCTCGATGGCTATTCCCGCCCCTCCCGCGTACGGTTCGACATACTGCCCATCTTCAAGGCCATTGGTAACCACCACTTCTTTCAGATACGCGGCGAGCTTTCCTTTACCGCCTGGGTATCGCAGCGGGCTGAAGTTTCCAGTTCTTGATCGCTTCTCGGACATACTAAGCGACTACTGCCAGATGTGTTCAAAAAACCTCTCGGTTTCGTCCCAGAGCGCGGTGAGCTCTGATGCCGAAGGGGTCGCGAACGAATGATGCACGAAGTCATGCAGCCGTTCGACCGAGAACACGCGGTTCTTCACTGACATTGCGCGATTCACCGGACTTAGTTCCTTCTTTGGCACGCCGGCTCCTTCCAGATGCGCAACGACTTGGTCGATCTTCTTTTGAAGCGAGAGGTCCTTCTTGTGACCGCCTACAACAGTGGTCGTAGGCAGACCGTTCTTTGAGGAATAGTGATCGACAGACAACTCAAGAAACACGCGCAGCATCACGCCGCCTGCAAAGGGCGTGTCGCTCGCCGAGAGCTGCGACAACTCGTAGAGCACCGCTCCGGCCTTCTTCGAAGATACCTTGAAGGGTAATTTCGCAGGAGCAACTGTGGAGCGCGCGCGGGGATTGGAAACCCTAGTAAGAGACTTGCCAGGGGGCTTCACTTTGGCCGATCGTCGTCGCCGTTCGATCGTGATCTCGGCAAGCGGGCGCGGGGTAGTCTTTTTCGAAAGGCTCGCGCGGTGCGCTTTTGGAAAGCGCTTCAAATATGTCGCCATGTCATCGACGGTGTTGTGACTTCGGCTGTCGACGCGGCCCTCCGCGATGTCAAGAACTAGCCGCTGCAGCGGCTTCAATATCTCCCTCGGATCGATCTTTGCGTACATCACGCCTTTGTCGACTTCGATGCCAAGTAAGGGTCTTATCTTGGAGGACTGAACAAATCTCCCAAGTGTTGTTCCTGAAAGATTGTTTGCGATGCGTCGAGCTTGCTCCCCCGTAAAGGCGCCGTTCCTCATGACAAATTCGAACACATCACCAGTTCGCTTGTCGCCCGCGAACCTTTCGCGCGCGAGGGTCTCCCACGGCACTACCCCGACGCCTTCGTTTTGGCCGGTGTGGCGTAGCTTGATCCATCGACGAGCTTCGTCGCGACTTTCCGCCTCGCAACAAATGATGGGTTCGATTTTGGATCGATTGAACCTGTCTGCAAGACTTAGGAATCGAGTTTGCAAAGCCGGCGGCATCGCCATCCGTCGGATAAGCGCAGGATTGTTGAGCAGCTTAAGCGCCGCGAGACGGCGATTTCCCTCTGCCGTTACATAGCTGTCGCCGTCGGCAATCACGTACATGAGTTCGATGGGGTTTAGGCCGGCATCGATTATATCTGAAGCCAGGTTCGCGAGTTTCTGGCCCTGTTCTTCGATGATTTTCTGAAGGGCCTCGTTCTGGCTTTCTGTTTCACCGATCCGTGGGTTTTCGCTGTCGAGCAACAGCTCGTCGATGGTCAATTCAATGTACTCGGACATGCGGCTCCTCGGGCCTATCCTGCGCCTGATCCTGCAGGTTAGGTGCAGAAACGTCAATGTAGTACGTAATCGCCGAAGCGTCCGTCTATGTTTGGGCCCAAAGGGAGGTCCCCGCGAGCGGGGAAAGTGGCCGAAGGGCCGATGGGAGTTCACCCCCTCCGTCAGTTCGCTGCGCTCACTGACACCTCCCCCGCGAACGGGGGAGGAGTTGAGTGTGGAGCGCCCCCGCCCCCCCTAAATCGGCATGCGCAGGATTTCCTGGTACGCGCTGATCACCTGGTCGCGCACGGCGATCACGGTTTGCAATTGCGTCTCCGCCGCGGCGATGGCGGTGACGACATCGACAATGTCGGCCTGGCCGGCGGCGACGGCGAGCGCCTGGTTCTCGGCGACATTGGCGCTCGCGCCGGCCTGGCGGATTGCCTCTTGCACAAGATTGCCGAAATCGACGCCTTCGGCGCCCGCCGCCGCGCCGCCGCCTTGCATCGCTTGCGCCGCTTGCTGATAGGCGCGCGCGGCTGAGACTGGGTCGATTGCCATCTATCTATCTCCGCAACAGATCGAGGGCGCGGTTGGTCATGGTGCGCGCGGCTTCGATCATGTTCAAATTGGCTTCGTAGGCGCGGGTGGCCTCGCGCATGTCCATCATCTCGACCAGGGTGTCGACGTTCGGCAGCCGCACATAGCCGTTTTCGTCGGCGGCGGGATGGCTCGGATTGTACTCTTCGCGGAAGGCGGTCATGTCGGCCGTCGCGCCTTTGACCTGAACGCCGCGCGCGCCGGAGGCGAGCGTGGTGGTCTCCAGCAGCGGAATGCGGCGGCGGAACGGGTCCTCGTTCGGGCTGACGCCGGTGGAATTGGCGTTGGCGACGTTCTCGGCGGCGATGCGCATGCGCACGGTCTGGGCGCGCATGCCGGAGGCGGCGGCGGCGATCGCGGCGGCGATGTCGGTCATGGCGCAGCTCCGCCGCTTGCGTACGTCGCCAGTCGCCAGTCGCCAGTCGCGCCCGGCGTGGAACTCCATTTACTACAGGCTCGCGAATTGGCGATTTTTCTATTGGCGATTGCCGTCATGATCATCTCCCCGGCGCGCGCGCGGCGAGGCGCATGAGTTCGAGGCCCTTTTGGTAGAGCGCGATGCCGGTTTCGAACGCCATCCGCGTCTCGGCGGCGCGCGCCATCTGCTCTTCGAGCACCACGGCGTTGCCGTCGATGGTGGTTTCGCTGTCGTCGCGGGTGACGATCTCAGCGCGCGCCGAGCCGCCGCCTGGACTCATGTGGGCCGCCTGCGTCTTGCTCATCGTCAGCCCGCCGCCGCCGGACGCCGACGCCAGCATGCGCTCGAAGCCGGACGTGTCGACGTCGCGCGGGCGATAGCCGGGCGTCGAGGCGTTGGCGATGTTCTCCGAGATCAGCCGCTGGCGCTCGCTCAATTGATCGAGGCGAGCGCGAAGCAGACTAAAGAAAGGCGTGTTGGCGAGATCCAAGCGAACCGACTCTTTCCCCGACTCGGGGGCTGCAAACTTTGCCTAGTCGAACCGAACATGGTTAAGCGCGACTTAATTTCGGGGGCGTAAATTAAGGCCTCGTTTACCAAACCGGCCCAGCGCTTTCGTCCTCAAGAACTCCAGAACGGAGGCGTTGGTGGAAGTGCTGGATTGGGCGCGCGCGCTGTTCGCGCTCATCGCAACCTTGGCGCTGATCGCCGGAGCGGCCTACGCCGCGCGCCGGCTCGGCATGCTGCAGCCGGGCGGACAGGGGCCGAAGCGTATGCGCATCACCGAAACGCTCATGCTCGATCCGCGCCGGCGCATGGTGATCGTGCGCGTCGATGGACGCGAACACGTGCTGCTGCTCGGGCCCGGGGGCGATGTGGTGGTGGGCGAGATGGCGGCGAAGGACGGAGGCGAGGGATGACGGCGTCGTCAGAGAATTTCTCCTCGCCCTTGATGGGCGAGGTGGACGCGAGCGCAAGCTCGCGGCCGGAGTGGGTGAATGACGGCGTCGAGCGACTGAGCCGTCACCCACTCAGTCATCGCGCTGCGCGCGACGACAGCTCGCCCATCAAGGGCGAGCAGGGGCTGAACCTCGGCCGCTCGCTTGTCCTTATTTTGGTGTTCGCATTGGCGTCGAGCATTCTCATTGCGGGCAATGCGATCGCCGCCGCGCCGACCCTATCCATCGATCTCGGCACCGGCGACGGGCTGACCGCCCGCGTGCTGCAGCTGGCGGCTTTGATCACAGTGCTGTCGCTGGCGCCCTCGATCATCATCATGACCACGAGCTTCGTGCGCATCGTCGTGGTGCTGTCGTTGTTGCGCACTGCCATCGGCTTGCAGCAGGCGCCGCCGAACGTCGTCATCGTCTCGCTGTCGTTGTTCATCACCGCGTTCGTGATGCAGCCGGTGTGGAACGAGGCCTACCAGGCCGGCATCGGCCCGGTGATGCAGGAGGAAATGCCGCTGGACGAAGCGTTTCCGCGCATCGTCGCGCCGCTGAAGACGTTCATGGCGGCGCAGACCCGCGAGGACGATCTGGCGCTGTTCATCGACATGGCCCGCCTGGAGACGCCGCCGGCAAGCGCCGAAGAGACGCCGCTGCGCATCCTGGCGCCCGCCTTCATGGTCTCGGAATTGCGGCGGGCGTTCGAGATCGGCTTCATGCTGTTCGTGCCGTTCGTGATCATCGACCTGGTGGTGGCGTCGCTGCTGATGGCCATGGGCATGATGATGATGCCGCCCGTGGTGGTGAGCTTGCCGTTCAAGCTGATTTTCTTCGTGCTGGTCGACGGCTGGCGGCTGGTGGCGGGCAGCTTGATTGAAAGCTTCAACGCCGGCGCGCCGCCGGGCGGATAGCGTGGCGGACGCGAGCGCTTAGCGCTCGATGCCCAGATCGGCGATCAGGAGGTCCTTGAAGTTGTCGGCCTTGCGGCCGAACAGGCCCCTGAAGAAGCTGGCGATCGCATTCAGCATGGTCTGGCCCCTGACGTTTCCTCGGTCGTGTTCTACGTTCCGGAAACGCCCCATCGTTCCCATGCACGTCTGAATCCAAGATGAGGCAGATTCGGCCAAATGGATGCGCGTTGGGAAAACTGAATCCGAGTGTGGCCCTGTAAGCACGCTTTCGCGTGGGCGGTGTGGCTCGCAGCGCGTTGCGCACACGTAACGCGCGCCGAAACCTTGCATTAACCGCATCGGGCCGACCCCTCGTACGGGGATCGGCAGAAATTGCCGGGCCCGGCGGAGGCCTCATGTCTGGCGCGGAAGTCCTCGATCTCGGGCGCGACGCAATCTGGATCACTGTGCTGGTCGCCGCAGGCCCCATGATTGTGGGACTGGTCGTCGGCCTGGTCGTCTCACTGCTACAGACGCTGACCCAGATTCAGGAACAGACCTTGGTGTTCGTGCCGAAGATTCTGGCGATCTTCTTCGCCATCCTGTTGTTCCTGCCGATCATGGGCGGGCTGCTCGGCGGCTTCACCACCCAGATTTTCGAGCGGATCGCGGCGTTCTGATGATGCGCGGCAGTTGGCAGTCGGCAATCGGCAGTAGCCAAGCGAGCATGGTTTCGCGGCCGCGTCCTATTGCCTATTGCCTATTGCCCATTGCCCGCGCGCGAGGCGCGCCATGAACCTCACCCTCTACGGCGTTGAGATCTGGGCGACGGCGCTGCTGTTCGCGCGCATCGGCGCGATGATCATGCTGCTGCCCGGCTTCGGCGAACCGGCGGTGCCGGCGCGCGTGCGCTTGGGTTTTGCGCTGGCAATGGCGATCGGCGTTGGCCCTGCCTTGGCCAACAGCGTGCCGGAGCCCGCCGCCACCGCCTGGGGCATGGGTTTTCAGATCGGCGCGGAGGCGTTGATTGGCGTTCTGCTCGGCGCCGCCGCGCGCATGCTGGTCGCGGCGCTGGCGACGGCTGGACAGATCGTCGGCATGGAGATCGGCCTCTCGTTTGCGCAGACCGCCGATCCGACCATGACGCAGTCAGGACAACTTGTGTCGGTGTTCCTCGGCGTGCTCGGCGTCGCGCTGATCTTTGCGACCGGGCTGCACCACATGTTCCTGCGGGGCGTGGCCGGTTCGTACGAAGTGATCTCGCTCGGCGCGCCGCCGCCGGTTGGCGATGCGGCGCAACTGGCGCTCGAGGCGACGGCGGCGTCCTTCCGCGTGGGCTTCCAGATCGCCATTCCGCTGATTGTGGCGGGCATGATCTTCCGCGTGGGCTTGGGCGTGCTGTCGCGCCTCATCCCGCAAATCCAGGTGTTCTTCGTGACGCTGCCGCTGCAAATCATGGGCGGCTTGGCGGTGTTCGCGCTCGGTCTCTCAACCGGCATGCTGATCTGGCTCGACAGCCTCGAGCGCTACGCGACGTGGCTGAGGTAGCGCATGGCCGAGCAGGACGACGAACGCACAGAGGAGCCCACACCGCGCAAGCTCGAACAGGCGCGCGAGAAGGGCGACATCGTCTATTCGCCCGAAGTCGGCACGGCGCTGTCGCTGATCGCGCTGACTGCCATCGTCGCCTTCATGGCGGGACCAATCGTGTCGCAGATGGCGCATGCGTTCATCGCCTTCCTGGCGATGCCCGACCAGTTCTCGTCGCAGCCGCGCGCGTTGGCGGCGATCGCAGGACAGATCGGTCTGAAGCTGCTGGCTATGTTTGGCCTCATGTGCATTGCGCTCGCCGCTGCCGGCGTCGCGTCGCGCTACATCCAGGACCGCCCGACCTTCACCGGCGAGAAGCTGACGCCCAAAATGGAGAAGCTGAATCCGATCGAAGGCTTCAAGCGGGTGTTCGGCAAGGCCGCATTCGCGGCGTTCCTCAAATCTCTGGCCAAGCTCGCTGTGGTCGGCGGCGTGCTGTTGTGGGTGCTGTGGCCGCAGGACGCCTCGCTGGAGAACATGTCGCTGCTAGATCCCTCCGCGCTGTTGCCGTACGTGAAGGATCGCGTCGTCGCCATGCTGATCGCGCTCGCCGGCGCCTCGGCGCTGATTGCGGTCGTCGATTACGTCTTCACCCGGCAATCCTATATGCAGCGCCAGCGCATGAGCCGGCGCGAACTCAAGGAAGAGCTGCGCCAGCAAGACGGCGACCCGATGATCAAGGCCAAGCTGCGCGCCATCCGCATGGAGCGATCGCGCAAGCGGATGATGGCGAACGTGCCGCAAGCGAGCGTGGTGATCACCAACCCGACCCACTACGCCGTGGCGCTCAAATACGAGCAGGGCGAGACGCCGGCGCCGATCTGTCTCGCCATGGGCGTCGATGCGGTGGCGCAACGTATTCGTGAGGTCGCGCAGGAACACGACATTCCGATTGTGGAAGATCCGCCGCTGGCGCGGGCTTTGTTCGCGACGGCGGAGATCGATCAGCCGATTCCAAAGGAACATTACGAGGCCGTGGCGAAGGTGATCGGCTTCGTCATGCGGCTGGCGCGGCGGCGTGGCCGCCGGCGTGCAAGTTTGTGAGCGGAGACGCCCAATGGCAGATGGCTTTCCTACGGCTGGTCAAGGTGCTCGCAAGGGCGAATCGGGCTCAAGTGGTGGGCCAATGACCGACCATGCAGAAACTCCGGCGCCGCGCAGCGGCGGGCGGCTCGATCCGCTACAGATTTTGTTCTGGTTCTCGGTCGCGGTCGGGCTGGGCGCGGCGGGTGTTGCGCTGACAGCGGGCCAAGCGGTTGGCCAAGCCGGCGCCGTGCTGCTGATCCTGCTGGCGGCGGCGGGCCTCGTGTTGTTTTTTTGGATGTCGCGCGGCGCCGGGCGGCGCGTCGGCGCGTTTCCCGAGCGCGGCGCCATCGCCGCTAACGTGCTCACGAGCTGGCGCGGCGATTTCGCCTTCGTCGAAGCACTCGACGAAGCGGCGTTGATCACCGACGCAGCGCTTTCTCCGCTGACCGCCAACCGCGCCTATCTCTCGATCGCCGAAGCGGCCGGGATATTGGGCGAGAGCGATCGGCCGCCGATGATGAGCCGCTTGTTCGGGGCCGACCCGATGTTGTCGGCGCCGATGTTCCGCCTCTCGAAGGCGGCGCAGCTCGGCCAGACCCGGCGCGAGGAATTGCCGGCGACATCGGCGATCAGCGGCAAGCTTGCGCGTTACGAAGCCTGCGTCGGGCCGATCCCAGGCGGGCAAGTGCTCTGGCGCCTGCGCGAGCTTGGCGCGGCCGAGCAGGGCGAGACTGTCGCGCACGACCGCCAACTCTTCCTGGACGATTCACCGGTCGGCTTCTTCGCCGCGAAAGCCGACGGCCAGATCGTCTACATGAACCGCTCGCTCCGCGCGGTTTTGGGCCTCGGCGACGATCCGCAGCTGCTGCGCGTCAAGGACATGATCAAGGAGGACGCCAGCCGCATCGTGCGCCGCGACAGGCGCGGCTTCGGGCCCGCGCGCGCGCGCGTCACGCTGAAGGGCATCGACGGCCAGGAAACGCAAGCGAGCATCCTCAGTTTCGTGCCGCTCGACGATATCGACGGCGCCGTCCGCGGCCTGGTGTTCTTCTCGGAGGCGGAGACGCCCGAAGCCGCCGCCGCGCCGCGCACGGTCGATACGACGAGCGCCGACGGCGTGTTCGCGCAAGCGCCGTTTGGCGTCGCCGTGCTCGATGGCATCGACCCGGCGTCGGCGGCGTTGCTCGATTCCAACGCAGCCTTGATGGAAATGACGCAAGGCCGCGCCACGCCGAGCGCCGCGTTCGTCGATTTGTTCGATGCCTCCGAGGGGCCGGCGGCCTTGGCGCATCGCCTGCGTCAGGCGATGAACGATCCGATCGAGATCGCGCTGGCGACCACCCCGCCGGTCGCGGTGCACGTGCATCTGGCGCGCGGCCCGGACGGGCGCGCGCTCGCCTACATCTCCAATGTCACCCAGCAGCGCGAACTCGAGACGCGGCTGGCGCAATCGGAGAAGATGCGCGAGATCGGCGAACTCGCCGCCGGCGTGGCCCACGATTTCAACAATACGCTGAGCGTGGTCATGCAGACCTGCTCGTATCTGCTGCGCCGTCACCCGGTCGGCGACGCCGACTATCCGATGCTGAAGGAGATTTCCGACAACGCCGCCACGGCCAAGGAACTCTCCGACATGCTGCGCGCCTATGCGCGCCAGCAGACCTTCGCCCGCGAAGTGTTCGATGTCGGCGATTTCCTCGGCTCCAAGCAGGAATTGGTGCGCCGGATCATGGGCGCTTCGATCCAGACCGAAATCCGGCACGGCCGCGATCTGCCTTACGTGAAGGTCGACAAGACGCAGCTCGAGCGCGTCATCGTCAATCTCGCCACCAATGCGCGCGATGCGATGACGCCGAAGGGTTCGCCGATCGCCAAGGACGGCAAGCTCACCATCCGCACCTCGACCATCGATGCGGTGGCCGCGCGCGGCCTTGGCCACAACCCGATCGAGGACGGCAAATACGTGCTGATCGAGGTGGAAGACACCGGCGGCGGCATCAAGCCTGAGCACGCGGCGAAGATCTTCCGTCCGTATCATTCGACCAAGGAAGCCGGCAAAGGCACGGGGCTCGGCCTCGCCACGAGCTACGGCATTATCAAGCAGTCCGGCGGCTACATCTTCTTCACCTCGAAACTGGGCGCCGGCACCACGTTCCGCATCTTCCTGCCGGAATACACGCCCACGCAGGAAGAGCTGGACGAGATCGCCGCGAAGGAGCGGGCCTTGCTGGCGCCGCCGCCGAAGGACGTGTCGGGACGCGGCAAGATATTGTTCGTGGAAGATCTGGTGCCGGTGCGCCGGGCCACCGTGCGCAATCTGAAAGAGTGCGGCTACGAGGTCGAAGAGGCCGGCGACGGCCAGGAGGCGCTCGATATTCTCACTGCCAAGCCGGGCGCGTTCGACATCATCATCTCCGACGTGTCGATGCCGATCATGACCGGCCCGGAAATGCTAGAAGAAGCCGATCCCGCGATGATCGGCAACGCCAAGGTGCTATTCCTCTCAGGCTACGCGCCCGAAAGCTTCTCCGACGTGCTGGAGAAATATCCGGTGCACTATCTGAGTAAGCCGGTGACGATGGAGCAGCTCGTGGGGCGAGTGAAGGAGCTGCTGGCGGCTTAGGGTGCCTCTGATGCGACTGCTTGGTCACGCAAGGTATACGCTACTCTCTGCGGCGCCGTTCGTTGCGATGGAACACTATGAACATCGAGTTCAGAAGCAAGGCTGCATGTTCCGCTGAGGGTGTCCAAATTGGGTTATCAAATCCTGGAAAACGGATCAGGTTCTGATCTTCCTTCCGGTCGGATGAACCGTGCAGCAAGTCGTAGTCGCTGGAGACTCGATCGAGCGGGATCGACATCCGCAGACCATTGAAGGTGGATACGAGGTGCGTGTCGGTGAGAACCGTCCAAGTTGCGTCATCGCGCCGAAATACAACGAGCGGTTCCGCATCTGCTGTGGGCATCCAGTCGCGAACGATTCGTTGGTTGGGTTCGGGAAGATTTTCGAAGAAGCACTCCGGCAGGTATTTGTTCATAACCCGTCGGGTTCTGAGTCTGAGCAATTCGCCGTCGGTCGCGCGCGCGTACAAATTCTACCTCCCGCCTCGCCCCAACCGCCGCGCCGCCAGGATCACCAGCTTGTCGCTTGGCGGATAGACGACGACGCCGCCGTCCGGCGCGGTGACGAGCACCATGTTGGGATCGCCCTTGGCCGGCGCGGCCGGTCGCGAGAGCGCGGCCGTTTTCACGCGGAACGAAGTCATCGATTCCAGCGTCGCCGGAACGTCGCCGCGCGGGGGCAAGGGGGCCAGGGACTGCGCCATGGCGGCATTCTCTCTGTTTCTGGCTCGAAATTGATTAAGGCGAATAGCGAATGGTGAGTGGCGAATAGAGGGTGCCCCCACGACCTCGAGCCCGCCTCTATTCGCCATTCGCAATTTCGCCATTCGCTTCATTGTTCCGCTTGTGTTCTAAGAACAAACGAGGTACAAATGATTCCTAGGCGGCGCAGGGGCGCTGACCCCATGGCCTTTAGAGCTGGACTCAGGGCCAAAAGGAGGGCGTGAGATGGCGACCAAGCTGAAGCTTGTTGAGGCGGACGTGGATACGGACAAGCAGAAGGCGCTGGCGGCCGCCCTGAAACAGATCGATCAGGCCTTCGGCAAAGGCTCTGTGATGCGCCTGGGCGAAAAGCCCGTGGTGGAAATCGAAGCGATCTCCACCGGTTCGCTGTCGCTCGATATCGCACTTGGCATTGGCGGCCTGCCGAAGGGCCGCATCGTCGAGATCTACGGGCCTGAAAGCTCGGGCAAGACCACTCTGGCGCTGCACTGCATCGCCGAAGCGCAGAAATCGGGCGGCGTGTGTGCGTTCGTCGACGCCGAACATGCGCTCGATCCGATCTACGCCCGCAAGCTCGGCGTCGATCTCGACGATCTGCTAGTCTCGCAGCCCGACACCGGCGAGCAGGCTTTGGAAATTACCGACACTCTGGTGCGTTCGGGCGCCATTGACGTGCTGGTTGTGGACTCGGTGGCGGCGCTGACGCCGCGCGCGGAAATTGAAGGCGAGATGGGCGATCAATTGCCCGGTCTGCAGGCGCGCCTGATGAGCCAGGCGCTGCGCAAACTCACTGGTTCGATCAACAAGTCGAAGACGCTGGTCATCTTCATCAACCAGATCCGCATGAAGATCGGCGTCATGTTCGGCAACCCGGAGACCACCACCGGCGGCAACGCGCTGAAATTCTATTCGTCTGTGCGTCTCGACATCCGCCGCACCGGCCAGATCAAGGAACGCGACGAGGTGATCGGCTCGGAAACGCGCGTGAAGGTGGTGAAGAACAAGGTGGCGCCGCCGTTCAAGCAGGTGTCGTTCGACATCATCTATGGCGAAGGCGTCTCCAAGACCGGCGAGTTGATCGAGCTCGGCGTCAAGGCCGGCATCATCGACAAATCCGGCGCCTGGTACGCGTACGGCTCGCAGAAAATTGGCCAAGGCAAGGAGGCGGCGCGCCGCTTCTTGAAAGAGAATAAAGCCGTGGCGCACGAGATCGAGGATAAGATCCGAGGCAAGTCGGCCCAGGTGGCTGACGCCATGTACTCGCCGCCCACCGATGAGGAGGCCAAGGACGCCGTTGAGGGTGAGTGAGCTTCGAGTTTCGCCGGCCGGTTCGGGGAAGGTAGCCGACCCGACCCCATGCCCTGGCCCGTCTCCGGGCCGGCCGGCGGATTAGCGAAGATGAGATGGCGCCTTACGGGCGCCTCGGGTTTGGTGTCTAATGGGCGGGATGGCGATGCTGAACTACGACGTGTTCGAGGCGTTCAAGTCGGCGGGCGTGCCGGACGAGAAGGCGCGCAAGGCGGCTGAGGCTTTGTCCGGCGCTATGTTTGTCGAAGAGCTGACTGAGCTGAAGAGCGTGGTGAAGCTCCATACGTGGATGATTGGGGCGGTGTTTGCGCTGAATGTCGCAATCCTGGTGCGTCTGCTTATTCCGGCCTGACCGGCCGTCGGAGACGCTGTGCCGGTGAGGCTGCTGGTTTCTGCTTGCGGTGTCGCCGTTGCCCCGTTGCGGTGCGTCAAGCGAGGTGAGTATGGAACCGCGGATTTCCATCGTAACCTTGGGCGTTGCCAATCTGGCGCGGTCCCGCGCATTCTACGAAGCCATGGGCTTTCGCGCCTCGTCGGCGAGCCAGGGCGATATCGTCTTCTTCCAGGCAGGCGCGATGGTGTTGGCGCTCTATCCGCGTGAGGCGCTGGCGGAGGACGCTGCGGTCGCGGCTGAGGGCGACGGTTTTCGCGGCCTCTCACTGGCGCACAATGTCCGCGCGAGAGAAGAGGTGGCGGCGATCCTCGCTCAAGCCGCGGCGGCCGGCGGCCGGATCGTGAAGCCCGCGCAAGACGTGTTCTGGGGCGGCCACTCGGGCTATTTCGCCGATCCCGACGGCCATCTTTGGGAGGTCGCCTGGAACCCGCATTTGCCGCTCTCCGCAGAGGGCGCGCCGATGCTGCCGCCCTGACGTCATTGCAGAGCCGCCCGGCGTCGCTGACGCTTGGCGCTCAGGCGGGTGCTGCCTATACCAAGCCAACATTCCGATTTGGCTCAAGGTAGGGCATGGCCAGCGTCAACGACATCCGTAGGCAGTTTCTGGATTTTTTCGGCGCGCGCGGCCACGCGCTGCCGGGCTCGTCTTCGCTCGTGCCGCAGGACGATCCGACATTGCTCTTCACCAATGCCGGCATGGTGCAGTTCAAGAACTACTTCACCGGCGCGGCGAAGCCGCCGTTTCCGCGCGCCGCCACCAGCCAGAAGTGCGTGCGCGCCGGCGGCAAGCACAACGACCTCGACAATGTCGGCTACACCGCGCGCCACCACACCTTCTTCGAGATGCTCGGCAATTTCTCGTTCGGCGACTATTTCAAGGAAGGCGCGATCGACGCCGCCTGGTCGCTGATCACCAAGGATTACGGGCTGCCGAAGGAGAAGCTGCTGGTCACCGTCTATCACGACGACGATGAGGCGGCTTCGCTCTGGAAGAAGATCGCCGGTCTTTCGGACGACAAGATCATCCGCATCGCCACCAGCGACAATTTCTGGTCGATGGGCGACAGCGGTCCGTGCGGCCCTTGCTCGGAGATTTTTATCGACCGCGGCGATCACATCTGGGGCGGCCCGCCGGGCTCGGCGGAGCAGGACGGCGACCGCTTTCTCGAATTCTGGAATCTCGTGTTCATGCAGTACGAGCAGTTCGCCGACGGGCGTCCGCGCGAGAAGCTGCCGAAGCCGTCGATCGACACCGGCATGGGGCTGGAGCGCATCGCCTGCGTGCTGCAGGGCGTGAACTCGGTGTTCGAGACCGATCTCTTCCGCACGCTCATCGCGGCGTCGGAAGATTTGACCAAGACCAAAGCGCAGGGCGACCAAGCCGCCAGTCACAATGTCATCGCCGATCATTTGCGCTCATCGTGCTTTCTGATCGCCGATGGCGTGTCGCCGTCGAACGAGGGGCGCGGCTACGTGCTGCGCCGGATCATGCGCCGGGCCATGCGCCACGCGCATATCCTCGGCGCCAAGGCGCCGCTGATGCATCGCCTGGCGCCGGCGCTGATCGCCGAGATGGGCGATGCGTATCCCGAATTGAAGCGCGCGCAGCCGGTCATCGAAGCGCAATTGCGCGACGAGGAAGAGCGTTTCCGCCGCACGTTGGCGAACGGCCTGCGTCTGCTCGAAGACGAGATGGGCGCCTTGAAGAAAGGCAAGAAACTCTCCGGCCGCACCGCGTTCAAGCTCTACGACACGTTCGGCTTTCCGCTCGACCTGACGCAGGACATTTTGCGCGGCAAGGGCCTCGAAGTGGACGTCGCCGAATACGATGCGGCGATGGCGGAGCAGCGCGAGCAGGGCGCCGCGAGTTGGAAAGGCGCCGATGGCGCCGACAACCCGGCGATCTGGCTTTCGATCCTCGAACGTATCGGCGGTAACGAATTTCTGGGCTACGGCGCCGAGGTTGGCGACGGCAAGATCGCGGCGATCGTCGCGCAGGGCGAGGAGCAGGCCGAGTTGCGCGAGGGCGCCCAAGCCGCGCTCGTGTTCGACCGCACGCCGTTCTACGCCGAAAGCGGCGGCCAGGCTGGCGATCATGGCGTGATCATATTCGCCAACGGCGCCGAGTTTGTCGTCGAAGACACCCAGAAGCAGGCTGGTGCGTTGCACGCGCATGTCGGGCGCCTGGTCAAGGGTGCGATCAAGCGTGGCGACAAGGCCAGGCTCGAGATCGATCATGTGCGCCGCGCCAAGATACGTTCGAACCATTCGGCGACGCACCTTCTACATGCGGCGTTACGCAACGTGCTGGGGCCGCATGTCACGCAAAAAGGCTCGCTGGTGGAGGCGGATTATTTCCGCTTCGACTTCAGCCACGGCCAGGCGCTGAGCGCCGATGAGATCGGCCGGGTCGAAGACGAAGTGAACGCCGTCATTCGCCAGAACGCCGAAGGCGTGATCAAGGAAATGGCGCCGGCGAAGGCGATCGAGGAAGGCGCGCTGGCGCTATTCGGCGAGAAATACGGCGACAGCGTGCGCGTGCTGCGGCTCGGCGATGCGCTCGATAGCGACGGCAAACCCTATTCGGTCGAACTCTGCGGCGGCACGCACGTGAAGCGCACCGGCGATATCGCGGTGTTCGCGATCCTGTCGGAGGGCGGCGTCGCCGCCGGCGTGCGCCGCATCGAGGCGGCGACGGGTGCTGCGGCGCTCGCTCACCTGAAAGCGCAGGCGGCGTTGGCGAAGGCGATCGCCGCCAATATCAAGGCGCCGCTGGCGGAGGTCACCGATCGGGTCACGCAACTGGCCGAAGAGCGCCGGAAGCTCGAGCGCGAACTGGCTGAGACGAAGAAGAAGCTGGCGCTCGCCGGCGGCGGCGGCCAAGCCGCACCGGCCGGGCCGGAGGCTATCGCGGGCGTGGCGCTGCTGGCGCGTGTGCTGGATGGCGTGCCGGCTAAGGAACTGCGCGGGCTGGTCGATGAAGGCAAGGCCTCGCTCGGCTCCGGAATCATCGCCTATGTCGGCGTTGAGGACGGCAAGGCCGCGCTCGCCGTCGGCGTCACCGACGATCTCAAGGGCAAGGTGAGCGCCGTCGATCTGGTGAAGGCGGGCGTGGCCGCGGTCGGCGGGCAGGGCGGCGGCGGACGTCCCGACATGGCCCAGGGCGGCGGCCCGAATGGCGCCGATGCGGCCAAAGCGCTCGATGCGATCCGCGATGCGTTGAAGGGCCGGCTCGCGTGAACGGCCCACCACAACGCCCCTCCCCCCTTGTGGGGGAGGGAAGGGAGGGGGGGCGTGTAAGCAATGACGCAGGCGGCGCCTCCGCACTCAATTCTGACCGCCCGCCACCCCCTTCCCCCTCCCCACAAGGGGGAGGGGGAGTTATCTACCGCTATGCTTCTGTACAGGACGCTGGGGCGCTTGCCGCATTCGCGGCGCGGTCGTTTTCGGAAACATTCGCGCACCTCTATCCGCGCGAAGACCTCGAAGCCTATCTCGCCAAATCCTATGGCGAGGCGATTCAGCGCGAAGAGATCGAGGACCCAAGCATCGGAACCTGGATTGCTGAGCGCGACGCCGGTCTCGTAGGCTACGCCCAGGCGGGGCCGGTGGACATTAAGGTCGATCATGCGCCGCAGGACCGCGAACTCTATCGCCTCTATGTCGACATCGGCGTGAAGGGGGGCGGTGTTGCGCCCGAACTCATGAGCAACGTGATCGGCTGGGCGCGGTCTGAGGGCGCGGAAGCCCTTTGGCTCAGCGTCTGGGAAAACAACGCGCGCGCCCAGGCGTTCTACAGACGCTACGGCTTCGAGCATGTCGGCGAGCACAAATTCATGGTCGGCAAGACGGCGGACCGCGACTTCATCTGGCGGCTGAAGCTTTGAGCGCCTGACGGTAACGTCTCGGAAACCAAATCAACCGTTTTTGGACGAGTCGATTCGGTGGGGACGATGAGATGACTCAAAACGATGCGCTGGCCGCTTATCTCGGGCCGGAGCTTTTCGAGCGGCTGGACTGGAGCCGACTCTCGCATGCTCAACGTGACGCGATTCTCTCCGTCTTCCGAGTCGGATTAGGCGCCGGTGCGCAGTCCGGGGCGGTATCGACCATCGATTGCGTGCTGGCGCGCGGCAAGGTGCTGATCTGCGAGGACGGTTCGCACTGGCAGGCGCGCGAGCGCGACGACGCCGAGCTGATCGAGGATTGGGGCGCGGGTTCGATGGTGGCGATCCACCGGCAGCTGATCTATCGGCTCGATCCCTACCAGGCGGCGGAAGTGGAGCTGCTGAGACTCTAGGGGAGTAAGGGAATAGGGCAGGAGGGCAGTAGGGCATAGGAGCAGTAGGGCAGTAGGGCGGCGGGGCGGTGGGCGCGCGGTTCCGTTCCAAACATATTGCCTTATTGCCCTATTCCCTTACTCCCTTCTCGGATGACCTACGAAACCATCAAACTCGACATCGCGAACGGCGTCGCGACGATGACGCTCAATCGTCCCGATCGCATGAATGCGTTCACCGAGCAGATGATGCGCGACATGATCGTGGGCTTCGATGAAACCGACGCCAACGACGATGTGCGCGCGGTGATCGTCACCGGCGAGGGGCGCGCCTTCTGCGCCGGCGCCGATCTCGGCGCGGGCGGGGCGACGTTCGATTATGAGAAACGTCATGCAGCGCGCGGCGGCGGAAATTTCGATCCAGATCGCGCCCGCGACGGCGGCGGCCAAGTCGGCATCCGCATCTACGAAAGCCTGAAGCCGGTGATCGCCGCCATAAACGGCGCCGCGGTCGGCGTCGGCGCGACGATGACGCTACCGATGGACATCCGCCTTGCCGTGCCGGGCGCCAAGATGGGGTTCGTGTTCGCCCGCCGCGGCATCGTGCCGGAGACGCTTTCGTCCTATTTCTTGCCGCGGCTCGTCGGCGTCTCGACCGCGCTCGAATGGACGATGACGGGCCGCGTCTTCACCAGCGAAGAGGCGCACGCGCGCGGGCTGGTGCGCTCGCTGCACGCGGCGGATGAACTGCTGCCGGCGGCGCAGGCGCTGGCGCGTGAGATCGCCGACAACACGGCGCCGGTTTCCGTGGCGCTGGCCCGGCGGATGATGCTCGATATGCTCGACGCCTCTCACCCGATGGAAGCGCACCGGCTGGAGAGCCGGCTGATGGTGGCGCGCGGCCAATCGGGCGACGCCAAAGAGGGTGTCACCTCGTTTCTGGAAAAACGTGCGCCGGCCTATCCGGACAAAGTCTCCAAGCACATGCCGCAACCGTTCCCCTGGCGGCCGACGCCGCCTTTCCGGGACGCTTAGCGGCTCAGGTTTGGATCTTCGAAGCGGGCGACCTCGGCGAACCCTTCGCCGCGTTCGAGCTTGGCAATGTCGTCGTCGCCGAGCGCTAGCCAGCGGCCCGCGCCGGCCAGCGTTTCGAACTGCGTGAGCGTGCTTGAGATAGCGTCGCGCGCGTTGGGCGCGCCGACCCAGTGATCGACATGCGGCTGCGCGTTAGGGCTGCGGCAGACCCAGGCCGATCGTCGCTGGATCGGGAAGCTGAGGGTCGCATAGATTTGGGCGTAGCGCACAAACAGGCGATCGAGGCTTTGGGCGTCGACAGCGAACACCGCGCCAGGCGCGACGACGCTGATGCAATCGCGTTTGAGATAGGCGGGATTGGCGGTCAAGAAGGCGTTAAGCGCCTCCAAAGCGGCCGCGCCGACGACGCCGCGATACTCGGCAATGTTGAGTTCGAGCCGCTCATTGTGGCGCAGGACGATGGGCACGGGACGCGGAACTCCAAGATTGTGGCACTGTCCGCCGCGCCGGCTTAGGAATTGTTAAGCGCGCTGTTTCGGCGATTTATCCCACAAGTCCGGAAGTCTCCGATTTGTGGGAAAAATTGGATCTTCAACGAGGAAGCGCACCAGGCCTCCGATTGGACATGTTGACGGGAACTGTGCGGTGCCGTACAGTTCGTCCATGGGCACGATTTCAAAAAAAGGCGCCGAGGAAGCGCGCAACCAGCTTCCGAGCCTGTTGGAAGCCGCCGAGCGCGGCGAGGCGACGGTGATCACTAAACACGGCAAGCCGGTCGCCGCGCTGGTGCCCATCGCCGAGTTCAGCGTCGCTCCCAAGCAAATGAGCCTGCTTCCGCTCAAAGGGACAGGTCGCGGTCTTTGGGGACCGGATTCGGCCAAGACGATCGACAAGATGCGCGACGAATGGGAGCGCTAGACCTCTCCGGCTTGCCGGCCCGAGCGCTACTACTCCTCGACAGCCCACCGCTCATTTACTGGCTCGAAGAGCGGCCGGGTTTCGCTGATCGTTTCGAGCCGGTTTTTGCGGTTCATGCGGCAGGCGGCGCCCACTTCGCGGTCACAACAATAACCATCGCCGAAGTGTTGTCCGGGCCTCTCAAGAACCATGATGATGCGCGAGCACGGCGTTATAGATCGGTGCTCGAGTCCTGGCGTATCGTCGAATTGAACGCCGATTTGGCCGAAGACGCCGCACGGCTGCGCGCGTCTTTCAAGCTCAAGCTGCCCGACGCCATCCAGGCCGCCAGCGCGCTCGCCATCAATGCGGATGCGCTTGTGACCCATGACCGGGATTTTGCGCGCGTTTCCTCGCTGCGGATCATCAGCTGATTCAAGGAACGGCAGGGATGTGACCGGTTTTGGTTGACTTCCACCTTTGCATCGACCAAAAGCCCCGCTTTCTTGGGCCCCGCCTCCGGGTCGGCGGCCCTCCATACTGGGCGACGGGCGAACCGCCAGGGCAGTCGCGGCTTCATTGGGAAGCCGCCGGTCCCCGTCACGGGAAGAAGGCGCGTTCAGCGCATGACGAAGCGTATCGAAGCGAAATACAAATCGGACCGCCGGTTTGGCCAAAACCTCTGGGGCCGTCCGAAATCTCCGGTCAACAAGCGCCAATACGGCCCCGGCCAGCACGGCCAGCGCCGCAAGGGCAAGACCTCTGACTTCGGCCTGCAACTGGTCGCCAAGCAGAAGCTCCGCCTCTATTACGGCAACATCACCGAAAAGCAGTTCCGAAAGACCTACGAAGAGGCGGCGCGCCGCAAGGGCAACACCGCCGAGAACCTGATCGGTCTGTTGGAGAGCCGGCTCGACGCGGTGGTGTACCGCGCCAAGTTCGCGCCGACAGTGTTTTCGGCGCGCCAGTTCGTGAACCACGGCCACGTCAAAGTGAACGGTCGCCGCGTCACCATCCCGTCCTTCCTGGTCAAGGCCGGCGACGTGATCGAAGTGCGCGACAAGGCGAAGTCGATGGCGATCGTGCTCGAAGCGCTGGCGAGCCAGGAGCGCGACACGCCCGATTATCTCGAAGTCGACGCCAAGGCGATGACAGCGCGCTATGCGCGCATTCCCCAGCTCTCCGATGTGCCGTACCCGGTGCAGATGGAGCCGAATTTGGTGGTCGAGTACTACGCTTCGTAAGCGAATAACGAGTAGCGAATGGCGAATGGGGAAGAAGCTTCCCATCACTATTCGCTATTCGCCACCCACCATTCGCTCATGAACAACGGCCGCTACATCCTCACCCTGCAATGCCCGGACGCCGTCGGCATCGTCGCTGCGGTGGCGGGGTTTCTGGCTGAGCGCCAATTCTCGATCGAGGAGAGCGATCAGTTCCACGATCTGCCGCGCGACTTCTTCTTCATGCGCACGGCGTTCTCGAAGAAGAATGGCGGCGGCGATCTCGACGCGCTGAAGGCGGCGTTCGCGCCGGTGGCGGCGCGCTTCGGCATGGACTGGCGGCTCTACGATCTGGCCGAGCGGCCGCGCATAGTCATCGCCGTGTCCAAAATCGGGCATTGCTTCTACGATTTGCTGCATCGCGAGCAGACGGGCTGGCTCGGCGGCGACGTCGCGGCGATCGTCTCGAACCATACCGATATGGCCCCGTTCGCGCGCTGGCGCGAGAAGCCGTTCCATCACCTGCCGGTGACGCCGCAGACCAAGCCGCAGGCTGAGGCGCGCCTATTGGAGATCATGGAGGAGACGGGCGCCGAGCTGCTGGTGCTGGCGCGCTACATGCAGGTGCTCTCGCCGGAGCTTTGCGCGAAACTGGCGGGGCGCTGCATCAACATCCACCACTCGTTTCTGCCGAGCTTCAAAGGCGCCGAGCCCTACACCCAGGCGCATGCGCGCGGGGTCAAGATTATCGGCGCCACCGCCCATTACGTGACGCCCGATCTCGATGAAGGGCCGATCATCGAGCAGGCGGTGAGCCGCGTCGCCCACCATCACACGCCCAAGGATCTGGTCGAAATCGGCCGCGACATCGAAAACCAAGTGCTCGCTCGCGCCGTGCGCTGGCATCTGGAGCGGCGCGTGGTCATCTCCGGCAACAAGACGGTGGTGTTCACCTGAGGTCTGCCGCAATAAGGTGCGGCATGGATATGGAAGCAATCGATCAAGCGATCCTGGTCAAGCCCGGTTCGAAATCGGCGCTGGGCAAGCGCGACGCACTCGGCGGCGATCTGTTTCCCGATAAAGACGCCGCCGAAGCGCATGTGAAACTCTGCGCCAAGGAGATCGACGCGTTGCAGGATCGGCTCTGGGCCGAGGGCAAGCGGGCGCTGCTGGTGGTGCTGCAAGGCATCGACACCTCAGGCAAGGACGGAACCGTGCGCGGCGTGTTCAATCAGTGCGGGCCGCTGGGCGTTTCCGTCACCGGCTTCGGCAAGCCGAGCGAAGAGGAGCTGGCGCACGACTACCTCTGGCGCATCCATAAGGCGATCCCCAAGCGCGGCATGATCGGCGTGTTCAACCGCTCGCACTATGAGGACGTGCTGGTGGTGAAGGTGCGCAAGTATGCGCCGGCGGAGGCGATCGCGCGGCGCTACGATCAGATCAACGCTTTCGAGAAGCATCTGAGCGAGAACGGCGTCACCATCCTGAAATTCATGCTGCACATCTCGAAGGAAGAACAGCGCCAACGTTTGCAGGAGCGCCTGGACGATCCGGAGAAGCACTGGAAGTTCAACCCCGCCGATCTCGAAGATCGGGCGCTCTGGGATGAGTACGCCAAGGCCTACGAGATCGTGCTCGACCGGTGCTCAACGCCGCATGCGCCGTGGCGGGTCGTGCCGGCCGACAAGAAATGGCGGCGCAACGCCATCATCGCGTCCGTGGTGCGCGGGACGCTGCAAGCGATGAACCCGCTTTACCCGAAGGCCGACTTCGATCCCAAGGCGATCAGGATCGAGTAGATCTTGCAAAATGCCTCGAGAAGTATTACTCTGACGAGTAGAGGTAATACCATGGGCGCGGTAACAGTGAAAGGCCAAGTCACGATCCCGAAGCCGGTGCGGGACAAGCTCGGCTTGAAAGCTGGCGATGAGGTCGCGTTCGAGGCCGGCCCGGATGGCGCGGTGATCATCCGCAAGGCGCGCGGCAAACCCAAGCCCAGCAGGTTCGAGAACCTGCGGGGACGCGCCGGCAAGGGTTTGAGCACCGCTCAGATCATGGCGCTGACACGTGGCGAATGAGTGGGACCCTAGTCGACACCAATGTGTTGCTGGACGTGGTCACGGACGACCCCGACTGGGCGGATTGGTCGATCAAGGCGCTGGGTGCAGCAGCGTTGACGGGACCCTTGCTCTTTAATGATGTGATATACGCTGAACTCTCGGTGCGATTCTTGGCAATCGAGGCGCTTGACGCCGTCATTGAGGATGCCGGCCTGCGGCACGCTGTTACGCCGCGAGAAGCACTGTTCCTGGCCGGCAAGGCGTTCCGGCGTTATCGCGCCGCCGGCGGCGTGCGGACCGGCGTTCTGCCCGACTTCTTCATCGGTGCGCACGCTGCTGTCTCCGGCGCCGCGCTTCTCACACGCGACTCTCGCCGATATCGAAGCTATTTCCCGACGGTGCAGCTCATTGAACCTTGAGGATCGCTACTTCGCCCCGTCATCCTCCTCCTTGCGGATCAGCCCGAGCGAGATCACGCGCTTCAGCGCTTCTTCCGGCGGAATGGCGAGCGGCTTCAGGCTGGCGCGCGGCAGGTAGAGCAGGAAGCCCGAGGTCGGGATCGGCGCTTGCGGCACATAGACGGCGACGAGATCGGCGCCGATGTCCTGCACGACCTCAGCCGTGTTCTCGTTGGTGATGAAGCCGATGGCGTACGAACCCGGTTGCGGAAACTCGACCAGCACGGCTTGCTTGAACGAGGTGCGCTCCGGCGCGGCGACCTGTTTGAACACCTGCTTGGCGCCGCCATAGATGGTGCGCACCAGCGGCAGGTTGGCGATGCCGGTGTCGGCGGCGCGCACGATCCAGCGGCCGACGAGATTGCCGGCGAGCGCGCCGACCAAGGTCAGCGCCACCAGCGCTAACAATACGCCGCCGCCGGGGAAGCTGGTGAGAACCCCGAAGCCCGGCGGCACCAGCGGCTCGACGCGTGTGTCGATGAAGGCGACGACGATCCAGATCAGCCAGGCGGTGACCACAAACGGCAGCACCAGCGCCACGCCGGCCAGGAAGGAGTTCCTGAGCCAGGTCAGCAGATGAAATTCGCGCGGCTTGGGGGTGTCGGAGGGGGCGGGAGACATTGGCCCGGATGTAGGGCAAGCCGTCCGCTCGCGAAAGCAGGGCTAGCGAGGCCAAAGCAGCGCACTTAAGTTTGGGGCCATGTTCGGCCGCAAAAACAAGTTCGTCTCGGCGCCGGCGCGCGGGCCCCGGGATGCGTTTTCGGAAACCGTCGTCCGCGTCGTCGACGATATCGGCCCCGCCGTCATCGGCGTGCGCCGCACCAGCCGCCAGCGCGGGCTCTACGATGGCGCCGGTTCCGGCGTGATCATTTCGCCCGATGGCTATGCGCTCACCAACAATCACGTGGTGCGCGGCGCCGGCAGCCTGGAGGGTATTCTACACGATGGCAGCGTCGCCAGCGCCGAGATCGTCGGAACCGATCCCGACACCGACCTGGCGCTGTTGCGGCTCCATGGCAAAGGCCACCGCGCGGCAGAGCTTGGCGATTCAAATGCGTTGAGGGTGGGCGAACTTGCGATCGCCATCGGCAATCCGCTGGGTCTGCAGGCCACCGTCACGGTTGGTGTGGTCTCGGCGCTGCGGCGCACCTTGCGCGGCGAGAGCGGGCGGCTGATCGAGGACGTGATCCAGACCGACGCCGCGCTCAATCCCGGCAATTCGGGTGGCGCGCTGGTCGATGCTCGCGGCGCTGTGGTCGGCATCAACACCGCGATCATCGGCGGCGCGCAGGGCCTATGCTTTGCAGTGCCGTCGAGCACGGCGAAACTCATCATTCCCGAACTGATGCGCGACGGGCGCGTTGCGCGCGGCTGGCTGGGCATTGGCGGCCAGACCCAGGAACTCTCTCGCGCGCTGGTGCGCCGGCTGCATCTGAGCGCGGAAGCCGGCGTGCTGGTGGTGGCGGTCGCCGGCGGCGGTCCCGGCGAAGCGGCCGGGCTTGAGGAGGGCGACGTGATCCTGAAGCTCGATGGCGAAGCGACGCCCTCGGTGGACGCTATCCACAAGCTGCTGACGCGCGAACGCATCGGGCGCACGGTCGAGTTGGATGTCTTGCGCAATGGCGCGCGCACCAAGCTCAAGCTCGCGGTGACGCCGCGACCGGAGCCGAAGGCGGCGTAGAGGCTGGCTTCTCGGCCAATTCTGTCGGCGCTCGCGGCGCCGGCCGATAAAGGAAAGCGGCGGCGCGAGGTGGGGGTCGCGCCGCCGCTCAGGGCCTGCGCCTAGTTTGGGTTACGGCGGACGGAGGCGCGGGCCGAGCCGTTCGCATTTGCGCTCGCGGAGGCGCCGTCTTCGTTGATCGTCGCGGCGCCATCTGCGGTTGCGGCAGCGCCAGCGGAAACCTCAGGAGCAGCGTTGTCAGCACGGTTCAACGCGCCACTGGCCGCGCCTTGTACGCGCGACGTTGCATTGCGCGCCGTTGTCGCCGCTTGACCCACGATGGGCCCGGGATCGGCGCCAATGCTGCCGTCGGCGTTGCCGGCGGCCGAGCCGCTGGCGTCGAGCGGGCCAGCGTTCAACGCGCCATCGGCGGCGCCCGAGCCGCTCACGTCGATTTGACGCGCCTGCGACGCAAGTTCTTCGGCTTGCCGCGCGGCGCGGCGCGCTTCGCGCTCGGCGCGGCGGAGCTCGCGTTGCGCGCGTTCGGTTGTACGATCGATCACGCCGGTGTCGGCGCCGATGCTGCCCGTACCGCTCACAGCGCCGCCGATAGATCCGGTCGCGCCGCCGATTTGGCCGCCGGCGCCGCCGACGATCGAACCGGCGCCGCCAATCAATTGTGCGGATGCGGGCGCCACGCAAAGCACAGCCGCGAGCGCAGTCGTTGCCACGAGAAGCTTGGTGTTCATGTGACCTCCTCCAACAAGGGCCCGCTCAATCCGGGCTTCGAGGGGAGAACGAACCGTCGCGGCGATTTCTTCCCGAAATTCTCAGCGCACTTCGACGAGACCGTGACCATAAACATCGTCGCGGCCGTCTGCGCCGAGATCGCGCGCGTCAGCGGCCAGATCGGCGATGCTTCGCTGGCCGTTCGCGAGCGTGGCGAGCCGAGCCGCCACGATGGGTGCGGCATAAGACGTCCCCCGCGCGCGCCCATGCACGCCCAAGGCGGCAAAATCGACCTGCTCGCCTTGTCCGGCCTCGATCAGGACGCGATGGCGCGCATCGACGCCGGTGACGCCGACGACGCCGGGATAAGAGGCGGGAAATAGCGGCGCTGCAGCCGGCCCGTCATTGCCGACGGCGGCGACGATGACGAAGCCGCGTGAGATAAGGCCGGAGATGACGCTCTCAACGACGCGGTTTCGTGGACCGACGAGGCTTATGTTGATGACGCCCGTTTGCTCCGCGGCGAGCCATGCGAGTGCGCGCGCAAGCGCCGAAGAGGCGCCGCCGGTCGGCGCGCCTCCGTAAATGTCAGCAGCGTAGATGCGCGCGCCGGGCGCTGCGGTACTGAGCAGCCCGGCTACGGTCGTGCCGTGCATAGCGGGGATTGGCGCAGCGCCGACAAAACTCCGTTGCGCAGCAATTGGCACGCTCGCTCCGACGCCGCTGTCGATCAGGCCGATGCGCGGGCCCGCGCTCGCAGCGCTCGACTGGGCGAAGCCTGAGACAATTGCGCCGGCGGCGGACTCGATGTGCAGATGGTCGAAGTCATAGACCGCTGCGGAATCGGCTTCGCGCAGCCGCCGAAGCGCGCGGCGCGTCGATTGACCGGCGGGCGCGCGCAGGGTCACGAGGACGCCGCCCTCTCCGAGTTCGTTCGTGCTGACGATCTGGTATCCGGCGGCGCGCGCGTTGGCGATGGCGGCTTCGCTCATGCCTACGGCAATGATCTGGCGGCGCACGATGGGATTGCCGGCGGGGTCCGCTTCCAACTCGCGCCTGTGCGTGCGGAGCAGTTCTCGGATGCGGAGGCGGCGGAGATCGGCGAGGGCGGCGTCGGTGGTGTCGAGCACATCGTCCAGTTCGGGCGCGCCGAGGCTCGGAACCTGCGGCAGGCCGACCCCCGGCAATTGAGCCTGGGCCGGCAACGCCAGGGCGATCACCAGGGGCAAGAGGACGACGAGGCGCGTCATGGCGATCCAACGTTCGGACGGGTCTCTTTATTCCCTGCTTATCATGGCGGCGATTCTGGAAGAAACTGCGAAGTCCAGTCGTTGGGTTGGCAAGAGATGACGAGCGCCGCCGAACAGACCCGCTCAGACATCGTCGCGTTGCTGCCGCGTCTGCGGCGCTTCGCGCGCGCCTTGACATGCCAGACGGCGGATGCGGACGACCTTGTTCAGATCGCGGTGGAGCGAGCGTTGATGCGGATTGATCAGTTCCAGCCGGGTACGAGATTGGACTCGTGGCTCTATTCGATAGTCCGCAACGCGTGGGTCGACGAGGCTCGCTCGCGCGCCAGGCGAGGCAAGGTGTTTGCGCCTGCGGAACTGGGCGAGCAAGTCGGCGCCGACGGCGCCGCCGAACTGCACGCCAAGCTCGAAGCGGGCGACGTCTGGAGGGCGATGCGCAAATTGCCGGACGAGCAGCGCGAGGCGGTCGCCTTGGTGTGCGTCGAGGGGATGGGGTACCGCGAGGCCGCGGATGCGCTGGGGGTGCCCATCGGCACGCTGACGAGCAGGTTGGCGCGGGGACGCGAGGCGCTTCAAGGCATGCTGGAGGGCGCCCGATGAGCGTCGACGATGAAACCCTCATGGCGTTCGCCGATGGCGAACTCAGCGGGGACGCGCGCGCGGCGGTGGAAGCGGCGCTGGCTCAAGATCCGGTGCTGCGGGCGAGACTGCGGGCGCACGAGGCGCTGCGGGCCAGGCTCTCGAGCGCTTTCGATGGCGTCCTCTCGGAGCCGACGCCAGCGCCGCTAGTGGCGGCTGCGCGGAAACACAGCGCCGTGGTGGTCAATCTCGCAGAGCGTCGCTTGGCGAGATGGTCCGTGCGCGAATGGGGCGCCATGGCCGCGAGCGTCGCCGCTGGCATGCTGATCGGGATCGGCTTGATGAATACGCAAGCGCCGATAATCGCCGCCGCGGATGGGGGTTTGGAGGCGCGTGGGGCTTTGGCCCAAGCCTTGGATCATCAGCTCGCGTCGGACGCCCCCGGGGCGGTGCGGATCGGTTTGAGCTTCGTGTCGCGGGACGGCGGCTATTGTCGCACGTTTAGCATGACCCGGAGCGACATCTCTGGCCTGGCTTGTCGCAACAGCGACGGCTGGGCGATCGCGACGACGGCGCAGGGCGGCGGCGGCGAAGTGCGGATGGCGTCGGCCCCGGCGCCGATCTTGGCCGCAGTCGACGCCATGATTGCGGGCGAGCCCCTCGATCGGACCGAAGAAACCAAAGCCCGCGCGCAGGGCTGGCGGCGCTGAGGTCAGACGGCGCCGAGTTTTTCGTCCAGCAGCGCTTTCAGCTCGCCGGTCTGGAACATCTCCCGGACGATATCGCAGCCGCCGATGAATTCGCCTTTGACGTATAATTGGGGAATGGTCGGCCAGTTGGCGAAGTCCTTGACGCCCTGGCGGATGTCGTCATCGGCCAGCACGTTCACGTCGTGATAGTCGACGCCCATGTGGTCGAGAATGCGCACCACCTGATTGGAGAACCCACACTGTGGCTGATCGGCCGTGCCCTTCATGTAGAGCACGACGTCGTGGCTGTTGATGGTTTCGCGGATGGTGTCTTGGGCGGTGGACATGACGCGGAAGTAGGAGGGCGCGGGCGGGCGCGCAAGCGCGTCAGCCAAATCGCCAGTCGCCAGATCGCCAAATTAGAGCGTCCGATTGGCGATTTGGCGACTTGGCTATCTCGCGCTCGTCTCCAGCGCCAGCGCGTGCAGTTCTCCGCCCATTCGCCCCTTGAGGGCGGCGTAAACCATCTGATGCTGGGCGACCCGGGACTTGCCGGCGAAGGCGGCCGACCGAATGGTCGCTTTATAATGATCGCCGTCGCCGGCTAGGTCCTGGATAAGCACCTCGGCGTCGGGGAGGGCGTCCTTGATCATAGCCTCCAACTCAGAAGCGGACATGGCCATCGCATTACCCTGAAAAGCTTCCCGAAATCCGGTCCTATGTCTGGGCGCATAGCATCGCGCCCGGGGCTCGGGAACTGCATGACGATCACGAAAGTTTTGGTTGCGCGGGACCGCCCTGTTCGGGCATTTGCCGAACGGTGCGGGGGATGGGCGGTCCAAGAAGATCGCCCACTGCGTGGGAGACGTTGACAAGAGCACCTTTTCCGAAAATTTAGGCGCTGGCGTCGAACGTCGCAGGGAAAAGACCGCAAAGTGCGGCGGCCCGCGCGGCGCCTGGTGGGAGGAAGCGCGAAGCCAGGGCACGAAAGCGCGACGCGCAACCGACCGCCAATACGCATACCAAACTCATCGCGGTGAGCCCGCGCGCCAGCAAGGAGCGCGCCGGGTCAGCCGAACCGGAATTCAGGCAGGCACAAAGGGCAGATCATGACGTTGTTGAATTCGCTGCTGATGTTCGCTCAGCAAACCACCACTCCCGCGGGGCAAACGCCGCCGGCGCCGGCGCCAGCGCCCGTGACGCCGCCCTCGGCTGAGGAACTCGAAGCGGCGAGGCAGCGTGGCGCGGAGGCCGCCGCCGAAGCGGCCGGCCAGCAAGAAGTGTCGATGCTCGAACTGGTTCAGCACCTCAACGCCGTCGAAATGGGTGTGATGGTGATCCTCGGCCTGTGCGCGATCTACGCCGTGGCGCTCCTGTTCGAAAAAATCTACGTCATGCGCAAGGCGTCGCGTCAGACCAAGGATTTCCTCTCGGCGTTCCGCAAGGCCAATTCGGTTGAAGAAGCCGAAGCCATCGTCCGCAAGCTGCCGAACTCCGGCATCAAGTCGATGTTCGACGCCGGCAT
The DNA here is from genome assembly GCA_002083515.1 of Proteobacteria bacterium HN_bin10. Taxonomy (GTDB): domain Bacteria; phylum Pseudomonadota; class Alphaproteobacteria; order Caulobacterales; family Aquidulcibacteraceae; genus Vitreimonas. The sequence continues at coordinate 72,588 of LWDN01000055.1, forward strand.
GGCGGAAGTCCGCCGCACCCAGGACCTCGGCCTCTACACGATGCGCGACGCGCGCGATCACACCATGCAGCGCGTGGCCTCGGCGATGCAGACGCGTCAGAACGATCACCTTGACGATCTCGGCTCGTCGATGACGTTCCTCGCGTCGATCGGCGCCAACGCGCCGTTCATCGGTCTGTTCGGCACGGTGTGGGGCATCATGGTGGCCTTCGTCGGCATCGCTAAGACGCAGACCACCTCGCTCGCGGTTGTCGCGCCCGGCATCGCCGGCGCCCTGCTCGCCACCGCCGCCGGTCTTGCCGCCGCCATCCCGGCGGTGCTGATCTACAACTTCGCCGCCAAGCAAATTTCCAAGCAGTCCAGCAAGCTGGAGGACTTCGCCGCGGAATTCATCGCGCTCGTTTCGCGCGACATGGACCGCCGCGCCGGCTGAGCTTGACCTAGCATTGGAGGAGACCCCCAATGGCGGGTAAAATCTCAATGGGCGGCAGGCGAAAAGGCCACGGCCAGCATGATGTGACGGCGGATCCGAACGTGATCCCGTTCATCGACATCATGCTGGTGCTGCTGATCATCTTCATGATCGCCGCCCCGATCTCGAGCGTCGACATCGAAGTCGAAATGCCCGACGCACGCATCCAACCGTCGCAACGGCCGCCGCGTCCGACCTGGATCACGGTGACCGAAGGCGCCGGCGGGGTCGAAGTCTATGTTATGAACGACCTCGTCAACATCGGCGATCTCGGTCCGCGCACGTTCGAAGCGGTGAAGGAAAACTCTCCGCAAATCGCCAACGACGAGTACGAGATCAAGGATCAGCGCATCTACATCCGCGCCGACGCCGGACTTGAGTACCGAAACGTCGTGCGGGTGATGAACATGCTGCAGAACGAGGGCTTCACCAAGATCGGCTTCGTCGCCGAAGATCGGCGGAGGTAGGCCCATGGCTGGCAAAGTAGGCGGAAGCAAAGGCGGGCCGGTCTCCGAACCGAACGTCATTCCGTTCATCGACATTCTGCTGGTTCTGCTGATCATCTTCATGGTCACTGCGCCGATCCCGACGGTCGACATCCGCGTCGACCTGCCGCCGCCCAACCCGGTGCCGATCCGGCTTGAGGGCCTAAACCCAACGATCGTCGGCATCCGCGAGACTTCGACCGGCATGGCGATTTTCGTCGATGAAGAGGTCGTGCAATTGTCGCAGCTCGGCGAAAAAACGCTCGATCACGCCATCCGCAATAATCCCGCCTTGAATGTCGAGGATATTTACGCGGAAGCGCGGATTTTCGTGCGCGCCGATCAGAGCACCGCCTACGGCAACGTCGTGGATGTGATGAGTCAACTTCAGGAAGAAGGCTTCGTGAAAGTCGGTATCTTCGCTGAACTAGCGAGCGAGGGGTAAGATCGATGGTTGGTCTACGCCTTTTCTCACTCGGCTTGGCGGCGCTGGTGTGTTTGTCGCTGGTGTACATCGCGGTCACCCAGAGGTTTAGCGCCATCACCGATCTCTTCGAAGATCCCGACGCCGTGAAGGTGGAAATCGAGGAGGAGGAGAAGCCGCCTCCGCCGCCGCCGCCGCCCAATCGTCCGCCGCCGCCGCCGCCCCCGGAAATGCGGGTGCCGCCGCCTGACTTGTCGGCGCCCCCAACGCCGACGCCAATCCCGACGGCGATCGACCCGCCGCCGGCGCCTCCGGAACCGATGGTGCTGACCGGCGTGACATGGCTGGAACAGCCCGATGGGCGCGACTTCCAGCGTTATTATCCGCAGCGCGCCAACGATCGTGGCGTGAGTGGGCGCACGACAGTCGAGTGCATCGTCGATGGCGGCGGTCGCCTGAACTGCACAGTGACATCCGAGGATCCTCCGGGTTACGGCTTCGCTGAGGCGACCATGCGCATTACGCGCCACTTCCGCGTCGCTGCGGCGACAAGGAACGGCCAGGCCACCAGCGGGGGACGCATCCGCCGGACCATCGTTTGGCAGGTGCCGGAGTGACGGTTTGACCATTCGCGTTGGCCCCTGGCCAGCGCGGAGCGGGATGACGATGCAAACGAGAACGCAAGCCGCGCAATCCTCACGGGTTGTGCGGCTTGTTTCATTTGGGGCGGCGGCGACACTGGTTGGATTGTTGCTGTGGGGCGCCGCCTCGCTACGCTACGCACCGCTCTGGCGCGATGGCGAACCGCCCGTCGCCGTGCTCGCCGCCCTCGAACCGCCGCCTGCGCCGCCTCCGCAGGCGACGCGGCGCGAGCCGCCTCCGGCGACACCCGATGCGCCGCGGCCGACGCTGCCTCCGCAGGCCGAACCCGTTGCAAGCCAACCGGTGCTCATCACTCAGCCCGTATGGGTGTCGCGTCCGCGCAATTTGGCGCGCTTCTATCCGCGCGACGCGTTCATGCGCGGGCTCAGCGGACAGGTCGTGCTCGACTGCATCGTCGAGACCACTGGCCAACTCGATTGCACGATCGAGTCGGAAACGCCGGTGTCGCACGGCTTTGGCGACGCAGCGCTGGCGATCGCCGCCGCGCATGTCATGCAGCCGGCGACGCGAGACGGCATGCCCGTGCGCGGGCGCTATCGCATGATTGTGCCGTTCACGGCCGGGTGATGTCGCGCAAGCGTGATCGAGATCGCGCGGCTGTGAGTATGCAGATGCCAGGAGTCGAGTGTCAGGTGTCAGTGAGCAGCAGGAGTTCGCATGACTCACGCACTACGCGCCACCTCGTTTCTGGCTTCCACGGCGCTGCTTGGGCTTGGCGTGTTCGCGGCGCTGAGCGTGACGGTGACATTGCGGCAGATCGATTTTCCCGATCCGCCGGTCGTGCCGATCGTGCGCATTGACGAACCGAAACCGCCGCCACCTCCGGTCGCGCGCACGACGCCGCCGCGGGAAGCGCCGCCGATAGATCAACCGAGTTCATTCTCGCCGCCGCCGCTTGATGCGCCGTTCGCCCCAAGCGAATTCGCGCCGCCCAGTCAGCCGCCGGGACCGGCGGAAATCCTCAATCCGCGCTGGCTGCGCCGCCCGAGCGACCTCGAGCGCTATTATCCCCGCCAGGCGCTTCGGCGCGAAGTGTCCGGCGACGTGCTGCTCGATTGCCTGGTGCGCGCCACGGGCGCGCTGGACTGTGTAATCGTATCGGAGACGCCCGCGCATTGGGGATTTGGCGAGGCCGCGCTGCGCATGGCGCGCGATCACCGCATGGCCCCGGCTACCCGTGACGGCGCCGCGGTCGAGGGCCGTTACCGCATGCGCGTGCCGTTCGAACTCCGGTAATCGCGTCCGCCGGCCCGATCACCGCATTTTGGCCGTGTTTGGCTCGCAAATGCCGCCGCCGAGGGATAGAACCAGCGGGTTCTGGACAGGAGAAGACGAATGAGAGTTCTGCTCGGCGCTGTAGCGGCCGTGTGCCTGATGGCGTCCCCGGCGCTGGCCCAGACCCAGGGCCCAGCTTCTTGCCAGAATTTCCCGGCTGCGCCGACGGTGCCTGACGGCGCGACCGCAAGCCGCGATGAAGTCCAAAGCGGCCGCGACGCTATCGCCGCCTGGGACGCCGACATCCAGGCCCGGATAGCCGCGTGCCGTGCGGATATAGCCGCGCTCAATGCCGCCGTGAACGCTCAAGACACCGCCCGCGTAACCACGGTCAACTCGATGGCGGCGGAAATCCAGGAATTCGTGGCGCGCGGCAACACCAGTTCAAGCAATCGCCGCGAGCGTGGCGGCGTGTTGACCCGCCCCGACAACTGAGCCGCGAGTAGAGCGCCATGAAACGTGTTGCGTTCGGCGCGAGCGCCTTCGTATTGGCGGTGTTGACGCCTGTGGCGCTTGCGCAAACGCCTGCGCCGGCCGCGGCATGCAGGTTTACGCCGCCGCCGGTGATCCCAGACGGCGCGACGGCTACCAACGCTGCGATGAATGCGGCTCGCGAAGCGCTGCAAACCTGGCGATCCACCCGCGCGGCTGAGATCGCGGCCTGCAAGACGTTGCTTGATCAGGCGCAGGCGCAACTCAACGCGTTGCAAGTGGCGCACAACCAGGCTGTAACGGAGACGGATGCAGCTATTGCGGCGTTCTCCGCGGAGAACGCGGAATACACGGCGCGCGCCCGTCCCAGGCGTTAGGCCGCCCTACGTCTCCGCCGCCGGCGCGTCCTTTGGCGCCAGCAGCAGATACATCGATGGCGTGACGATGCGGGCGATCAGCGTCGAGCTGATCAGGCCGCCGATCAGCACCATGGCGATGGGCGAGAAGAGCGGCGAATCTTCCAAGAGCAAAGGCGTCATGCCGCCGATGGCGGTGGCGCTGGTCAGCAACACCGGCAGGAAGCGGACTTCGCCGGCGCGCTCGATCGCTTCTTTCAATCCGACGCCGCGCGCGCGCAGCTGGTTGGCGAACTCCACCAGCAGGATCGAGTTTTTGATCTCGATGCCGATCAGGGCGATGAAGCCGATAATGGCGGTGAACGAAAGCGACTCACCGCCCAGCCACAGCGCGATCAACCCGCCCATGATGCCGAACGGAATAACGAAGGCGACGACGGCGGTGACGGCGAAGGTGCCGAATTCCAAGAGCAGCACCGCGAGCACGCCGAAAATGGCGATGATGATGGCGGGCCCCAGGCCGCTGAAGCTGCGCTCTTGCGCTTCGGCCTGGCCGCCGAACGAGATGGCGTAGCCCGGCGGGCGCGGCAGCGCCGCGAGCCTGTCGGCGACATCGTTGGTGACGTCGCTGGTGAGGAAGCCGCTGCGCGTGTAGGCGCTGACCGTAACGGTGCGTTCGCGCTGATAGCGGTCGATGCTGGCGGGACCGCTCTCGAGCGTCGGGCGCGCGATTTCGCTGAGCGGCAGCGCTCCGCCTTGTGCGTTCCAGACAAACAGACGCTCCAGCGCCGAGACCGGCATGGCGTCCTCGCGCGGGGCGCGCAGGACGACCGGGAAGGCGTCGCCGGCCGGATCGCGGAACTGCGCCACCGGCGCGCCGCCGATGGCGATGCGCAGCGTCTGATCGATGGCCCCGGCGGGCACGCCGCGCAGCGCCGCTTCGGCGTCGCTGATGTTGAGATCGAGATCGATCAGGCGCTCGGCGGTCGGGTTCGAAACATCGCGCGTGCCAGGGGTCTCGCGCACGATGGTCTCGACGGCGCCGGCGAGTTCGCCGATGGCGGCGAGGTCGGGGCCGCTGATGCGCACCGCGATCGGCGCTTCGATCGGCGGACCGTTGGTAAAACGCCGTAGCGTGATGCGGGCGCCGGCGTATTCATCCAGTTGCGTCCGAATTTCCTCGATCTTGGCCATACCCTCGCGCCGGCGCCACTCGCCGAAGCGGGCATAGACCTGGCCGACATTGGAGACCTGTTCGGGTGGAATTTCGTTGTAGAAAATTTGCGGATTGCCGCGCCCGGCATTGCTGAAGCGCCACTCTATCTCAGGATATGCCGCCAGCACGCCGTCGACGAAGCGCACCGCGCGATCGGTCTCGCCGACGGCGGAGCCTTGCGGGGTTTCTACCTCGACCAGGAAATAGGGGCTGTCGTTTTCCGGGAACAGACTGAAGCCGAGTTGCGGCACGAGCCCAAGCGAGAGGACGAAGCCGGCGAGGCCCGCCATCACCGTCATGCGCGGGTGTTCGAGCGCCACGTGCAACGCCGGGCGGTAGATGCCGTGAATGGCGCCCATGACGCCGTCGAGCAGCGCGTTGGATTTGCCGGCGTCCTCGCGCGGCAGCAACCGGCTCGCCAGGAATGGGATGATGGTCAGCGCCACCACCAGCGAGGCTGTGATCGTCGTCACCACCGCGATCGGCAGCGAGCGCACGAACGCGCCCGCGCCCTCCGGCAGCGCCATGATCGGCACGAACGCCAGCAGCAGCGTCGCCGTGCAGCCGATGACGGCGATGTTGATCTCCTTGACCCCGGCGATGGCCGCTTCGCGCGGGGCGAGGCCATTCCGCAGATGGCGGGAGATGTTTTCGGTGACGACGATACTGTCGTCGACGAGCAGCCCGAGCGCCAGCACGAAACCGGCGATCGAGAGCTGGTTCAGCGAATAGCCGAGCGCATGGATGGCGGCGACGCCGATGGCCAGCGAAAGCGGAATCGACACCATCACCACGGTCGAGGCGCGGAACCCGAGCGGCAGCAAGGTCAACAGGACCATCAGGATGGCGATGCCGAAATCGCGGCCAAGGCTCGCCAGGCGATGGGTAACCGTTTCCGACTGATCGAAGCCGCGATGCAGCACGATGTTCTCGGGCAGCGTCTCGCCGAAAGCATCGATGCGCTCGCGGACAGAACGCAGCACCGGAAAGATGTTCTCGCCGAGCCGTGCGCGGGCGCTGACGAACAAAGCGCGCTCGCCATTGTAGCGGGCGATGTGGGCGTGCTGATCGTTGGCCCAGGCGACCTCTGCGACATCGCCGACGGTGACGAGCGAGCCTTCCTGCGCGCGCAACGCGACAGCGCGGATTTCGTCCAGGCTGTCATAAGAGCCGGAGGTCTGCACGTTGAAGCGGCGGCCGCCGGCTTCCACCGCGCCGATCGGCGTGTCGCCGCCTTCGCGCTGCAGCGCTTCGGCGACGGCCGTGAGCGGCAAGCGATAGGCGGCCAGCTGATCGAGATTGACGGCGACGCGCACTTCGGCCGGCGGCGCGCCCCAGACTTCGGCCTGCTGCACACCGGGCGCGCGTTCGAGCGAGTCGCGCAGCGCCTTGGCGTAGGCTTCCATCTGCCGGTACGGCGCGTCCGGACTGGTTAGCGCCACCTGCACGATGCTTGTTTGCGCCGGATTGAAGCGGCGCGAACGGATATCGACGATGCCGTCGGGCAAGCTCGGGCGCACGACGTTGAGTTCGCGCACGACTTCGCCGAACTTTTCTTCCGGGTCGGCGCCCCAGTTGAACTCAACCGAAATCACCGCCAAGCCCGCGCGGCTCGAAGAATTGATATCGCGCACGTCTTCGATGGTGTTGATCGCATTCTCGATTGGAATGGCGACGAGACGCTCCATCTGTTCGGCGTCCGCGCCGGGCAGCACGACGGCGACGGCGACGCCGGGAAATTCGACGATCGGGTCTTCGGCCTTGGGAATGTTGACGATGGCGCCGACGCCCAGCGCGATCAGCAGCGCGAACAGCACCGCCGTGACCTGCCAGCGGTCGACGAAAAAGCGGGTGATGGCGTCCATCAGCTGCCGGCCACGATGCGCACGGTTTCGCCGTCGCGCACATAGGCCGCGCCCGCGGAGATGACGCGGTCGCCGGCTGCGAGGCCCTCAAGTACAAGCACGCCGTCCTGGGTAATGCCGGCGGTGCGCACCGCGCGGCGGCGCGCCACGTTGTTGGCGTCGACGACGAATACCACGCCCTGGTCGGCGCGCGCATCGAGCAGCGACAGCGCCGGCACCAGAATGGCGGGCGCTTCGGCGACCGCGCCTGAGGCGCTGACCTCGACTTCGGCGACCGTGCCGCTGCGCAGCGCGCCAGGGTTTGCAAGTTCAATCTCGACCTCGAAGGCGCCGGTGCCGTCATTGCCCTTGGCGCCGACGCGCGTGACCCGGCCTTGCTGCGTCTCGCCTGCGCCGATGCGGACTTGCGCGGCGTCGCCAAGTTGAATGCGCGCGGCTTCCGACGACGCCACAGGCGCGCGCACCACCAAGCCCGACGCAGTGTCGCCGAACACGAACACCGGCGCGCCGGCCGCCACCATCTGCGAGACTTCCGCGCTGCGGCGCAAGATGACGCCATTGGCTGGCGCCACGATCACCGAAGTGTCGCGCGCGCGTTCGACGGCGAGACGCGCGTCATCGAGCCGGGCCTGCGAGACGAAGCCACGATCGAACAGCGCCTGCGTGCGTTCGAGGTTGCGCTCGGCGTTGAGGCGCGCAAGTTCGGCCTCATCGGCGTTCGAACCGACGCTGGTGCGGCGCAGCGTAGCGAGCCGCTGTCCTCGGCGCACCGTGTCGCCGGCGTCGGCGGCGAGGTTGGCGATGATCCCCGGCGCCGCGAACGCCAGCGCCGGTTCGCGCTTGTAGCCGACCAAGCCGCTGGCGCGGACAGCGCCGACGGCGGTCTGAGGCTGCACTTCGACGATCTGAACGACCGGGCCTTCGACCGGCTGCGTGGCCGCGCCGTCGCCTGCGCCGCAGGCGGCCAAGCCCAATGCAATGAGGGCGGCAAAAGGGGCGGCAGCCGCCCGCGACAAGTGCATCGGGTTCTCCTGACGGCTGAATCATAGCGATAACGTTCAGAGGTTACAAGGCGAAGATGAGGGTGCGATAAGGAAATGCTCATTTTGGAGGATGGGCGGCATGGCGAACGACCGACTGCCCCGCTGCAAGTGGCCGGGCGACGATCCGCTCTACATCGCTTACCACGACGAGGAATGGGGCGCGCCGGTACGCGACGATCGCGCCCTGTTCGAGATGTTGATGCTTGAAGGCGCGCAAGCCGGGCTGTCGTGGATCACCATACTGCGCAAGCGCGAGAATTACCGCCGCGCATTCGATGGCTTCGAGCCAGCCAAGATCGCCCGCTACACGCCCGCGAAGATTGAAAGACTGATGGGCGATGAAGGCATCGTCCGCAACCGGCTGAAGATCGAAGGCGTGGTCGCCTCGGCTAAGGCGTATCTAGCGATGCAGAAGGAGGGGATCGGCTTCGCGGATTTTCTCTGGGATTTCGTCGGCGGCGCGCCGATCGTCAATCGCTTGAAACCCGGCGGGCCGTTTCCGGCCGAAACCGAAATTTCACGCGCTCTCTCGAAAGCGCTGAAGCAGCGCGGCTTCAAGTTCGTGGGGCCGACCATCGTCTATGCGTTCATGCAGGCGGTGGGCATGGTCAACGACCACGTGATCACCTGCCATCGCCATCCGGATTTCAAGAAACGCAAGAAACGCTAGCCGCGCGCGTAAGTGACGCCGCCATCGACGATCAGCGTCGAACCGACGACATAATCGCCGGCGCGTGAGGCCAGGAACACGGCCGCGCCGGCCATATCTTCGGTCGCGCCGATGCGTTTAGCCGGGATGGCTTGCGCGACCATGTCGCCATGATCGCGGGCCATTCGGTTCATGTCGGAGGCAAACGCGCCGGGCGCGATGGCCGATACGGCGATGTTGTCTTGGATTAGCCGGATCGCCATGCGTTTGGTGAGGTGGATAAGGCCCGATTTCGAGGCGGCGTAGGAATAGGTCTCCATCGGATTGACCGAGACGCCGTCGATCGACGCGATGTTGATGACTTTGGCGAGATGGCCCTTGGCTGCGCCGCGCTTCAGCGCGTCGTGCAATTTCTGGGTCAGGAAGAACGGCGTCTTGACATTGAGGTCCATGACCTTGTCCCAGCCACTCTTGGGGAACTCGTCGAACGGCGCGCCCCAGGCGGCGCCGGCATTGTTGACGAGAATGTCGAGCGCGCTCTCGTGACCCAGAAAAGCGTCAGCCATCTTCTGAGCGCCGTCGGCGCCGGAGGCGTCGGCGACGATCGGAATGCAGGGGCCGATGGCGGAGAGTTCGGTCGCCGTTTCCTCCAACGCGCCGCCCTTGCGGGCGGAAATGTAGACCTTGGCGCCGTGGTGCAGGAACCCCTCGGCGATCATTTTGCCGATGCCGCGCGAGCCGCCGGTGATAAGCGCGACGCGGCCTTGCAGTGAGAATAGATTCTTCATGGTCAGTCTTTCTTTTGCGCCGCGACGAGCGCGTCGTCGATTTCGCGGGCGCGGATAGCGGCGGGCCGCGCTTGCAGCCGTTCGGAATAGGCGACAAAAGCCGGACGCTTCTCAAGCCAGCCGAACTGCATGCCCCAGCCGATCTGCGCGCCTACGTAGACATCGGCGGCGGTGAAATGATCGCCGGCGATGAATTCTCTGTCGGCGACGGCGGTCTCAAGCGCATCGACCACCTCCGCGAGTGAGCCGTAGCCGGCCATCGCCTTGCGCTCGGGCGGGACGACAAATCCCATGGCGCCATTGGTGCTTGCGGCCTCGACGGGGCCCGCCGCGAAAAACATCCAGCGATAGAGCCGCGCGCGTTCTTGGTTGTTCTTAGGCGCGAGACCCGCGGCAGGGAAAGCGTCGGCGAGGTACATGCAGATCGCGGCGGCTTCGGTGACCACCGCATCGCCGTGCTTGATCGCCGGCACCTTGCCCATCGGATTGATGGCGAGGTAAGCGGGCGCCTTCATGGTCGTGCCGTAGTCCAGCACCACGGTCTCATAAGGCTGTCCCACTTCTTCCAGCATCCAGCGCACGATGCGCCCGCGCGACATCGGGTTGGTGTAGAATGTGAGCGTATCGGCCATGGACGTCTCTCCTTGGATTTTGGCATAAGCCGGCCATGGCCAAGAGCAAGCAGATAACGATCTACGGCATCAAGAACCGCGACACGATGAAGAAGGCGCGCGCGTGGTTGGACGACCACGGCGTCGCGTATGCCTTCCACGATTACAAGGCCGAAGGCATCGACAAGGCGTCGCTCGAACGCTGGGCGAAGGAGGTGGGTTGGGACGTGCTGCTGAACCGCGCCGGCACGACCTTCCGCAAGCTGCCGGAGAAAGACCGCGAGAACGTGAACGAGAAGAAGGCAATCGCGTTGATGCTCGCGCAGCCAAGCATGATCAAGCGCCCGGTGCTGGATGTTGGGGGCAAGCTCGTGGTGGGGTTCAAGGCTGAAATTTACGCGAGTGTGCTCAAGTAGCTTCGTCATTCCGGACGCGCGGAGCGCGATCCGGAACCCAGGAGATCGAAGCGCAGTGCGTTGGCCCCTGGGTTCCGGGTTCTTGGCTTCGCCAAGCCCCGGAATGACGATCTAACGACAAAGCATCCAGTTCGCCGCTGTGTCGAGCGCCTCGTCCAACACCTCCGCATCCTTGCGGTCGCTCTTCGCCGGAACGTGAAAGCTGTGGTCGGCGCCTTCGGAGAGCGCGAGCGTGGCGCGTTTGCCGAGGCGCTTGATGACGGGCCTCAGCAAGTCGAGCGTCGCCAGCGCATCGTTGGCGCCTTGCAAGAAAAGCATCGGGACTTGCACGTCCTCCAGATGCTTCGCGCGTTCGTCGCCGGGCCTGCCGGCGGGATGTAACGGAAACGCGAAGAAGACGAGACCGCGCACGTTCGGCAAGGGCTCAAGCGCTTGCGCCTGTGAAGTCATGCGCCCGCCGAAAGACTTGCCGCCGGCGAAGAGCGGCAGATCGGGCGCCAGCGCCGAAGCTTTCGCCGCCGCCGCGCGCACCGCTTGGTGAGCGAGGGCCGGCGCATCCGGCCTTTTCGATCCGCGCTCCATGTAAAGGAAGTTGTATCGTAGCGTGGCGATGCTCCGCTCCGCCAAACCCTCTGCGATGGCGGCCATGGATTTGTGAGTCATGCCGGCGCCGGCGCCATGCGCAAAGACGTAGACCACCCTTGCGTTGTCAGGCGCGAGCCAGAGGCCTGAGATGGCGCCGCCGTCGAGGGCGATGGTTACCGGTTGAGGCGTCATCGCACTCCCATACACACGATCAGGCGCCCCTGTTCAGGAATTCGTCGAGCTTGCCGAGCAATTCATGCCAGCCCGCCTCGCGCATCTTGATGCCGTCGGCCATGTCAAAGTGGGCGCCGTGCTCGGTGAAGATGAGAACCGTGCCCGCGTTGTCCGGCTTGAACTCGACTGCGGCGAGGGACACGGAGAAGCGCACGCCGTCGCGATCCATCGAATAGGTGAAGATGATGCGCTCGTTTTCAATGATCTCATCGAAGACAGTTTCGTTGCCGAAGGTCGTCTCTGGCGGAAACGGGTTGTTGCCGCCGACGACGCGGAAACGGCTGGTCTCCCGGCCGCCTTCGCGGAAATCGAGTTCGAACGAGCGGATGTCCCAACCTTCGCCTTCGGCGAACCACGCGCGTTTGGCGGCGGGATCGGCCCAGGCGGCGAAGACACGTTGTGGCGAGGCGTCGTAGCGGCGTTCGACAAAGAAGGTGCCGTGTGTGGTGGTGGTCATGTGCGCCTCACGCGTTCAGATAGGATTCGAGTTTGCCGATGAGTTCGCGCGTGCCTTCTTCGCGCTGGCCGGCGTCGTCGTAGCCATCAAGATAGACACCTTGTTCGGTGTAGATGATTTTTGCGCCGGCGCCGTTCGGCTTGATCTCAGTGGTGCCGAGCGAAACCGAGATGCGCGTCGCATCCAAACGCATCTCGTAGGACATCACGATGCGTTCGTTCTCGACGATGTCCCAATACACTCCGCTCATCTTGTGAATGACGCCACCGGGTGGACCGCCCTGTGAGGTTTCTTTTCCGCCGACGCGGAAATCCATCGTGTGTTTGCCTTCCCATTCGGGTGGGCCGCCGAACCATTTGGATTTCTTCGCCGGGTCCGCATAAGCGGCGAACACTTTGGCGGGCGGGTGGCGCAAATCGCGTTCGATCACGAACATTGCGTGAGTGATGTTATAGGCCGTCATTGCTCGAACTCCTCCGTGATATTGTCCAGCGCCATGCCCCAGCCGTGTTCGCAACCCTTTTCCATTCCGGAGCCGTCAAAGGCGGCGATCTGAATGGTGACGAGCTGACGCGTGCCCTCGCTCACCGGACAGAGCTCGACGCAGACCAAAGCGGCGGAGACGTGGGCGTTGCCTTGCGTGACCGCCTCACTGAAGACGATCCGTTCCTCGCGGCGAATATCGAGATAGTTCACCGTCGCGAGGTACTTGCCGCCGTCCTGCTCGATGCAGCGCGCGACGTCGCGACCGCTTTGGCGGAAATTCGATTCTTCGTACTTGATCTGAATGGTGTCGTCCGGCGCCTGCCAGCGTTCGCGTGCCTCTTTATCTTCCCACGCCGCGAAGACGCGCGTGGGCGTGGCTTTGTAGGTGCGCTCCATGACAAGCATGGCGTGTTTGATCGGCGTCATGTTTAAGCTCCCGGATACATGTGAAAGAGCGGCTCGCTGTCCTTCACCGCGCGGGCAAAGGCGGGCCACGCTTTGAGGCGCTCAAGATAAGCGGCGATGCGCGGGAAGGCGCCGTCGAGCGGGATGTTGCGCGTGCCGTACCAAAGTGACGGCGCGGCCGAGGCGTCGGCGAGCGTGAGGCTATCGCCGACGATGAACTCACGGTCGCCGAGCTGCGCTTCGACGACGGTGTAAACTTTGCGCACCGCGACTTTGGCAGCCTCGACGCCTACCGGATCGTGCTGACCTTCAGGGCGCACATTATCCATGACGACCTTCGTCATCGTTGTGCCGATCGTGTCGAACAGCCGATCCCATCGACGAACTTCGAGCGCGGTGTCGAAATCCTTCGGCACGAAGCGCGTGCGGCCTGGATAGTAGTGGTCGAGATACTCGATGATCACGCTGGTCTCGGTGATCATGGCGTTGCGGTCGCTGTCGAGCAGCACCGGAAACGTGCCGAGCGGCCACTTCGCCAGAAAGTCCGGATAGGTGTTCTGATCGAGCGTTACGAACTCGAACGGCGTGCCGTTCTCGTAGAGCGCGGCGAGCACCTTCCACGTGTAGGAAGAGATTGGGTGTCCGTAGAGGGTGAGCATCAGTCGTCTTTCGTTTCATCGAGGAATTGGCCGAGGCGATCCAAGCGGCGCTCCCAGAGGGCGCGGCGTTCGGCGATCCATTGTTCGGCTTGGGTGAGAACCTTCGGCTCGATCCGGCAGGTGCGGGTGCGGCCGATCTTTTCAGAGACGACCAGCCCGGAGGCTTCGAGCACCGCGAGGTGCTGCATCACGCCGGGCAGCGACATCGCCAGTGGCGCCGCGAGTTCGCTGACGGAAGCGGGGCCCTGGATGAGGCGATCGACTATGGCGCGGCGGCTTGGGTCGGCGAGCGCCTGGAAGGCCAGGTCCAGGTGGGCTTCGGCTCTGAACATAGAAACTAAAGTATTCGCTTAAGTATTGTCTGGCAAGCCGCATGCGCATCCAATTCCCCTGCCGGCGGCTACATACGGCTCGAAGGAGCATCGGGAATGCTGAATGACGGCCCTTGGGAAGATTGGATGGTGGCGCTGTTCATCTTCGGCGCGATCGCCGTCAGCATGCTAGCGGCGGGCTGGACTCAGTGGCTCGAACACAAGCGCCGCAGCCAGGCCATGGACATCATCAAGATCGCGCTTGAAGCCGGCAAGGAGCCGCCGCCCGTGATCTATGAGCAGATCAACAAAGCGGGCCGCGCCAAGCCCCCTTGGGGCGAGGTTGTCGTTTTCTCCGCGCTCGGCTTCGGATTTTGGATCGCGTACGCGGACGCGCCGGCCGACGACAAGACGGCCTATCTTGTGATCGCGGCGACGATGACGGTGACGGCGCTTGGCTGTTTGGCGCTTGCGATCATGCGTCCGGGCGGCGGCAAAGACGATGAATCCGCATGACGAGGCGCGTCTCATTGCAGCGGCGCGCAAGGGGGATGGCCGTGCGTTCGCAGCTTTGGTGGACGCCCATCAGCAAGCCGTTCGTGGGTTTTTGCGCCGGTTCGCCGGCCATTGGGCCGACGCCGACGATATCGCGCAGGAGGCGTTCGTGACCGCGTGGCGCAAACTGTCGCGCTTCGAGGGTCGGTCGAGCTTCCGCTCTTGGGTCAGCGGCATCGGCTTCCGCATCGCGCGCGATGCGCGGCGCGCACATGGGCGGGCCCAGGCTCGCGACACTGACTGGCTCTCCGAGCAAGACGATGCGCCGGTTGGTGCGCCGCTCGAGGATCGTATCGCCCTGGCGCGCGCGATGGCGGCGCTGCCGGAGGATCAGCGTGCGGCGGTGGCGCTGTGCCTGGGCGAAGGATTTTCGCACAGCGAGGCCGCCGAAATCTTGAACCTGCCGCTCGGCACGGTGAAATCGCACGTAACGCGCGGCCGCGAACGCCTGCTGGCCGCGCTGGAGACCGACGCATGAACACGGAGGCTCGCCTTGCCGCCGCCCTTGGCGCCAGCGCCGCGCCGGCCCGCGATCCGGGCTTCACCTTGGCGGTGATGCGCGCCGCCGAGGCGGAGCGTTTCCGTGCGGCGGCCGCTCGATCCATGCTCCGGTGGGCGGCCCTTGGGGCCGCGGCAGCGTTGTTGGCGGTCGCCGCCGCCGGTTGGGTGGTAGCCAATTGGGACCAGGCCGAGAGCGGTATTTTGGCCGCCGGGGTCATTTTCGCTCTGGCAGCGCTAGCCCGGCTCATGACACAACGCTTAGCCAGCGCCGCCGCCCGCTGACGCCGCCTGCATCCAACCAGCCCTGCGGGCGCATCTAGAACGCAAAAGGGGCGTTAGACCCCGGGCTATGGAGATACCTTAATGGATGCGGATATCTTTGTTCCGTTTGTGTTTTTTGGGTTTTTGGCGGCCATCATTCTGGTGCCGATCTACCTGCGCGAACGCACGCGCCAGTCGGCGCATCATTTGATCGCCCAGGCGCTTGAAAAGGGTCAGCAGCTCGATCCGGCGCTGATGCGCAGCCTGACCGACACCCAGAAAAAGCCGCAGGACAAGGCCCGTTCGAGCCTGGGCAGCGGCGTGGTGCTGCTGGCGCTGGCCGGCGGCTTTGCGGCCGGGGGCTATTTCGTCGGCGGCTACGCCGAAGAGGCCTTCAACGGCATGATGGTGCCGGCGGTTATTCTGGGCTCGCTCGGCGTCGCTTTCATTCTGCTCGCCATCGTGGATTATTCGACCAAGAAGAAGGACGACTGAGTGGTAATCTGTGGCGGCTCGGGGGTTCATCAATCTGGCGCAGGCCACAGAAGCTGCGTTGATCGTAGCGGCCCAGGCCAGAGACCAGGCGGCCTTCGGGGAATTGGTGAAGCGCCGTCAGGGCTGGGCCCGAGCTCTGTTGAGGCGGATGTGTCACAGCCACGCTGAAGCGGACGATCTTGCTCAGGAGGCGTTCATCAAGGCGTGGGATAGGTTGAGAGACTTGGAAACCCCGGCGGCCTTTCCGGGTTGGTTTAGGAGGATTGCGGTCACCACGTTCCTGATGGCGAAGCGACGCCAGAAGGCCGTGTTCGAGGAGATCGACGATGCGTCGCCAATCGCATCGGAAGATTCCAGTCCGGAAGCCGCAGCCGGCGCGAAGCTTGATCTGGAGAAGGCTCTTGCCAGATTGTCCGACGCGGAGAGAATGTGTGTGACGTTGAACCACGGAGAAGGGCTCAGTCACTCGGAAATCGTAGACATCACGGGTCTTCCCCTCGGCACCGTGAAATCACACGTACTAAGGGGGACGGAAAAACTTAGACGGCTATTGGACCCTGGCTCATGACTGACTTCGACGCCCTGTTGAAGCGCTCTTTCGCGGAAGCCCATGAACCCGCCGATGACGGGTTTTCGCTGAATGTCGGCCGCGCCGTGGCCAAGCGCGAAGCCAGCCTCAAGACGCGCAGCTACATCCAATACGGCGCGATCGCGATCGGCGCCGCGGCGGTGACGTGGGGGCTGTACAGTTTGGCGGGCGTGTTCGGCCAAGACCTTTTAGGCGCGGTTGGCTTGGAAGCCGCGCGCGCGCAATCCGCACTGACCACGGCGCAAGATGTGAGCGCCGAAGCGCAGGGCTTCCTGCAATCGATGGGCGCGGGCCTGACCCAAATCCTGCTGGCGACGGCGGCCTTGGCCGGCGGCGCGGTCGCCTATCGCGCCTCGCAGGATTAATGCGACCCTCCACCCCGTAATGGCGACGCCGCTGGCGCCGCAGTGCAGCAAACGCTAGATACGCGGGGACCAAGCGAGGCTCTCCCCATGTCGCGACACCTTGATGCGCCGCTCCGCCGCCTGACTGTGCCCGAGGTCCGGGCGCGCAAGGGGGGCGAGCCGATCGTTTGCCTGACCGCCTACACCGCGCCGGTGGCCGAAATCCTCGACCCGCACTGCGACGTGCTGCTGGTGGGCGATAGCGTCGGCATGGTGGTCCACGGCCTGCCGAGCACGGTCGGCGTCACGCTCGAGATGATGATCCTACACGGCCAAGCGGTGATGCGCGGCGCCAAGCGCGCTTTGGTGGTGGTCGACATGCCGTTCGGCTCCTATGAAGCGGGTCCAGAACAAGCGTTCGCCAACGCTTCGCGCATTCTCAAGGAAACCGGCGCCCAGGCGGTCAAGGTCGAGGCCGGAACCTACGTGGCCGACACCGTCGCCTATCTGGTCCAGCGCGGCGTGCCGGTCATGGGCCATGTCGGCCTCCGGCCCCAGGCCGTGAACGTGGACGGAAAGTTCCGCGCCAAGGGGCGCACCAAGGAGGAGCGCGCCCAGGTGCTGGCGGAGGCCCGCGCCGCCGACGCTGCCGGCGCGTTCGCCATCGTGGTCGAAGGCGTCGATGAAACGCTCGCTCCCGAAATAACCGCCGCGGTCAAGGCCCCAACCATAGGTATCGGGGCGTCGGCCCAGTGCGACGGGCAAATCCTGGTCACAGACGATTTGCTCGGGCTCTTCGATTGGACCCCCAAATTCGTCCGCCGCTACGCCAATCTGAAGGCCGAAATCGACAAGGCGGCTGCCTCCTATGCCGCCGATGTCAGAGCCCGCCGTTTTCCTGCCGCAGCCGAGACCTATGCCCTAGGCGGCGGCGGCGGAAAGGCGCGGCGCCCGCGCGTTGCCGGGGGCGGCGAGCGCGGCTAGCTTGCCGCCGATTTTGGGGGACGAGGGCTGGCGCTCGCCGAGCCTTAGGGTCAGGAACGGCGCGTGACCGATCAAAGCGACAGTTTCATTCAGGAAGTCGACGAGAGCCTGCGGCAGGATCGCATGCTGGGTTTGGTCAGGCGCTACGGCCCCTGGCTCGTGGGCGCGTTCGCGCTCCTCATCCTCGGATTGGGCGGATGGCAGCTGTGGACCGGCTACCAGACCAATGTCGCGCGTGAGCACGCCGAAGAATTCTCCGCCGCGCAGGAGATGGCGCGCCAGGCGATGGCGCAGGGCAGCTATGACGAGGCCAAAGCCGAGTTCGAGCGCTTGGCCAACGAGGGCCCGCGCGCCTATCGCGCCATGGCGCGGATGGAGCGCGCCGCGCTGCTGGTCGCCGAAGGCGACCTGGAAGCGGCATTGGCCGAGTTCGACGCCGCCGCCGAAGCCGCGCCGGATCGCATCATGCGTGAGAGCGCGCAGTTGCGCGCGGCTTACCTCGCGGCCGACTTGCAGGATTTCGAGGCGCTGCGCGCGCGCCTGCAGCCGCTGATCGACTCCGACTCCAGCATCGCTTATCCGGCGCGGGAATTGTTGGCGGTCGAAGCGTGGGAGGCGGGCGACCTCGAACTCGCGCGCAACACCCTGCAAGAATTGACGCTCGCATTCGAAGCGCCGGATTCCGTGCGTCAGCGCGCGCAGGTCGCGCTCGGCGTCATCGGTCCTGGTGAAGAAACCCCCGCGGACGGCGCCGCAGCTGCGCCTGCGCCCTCCGAAGGAGACAGCAAATGAAGCCGTTGCGACCCATCGCCATCATCGCGGCCGCGGCCGCCTTGTCGGCGTGTTCGACCGTGAGCCGCATCGGCGGCGCGCTCAATCCGTTCGACGGCGGCAGCGAGGCGCCGCAACAGACCGCGCCCGAAGATGGCCGCCAGTCGATCCTCACTTTCGAACAGCAATTGACGCCCGATCCGACGCTCGCCTCGCGCGCGATTACGGTGCCGGCGGCGGTGACGGTCAGCGATTGGAGTCAACCTGGCGGAACCGCCGACAATTCGCCGCCGCAATCGACCGGCACCGCCGTGCTTGAGCGGGCCTGGCGCGCCAGCCTCGGCGAAGGCACCAACGATCGCGGCGCGATCGCCGCGCCGCCGGTGATCGCCGACGGGCGCCTGTTCTTCCTCGATGCGGCGCACCGCGTGCATGCGATCAGCGCCAGCGACGGGCGGCGCATGTGGGACGAACGCCTGCGTCCGAACGACAGCCGCGATCGCGTCGCCCGCGGCGGCGGCGTCGCTGCCGGCGCCGGCCGCGTCTACGTGACCACGGGCTTCGGCTTCATCGCGGCGCTCGACGCCGAAACCGGCAACGAGATTTGGCGCACAGAGGCCAGCGCGCCGTTCCAGTCGGCGCCGACCTTCGCCAACGGCCGCGTCTATGCCTCCACCAATGACAGCGAACTGATCGCCTTCGATGCGGCGACAGGCGCAGTGGCCTGGACCTTCCAGGCGATCGCCGAGCCCGCGCGCATTCTCTCGGCGCCGAGCGTCGCCATTGACGGCGAGACGGTGGTGGCGCCGTTCGCCTCGGGCGAGATCGTCGCGCTGCTCGGCGGCAATGGCCGCCGGCTGTGGTCGGATTCGCTCTCGCGCACCGGCCGCCTCACCTCGCTGTCGGCGATCAACGACATCGCCGGGCGCCCGGTGATCGACGGCGGCGCGGTCTATGCGGCGAGCCATTCCGGCGTGCTCGCGGCGATCGATCTGCGCAGCGGCCAGCGCATATGGGCGCGCAACTTCGCCTCGACGCAAACGCCGTGGACCGCCGGCGACGTGCTCTATGCGGTGAGCGTCGACGGCGAACTGGCGGCGTTCGATCGCCGCACCGGCAATGTTTACTGGGTGTCGCAGCTGCGCCGCTATCGCGACGAAGACGACCGCAAGGGTCGCGTCTCGTGGACCGGCCCGGTGATGATCGGCGGGCGTTTGGTGCTGGCGAATTCCGAAGGCGATGTCGTCGCCGTCTCGCCCGCGAGCGGACAGACCTTGGCCAGCGCCGATGTCGGCCAGCCCGTGTTCATTCCCCCGATCGCCGCCAACGATCAGATCTACATCGTGACCGACGAAGCGCGCCTCGTCGTCCTGCGTTGAGGTAGGTGTCAGGTGCCAGATATCAGGTGTCAGCGAAGAGGCGGGGGCCAGGTGTCTGACACCTGACACCCGATACCTGGCATGCTGAAACTCGCGATCGTCGGGCGGCCCAATGTCGGCAAGTCCACTTTGTTCAACCGCCTCGCGGGCAAGAAGCTCGCGATCGTCGATGACACGCCGGGCGTCACCCGCGACCGGCGCGAGGCCAAGGGCAGGCTGGGCGATCTCGACTTCACCCTGATCGACACGGCCGGCTTCGAGGATGCGACCGACGCCTCGCTCGAAGCGCGCATGCGCCAGCAGACCGAAATCGCCATCCGCGACGCCGATGTCATTCTGCTGCTGATCGACGCGCGCGCCGGGGTGCTGCCGCTCGACGAAGCCTTCGCCGCATTGCTGCGCCGCGCCGGCAAGCCGGTGGTGCTGGCGGCGAACAAGGCCGAAGGCCGCGCCGGCGATGTCGGCATCAGCGAAGCCTATGCCTTGGGCTTGGGCGAGCCGATCGCGCTTTCTGCCGAGCACGGCGAGGGCATGGCTGAGCTTTATGCGGCGATCGCGGCGCATGAAAAACGAAATGAGGAAGCCGAGGCGGAGAAGGCGACGCGTCCCATCACCATCGCCATCGTCGGGCGTCCGAACGCCGGCAAGTCGACCTTGGTCAACGCGCTGATCGGCGAGGATCGGCTGCTGGTCGGACCCGAAGCCGGCATCACCCGCGACGCCATCGCCATCGATTGGCAGTGGCGCGGCAAGAAGTTCAAGCTCGTCGACACCGCCGGCATGCGCCGGAAGGCGAAGGTGCAGGCCAAGCTCGAACGCATGTCGGTCGGCGATACGCTGCATGCGCTGAAGTTCGCCGATGTCTGCGTGCTGGTGATGGACGCCAAAGAGGCGTTCGAAAAACAGGATCTCTCGATCGCCGATCTGATCGTGCGCGAGGGGCGCGCGCTGGTGCTCTGTTTGGCCAAGTGGGACACGATCGACGATCCCCGCGCGCATTTCGAGGAGCTGAAGCTGGTGGCGCGCGAGAGCCTGCCGCAGGCGCGCGGCGCGCCGCTGGTGACGGCAGCCGCGCAATCCGGCGTCGGCTTGGACCGGCTGATGCGCGCGGTCGAAGAGGCGCATGAGGATTGGACGGCGCGGGTCAAGACCAAGGATCTGAACGAGTGGCTCTACGCTGTCATCGCGCGCCATCCGCCGCCGGCGGTGCGCGGCAAGCGCATCAAGCCGCGCTACCTCACCCAGATCAAAGCCCGCCCGCCGACCTTCGTGCTGATCGCCTCGCGCGCCGAGGAGATGCCGGAGAGTTACAAGCGCTATCTGGTCAACGGCCTGCGCGACGCCTTCGATCTGCACGCCGCGCCGATCCGCCTGATCGTGAAGGCCGGGAAAAACCCGTTCGCGGAGGGGGAAAGTTAGCGCCCATGCGCCGGCGCCCGCGGCGAAGCGTTTCGCTTCGCGCGGCGGATGGCTCTAAGGAGCGCCGGCTTCCAGCCGGCATTGGGTGAATCGAACGAGCGCCTGCGCGTGTCGGTAGCCGCGGCGCCGTGCCGGCTGGAAGCCGGCGGTCCTCGGAGGGTCAAGAAGAATCGGCGAAGCGAATGTCGCACACGCCCAGCGCCAACACAGGCTCGGCGCACACGGGCCGGTAAGCCTTCGGCAAGCGCCGCGTTAAGCGACGACGAATGCGTTGCGCCATGGCGCGTGCGAACGCATCGAGATTCCGCAGCGCGTG
>LWDN01000056.1 GCA_002083515.1 Proteobacteria bacterium HN_bin10
GCCGGGCCGCGAGCGCCGCGCCTGGGCCGCCGGCCTCGGCTTGCGCGAGCAGCGCGTCGGCGTCGCGAGCGTTCTGATTATCTGTCATATTTTCATGCAGTTACGAAACGAAACGGAACCGTCACAAACCGTAACCCAACGTGTTTTGTCCGCGCCTTCGCGCTCGCGGTACACGAGACCTGGGTCGGGGGGCCCAGAGCGTTCCTGCGGGGGGACAAGAGGTGTCATCTGTGCGTTTGCAGCAGACCATAGCGGGTCCGGCCGTGTGCGCGGGCGTTGGCGTTCATTCCGGCGCGCATGTGCGCATGGTGTTGTCGCCTGCGCCAGAGGATACCGGCATCGTTTTTGTCCGCACCGACGTTCGCGGCGTCTCCAACAACGCCATCGCCGGCCACGCCGATAGCGTCTCCCAGACCCGCAACTGCACCACGATCCGCAATGGCGCCGGCGTGGAGCTGGCGACGGTC
The DNA here is from genome assembly GCA_002083515.1 of Proteobacteria bacterium HN_bin10. GTDB lineage: Bacteria > Pseudomonadota > Alphaproteobacteria > Caulobacterales > Aquidulcibacteraceae > Vitreimonas. The sequence goes on from LWDN01000056.1 coordinate 468, forward strand.
GAGCATCTGATGTCGGCGTGCGCCGGCTTGGGCATCGACAATCTGATCGTCGAAGTGGATGGGCCGGAAGTGCCGATCCTCGACGGCTCGTCCGCACAATTCGTGCAGGTGCTATTGAATGCCGGCGTACGCCAGCAATCGAAGCCGCAGCGCGTTATCCGTATTCTGGAACCGATCGAAGTGCGCATGGGCTCGAAGAGCGCGGCTCTTCTGCCATCAGAAGGTCATGACGGACTCGATATCGATGTCACCATTCGTTTCGCCGATCCGGCGATCGGCACACAGCGCCGTCGCGTTCACCTGACGCCGGAGAGCTTCCTGAGCGATATCGCCGACGCCCGCACGTTTGGCTTCCTGGCCGACGTGGAAACCATGCGCGCGGCAGGCTTGGGTTTGGGCGCCTCGATGGCGAATGCCGTGGTGGTGGACTCAGGCCGCGTCGTGAACCCCGAGGGGCTTCGTTTCGACGACGAGTTCGTGCGTCACAAGATGCTCGATGCCGTGGGCGATCTGTCGCTCGCGGGTGCGCCAATTTGTGGCCGCTTTGTGGCGGACCAGCCCGGGCACGCCCTCAACGCGAGGCTGGTGCGGGCGTTGCTCGACACGCCCGAAGCCTGGTGCTGGGAGGACGGCGAGGCGGCCGAAACCACCCTGGAGGCCGAGCGCCCATTGGCCGTGGCGGCGCGCTGATCGGCGTCCACACGTGACAGCCGCAGGCGCTTTGCCTGGCGCGCGCCTTCCTGTATCAGCGGGCTTGCGGTCCCGGTGGCGGAGCGCCGCGCAAGCTGTGAGGCCCGGCAGAATGACCCCTCGGAAACACCAGCTCTCCCGGGCCCTGGCGCTCGCGCTGCTCGCGGGCGGCGCTACGGCTTGCGCGGGCGGCGTGCGCGATCGCGCCGACGTCCAGTACGTGGAAGAGCCGGCGACCCAATTGTACAATCGCGGCGCCGATGCCCTCGATCGCGGCCGCTATCCGCGCGCGCTGCAATTCTTCGAAGAGGTCGAGCGGCAGCACCCGTACTCATCATGGGCGCGCCGGGCGATGCTCATGGAGGCGTACACCCATTATCAGGCGCAGGCCTACGACGACGCCATCGAGGACGCTCAACGCTTCATCTCGCTACACCCCGGCAATGAGAGTGCGCCGTACGCCTACTATCTGATCGCGATCTGCCATTTCGAACGCATCATGGATGTGGGCCGCGATCAGGGCACCACCGAACGCGCGCTCGGGGCGCTCAACGATGTCGTGCGCCGCTATCCCGAAACCGCCTATGCACGTGACGCGCGGCTCAAGCTCGACATGGTGTACGACCAGCTCGCCGGCAAGGAGATGGACATAGGACGCTTCTATTTGGAGCGCGACCAGCACCTCGCCGCCATCAATCGCTTCCGGCAGGTGATCGAGAACGAGAACTTTCAGCGCACGACCCACGTTCCCGAGGCGCTGCATCGCCTCGTTGAGTCCTACCTTTCGGTTGGCATGACCGAGGAGGCGCAGCGCATGGCGGCGATCCTGGGCTACAATTATCCCGGCAGCGATTGGTATCAGCGCTCTTACGCGCTCATGACCGAAGAGGGCGTTGCGCCCGTCGCCGCTGAGGAGGCTGAGCGCCGGGGGTGGTTGGGCCGCACGTTCGGCGCGGTGTTCTGATCTCCTCGCGCGGGGAGGGCTGTGAACGAGAAATCAGTTGAAGCGCTGAGCGCCAAGGAAGCCGCCGCCGAGCTCGAGCGGCTGGCGGTCGAGATCGCGCGCCACGACAAGCTCTATTACGACAAGGCCGCCCCGGCGCTGACCGATGCGGAGTACGACCGGCTCCGCCGCCGCAACGCAGCGATCGAAGCGCGTTTTCCCGATCTCGTCCGTGAGGATAGCCCGTCGCTGCGGGTCGGCGCCGCGCCGGCCGAAAAGTTCGGCAAGGTCCGCCATGCCGTGCCGATGCTGTCGCTCGACAATGCGTTCGACGCCGAGGACGCGCGCGCGTTTGTCGCCAAGGTGCAGCGTTTTCTCAATCTCGATGCGCCGCCCGCCATTACCGCCGAGCCGAAGATCGACGGGCTCTCCGCCTCACTGCGTTACGAGAACGGCAAGTTCGTCCAAGGCGCCACCCGCGGAGACGGCCGCGAGGGCGAGGACGTCACCGCCAATCTCGCCACCATCGCCGACATCCCGAAGGTCATTACCGGCGCGCCCTCGGTGCTGGAGGTGCGGGGCGAGGTCTACATGGAGAAGGCGGCGTTCGCGAAGATGAACGCCGCGCTCGAGAGGGAAGGCAAACAGACCTACGTCAACCCGCGCAATAGCGCAGCCGGCGCCTTGCGACAGCTCGACCCCAAGATCACGGCGTCGCGGCCGTTGCGGTTTTTCGCGCACGGCTGGGGCGAGCTGAGCGAGCCGCTGGCGGACACCCAGTTCGAGTCCGTGCGTCGCCTGGCGAAGCTCGGTTTTCCGTTGGCCGGAATCAAGCGCGCCGAGAGCGCGGAGGAATTGTTGGCGATCTACCAGAACATTCTCGCGGGGCGCGAGAAGCTTGCTTATGAAATCGATGGCGTCGTCTACAAGGTGGACGATCTGGGATTGCAACAGCGGCTTGGGTTCGTTTCGCGCAGCCCGCGCTGGGCGATTGCCCACAAATTCGCGGCCGAGCAGCAGCAGACCGTTCTGGAAGGCATTGACATCCAGGTCGGCCGCACCGGCGCGCTGACGCCGGTCGGACGATTGAAGCCGATCTTTGTCGGCGGCGTCACCGTCACCAACGTGACGCTGCACAATGCCGACTATATCGCCGGGCGCGACGCGGCCGGCGAACTCATCCGCGGCGGCAAGGATTTACGCATTGGCGACACAGTGATTGTGCAGCGCGCCGGCGATGTGATTCCGCAAATCGTCGACGTCGTGTTGGAGAAGCGCGCCAAGGGCGCGCGGAAGTACCAATTCCCGGACCGGTGCCCGGTTTGCGACAGCCATGTCGCCCGCGAACTGGAACCCGGTGAAGACGGCGTCATCGCCCGCTGCACCGGCGGGCTCAATTGCCCCGCGCAAGCGGTGGAGCGGCTGATCCACTTCGTCTCGCGCCGCGCCATGGATATCGAAGGCCTGGGCGCCAAGCAGATCGAGGAATTCCATGAACTCGGCTGGGTGAAGGAGCCGGCCGACATCTTCCGCCTCGGCGATCGCCGCGCGGAGCTGACGGTGCGCGAAGGCTATGGCGAGAAGAGCGTCGCCAATTTGCTGGCGTCGATCGATGCGCGCCGCGAGCCGGAGTTCGCGCGCTTTCTCTATGCGTTGGGCATCCGCGATATCGGCGAGACGACAGCCGGCGTGATCGCGCGGCGGTTCGAGAGCTGGACGGCGTTCGAGGCGGCGATGCGCGCGGCGGTGAAGGCGCGGCCCGGTGAGGCGTACGAAGCGTTGGAGCGTGTGCCTGGCGTCGGCGATGGCGCGCGCGCGGCGTTGATCGCCGCAGCGGGGGAATTGAGGGCCCCGCGTGGCGATCTTTTCCAAGACGGCGATGCGCCCAAGGTGAAGGGCGTAACTGCCAAGGCCTGGCAGGGATTGGTCGATACGTTCGGCTCGCTGTCGGAGGCGATCGACGCGATCAAGGCGGCTGCGAAAGATGCGCCCGGGGAAGACTATCTCGAACTGGCGCGCATTGACGGGGTTGGGCCAGTGGCCGCCGATCACCTCGTCGATTTCTTCGCGGAGACGCATAACACTGAGGCGTTGCAACGCCTGCTCAAAGAAGTGCGGATCAAGGATCAGCCGCGCGCGGCGACGTCGAGCAAGGTGACGGGATTGACCATCGTGTTCACCGGCACGCTTGAGAAAATGACGCGCGACGAAGCCAAGGCGCGCGCGACGGCGCTCGGCGCCAAGGTCTCGGGCAGCGTGTCGAAGAAAACCGATCTCGTCGTTGCGGGCCCCGGCGCGGGTTCAAAACTTGCCGAAGCCGAGAAGCACGGCGTCAAGGTGATCGACGAAGACGCTTGGATCGAGCTCAGCCGCTAACAGGTTTGCGGCTGAGATCGGTGAGCCCGGCAATCGCCACGACGATAAGATAGATGGCCAGGATCGTTGCGCCGCTTTCCGCGCCCAGTTCTCCCGCCGGTTGCGGCGAGAGCATCGCCACGATCTGCAGCGCCACGAGAAAGCCGATGAAGGCGATCGCCGGCCACGCCAATCGGCCGAACGTCTTCCGGCTCGCGACCCAGGCCGCGCCGCAGACGGCGATCAGGCCGATCTCCAGCGCTTGCTCGGGTACGGGATAGTTCCACCAGCCGAGCCCCACGCGCGGACCGCCGATCCAGAGTTCGAGATCGGGGCGATGCACCAGCCAATCGAGCAGCCAATGCGAGAACACGGTGAGTCCGACGATTGCGCTCGCCCAAATGGGAAGCCGCAGCAATAGTCTGACCAACAGGGCTGCGGCGACGCTCCAAACCAGCGCCATCGGCAGCGAATGTGTCCACGGCATGTGATAGAGCACGAGCGTTGAGCCGGGCAGGGCCGGATCGACGCTGGCGCGTTCGACGCCGGCGATGATGAACGCGCTCCAGCCGATATCGACCAATTGCGCGGCGGCGGCGAGCGTCCACATCGGCGCTTTCGGTTCGATCGCCTTGGCGGCAAACGCCGCTGCGTAGTGGCCGACGAACATGCTTGCAGCTCCCGTTAGCGCGCCATTTCGTACATGATGTCGATGAAGCCCATTACGGCGCCGCTCAAGCCCTGCACCCGCGGGTTGTTGCTGTCGATCAGGAAGTATTCGTTCGGCGCGTGGGCGCCGTTGCCGTGGCCCAGGCCGAACTGGCCCGCGGGCAGGCTGACCGGCGGCGCCGTGAACACCGCGCCCGGCCACGAGCCGGCGAGGCGGGGGTTCAAGGTCGCGCGCGCATTGAACCGGCGATAGACGGCGAGCTGCGCCTGCACGATGGCGCTGTCTTCGGCGGTCTCGGTCGGATCGTAGCCGCCGCTGACATTGATCTCGATATCGTTGAAGCCGCGCGCATCGAGGTGGGCGCGCAGCTTGCGCTCGGCCTCGGCGCGGGTCTGGTTCGGCACCAGGCGGAAATCGAGCTTGGCGACGCCGCGATGCGGCAGGATGGTCATGCCGCCGGGGCCTGTGTAACCGGCGACCAGACCCTCGATGTTCACCGTGGGTTGCGAAGCCAAGCGCTCAAGCGCTTCGGCCCACGGCAGATCGTCGATGAAGCGCGTCACGCCGTTGCGCTGTTTGTAGTCGGCTTCGCTGGTGTTGCGGGCGTTGGTCCGAATGAGTTCGCGCTCACGCTCGGTGAGCGGGCGCACGTTCTCGAACCAGCCGTCGATCGCCGGCGTATTGCCGTCCTCGCTGGTCAGCGTGTCGAGCGCGCGCACCAGCCGCCAGACCGGCGCGTCGATCATCGCCTTGGTGCTCGAATGAATGTCACGCGTCGGCCCGCGTCCCCAGCGTGCGCCGCTCGCGATCAACTCGCACTCGATGATGCCCTTGGCGCCGAGATTGACGGCGACGCCGCCGGTGGTCGGATCCTGCCAGGCGCTGGGGATGAATACGCCGGCGCTTTGTTGCAGCCGCGGCAGGATGTGCGGCTTCCGCGCGATCTGGTGGAAATGCGGGCTGCCGATTTCCTCTTCGCCCTCGCAAATCAGCACGACATTGACCGGCGGTTGGCGCCCGGCCGCGCGCAGCGCGCGCAAGGCGCCGAGGAAGGCAATCTCCGGGCCTTTCTGATTGACGGCGCCGCGGCCGACGACGACGCGGCCGAGTTCGTTGTCGACCAGCCGAGCCTCGAGCGGCGGCGACGACCATTCGGCCGGGTTGAACTGCTTCACGTCGTACATGAAATAGACGGCGAGCGTTTTCGGCGCGCCGACATCGAGCGTCGCCCAGACGCCGGGCGAGCCGTCGGTTCGCACGATTTCGGTCGTTTGAAAGCCCGCGTCGCGGGCGAGGCGCGCCATGTATTCGGCGCCTTCCTGCACGTTCAGTTGTTCGGCGGCGATGGTCGGGTTGCGGATCCAGTCCTGCAGCAGCGCGACGTTCTCGTCCTTCTGGCGATCGACGATGCGCCGGAGCGCGCTGCGGTTCGGCGTCGCTGCGTGCGCTTCTGTCATGGCAAGCGCAGCTGCAGGCGCCAGCGCCGCGGCGCCTGTCCACAAGCCGCGCCGCGTCGGCTTTGCCGCGGTGTCGATCGGCGGAATATCGTCCCGGTCCATGTGCGTCCCCTCGCTGAAGTGAGGCAGCATAGAAGATGCGCCTGGATTGTCAGCCCGTGGCGGTATTGAGCGCGCCCGCGAGAGGGCTATCGCACAGGCTCTTTCTCCTTTGGAGCGGAGACACGACGCTCCTTGGCCTCGAACTTCGGCTTGGGCAGGAGCCTGAAGCGGGTCTGACACCAGGCGAAATCGACGCCGACGTCGAGCAAGGCGTCGGAGCGCCCGCACGGGCACGCGAACTCCATCACCGCGCCGACCGTATAGGTCTCGCCCGCGACAAGCGGCACCGGCTCGCCGGTGACATGGTTCGGGGCGGCGTTGACGCAGAGAACGAGATCGCTGGGGCCGACAGCATAGCTCATGGGATCATCTCTTTGGCGTGACGGACTAGCCTAAGCCTGTCGACGGGCGGAGTCGATCAGCCAGTGGGTGGTCGACGGCCGCCGAAGAGCCTCGTGGCCCGAGCCTCATTTGCTCGCTCGTTTTTAGACTCGCGTCGCTCGATTGTCCGCCAAAATCCGCTCCGGCGACGGATAGTCGCCAGCCAGGAGTTCATTGGCGACCTGGGGGGCAAAGGTCAGATCCGTAAACGGAAGCCAGAAGGCGCGATGGATGTTGCCTACGTGGTCCATCGCCATCGTCAGCCGCGTCTTGAGCGACGTCGCGCGCGGCGATCCGCCGCCCCCTGAGCCTTTCTTCTTGCTCAGCGCGCGATTGGCAAGCCGCATTGCCGAGTGAACGCAATTGCCGGCGCCAATGCCTAAGTCGACACGGATAGACCGCCATCGCTGACGATGCTGGCGAAGCAAGTCGGCGAACTCTCGGCTGACGCCCAGTTCTTCAGGGGCCACATAGTTGCGGTTGTCCAAGCCGTACATAGCGGAGACCGCGCGCTTCTCCATGCCGAACCAATCGCGTGGAATGCCGGCCTCCTCGACAATGCGACGTGGAATCGGCCGGTCGTAGCTGTTTCCCAGAGACCATGGCGCCATCTCCTCGGACTGCGAGATCTCGAGGACTTTCTTGTGCCGCGCCCAACCAAAGAAGGCGGGCGGGAAGTGCACGAAATTCATCCGCAATCGGAAGCATTGCATCGTGGCGCCGCCTGGATCGAGGCTCCAAGAACCCACCGGGCGGCCGTGCTTGGCCCACATCGTGTCGCCCTTGTGGCCCGTGAACAGAAGCGTGCACCGGACGTCATCGGCAAAGGCGTGGAAGATAATGTCTTCCGGTAGACCGCACGTATAGAAGAGGCGCTCCGCCTCGATCCCATGTTGGCGATAATCTGTCCGTCCGCGTGTTGTCACCTCCAGCCCCAGACGTTCGCCGATGGCGGCGCCGCTGTCGTCTCCGGCTTCGCCGTAGCGCGAGTCCGAAATGGTCAAGGCGCGCTTGGCGCCGATGGACCTAGCCAGCACCGCGGCGGCCGCTGAGTCGTAGCCAGATGAAATGGTGGACACCGGCTCGTAGCGCGCACCGGTCTGTCCCTGGAGCGCGTCCGATATCTCGCGGAGGTAGGCGTCCAGTCCTTCGCGGTATTCGGCAAAGTTATTGAAATCCGGCGAAGCCGGCTTGGCCTCAAGCTCGATCCGATGATCGCGACCAATGACGATGTTGGTGTTGTGAAAGAACTCAAGCTTGCCGCGTTCGAGCGGCGCGGTTTGCCGATGCGCCTGGATCACGCCGAACCGCCATGCATAAAGCAGATCGCGCGGATTCAATCTTGTCCCCGCGGCCCTCAGCACGAAGGGCAGTGAGTTGCTGAGCAGCAAGCGGTCCCCATCGCGGATCAGGAACAATCGATCGAAGATATGACCGGGTGTGAACGCGACGATCTCCTCGCCGCGCGTGATGCAGCCGGTGCAGAGCGGAAAATGGTGAAGCGGGGTAAGTTCGGGTCGCTCGAAAGCGGGGTTAATGCCCTCCCAAAAGGCCGACGCCCCTTGCAGTCGCACATCCGCTCCGGCGAGCACGCGCGCGCGGTCCTTTCCGCGTTCGTGGAAAAGCAGCCACGCCAATGGCGGCAACTCTTCATTGCGCAGAAGATCGAACTGCATCGCCATCGCTGCTTCGATTTTCCTATAGCTGAATCTGTCGCGCGACGCATGCAAGTCGGGGACCGGTGCGTGCGCCGGCGCCTCATCCCTAGGCGGTAAGGTTATCGTCCTCCGAGGGCGTCGATTGCCTCTTGTCGCCTCGGGCGGCAGGCGCGAGGTTTGCATGGATCGCCGCTTCAAGGTTGCTCCACGCATTGGCTTAAGCAAGGAAGCCGGAGAGTTCACGGTGTTCAAGCCCGCGGATCGTAACGCTTGCGCGCCCTCGCTGAGGCTTGCCCCACAGCCCGCAGGGCCAGTGCAAGAAAACCCCAATTTACAAAGGGTATGCATCATTGGGGCCGGCGCGTCGGGCGCGGCGCTGGCCAAGACGTTCTATCTCGCGGGCGTGCCGTTCGATTGCTTCGAGAAAGGAGATCGCGTCGGCGGACTCTGGGCGTTCAAGAACAAGAGCGGTCTCAGCGCGGCATACAGATCGCTGCATGCCAATACGAGCCGCGACCGCACCAGCTACTCTGACTTCCCATTCCCGAACGACTGGCCGCACTTTCCTCATCACGAGCAACTGGCGCTCTACTTCGACGCCTACGCCGACTGGTTCGGGTTCAAGCATAAGATCGAATTCGGGCGTAGTGTCGAACGCGCGCACCGACGCCCAGATGGCGTCTGGGACGTGACTTTGAATAATGGCGAGACGCGTTCTTATGGCGCGCTCTGTGTCGCCAGCGGCCAATTCTGGAATCCGGCGCTCCCCAGCCCCAAACCCCCGGGGCGCTTCGAGGGCGTCGAGCTTCACTCGAAAGACTACAAAGACCCATCGGATCCCATTGATCTTCGCGGCAAGAAGGTCATCGTCGTCGGTTTCGGCAATTCCGCGTTGGACATCGCCTGCGAACTGGGTCGCAAAGAAAATTGCGCCATGGTCTATGTCTCGACGCGGCGCGGGCGATGGGTCATTCCCAGACAGTTCGGCTCGCGCGTCTGGGATTCGCATTACCCACATCCGGCGACGGTTCGCGGCAAGTTCAAGCTGCGCAATCCGCGCGTCATCCTGAGGTCCCTTATTCCGCGAAGCGTGCGCGAATGGGTCCGCCTCAGGCGCCTGGAGGCGGCGCTTGGTCTGCCGCAGCAACATGGGGCCCCAACACCCGAGGAAGCCTATTTCGACGCCTACCCAACGATTAGCTCCGAACTTTATCAACGGCTCGCCGGCGGCGACATCGCGATAAGAGGGGAAATCAAGTCCTTTGAAGGCAGAACCGTGCGCTTTGCGGACGGAGGCGCCATCGAAGCGGACGCAATCATCTACTGCACCGGATACAAGCGAAGCTTCCCGTTTTTCGACAAATTGCTTTCAGAGCGGCTGCGAGACAGCACGTCCGCTTGGATGCAGATTGTCGATCCGATCTATCCGAACCTGTTCTTCGTCGGCTTCATCAACCCAGGTTGCGGGGTGGTGCCGATGGTGGAGCAGCAGGCCATTTTCGTCCGCGATATCCTGCTTGGCCAGTGCATGCTGCCGTCGCAGGCGGAAATGCAGCACGAACTTGCTGACGCGAACGCGAAAATACGCGCCGGCAAGAGCTTCCCGCGCCACTACGCGCACTATCTCGACTGCGTGACATACGTTGCGGCACTGCGGCGCGTCGCGCGCGCCCGTCAGCACGGCGCTTTGCCGACATGACCCTGGCGTCCGACTTCAAATGGACCGCGAAGCGCGCCGCATTGAACGTGCTTCGTCACTTACCGGATCGCGTCGCTCTCTCCATCGACTACTTCCGGGTGTTTGGGCGGCTCCCAAACCTCCGGACGCCCAGGCGTTTCTCGGAAAAAATGCAGCATATGAAGCTGGCTGCCCGCGATCCGACAATGCCCACGATCGTCGACAAGATTTGCGTGAAGGAATTCGTCAGACAGACCCTTGGCGACGAATGGCTGATCCCGACGATTTGGCACGGCGATGAAGTCACCGAGGCGATACTTGGCGAAATTCCCAAGCCGGCGGTCATGAAGCCTAATCATTCAAGCGCACATGTGAGGTTTCTGTCGGGGGAGACCAACCTGGGCGAGGCGGCACGCGCAGCGAATGATTGGCTCACGTACGATCATCACGTCCTCCATCGCGAGTGGGCTTACGGTCAGATCAAGCGTCAAATTTTGATCGAACCGCTCATTGCCAACGGCGGCCCCCTCAACGACTACAAATTCTGGGTGTTCGATGGGGCGGTCCGGTTTGTCCAAGTCGATCTGGAGCGCTTTCAGAAACACCGGCGTCAGTTCTACAACCCACAATGGGAACGGCTCGACTTCGCGTTGAAGTACCCCAGCGCGCCCGACGACATCCCTGCGCCGAAACATCTGTCTCGAATGCTTGCGGCTGCGGAGACCCTGGCCGCTGGCTTTCGCTTCTTGCGCGTCGATCTCTATGACACGCCAGACAGGCCGTTGTTCGGGGAGTTGACGCTCGCGCCGGAAGCGGGCCTTTGCCGCTTTTCGCCTGATCGCATCGATCTGGAGCTGGGCGAGGCTTGGTCATATCCTGCTGCTTCTCAAGGAGGCGGCGCGCAGCCCGTATCGTTTACAATGCGTGCGGGGACGTGAGTTCCCGGCGATGCGAAGGAAGCGAGTCACCTTTCTCCTAAACTCCCTCGCCGACGGCGGCGCAGAGCGGGTCATGGCCACGTTGCTCGCGCAATCGCGCGAGGAGTGCGAAGAATTTGACGTCTCGCTCGTTCTGCTCGACCGCGCACGCGAAGACTATAGGATTCCCGACTGGGTGAGCACGCATCAGCTCGACTGCCGCGGCTCGGTTTGGCAGAGCGTCAGGCAAGTCTCAAAGCTGATCGCCGAACAGCGGCCCGACGTAACACTGAGTTTCCTGACCCGAGCGAATGTCGCGAATGTCTGGGCTATGCGCGGGCGGCGCTGTGTCATCAGCGCGCGGATCAACACCTCAGCCCATCTTGCGGCGAAACCCAACGCTGCCTTGGGTGCCGCGGTGCGCCTCAGCTATCCGCGCGCGAGCAAGATTGTCGCGGTCTCGGAGGATGTCGGCAAGGACCTGTCGGTCAATTTCGGCGTCGACCCGGCGCGCATCGTGAGCATACCCAACCCCGTGGACGTCGCCGCTATCGCCAGGATGGCGCGCGAAGCGCCGCCCATCGTCATCGGCGGCCCCTACATCGTCGCTGTCGGCCGGTTGTACGGCATCAAGAACTTCCCGCTCCTATTGCGCGCTGTCGCTCACGCAGGATTACCCCACAAGGTTTTGATCCTCGGCGAGGGCCCCGATCGCGAACTCCTCATGAGCTTGGCGACAGCGGTCGGTTTGGAAGGAAGGGTGATTCTTCCAGGCCGTCTGGCGAACCCTTTCCCACTCATCGCCGGCGCCGATGCATTCGCGCTGAGCTCCAACGGCGAAGGCTTTCCAAACGCATTGGTGGAGGCGATGGCTTTGGGGGTTCCGGTGGTTGCGGCGGACTGCCCATCGGGCCCGTCGGAGATTGTTGCGGGGACTGCGCGCGGCTTGATCGGGACCGCCACTCTCGCGTCGCACGGCGTGCTGACACCGCCGAATGACATATCCGAATTCGCGGCGGCGTTGAGCCTCGTCGTGCGCCAGGATGTTCGCGAGCGTTTGTCACGCGCGGGCGCTGAGCGGGCGCTGCAGTACGAGCCGGCCGGCATCAAAAACAGATACTGGTCTGTGTTGCGAGAACACTTGGACGAGCGCGTTCGCAGCTAGCTGCAGCGGCGCCGCGCGTGGTGTTCGGGCAGAGCGGCGCGCCCATGAGCCGGCGCGTTCGTCGAGTCGATCGAGAGGAGCTAAAGCGCCTTCGTCGCCGTTTCCAGCCACGCCTCTTCGTCGCCATCGAGCTGCGGACCGATCTTCGCCCACACGTTCGCATGGTAGGCATTGACCCAGGCGATCTCTTCTTTGGTGAGCAGCGCCTTGACGATCAGTTCGCGCGCGATTGGCGCGAGCGTCAGCGTCTCGAAGCCGAGCATCGGGCGTTCGCCGCCGTCGATGTCGGCGGCAGGCGTCACCACTTGCAGATTCTCGATGCGAATGCCGTAGGCGCCGGTCTTGTAATAGCCGGGCTCGTTCGAGACGATCATGCCCGGCTCGAGCGGCTGTGTGTTCACCAGCTTGGCGATGCGGTGCGGACCCTCGTGGACGCCGAGATAAACGCCGACGCCGTGACCGGTGCCGTGATCGTAGTCGAGGCCGGCTTCCCACAAACTTAGGCGCGCAAGCGCGTCGAGCTGATGGCCGGTTGTGCCCTTCGGGAAGCGCACGCGCGAAAGCGCGATGTGGCCCTTCAGCACGCGGGTGAAACGGTCCTTCATTTCCTTCGAAGCGCGGCCGATGGCGACGGTGCGGGTGATGTCGGTGGTGCCGTCGAGATACTGGCCGCCGCTGTCGATCAGGAACAGCGAGCCGCGCGCGAGCTTGCGGTTGGTCTTCTTGGTGACGCGATAGTGCACAATGGCGCCGTTCGGGCCGGCCCCGGAGATCGAGTCGAACGACAAGTCCTTGAGGGCGCCGGTCTCGGCGCGGAAGCTCTCGAGTTTCTGGCAGGCTTCGATTTCCTGCACCTTGCCGCTCTGGCCCTCGGTGGCGAGCCAGTGCAGATACCGGCAAACCGCGGCGCCATCGCGGATGTGGGCGTTGCGCGAACCTTCGATCTCGGCCGCGTTCTTGCAGGCGCGCGGCAGCACCACCGGGTCTTGCCCGCGCACGATTTCGGCGCCCGCCTTTTTCAACTCTTCGAAGTACCAAGCGCTCGCCGTCGCTGGATCAAGCCGCACGCGCTTGCCGCGCAGCGACGCGAGCGTCGGTTGTAGTTCGTTACTCGGCTTGATCGCCACTTCGTTGCCCAGCCACTGGCGCAACTCCGGCGAGACTTTCTCGTCGGCCAGGAACAGATCGGCCGTTCCATCTGAGCGCAGAAGCGCTTCGCCGAGCGGCAGCGGCGTGCGCGCAACGTCGCCGCCGCGCACATTGAAGAGCCAGGCGATCGAAGCGGGAGAGGTGATCACCACCGCGTCGGCGCCTTCCTTCGACAGACCGTCGCCCAAGCGATGGCGTTTCGATGAGGCGTTTTCGCCCGTGTAGGCCTCCTGCTGCGGCACGACCTTCGCCATCGGGATGGGCGGTCGGTCGTCCCAGATGTCGTCGATCGGGTTGCGGTCGACCGGCACAAGCGTGACGCCTACCGCCTCGGCGGCGCTGCGCAACCGGTCGAGGCTGTCGGGGCTGTGGAGCTTCGGGTCGTAGCCGATGCGCTGGCCCTGCTTGCCGCGCTCGCGCAGATAAGCGGGCACGCCGCCATCGACGAGATCGCGATAGGCGAAGAGATCGCCATCCACCTGCGCGCGCACCTGCAGCGTGTAGCGGCCGTCAACAAAAACCGCGGCTTCGTCCGCCAGCACCACCGCAGCGCCCGCCGATCCGGTGAAGCCCGTCACCCACGCCAGGCGATCGTAGGCCGGGGGCACATACTCATTCTGCCATTCGTCCTCATGCGGTACGATGAAGCCGTCCAGGCCGGCGGCCTTCAGCGCTTTTCTCAAGCGGGGCAAGTGCTTGCGGCCAAGGGCGGGGCCGCCCGGATCGTCATAGGTCTGGAACACGTGCGTGGCGTCCTCTTGCGGCCCGGTTCAGGGCGGGTTCAGTGGCTTGAGTTTAGGGCTTTGCGCTGAGAGGTTCAAAGAGGCGGCGGTCGGAAAACCGAGGCCAACGAGCGGAGAAACATGGGTTCCTGGGTGCGAAAGGCAGGAGCGGCGCTGATCGCCGTGGCGCTGGCGGCGGCCCCGGTCGCGTCGGCCCAGCCCGACCTGCGCGATTTCCTGACCCGTCAGCTCGACAACAGGGAGCCGGAAAACGCCGAGGACGGCTTCGCGCACGCCGCCGGGCCGCTCGCCGGCGCTCTCGCCAGCGGAGGCGCCGCCGCGCTGCCGCTGACCCTGCGCGTGGGCCAAGAGGTCCGCATCGCCGGCGTCTGCGACGAGGCCTGCGAGGATCTCGACCTCCGCATTCTCAATCCGCGCGGCGAAATTGTCGGCGCCGACACGCGCGGCAACGACCATCCTGTGGTCGATCTGCGCGCGGAAATGTTCGGCCCGCACACGATCCAGGTCGACATGGCGCGCTGCGATGCGCCGCGCTGCCGCTACGCGGTGAACGTCTACACGCGCTGAGGTTTGCGCCAGACCAAAGTCATCCAGGCTTCTTTCGGAATCTGCTTCTCCAAAATCAACCCGCGATTGGCGTAGGCCTCGCGCACCAGCGGCGCTTGTTGCCTTAGCAATCCCGAGAGAATGAGCGTGCCGCCCGGCGCAAGCGCGCGCACGAGCTTCGGCGCCAGGCGGATCAGCGGCCGCATCAGGATGTTGGCGAACACCAGGTCGAATTGCTTGCCGGCGATGTAGCGCGCGCCGTCGCCGGCGATCACCTGCACGCGGTGGGCGACCTTGTTCTGCTTCGCATTGATGGCGGCGATCGCCGCGGCGCGGTGGTCTATCTCGATGGCGAGCGCCTCCGCGCCATGCTTCGCCGCCGCGATCGCCAACACGCCCGAGCCTGCGCCGATGTCCAAAACTCTGAAACCCTCCCCCCTTGTGGGGGAGGGTAGGG
>LWDN01000057.1 GCA_002083515.1 Proteobacteria bacterium HN_bin10
GCCTCCGCCAGCCGCGCCCCCGCCACCGCCGGCCGCGCAGCCGACACAACCTCCGCCTCCGCCGGTCGCGCAGCCAGAACCGCCTCCGCCGCCGCCGGTTGCGCCACCGGCGCCACCGCCAGTCACACCACCCAACACCGAGCCTTCAGCGCCGGTTGCGACAATCGAGCTGGGTTGCGTCGACGCCGAAGTTAGCGATCAGACCTGCGCCGCATTCATCGGCGAAGTGGAACGCACCACGCGCGTGCGCCTCGCCGACATTCGCGACACGCCGGATAAGGTGGTCACCAAGCGGCTGCCGGCCGCACCGGCCGGCGCGATGACGATCGCGCAAGTGCAGCAGGGGTTGGCGTCGCTCGGCTTCTTCCCGGGCGGCAAGGCCGACGGCATTTGCGGCTATCGCACGCAGTCGGCGATCCGCTTGTTCCAGGAATTCCTGCGCGCTTACGAACGCCAAGACATCGTGCCTGACGGCAAGTTCGGCCCGCGCACGGCCGCGCATTTGCAGCGTTGGTTGAGTTCAGGCCAGCGCCCGGATTGGCGCCAGACGCCCGGCGAGTACGACGCGTGGCTCGGCCTGCTTGAACGCGTGAAGCAGAACTACATCGCCGAACCCGGTCCGCTCACGCAGAAGGTCAACGCCTTCGAAGGCGCCAGCGACACGCTGAAGCCCACAGAATGGGACACCAGCGGTCCCGGCAACATTCATCTGATCGGCGTGCGCCGCTCGCAGTTCAACAACAAATTCGACGACATCTTCGTGCTGTTGATGAAGGGCCTGGTGTTCAAGTTCCAGGGCTCGACCGAGCCGGGCCATAGCAGCCATCCCGAAGGCCCGCCCTTCCTCGTGCCCGGCCAGCACAAATACCATTTCGGCTGGCATCAGCGCTCGTATCTGGCGCTGCGTCCGCAGGGCCCTGGCGTCCTCGTCATCCGCGGCGGCGCCGATGGCCGCCTCGATCAAGAAGACATCGGCAAGCCGCTCACGCCCAACGCGACCATCAACATCCATTGGGGCGGGCGCGGCATGGCCGGCGACGTCAACAATTGGTCGGAAGGTTGCCAGGTGATCAATGGCTCGGTGTATCTGAATCCGGCCGGCGAGATCGTGAGTTGCCAGAGTTTCGCCGCCGTGCGCTCGGGCGAGCCGCAGACGCCTGGCTCCGGCAAGACCCGCGGCGCCTACAATCTCTTGGTCGATCTGGTCACCGCGCTGTCGGGCGACATGCCGAGCAACACCGTGCGCTACACTTTGTTCAAGGAAGGCGATCTCTCGCTCGCGCCCGATCTCGAACAAGCGCTCAACGGCGCGCGCGCCAGCGTGCTGGATATGGCGACTTGAGGATCAGCGCAGTGCTTTGCGGATGACGAGCTTGAGGCCCGACCACGTCTCGTCGACCGCGCACACTTTGATGTCGACATAACCCATCGGCAGCGCGACCTTTCGGATCGTGTCTTCGGTGATGTCGGTGTCCATCTTCGCCGCCTTCTTCGGCCACGACACCCAAATCATGCCGTCGGGCGCGAGCTTGGCGCGCAGCGCCTTCAAGTCGGCTTCGAGCTTCGCCGCGCTGGTATGAAAGAGGTGTGCTGCGGCGAGCGCCTTGGTCGGCCGCCCCAGATAGCGGGGACAGGCCTGCGCATCGAGCACGGCCTTGACCGAAACTGGCATGCCCCGCGCCCACAACGGCGCGCCCGGCTTGAAGCCGAGCTTCTTGGCCAGCGGCGTCCCCGAATAGCCCGCTTGCGGCATCAGCTTCCGCCTTTGTCGCGGAGCTTGGCCAGGAGCTGCGCCTCCTCGGCCTTCAGTCGCGCGGACTCGCGCCGCTGCGCCGCCTCGGCCTCGACCTTGCGTCGCTCGCCCCGGGCCCAAGCGGCGACGCCAACCACCGCCAAGCCGCCCAAACCGCCCAAGAACAGCCAGATCATCGCTTGCTTCCCCAGCGGCGTTCCGCTATCAGCCGCGCTTCCAATTTTCCCCAGGACACGGGTCATGAAAAGCGAAGGCCATCCCGACTACCACATGATCACGGTCCAGATGACCGACGGCACGACCTTCAAGACCCGTTCGACCTACGGTCAAGACGGCGCGACGCTGGCGCTTGAAATTGATCCCAAATCGCATCCGGCCTGGACGGGCGGCGGCCAGCAAATCCTCGACCGCGGCGGCCGCGTCTCGCGCTTCAACGACAAGTTCGGCGGCTTTATCAAGAAGAAGTAGTTGGAGCGCGGGTCTTCAGACCCGCATTTCGACGTCTGGAACAAGATGCGGGTCTGAAGACCCGCGCTCCGAAGCTTACCGCCCGAACGCCTGCGCCAGCATCGCCATCTGGCTCGACACCGCGTTAGCCTTGTCTTCGCCGTCGCCGTACATGGTTTCGTCCAACCGGCGCACGCGTTCGTAAATGGCGCCGCCGCGCACGATCAGATGCTTCAGCGCTTCCGGCAATTCGCCACTGCCGGCGAAGGCCGGCGACGGCCGCGGATCGCGCGAGATCAGGCGGTACTTTTCGTTCGAGGCTTCCATCAGCTGGATCTCGCCGTCGCGCATGGCGCGCTGAACCAGAAGCCATGACGCCACCTGCATCAGCCGCGTGGTCAGGCGCATGCTTTCGCCGGCATAGGCGAGCGCCGCTCCCCGTGAGAGCCGCTTGGAGGCGGCCCGGCCCGGGCCATCGAGATAGGCCGCGGTTTCCTCCACCAGCGCCATCCCATCCTTAAAGGTGCGCTCAAATAACTCCGAACGGGCGAATTCCATGGCCCGTCTGGCGTCGGAAGGCGCCCTCTGAGGAGAAGTCTGGTTCGTATCGGTCATTGTGCGGTGGCAGTCGCAAGGCGCGGGCCGTCTTACGCGAGACGCCGGCGCGATGGGTTAAGACGGACCGCCTCCGAACACAGAATCCGCCGCCGCGCGCTGCGCCCGCTTCTTGGCGATCTCCTGCTCGCAGAGCGCGATCTCGGCCTTGAGCTTTTCGATGCGAAATTCGAGCTCGCCGATCGACGCCGTTTCCAATTGCTGCTCCAGCGGCACGGCCTTCTTGACCGGGGGTGCAAAAGGATCGTCGTCGATCATGGCCTCTCTCCTCGGCTGGAGTATACCTTCAAGCGAGGCTCAGTTTAAGGGAGAGACAGCGTGCTCAAACCGCCGACCATGCGCAGGGTCATTCACGCGCCGGACAAGCCCCTCTCTCTGGCCACCGACGATGTGCCGAAGCCCGGCGCGCATGAAATCCTGATCCGGGTCGAAGCCGCCGGGGTTAATCGTCCCGACCTGATGCAGCGCGCGGGCCTCTACCCGCCGCCGCCCGGCGCGCCGCCGACGCTTGGGCTCGAAGCCGCGGGCGAGATTGTCGAGATCGGCCACGGCGTCAGCCGCTGGCATGTCGGCGACAAGGTCACGGCGCTGCTGGCCGGCGGCGGGTATGCCGAATACGCCGTCGCGCACGAGGGCTCGGCGTTGCCGATCCCTAGCGGCTTGAGCCTCGTCGAAGCGGCGGCGTTGCCGGAAACGGCGATGACGGTGTGGGCTAATGTGTTCGAGAGCGGCGCTTTGAAACAAGGTGAGACATTGCTCGTCCATGGCGGCGCTTCCGGCATCGGCACCACCGCCATCCAGATGGCGAAGGCCTATGGCGCACGCGTCATCGCCACCGCGGGCGACGCAGCGAAAGCGAAGCTCTGTGAAAAACTGGGCGCCGAACGCTGCATCAATTATCGCAGCGAGGATTGGGAAACGATCGTGCGCGACATGGGCGGCGCCGACGTCGTGCTCGACATGGTCGGCGGCCCTTACATTCAGAAGAACCTCGACGTCTTGAACGACCAAGGCCGCCTAGTGATGATCGCCTTCCTGCAAGGGCCGACGGCGCAATTGAACCTGATGCGGCTGATGCTGAAGCGCCTGACCCTGACCGGCTCGACCTTGCGCTCGCGCAGCGTCGAGGAAAAGGCGCGCATCGCCCGCCAGGTCGAACGTCATGTCTGGCCTTGGATCGAAGCCGGCCGCGTCAAGCCGGTGATCGACTCGAGCTTTCCGCTCGCCGAAGCCGAACAGGCGCACGCTCGCCTGCAATCGGGTGCGCATGCTGGCAAGATCGTGTTGACGGCTTGATATCACCCCCATGTTCAAGGGGTTGAGCAAACCCCCGAAGCGAGGCCCACTTCAGTCGCGAACTGAGGAGTGGGCGATGCCAAACATCAACGGCAACAATTCCAACAACGTGCTGAACGGCACGAGCGGCAACGATGTCATCGACGGGCGCGGCGGCCATGATCGCATCGATGGCGGCGCCGGAAACGACATCATGTTTGGCGGCAACGGCAATGACATCCTCATTTCCAACGCTGGCGACGACCTCATGACCGGCGGTAACGGCGCCGACACATTTGTGCTGGGCCCCCGCAGTAGCGGTACAATTACCATCACGGACTTTCAGAACGGCGTCGATCGTATCGATTTGCGCGCCTTCGGCTTCGACGCCAACGGCGAATCGAGCAATTGGGCCGGATTTCTCATTGCCGACGGCGCCAATACCATTCTCGATTTCTGGGGCGCGAACGGCGAGAACTTCCAGGTTGTGCTCCAAAATTTTTCGTACACCAACATCGACATCAGCGACTACATCCTCGGACCCTGAGGCGATCGCTGACGCGCCCATAATCCCGGCGGCGTTCAGCAGCAGGTTAGGTGCGGTTCTCGCCTCCGTCGCGAGAATCCCGCCTTCCCTTTTGACGCGCCAGCGGCTATAGCCAACCGCAACTGACCTCGTCCGCGCCCGGATGCGTCAGCCCGTTGCACCAGATGGCCTGAGCGCCTGGCGACGACGCCGGGCGCTTTCGCATTTCTGGAGCCTCCCGATGACGCAGAATGTCCTGATGCCGAAGGCCACCGCCGTGTGGCTGATCGAAAACACCTCGCTCGCCTTCAATCAGATCGCCGAGTTCTGCGGCCTGCATCCGCTTGAGGTGCAGGGCATCGCCAATGAGGACGTGGCCAAGGGCATTCGCGGCGTCGATCCGATCGCCGGCGGCTTCCTGTCGCGCGAGGAGATCGCCAAGGGCGAAGCCGACGACAGCTACAAGCTGCAGCCGCTCGAGCAGAAGCGCATCGACCTGCCGCAGATGAAGAAGCGCGGCGCCCGCTACACGCCGATCGCCCGCCGCCAGGACCGTCCCGACGCGATCCAATGGTTCTTGAAGAACCACCCGGAAGTGCCGGATTCCAAGGTCGTGAAGCTGATCGGCACCACCAAAGCGACCATCGAACAGGTCCGCAACCGCACCCACTGGAATTCATCCCAGATCAAACCGGTCGATCCGGTGACCATCGGCCTGTGCAGCCAGATCGAACTCGACGCGGTGGTGGCCGAGGCTGCCGCAGCGAAAGCCCGCGCCGACGCCCGCGCGGCCAAGGCCGCATCCAAGACGTTGAAGGCCGCACAGGAAACCGTGCCGCCGGAAACGTACGAACACCCGAAGGAGTAGATGGCCCGGCGCTCTTTGTGGCGGTGCTGACCGATCGCGAGACGGCGTAACGATCCGCCTGCGGCGGTCGTGCGTATCTCCGCGCATGAGATTGATGACCCGCTTCGCCCTGGCCGCCGGCCTGTCACTCCTCGCTCAAGCCTGCGCGACGCGTCCGCCGATTCCAGCCGAGACCTCTGCCCCGTTTGTCTTGGAGCGCGACCTGGTTGGCGAAAGCGTGGCGCGCGGCGAGTTCCGCGCCATAACCGGCGTGCGCCGCCCGTTCACAGCGCGCCTCAATGGCGCCTGGGATGGGCGGGTGCTCACGCTCGTGGAGGATTTCTATTTCGATGACGGCGAGCGCGATCGCAAGACGTGGAGATTAGAGCGCGTCGCGCCGGGCCGCTATGTCGGCGCACGCGAAGATGTCGTTGGGCAAGCGCAAGGCTTCCAGGACGGCGACGTGTTTCGCCTCGAGTACGACATCGTGCTGCCAGGAGAGAACGGACGCGGCCGCAAGGTCCGCTTTCGCGACGTCATCGCGCTCCGCGCCGATGGCGACGTGATCAACAACGCGACGGTCGGCTGGTTCGGCTTGCGCGTCGGTTCGGTGTCGTTGGTGATCGAACGCGAGTGACAAGACGCGCGCGATTGCTCACACAAAAACGCCGCGGCCATGAAGCCGCGGCGTTTCTGTTCACAGGGCGAAGCGCCTACATGGCCGCCAAGCGCAGCATGCGGCGGAGTTCATCCGGCTCGCCCGCAGCGCGGCGCTTGCGCGCCTGGCTCGGCTGATAGGCCACGCGCGCGTGGTCGTGGCAGTACGGATGATTGCCGAAGACCCCGCGGCCGCAGAACGCGAAGTCCGCGTCGGTAGGGTCGCCGATGGGATATTTGCACATGCTCTCTTTGATGGTGAGCACGGTGGCGGCCTTGCCGTCCTCGAACTTCACCGGTTCGAGATCCGGAATGACCACCAGCGGCACGCTGGATGCGGTCCGCAGCCGGGGCGCGCTTGGCCCCAGCGTGCGCGGACGCGCGGTCCGCACCGGCCGCTTCGCGGGCCGCGACGGCGTCGCCCGGCCCGCCAAACCGAGGCGGTGGACCTTGCCGATGACGGCGTTGCGGGTCACCCCGCCTAATTGTTTAGCAATTTGGCTCGCCGAGAGCCCTTCGGCCCACAGCTTACGCAGCAGCGCAACGCGCTCCTCGCTCCAACCCATGTATCAAGCCCCCTTGGCCCATGGCCCCGCCCATTTCTGACGGGAATGAGCCACAGTCCCTTTTTGGGGAACGAAGTCAACTAATAGCATCGTAACTCCTGGGGATGCGCCATATGCAGTGGTTATCCCATGCCAGATGGGGGTTACCCACTGCTTATCCAGGGGCTTTCGGCTCGGACTCGGCGCATTATTTTGAGCGCACACCGAGACTTGGCCCCTCAACATGGTTAACGGGCGCTCGGACTCGTTAAGAATTCGTGAAAGAGATGTTCCCGGTATGGACACCGCCACCCGCACCACACCCGCCGCGCTGACTTCCCGCCATTACGGCGCGGTCAATTGGCTGGGTCTGCAGACCTTGGTGTGGCGCGAAATCCGCCGCTTCCTGAAGGTCGGCGCGCAGACCGTGTTCGCGCCGCTGATCCAGACCTTGTTGTTCATGATGGTGTTCAGTCTCGTGCGCGGCGGCGATTGGCCGGGCACCACGCGCGCCTACGCCGATGGGCTCGCGGCCGGCCTGGTCATGATGTCGATTTTGTCGAACGCGTTTCAGAACTCATCGTCGTCGCTCGTCATTGCGAAGGTGCAAGGCAATTCGGTTGATTTCCTGATGCCGCCGTTGAGCGCGCTTGAGTTGACGATTGCGTTTATTGTCGGCGCCGCGGCGCGCGGCTTGCTCGTTGGCGTTGCTTCTTTGATCGCGGTCGCGTGGCTCGCCAACATCATGCCGGTGAACGTGTTCGTGGCGCTCTATTACGCCATCGTCGCGTCGGTGATTTTCGGCGCCATCGGTTTGATCGGCGGCATCTGGGCCGACAAGTTCGATCACCTCGCGGCGGTGACCAATTTCATCATCGTGCCGCTGACGTTTCTCTCCGGCACCTTCTACTCGACGTCGATCCTGCCCGAACCGATGCGCACCATCTCGCACTACAACCCAGTGTTCTCGCTGATCGACGGTTTCCGCTACGGCTTCATCGGCCACGCCGATGCGCCCTTGCTGACCGGCGCATTGATCACCGGCGCCCTGGCGCTGGCGCTCAGCTGGGCAAGCTGGGCGCTGATCAAGAGCGGGTACAGGTTAAGGAGTTAGGGCGGCGTCCCTTCTCCCGTTGCACGGGAGAAGGTGTCCGCGAAGCGGACGGATGAGGGCAATGCGGGAGCGAGAAGGATGACACGTGACCCTGACGCGGTCCGTCGCGCGCGCGAGATGCGCAAGAACCCATCGGGCGCTGAAGAGAAGCTATGGTCGCTCCTCCGCGATCGGAGACTCAGCAGACGCAAGTTTCGCCGCCAGTATCCCGCCGGCCAGTGGGTGGTCGACTTCGCATGCCCGGCGATACGGCTCGCCATCGAGGTCGACGGACCATCACACGACTCCCCAGATCAACAGGCGTGGGATGAGTTGAAAGAAGAATTTTTGCGCGCGAATGGTTGGCGCATCCTGCGCATCAAGAATGCAGACATATCAGGCGTTCGGAGAGATCGAAGCGCAGATCATTAGCCCCTCATCCGGTCTCGCTGCGCTCGACCACCTTCTCCCCATCACGGGGAGAAGGGACGCTTTTAACCACTCAACGCCCTTGCTAATTTCGGCAAAAACACATCCATCCGATAATCGACATCCATGTGATCGTCGTCGAATTCTTCGTATTCGTGCGCGATGCCGGCGGCGGCGAGCTTCTTCGCGAAGCGTCGCATGCCGAAATGAATGCGGAAATTGTCGTGATCGCCGCAATCCATGTAGATGAGCTTCAGCTTGCGCAAATTCTCGCCCAGCGTGTCGAACATCACCACCGGATCGTGCGCGAGCCAATTGGCCCAGCGCTCGGGGATGAGTTCGCCGGTGTAAGGATCGAGCGGCAGGCGCATGCTCATGAATTGCGACGGATCGGGATCGTAAAACGCGCTCTGGGCAAAATCCATCAGCGCCACCGATTCTGCAAAGCTCATCTTCTTCTTGGCGGTAAGCGCCCGCCACGCCTTCTCGATCGAGTTATCGTATTTGCGCAGAATGTTCAGGTCTTCGAAGAACGCCGGAATGTAGAGCGCATCGAACCCCATATCGCCGCTATTGATCGAAATCGCGTGCCAGAAATCGCTGCGCGTCAGGCCGTGATAGGCCGCGCCATAGCCGCCCGACGACTTGCCGAACACGCCGCGTTTGCCCTTGCCGCCGCAACCGAAGCGGGCCTCCACAAACGGCACGATCTCATCGCAGAGATAATCGGCGTAGCGCCCAGTCCCGGCGCTGTTGAGATATTGGTTGCCGTAGAGTTTGGTGAAGCAATCTGGGAACGCCACAACCACGCGCGGCATGCCTTCATGCGTCAGCCGGTCGAGCCGCTCGGGCACATTCTCCGAAAAGCCCTGCCAGTTGACATGCGCCAGGCCCGAGGAGGTGTAGCCCTTCAAGTCCACCAGCAGCGGCAAGCGCTCGGCCGCGCTCCAGCCGGGCGGCGTCCAGACATAGAGTTCCCGCTCGGTTGGATCGCCCAGCGGATTGCCTTGCAAAATCGCAGATTGGTGTTGCAGGCGATGCACCTCGCCGCGGGGAATGGAGTGGTCGCGTCTCATGAAATGTTGATGATATGAGCGGCTTGACCTTGCAAGCGGCGCGGCTCAAAACCCCGCCTTTCCCAAATCCAGAGAGCCCTCGATGAGCGCCGCCGACAGCCACATTCTTCCCGTCTATTCGCCGCCGGAGCAGATTTTCGTGCGTGGCGAAGGCTGCTGGATCTGGGACGAAAAGGGCGACAAGTATCTCGATTGCATCGCCGGCATCGCGGTGAACGCTTTCGGCCATGCGCCGCCGTTTCTGGTCAAGGCGCTGACCGAGCAAGCCGGCAAGCTCTGGCACACGTCGAACATGTTCAAGATCAAGGGCCAGGAAGAGCTCGCCGCCAAGTACACGCGCGACAGCTTCGCTGACGTCGTCTTCTTCACCAATTCAGGCACCGAGGCGATCGAAGGCGCGCTGAAAACCGCGCGCAAGTATCACACCGCCAACGGCAATCCCGAGCGCATCGACATTATCGGCTTCCAGGGTTCGTTCCACGGCCGCTCGTATGCGGCGATCAACGCCTCCGGCAATCCGTCCTATCTTGAAGGTTTCGGCCCCCGTCTCCCCGGCTTCATTCAGATTCCGTTCGGCGACGAAGAAGCGCTGCGCAAGGCCATCGGCCCGACGACGGCGGCGCTCATCATCGAACCGATCCAGGGCGAAGGCGGCGTGCGCGCCGTGCCGGACGAAACGCTGCGCCTCTATCGCAAGCTCGCCGACGAAAACGGCTTTCTGTTGATCTTCGACGAGGTGCAATCCGGCGCCGGGCGCAGCGGCAAGATGTGGGCGCATCAATGGTCGGGGATCACGCCGGACATCATGGCCGTAGCCAAGGGCGTCGGCGGCGGCTTTCCCATGGGCGCTTTCATGGCCAGCAAGGAAGCCGCGAAGGGCATGGTCGTTGGCGTCCACGGCACCACGTTCGGCGGCAATCCGCTGGCGATGGCGATCGGGAATGCGGCGTACGATGAATTGTCGAAGCCGGATTTCCTGGCCCATGTGAACACGGTCGCCAATCATCTCGGCCAAGCGCTTGAAGGCCTGAAGGACCGCCATCCGAGCCTGGTGGTGGAAACGCGCGGCAAGGGCCTGCTGCGTGGCCTGAAGCTCACGATCAATCCGAAAGACATCCAGGCCAAGCTGCGCGCACGCAAAGTTCTGGTCGGCGTCGCCGGCGACAACGTGCTGCGCATGGCGCCGCCTTTGGTGATCAGTGAAGCGGAAATCCGCCAGGCGATCGACGCCATCGACGCTGTGCTGACGGAGCAAGCCGTGCAAGCGAGCGCGTGATGAGAGCCGTCTCTTGGACCGCCGGCGCCCTCGCCGGCGTTGCGGCGGTTCAATCTGCTCCGATAGAGAAAGCGGAAACGGAGTCGCCGGCGGGGGCGCCGGCGGTCCAAGAATGACCCCCCGCCACTTCCTCGACATCGCCTCGCTCTCGCGCGAAGAGCTGCGCGCCATCCTCGACGAAGCGCTGACCCGCAAGGCCGCGCGCATCGATTGGCCGAAGGCCAAGCCCGACGAAGACAAGCCGCTCGACGGCTACGCGCTGGCGATGATTTTTCAGAAGAACTCGACGCGCACGCGTGTCTCGTTCGAGATCGGCATGCATCAGCTTGGCGGGCAGAGCATCGTCCTGAACGCCAACGACACCCAACTCGGCCGCGGCGAGACCGTCGAAGACACCGCGCGCGTGCTTTCGCGCATGGTCGATTGCGTCATGATCCGCGCCAACAACCACCAGGACGTGCTCGATTTCGCCGCCGCAAGCGATGCGCCGGTGATCAACGGCCTCACCGACCTCTCGCACCCCTGCCAGATCGTCGCCGACATCATGACTATCGAGGAATGGTCGGGCGATATCGCCGGCAAGACCATCACCTGGCTGGGCGATGGCAACAATGTCTGCACTTCGTTCATTCACGCCGCAGAGAAGCTCGATTTCAAGCTGCGCATAGCGACGCCGCCGAACTATGCGCCGCGCGGCCAAGAACTTGCGGTGGCGAAGGCAGCTGGCGCAGACATCGAGGCGCATCACGATGCCGCGAAGGCCGTCGAAGGCGCCGATGTCGTCGTCACCGACACCTGGGTGTCGATGGGCGATAGCGACAAGGACGCTCGCATGGCGGCGCTGCCGCCTTACGCCGTTGACGAAACGATGATGGCGCGCGCCTCCAAGGACGCGCTCTTTCTGCATTGCCTGCCGGCGCATCGCGGCGAGGAAGTGACGGCCGCGGTGATCGACGGCGAACGCTCGGCCGTGTGGGACGAAGCCGAGAACCGCATCCATGCGCAGAAAGCAGTGCTGCTCTGGTGCCTGGGGAAACTGTGACGGAATGATGCTGCGTCGAACGAAGGTTGGAGCGCGGGCTTCCAGCCCGCATGCACCCAACGCACCACAAGCGGAAAATTGCGCGCCCGGAGGCGCGCGCTCCCACCTCCAAAAGCCAGCGCTTCACCCCACTCCTCGGTCACCTCCCCTCGCGGGGAGGGGAAGTTGAGCCGCGACGACCTCATCGCGCCCTTCTCGCTCGACGCCGCGCCGGTGCGCGGGCGCATCGCCCGCATTGCACGCGGCGCGCTCGATCCGATCCTGCATCGCCACGACTATCCGCGCCCCGTTGCGCTTCTGCTGGGCGAAGCGCTGACGCTCGCGGCTTTGGTCGGATCGCTGCTGAAAACCGAAGGTCGCCTCGTCGTCCAGGCGCAGGGCGAAGGCGTGGTTCCGCTCTTGGTCGCCGAACACGCCGGCGGCGGCTTGCGCGGCTATGCGCGTCTCGCTGAAGGCGCAGCAGAAAAGCTTGCGGGCGCGCACCGCATGACCCCCAAGGACTTGCTTGGCGCCGGCAGCCTCATTCTGACCCTCGATCTCGGCGAAGACACGACGCCATTTCAGGGCGTCGTGCCGCTCGAGGGCGATACTCTGGCGCAGTGCGCCGAAGCCTACTTTCGCACCAGCGAACAGACCGACACCGGCATCCGCCTTGCCGTCGGCGAAGTCATCAGCGGCTCCGGGCCTTCGCAATGGCGCGCCGGCGGCGTGCTGATGCAGCGCATCGCCGGCGACGCGGCGCGCGGCGACACGCAGGAGGATTGGCGCCGCGCTTCGATGCTTTTTGAAACGCTGACCGACGAAGAGCTGATCGATCCCGCCTTACCCGCCGATCGCCTACTCTATCGCCTCTTTCACGAAGAAGGCGTGCGTATGGGAGACCCTACGCCGCTCGATGATCGCTGCAGCTGCAGCGCCGAACGCCTCACCAATGTCATGAAGACGTTTCCAAAGGCCGAGATCGTCGATTTGATCGAGCCCGACGGCAAGGTGCATGCGCGCTGCCAGTTCTGCGCGCGGGAGTATTTGATTGATCCGACGCAAGTAAGCGGAGTTTAAGCCGTCCCAACATCCAGCGCATAACCGGCGCTGCGCACGGTGCGGATAGGATCGCTTTCTGGTCCCACCATCAGCGCCTTGCGCAGGCGCCCGATGTGCACATCGACCGTGCGCGCCTCGACATAAACATCAGAGCCCCACACTGCGTCGAGCAATTGTTCGCGACTGAACACGCGCCCCGGATGCTGCATCAGATGTTCGAGAATACGGAACTCCGTCGGCCCCAGGTGCACCTCGCGCGCCCCGCGCTTCACCCGGTGCGACACGCGATCCATAATGATGTCGCCGGCGACGATTTTGTCATCGGCCAGACCAGGGCGGATGCGGCGCATCACGGCGCGCAGCCGCGCTAGCAATTCGTTCATCGAGAACGGCTTGGTGACGTAATCGTCGGCGCCGACATCGAGGCCGCGGATGCGGTCGCTCTCCTCGAT
Organism: Proteobacteria bacterium HN_bin10; assembly: GCA_002083515.1. Taxonomy (GTDB): domain Bacteria; phylum Pseudomonadota; class Alphaproteobacteria; order Caulobacterales; family Aquidulcibacteraceae; genus Vitreimonas. The sequence goes on from LWDN01000057.1 coordinate 13,075, forward strand.
GCGCGCCGTGAGCATGACGATGGGCGTGTTGCGGGTTTCCTGGCGCGCGCGCAGCCGCCGGCACACCTCGATGCCCGGCGCCTTCGGCAACATCCAGTCGAGCAAAACAAGGTCGGGCGGACTTTCGTCGGCCACCACCAACGCCTCCTCGCCGTCGCTGGCGACTGAGACGCGATAGCCTTCCTTTTCCAGATTGTATTTGAGCAAATCCCTGAGCGCCGCTTCGTCCTCTACGACCAGCACGTGCGTTGGCTTGGCCATGGCGGTCTCGAGCCCTACTCCGAGGCGTCGCCGCGCGGCCGCTGCGCCGCGATTTCTTCGCCGGTGACGAGAAAGTGGATGTACTCGGCAATGTTGGTGCCGTGGTCGCCGATGCGCTCGAGGTTCTTGGCGATGAACAGCAAGTGCGCGCACGAGCTGATCGTGCGCGGATCCTCGATCATGTAAGTCAGCAATTCGCGGAACAGCGAATTGTAGTGCGCGTCGATGTTGTCGTCCGAATTCCAGACATTGATCGCCGCCTGCACGTCCTTCTCTGCATAGGCGTCGAGCACCTGCTTCAGGTGCGCCGCCGCGATGTTGCCCATGCGTTCGACGCTGCGCGTCAACTGGATCGGCTCTTCCTGGTTGAGGATGAGGGCGCGCTTGGCGATGTTCTTGGCCAGATCGCCGACCCGCTCCAGCTCGCCGGCGATGCGCCAAGCTGTCAGCACCACGCGAAGATCGCTCGCCATCGGCTGGCGCAATGCGAACAGCTTGATCGCGCGCTTCTCGATGTCGCGCTGCGCCGCGTCGATCTTGGGATCGCGCTGGATCACCACTTGCGCCAATTCGGTGTCGCGGCGGGTCACAGCCAACAACGCATCGTTGATGGCGGTTTCGGCCAAGCCGCCCATGCGGGCGACTTCCTGCGCGATGGCTTCGAGCTCCTCGGAGAACGCCTTGACAGTGTGCTCAGCCATGATCGCCTTTAGCAACGCTCTCGCATCTCTTCCAATTTCGGCTCAATCAGCCGAATCTACCGGTAATGTAGTCCTGCGTACGCGTATCGCGAGGCTTGGTGAATATTTCCTCTGTCGCGCCCGTCTCCACCAGCGTTCCCAAATGGAAGAACGCGGTCTTTTGCGACACCCGCGCCGCCTGCGCCATCGAGTGGGTCACGATGATGATGCAATAATTCTCGCGCAGTTCGTCGATCAGCTCCTCGATCTTGGCGGTGGCGATCGGATCGAGCGCCGAGCAGGGTTCGTCCATCAGAATGATGTCGGGGTTGACCGCCACCGTGCGGGCGATGACCAGGCGCTGCTGCTGACCGCCGGACAAGCCGGTGCCCGGCTGCGCCAAACGGTCCTTCACCTCGTCCCAAAGTCCGGCGCGGCGCAGCGACCGTTCAACAATGCCGTCCATGTCCGCCTTCGACTTGGCCATGCCGTGAATGCGCGGGCCGTAGGCGACATTGTCATAGATCGACTTCGGAAACGGATTGGGCTTCTGGAACACCATGCCCACCCGCGTACGCAGCACCACCGGATCGACATTCTTGGCGTAGGCGTCCTTGCCCTCGATCTTGATCTCGCCGCTGACGCGGCAATTGTCGATGGTGTCGTTCATGCGATTGAAGCAGCGCAGGAACGTTGTCTTGCCGCAGCCAGAGGGGCCGATGAAGGCGGTCACCGCGCGGTCCGGGATGTCCATCGACACGTCGAACAGCGCCTGCTTATCGCCGTAGAAAACATTCACGTCGCGGGCGGCGATCTTAACCGGCGCACCCGTGAGCGTGCCGGCGCCGTTCTTGACGATTGGCGCGGTCATGGCCGGGCTGCTCATGGCGCGTTCCGATCCGGCGGCTGAGAATTCCATGACGTGCAACCCCTTGCCGCCGCGCTCGCACGCAGCGATTCGACCCATCCTCGTTTGCCGCCGTGTCTATGGGAGTTCCATGACACTGATGTGAAACGCCCCCCGCGCAACGTCAGCCCTCCTCCGCCAATTCGACATAAGCCGCGAAGGCCGACCCCCGCCCCGGCTGACTTTCCACCAAGAGCCCGCCTCGATGGCGATTGACGATATGCTTGACGATGGCAAGCCCCAGCCCGGTGCCGCCGCGTTCGTCGCCGGTCTCGCGCTCGACCCGGAAGAAGCGCTCGCCCAGACGGGGCAGATAGCGGCGAGAGACACCGGGGCCAGAATCCTCGACCCGGACGTAAGCGTATGACCGGTTGGCGGCGGCGGCCGGGGTCAGAAGCGCGACGCGACCCGCCTCGTCCCAGCGCCGGCCAGCCGCCGCCGCGACCTCCTCGCGGTCTCCAGAAGCGGCGATTTCGACGGTCACTACCCCGCCTTCGGGCGCGTACTTCACGGCGTTGTCGACCAGGTTTTGCACCACTTGCGTGAGTTGGAAGCGCTCGCCAACCACCATCACCGGCGCTTCGGGCGATTTCAGCTGCAGCCTGATCTTTCGTTCTCGGACCAGAGGCGCGGCCGCGTCTGCGACTTCATGCGCCACACTGGCGAGATCGGCGCGGTCCGACGGCGGCACGTGCTCGTCCAGCTCAATGCGCGACAGCGATAAGAGATCGTCGATCAGGCGGCGCATACGATCGGCCTGCACCTGCATCATCGCCAGAAACCTGTCGCGATCGGCAGCGTTGTCGCGCGCCGGCCCGGACAGCGTTTCGATCAGAAGCGTCAGCGACGCGAGCGGCGTGCGAAGTTCGTGGCTGGCGTTGGCCAGGAAATCCGCGCGCAATCGTTCGGTGCTGATTCTGGCGGTTTGATCGTGAAAAACCAGCATGGCCGCGCGCTCGGCGCCGCGATTGACCGGCGCCACATAGCACCGGGTAAAGCGATCCACTTGCGCCGCCGTTTCGTATTCCACCGCGCGCGCCTGCCCCTCGCACACCGCTCCCTGCACCGCTTCGAGGACGTCCGGATGGCGCAAGATCGATGTCAAGAACTGACCGCGCGGCTCAAATTGCATCTGCGCGCGCGCGGCGGCGTTGGCGCCGACAATGCGCGAGTCGGCGCTCACCAGCAGCGCCGCGTCGGGGAGCGCGTCGAGCAACGGCGCGAATTCCGCGAGACCGGGCTCTGCTCGCTCATCGCCAGCGGACGCAATGGTGAACCGGCGGCTCTCGCGCATCGCCCAATAGCAGGCCGCGCCCGCCAGCATCATCAGCACAGCGGCCCAGGCGCTGGTCGAAAACGCCAGCAGAGCCGCCACGCCGGCCAGCCCGGCAGCCACCCAAGCCGCCGCCGGCGCTCGGTCCAAAACCGGAACGAGACGGTTTGTCGCCATGGTGTCCGGCTTAGGTCGCCAGCCCGGGGTCGCGCAAGCGAGCCGGCGCCATTCGCCGACGGAATCCGCCGTTTCGTCGTACCGGCAGGCCCGCCGCATCCAAAAACGCAACCGTCGGCATCCCAGGAACGACAGGTACCGGCGGCCAACCCCAAGGGATGGGTTAATATTATCGATTTTCAATACAGATTTGTTGACTTTCGAGAAATCGAGGACTAGAGCCGCCAAAGTGAGGGACTTGATGAAATACGGCGTGCGTCTCTTGATCGGGGCCGGCCTTATGGCCGCGGCCGGATCGTGCGCGGGACGCAATCTGCCGCCCGAGCCCGACTCTTATGTCGCTGCTGACGCCATTGGCGCCGAACGGGCGGCGGAGATCGCCGCTTCTCCGGCTGCGACCTGGCTCGACGATCTCAATTCAACCGAGATGTCGGTGCTCGCGCGCGAAGCGCTCGCCGGCAGCCCGGATCTGCAGATCGTCGAGGCGCGCTATCGCGCCGCGCGTTGGCGCGCCCGCGGCGCTTTCGGGGGCAACCTGCTGCCGAGCCTGAGCATTGGCGTCGACGGCGCCCGCACCGAGACGCCGACCGCAACAGACGAGCGCATCCGCACTGAGTTGATGACGTCGAGTGTCGTGGCCAACTGGGAGATCGACCTCTGGGGACGCCTCACCTCGCGCGCGCTGGCGGCGGATTTGAGCGCCGACGCCGCCAAGGACGATCTCGACGATGCGCGCCTCTCGGTCGCCGGCCAAGCGGCGCGCGCTTGGGTCGATCTGGTCGAAGCGCAGCAATTGCTCGCGCTCGCGCAAGAAGACTTACAAACGCGCGAACGCGCGCTCGAACTGACGCAACGCCGCTACGATGCAGGCATCGCGACGTCGCTGTCGCTGCGCACCGCGCGCAGCCAAGTCGCGTCAGCGCGCGCTTTCGAAGCGCAAGCGCAAGATCAATTGCTGATTTCCTCGCGCCGCCTGCAGGAGCTGATGGGCCGCTATCCGGACGGCACGCTGCGCGCGCAAGGCGAGTTGCCTCAGCTCGGCGAACTCGCTGCCGCCGGCGCGCCCACCGATCTGCTGGAACGCCGCCCCGACGTGCTCGCGTCCGAAAATCGCATGCGGGCAGCCGGGTTCCGCATGCACGAGGCGCGCGCCGCCATGCTGCCGCGCCTGACGTTGACCGGAACGGCGGGCTTGACCGACAGCGGCCCCAACCCGTCGATCAACAATATCGACGACAGCGCCAACATGATCTCCAACATCGTCGCCGGACTGACCATGCCGATCTTCAACGGCGGCGCGCTGCTCTCGGAGTCGCGCGCTTCCGCCGCCGATCGCCGCGCCGCCGCGGCGGAGTACGTGCGCACAGCCCTCGCCGCCTGGCGCGAGGTCGAAGGCGCCATCAGCGCCGACCAGAGCCTCGAAGTGCGCGAGGCTCAGTTCGGCATCGCCGCTGACGAAGCCCGAGAGGCGCAAGCGCTGGCGGAGCGCGAGTACGCGCGCGGCGTCGCGACGCTGTTCGAACTGATTGACGCCTACACGCGCCGGATCGATGCAGAGCGCGGCCTGATCACCGCCCGCGCCACGCGCGTCTCAAACCGCATCTCCTACCACGTCGCCCTCGGCGGCGGCGCCCGCTCCGGCGGCATCGACGAAGACCGGGAAATCACGCCATGAACAAGATGGACCTCAACATGATGTCGCAAGCCGCGCCGGATGAAGAGAACCGCCCCAAAGGCATGCTGGGCGCGCTCAAGCGCTTCGCGATCTTCGCGGCGCCGCTGGTGGTTATCGTCGGCGGCGGCGCGCTGCTGGCGCTGATGATCGCCACGGGCCCGAAGGCCAAGGAAAAAGGCGAGGCGCCGCACCCGCCGGCGGTGCAGTTCGCGGTGGCGCATGCACGCCCGACGACAATTTCGATCAACGTGCAGGGCGAGGCGCGTCCGCGCGTCGAAGCCACGCTCGCGGCCCAGGTGGCGGGACGTCTGGTGTGGGCGAGTCCGAAATACGCCGAAGGCGGATCGTTCACCGAAGGCGAAGTCATCGCCCGCATCGACGCGGCCGATTACCAACTCGCCGTCGTGCGCGCGCGCGCGCAGGTGGCGCAGGCGCAAGAAGCGCTCGCGCGCGAGGAAGCAGAGTCCGAGCTTGCGCGACAGGACTGGGCGGCGCTCGGCCGGGGCGATCCCCCGCCGCTTGCCGTGCGCGAACCGCAATTGGCGCAGGCGCGCGCGCAAGTCGCCGCCGCCGAAGCAGCGCTGCGTTCGGCTGAACTCGATCTCAACCGCGCCTCGATCCGCGCGCCGTTCACCGGACGTCTGCGCGAACGGCGCGCCAATGTCGGCGACTATGTCGGCCCCGGCTCGCCAGTGGCTGTCATGTTCGCGACCGACGCGATGGAAATCAGGGTGCCGCTGACGGATGCTGACTTGGCCTCGATGCGCTTGCCGGTCGGGTTCACAGCCACAACAGCAAACCCCGGCCCGTCCGCGCATGTCACCAGCGTCACCGGCGGGCGCATCCGCGCCTGGGAAGGTCGCTTGGTGCGCACCGAAGCGTCTGTCGATGCGCGCACGCGCCTCGTTTATGGCGTCGTGCAGGTGCGCGATCCATTCAATGTGCGCAACTCCGCTCCCCTCGCGCCGGGCATGTTCGTGTCGGCCAGGCTGGAGGGCTCGAACCGCGAAACCCTGGTCGCCGCCCCCCGCAGCGCGCTCAAGCGCAACGAGTTCGTCTATGTGGTGACTGCCGACAACACCATCGACGTACGCCAGGTGCGTCCCGCGCAAACCACCGCCGACGAAGTGCTCTTCCGGGAGGGCGTCGCGGATGGCGAACGAGTCGTCGTTTCGGTCTTGACCTCGCCGCGCCAAGGCATGGCGGTAACGCCGATCGACCGCGCCGGCGAAAGCACAGCGCCTGCGCCGGCGGCGCAGCAGGAATTGGATATTCGTGAGTAACGACGACCTCGCCGCGGCGAGGAACAAAGGACTGGTCGTATGCTGAAAGGCCTCGTCGCCTGGTGGGGACGCAATCCCGTCGCCGGCAATTTGCTGATGCTGTTCGCGGTCGTGGCTGGCGTCTTCTCCTTCAATCAAATGGAGAAGGAATTCTTCCCGCCCGGCAGCGACGATGGTGTCTTCATCAACGCCGTTTGGCCTGGCGCCAGCCCCGAAGACATGGAAAGCCAGATCATCGTCCGCATCGAGGAAGCGACCGCCGACCTCGACAACGTCGATTGGGTGCGTTCGCGTTCCGGCGAAGGCTTCGGCTGGGTGCGTCTCGCCGCCGATCCGGGCACCGATGTCGATGCGATGACCGAAGAGGTCCGCTCGCGGGTCAACTCGATCAGCGGGTTGCCGCAAGGCATCGAGCCGATTCAAGTCGCGCGCCAGGTCGGCCGCAACTGGTCGATCATTCTGGGCGTTCACGGTCAGGTGGCGGAGCGGACTCTTCGCGATACCGCCGAGCGATTGCGCGACCGAATTTCGCTCTTGCCGGGCGGCGCCAACACCATGGTCATCGGCGTGCGTACGCCGGAAGTATCCATCGAGGTCTCCGAGGCTTCGCTGCAGGCGTATGGCCTGACATTCGACGAAGTAGCGCGCGCCGTGCGCTCAAACTCGATCAATGTCGGCGCCGGCAACGTGCGGACCGCGGACGGCAATTTCCAGCTTCAGGCGCGCAACCTCGCCGACAGCGAACTCGACTTCGAGAACATCATCATCCGGCAGACGCCGGACGGCGGCGCTATCCGCGTCGGCGATGTCGCCACCGTGATCGACGGCTTCGAGGACACTAACCTCTATTCCCGCATGAACGGCGAACCGTCGGCTCTGATCTCGCTGCAGACAGCCGACCAGTTCAACATTTGGGAAACCAACAAGGCGGTGCAGGAAGCCCTGGCCGATTTCCGCGCCGAACTGCCCGCGGGCGTGCAAGTAACGACCATCTATAACGAGAGCGAAGACTACAACGCGCTGCTCGGCATCCTGTTCCAGAACGCCGCACAGGGCTTTTTCCTGATCTTCTTCCTGCTGCTGCTGACGCTGCATCCGAAGGTCGCGTTCTGGTCGACTTTGGGCGTGATGACCGCGTTCGCCGGATCGTTCTTCATCCTGCCCTATGTCGACGTTTCTCTGAATTTCATGAGCGTGTTCGGCTTCCTGCTGGTTCTCGGCATCATGGTCGACGACGCCATTATCGTCGGCGAAGCCGTCTACGAACGCGCCGAACGCGGCCACCACGGCGCGGATTCCGCCATCCTCGCCACGCAATTGGTGTTGAAGCCGCTGGTGGCTTCGGTGTTCGTCACCATGATCGCCTTCAGCCCGATGATGCTGCTCGAAGGCGATGTCCGCCAATTCACGCGCGCGATCTCAATCGTGGTCATGTCGACATTGGTGTTCTCGCTGATCGAGAGCCTCATCATCCTGCCGGCGCACTTGGCGCACGTGAAGAAACCGGATCCGCAAGGACAAGGTCTGGTTAGTCAGCTCATGCGGGTGCAGCAGAAGTGCGCGCATTCGGTGCTGTGGGTGGCCCAGCATCTGCACGGACCGCTGGTGCGCACCGCCGTCAAGTTCCGCTACCTCACCTGGGCGATTTTCCTCGTCATCATGGTGCTCGGTGTCGGCCTGATGATTTCAGGGCGGGTCAAGCAGACCTTCATGCCGGAAGTCGAGGGCGACTTCATGCAGGCGTCGATCACGCTGCCGCAGACGACGCCGTTCTCACGCATGGAACAGGTGGCCGAACAACTCGACGCAGCGCGCCGCGCGCTCGAAGAGGAAACCACAGAACAAGCCGTCGAAGATCCGAACACCGGAGCGATGTCGCGCGGGGTCGTTCGTTCCTGGAGCCAGTCGATCGAGGAGAACTCGATCCGCGCCTATGTCGGCCTGACGCCGCCCGAAACGCGCCCTGAACTGCGCTCGCGCGAAATCACTGAGCGGCTTGAGGAATTGCTGGGCGAAGTGCCCGACGCCGACGAGATCAGTTTCTCGCTGTCTGGCTCCGGCTCCCCCTCAATCGACCTCGCCTTGATGGGCGAGAACAAGGAGGACTTGGAAGCCGCCGTCGAAGAGGTGAAGGCGCGTCTGCTGCAATTCGCCGACGTCACCAGCGTCCGCGACAGCCAGGACGCCGCCAACGAAGAGCTGCGCTTCACGTTGCTGCCCGGCGCTGAACAACTCGGCATCACGCTGAGCGACGTGACGCGCCAAGTGCGGCAAGCCTATTTCGGCGACGAAGTGCAACGTCTTCCGCGCGAAGGCGACGACGTCCGGGTCTATGTGCGTTATCCGCGCGACGACCGCCGCACGCTCGAGAGCCTCGGCTCCTTCCGTATCCGCACCAGCGACGGCCGTGAAGTGCCGTTGGCCGCGGTCGCGACTTGGGAGTTCGCGCCGGGCGTTACCGGCCTCGATCGCCGCCAGCGCATGAGTTCCATCCTGGTCACCGCCGATCTGGTCAACGCCGAGGGCCGCCAGGAAATCATGCGAACCCTCGATCAGGAATTCTGGCCGAGCTTCGAGCAACGCTACTCGACGGTGTCGCGCCGCGCTATTGGCGAAGCCGAGGGCCAAGCCGAATTCATGGCCAATCTAACGCGGCTGATGCTGCTCGCATTCGCAGCCATCTACTTCCTGCTGGCGGTCACGTTCCGTTCCTATGCGCAGCCGCTGATGATCCTCTGCGTCATCCCCTTCTCGATCGTAGGGGCGCTGCTGGGGCACTTGGCGTTCGGGATCAGCTTTGCGCTGTTCTCGTGGCTCGGCATGATCGCGGCCATTGGCGTCGTCGTTAACGACAACGTCGTGCTCGTCGACCGCTGCAATCAGATCCGCGGCTATTTCGCCTTGCGCCTCAAGGGCTCAGGCCCGGCCTTGGCGGAAGATAGCGGCTGGGAACCGCACGAGATCGTGCTGCCAAACGGCCAGACAGTCGAATACGTCGGCATCGCTCCCGATCTCGAACCGCACGAGGAGATGATCATCGAGGGCGCGCAGTCCGGCTTCCAGCGCGGCCCCATCGAACTCAAGGCTTCATCGCAGATGAACGACAGCCCCGAGCACACCGAACGCGCGCAGGAGCTCGAGTCCATGGGTTTCCAGATCATGCGCGTAAAGGCCGAGGCCGGCATCACGCATGCCTCTGTCTCGCGCTTCCGGCAGATCTTCCTGACCTCGGTCACCGAATTCGTCGGCACCTCGCCGATGATCCTGGAAAATGCCGCCATCGTGCAATTCCTGAAGCCGATGGTGATCAGTTTGGCCTTCGGCGTGCTCATCTGCATGCCGGCGACCTTGATCCTGACGCCCGCCTTCTACATGATCGGCGTCGATATCAAGCGCGTGGTCGGCGGCCTGTTCGGCTTCTACGCACGCCTGTATGGGGGTCGCCGCAAGCTCGCCGCGGCGGAATAACGGACAACACTTGGAGGGAAGTAGATGATGATGTTGACCCGCCGCGCTCTTGGCGCGTCGTCAGTCGCGCTATTGGCCGGCTGCGCCACCGGCGCCGCGACCGAGGAAACGCCGGTTGCGGCGCGGCCGCCGGCTGCTATCGGCGCCTGGGGCTTCGATCTTAGCGGCCGCGATCTTACCGTTCGGCCCGGCGACGATTTCTTCAAATACGCCAGCGGCACGTGGGCCGCGAACACCCAGATCCCCGCCGACCGTTCGCGCTGGGGCGCCTTCGACATGCTGCGCGAGAAAGCCGACCAGGATGTGCGGGTGATCATCGAGGAAGTCGCGCTCGCCGGCGGCGCGCCGGGATCGATCCAGCAGAAGATCGCCGACTACTACAACACGTTCCTGAACCAGGACGCCATCGACGCCGCCGGGCTCGCGCCGATCCAACCCGAAATCGCCCAGATCACCGCCATCCGCACGCATGAAGATGCGATCCGATTGATCTCAGCGCCGGGCGTCGCCGTCACCTCTCCGATCGCGATCTTTGTCGGTCTCGATGACCGCAACCCAGACCGCTACATCTGCAACATGGTGCATGCCGGCATCGGCCTGCCGGAACGCGAATACTATCGCCGCACCGAGGATCAGTTCGTTCAGATTCGCGCCGCCTATGTCGCCAATATCGAGCGCCTCTTGACGCTTGCCGGCGAACGCGACGCCGCGCGCAAGGCGCGGGCAGTGATGGCGTTCGAAACCCGCATCGCCGAATTGCATTGGCCGGTGGCCGATCGCCGTGATCGCGACCGCACCTACAATCTGAAAACGCGCGCCGAGCTGCGCGCCTTGGCGCCGCGTTTCCCGTGGGACGCGGGTTTTGAAGCCGCCGGCCTCGGCGGCGTGCAGGAAGTGGTGGTCTCCGAGCTTTCGGCGATGGGCCCGCTGGCGAACTTGTTCATGGCGACGCCGGTTTCGACGCTGAAGCCCTACCTCTTGGCCGCCTTGATCCGCAACAACGCCGCGGTGCTGCCGAAGGAGATCGACGACGCCGTGTTCGATTTCTTCGGCAAGACGCTGAACGGCCAGCCGCAACAGCGCGAGCGCTGGAAGCGCGCGGTGCAAGCGGTCAACGGAGCGCTTGGGGAAGCCATCGGCCAAATCTATGTGCAGCGGCATTTCCCACCTGCGTCGAAGTCGCAGATGCAGGAACTGGTCGAGAACCTGCGCACCGCCTACGGCCAGCGCATCGACCAATTGTCATGGATGAGCGCCGAGACCAAAGTCGCGGCGAGAGAAAAGCTCGCGGCGTTCCGGCCGAAGATCGGCTATCCGGATCGGTGGAAGGATTACTCCGCGCTGGAAGTCCGCGCCGGCGACGCCTACGGCAACAATAAGCGCCAACAAATCTTCGATTGGAACTTCGATCTCGCCCGTCTCTCGCGTCCGACCGACAAGGATGAGTGGTTCATGACGCCGCAGACGGTGAACGCCTATTACAATCCGACCTTCAACGAGATCGTGTTCCCGGCCGCCATCCTGCAGCCGCCGTTCTTCGATCCGAACGCCGATCCGGCCGTGAATTACGGCGCCATCGGCGGCGTCATCGGTCACGAAATGGGCCACGGCTTCGACGACCAGGGCGCCAAGTCGGATGCGCGCGGCGTGCTGCGCGATTGGTGGAACGCCGAGGATGTTCGCCGCTTCGAGGAAGTGACCGGGCGGCTCGCGGCGCAGTATGAGCAGTTCGAACCGCTGCCGGGCCTCCGCCTCAACGGCCGTCTCACGCTGGGCGAGAACATCGGCGACAATGGCGGTCTGCAGGTCGCCTACCACGCCTATCGCTTGTCGCTCGGCGGCCGCGAGGCGGCTGTGCTCGATGGCATCACCGGCGATCAGCGTTTCTTCCTTGGCTGGGCGCAGGTCTGGCGGACGCTGATGCGCGACGAAGCCATGCGCAACCAGGTGCTGAACGGTCCGCACTCGCCGGGCTATTACCGCGCCAACGGTCCGGTGCGGAACATGGACGCCTGGTACGCGGCGTTCGACGTGCAGCCGGATGACGATCTCTACGTCGCGCCGGCCGATCGCGTGACGATCTGGTAGAACAACGCGCACAAACGGGAAAACTGAAGGGAGCGGCTTTGGCCGCTCCCTTTTTCATTCCGGGTATTTCTTCGCCATCCTCTTCCAGCCGTTCACGGCGATCTGGCGCAGGACCTTCTCATCGACGTCGGCAAGCTTGTTGATGTAGAGGCAGCTCCGCCCGGTCTTGTGCTTGCCGAGAGCCTTCATCAACGGCTCATTATCGTAACCGTCCATGATGTAGAGGACGAGATTGGCCTTGCGCGGCGAGAACCCGATGCGCGGCCACTTGCCCGACAGTGTCGGATACTCGCCGTAGCCAATGATGGACGGCCCCCACATCGCCGGCTTCTCGCCGGTGATCTCGCGGAACATCTTGTCGACGGCCTTCGCGTCCTTGCGGCGCGTCTCGTCGTCCACCGCGGCAATGAAGGCGGCCACGGACGCCTTGGTTTTCTGGGTCTTGGGCTCGGCCATGGACTTTACCTCACGGTGCGAGTTGGCTATTGCCCCGCGATCTCAGTCAAGATGTTGCAGAAAGCGGCGGGCGCGTTGCCCTGGCTGCACGCCATATTGCCCATGCTGAAAACGAAAATGATGATCGCCACCAGCGGGAAGATCACGCCGATGGCGCGGGTGATGAACATGGAGAGCGAGAACGGTTCGCGCCGTGAATGGGCGGCGGCGCGCGGCGCCTCCGCGTCCATGCTGCTAGCGCCGCCAAGATGTAGGCTGCCGCCGGCGGGAACCTCGATCCGGTTCGGTTCACCGCCGCCGCCCACCTGAATGTTGACGTTCTCCATGGTCACGCCCTGCAGCTTGATGCCGGGCGCTTCGAAATGCGCCGGGCGCGGCGCCAGCGGGATCGGCTCGCTGCGCACGATCGCTTGCACGACGCCGAGGAAATGTTGGAAGCGCGGATCGTCGGCGGCGCCGCTCCACGCGGCGAGATCGGCATATTGCGTCTCGCCGAAGCCGAGCGGCGGCGAGACGAGATCGAGCCGAACCGGCGCCAGAATCTTGCGCGCCTGGCCGTGCGTCGCCTCCTCCATCACCCAAGAGCCCTGCTCGTGATCGACGCTGTCTTGCGTCCACACCGCAACCACGCACTTCGCGGCGCCGAGTTGCTTGGCGATCTCCGCGCGCCAGGAGGTGGAGGGCTGAATGCCCTCATCCCACCAGACATCGAGGCCGGCAGCGCGGAGATGTTCCACCAACGGCCGCACGCGATCGGCGTCGGATTTCTTGTAGGAGATGAAGACGTCTGGCATTCGTCCACCCAGCTATTTCTTGCCGAACAACTTACCGACAAGTCCGCCAACCGGACCTGCGGCCTTCAGCGCGTCGGCAACAGGTCCCTCCGCCAGCAGCTTATCCTTGCCTGCTTCAACGAGCTTGTCCGTGAATTGCGAGATGATCTCTTCTCGGATCTCGGTGTCGGCGGCCACCCGTTGCGCGACATTGCCGCCCTCTTTCATGTGTGCGGCCAACGATTTAACGACCCTGCTGGTGCTTTCACCGTCGAGTCCGACGGACTCTCCGACCTGCGACACGGCTTGATCGCCGAGCGCTTCGACAATTTTGTTCACGTCAATGTTCATGGCTGCCTCCTGGGGCGCCCCCAAGCGCAGCGGCCTAGCAGAGCTCAAAGCGCGGGCACAGTGTCTGCTTGTTCATGGTGGAGGTGAGGCGAGCGGAGCGACCTTACGATTTCTCGATGCGGAATTTTCGCGCGATAACTGCGCAGATGAGGGCGGCACCGGCACCCGCGACAGTGTACCAGCCCGCACCCGACAGGCCGAAAATTGGCTGATCAGTAATTTCAGTGAACAGCAACGCGTAACCTGCGCTAACAACGCCGCCGACGATGGGCGCGACGACTATGCGCTGCAGTGCGGCGGGCAGGAACGCATAAATCATCCCCGTCACCAGCGCCGGAACTAAGCCCACTATCGCGCCCCAGCCAGCTATCGTTAGCGACAACAACAACCATGACTGCAGAGCGCCCGGTTGAAGCAACATCGAAGGCTGAGACAACACCAAAATGAGAGCAATTAGAGCGCCGCCAACAGCACCACCGCAGACAGAGAAAAGAGCAATCACCGCAGTGCGACTACGAGACTCGCGGGCCGACGCGTTGCCCACTTCACAGCCCCTTCACGATTTCATCCGTCATCTTCTTGGCGTCGCCCAGCAGCATCATGGTGTTGTCGCGGTAGAAGAGTTCGTTATCGACGCCGGCATAGCCGACGCCGCCCATGCTGCGCTTCACGAACAGCACCGTCTTGGCCTTCTCGACGTCGAGGATGGGCATGCCGAAGATCGGGCTCTGCGGGTCGGTTTTCGCCAGCGGATTAGTGACGTCATTGGCGCCGATGACATAGGCGACATCGGCGGTGCTGAACTCGTTGTTGATGTCTTCGAGTTCGAAGACTTCGTCATAGGGCACGTTGGCTTCGGCCAGGAGCACGTTCATGTGGCCGGGCATGCGGCCCGCGACCGGGTGAATGGCGTAGCGCACCTCGACGCCCTCCTTCTTCAGCGTGTCGGCCATTTCGCGCACGCTGTGCTGAGCTTGCGCGCTCGCCATGCCGTAACCCGGGACGATGATGACCTTCGAGGCGTTCTTCATGATGAAGGCGGCGTCGTCGGCGCTCCCGGCCTTGTAGCCGCGCTGCACGCCGCCGCCCGCCGCGGTCGCGCCGTCGGCGGCGCCGAAGCCGCCGAGGATAACGCTGATGAAGCTGCGGTTCATCGCCTTGCACATGATGTAGGAGAGGATGGCGCCCGAAGAGCCCACCAGCGCGCCGGTGATGATCAGCGCCACGTTCTCCAACGTGAAGCCGAGCGCGGCGGCGGCCCAACCGGAATACGAATTCAGCATCGAGACGACGACCGGCATGTCGGCGCCGCCGATCGGAATGATCAGCAGCACGCCGATCAGCAGCGAGAGCGCGGCGAGCGCCCAAAAGTGCCACTCAACTGTGCCGTGGGCTTGGATCATCATGACGATGAGCGCCACGATGGCGACGCCAATGCCGATATTGACGAGGTGCCGCGCCGGCAAAATGATCGGCGCGCCGCTCATATTGCCGTTGAGCTTGGCGAAGGCGATGACCGAACCGGTGAAGGTGACGGCCCCAATGGCGGCGCCGAGCGAAAGCTCGATCAGCGATTGCATGTGGATCGGCTGGCGCGCGTTGAAGGTGTTGTTGACCGCCTCCTCGGCGATCCCAAAACTCTCCGGCGCGTAGAACGCCGCCGCCGCAACAGCGACCGCCGCGAGACCGACGAGCGAGTGGAACGCCGCCACCAGCTGCGGCATCTGCGTCATCTGAATCGAGCGCGCGATCATCGCGCCGACGCCGCCGCCTATGGCGATGGCGGCGACGATGATCGCCCAGGTGGTTGCGTCGGGGCTGACCAGCCACAGCGTCGTGCCGATGGCGATGGCCATGCCGATCATGCCGAAAATGTTGCCCTGACGGCTGCTCTCGGGGCTCGAAAGCCCACGCAACGCCAGAATGAAGAGCACCCCGGAAACGAGATAGAGCAGTGCGGCGAGATCGGCGTTCATGTCAGCCCCTAAGGATTGGCGTTCAACAGCCGCTCGATCTCTGCGATCAAGGGCGGGAAATGGTTATGAATCGTCTCGAACAGCGTCTTTGGCTGGAGCGATCGATAGCCGTGAATGAGCTTGTTGCGCATGTCGATAATGCGGCGCCACGGTATGCTTGGATTAGCTTGCCGAACATCCGACTTGATCTGCGAGGCCGCTTCTCCGACGATTTCAGCCGCGCGCGTCGCAGCATGGATCATGACACGGGTCTCCGAGAAAATCTCGACGTCGAGCCCGCCGATATAGTTCAACGCGTCATTTGCGTGATCACGCATGTCTTCCAGCAAGATGCGAGTGTGCGCGTCAATCACGCGCGAACCAGATCACGTTCGATATAGGCGCGCGCCGCCGGGCGCATGCCGTCGCGATCGACCAGATCGACGGCGCGGTCCAAGATGGCGGCGAGGTCGTGTTCCGCGTCCGACAATTTGAAGAGGTCTGTCCGATCTACGATCTCATACGTGATATCCACGTCGCTGTCGGCGCGCTCCTCGCCGCGGGCCACCGAGCCAACGACGCCGAGCAAGCGAATCCCGTAGCGCGCTTCGAACTCGCCGCGGCGATTTCGGATGGTTTCCAGTGCGATCTCAAGCAGCGTAGCCATGTGCCCTAGCAGAATCTTCCTTCCCTCACGCTAAGTCAACGCCCGGATCGGCGATAGCGCGACCAGCCGGAAAAAATGGTCACCGCGGGCGCGGCGAAGAAGACGATAGCCGCCACCCACGCGGGCCAACCGGCCGCGGTGGCGCCCAAGAACGCGAGCACATTGCCGACGATCGGAACCCAAGCCAGGAAGAAGCCGATCAGCGCCGATAGCCAAACGTTGGGAATGACATTGGCGTGGATCCACTCGATCACGAAATTAATCTGCAGCACGCAAAGCCCAACCCAAATCAGCGCCAACACACAGCCAACCCCGGCGCAGCCGCGAAATTGAAGCTGGAAGCGCCTCATATCCTCGCGGGCGCGCGTGCGGTCGAACGTGTGCGGCGCGACGGCGGGCTCTTCTTCGAGATTGGCGAGGGCGCGCTGGGCGGCTTGACGCAATTCGTCGTCGCTAACTTCGCCGTCTTGGCCTGCGTCGAGGACATCGGCCTCGAACGCCTCGACCGTCGATTGCAGACCGGCGATGGCGCGCGGAACGGCGCCGCCCGAAGTCCGCCAGCCATCGATGAATCGGCGCATGAACGCCTCGGCCGACAAGCGACCGTCGAGGTAAGCCTCTATCAGAGCGCGCCAGTCAGCCGGCGTCACGTCACTTCTTCTCTTTCTTCTTATACATCGCCAGCATGCGCTGGGTGACGAGGAAACCGCCGAAAATGTTCACTGCGGCCAAGCCCGCCGCAAGGCCGCCGGCGCCCTTGGCGATCCAGCCGCCATCGCTCAGCGCGCCCGCGCCCGCCGCGATCAACGCGCCGACGATGATCACCGACGAGATGGCGTTGGTGACGGCCATGAGCGGGGTGTGCAGCGCCGGCGTCACCGACCAGACGACGTAATAGCCGACGAAAATCGCCAGCACGAAGATGGCGAGATAGAAGACAAACGGATCGACCGCTTCCATGGGGTCCTCTGAGCAAATTTCGGAAGGACTAAGAGGCGGAATTCGCGTCAGGTCAACTGCAAGGTGGCGAGCGCTACGATCCGAAACGAGCGCGACATTCGTTGGCTACTCTGGCGCGCGCGGCGGCCGATTGCTCCAACCAATATCCCTTGGCGGCGCTGGCGGCGTAGCGGCCGGTCATGCCCTCGACGCCCTCTTCCCGATTGAGGCGTTCGAGAATGGCGCCGAGCACTGGCGCCCATTCGCCGGACGCGCCGTTCGGAAAGCTCAGCACGTCGAGACCGGCGTGCGCGGCCACCGCACCGGCGCAATTGCTCAGATCCTGCGCCTGGCTTGCTGTTTGGGCAGCCGCAGGCGTCGCGACAAGAAGCGCCGCAAACAAAGCGCTGCGAACGAAACCGGCCATTTGGGCGCTCCCTTTGTGCGTACCTACTCGGTACTGTAGGTCGCGTCGGCGCGGATGACGAGGCCGACGCCATCCATTTCATGCGTTTCCGCAGCGCGTTCGCCGCGATGGTTGCGGTAGATCAACGTGTGACCGCGCGCGCCGACGCACAGCGCTTCCGGCGTGAAGGTGAGCTGCGGCGCGCGCTCGAGCGCCTTCTCGAAATAAAGGCGCAGCAAATCCTTGCCGTGGATGACGCCGTCGGGCGAGAATCCGAGCGCCGCGATATAGGGTGACGAAAACTCGATATCGTCGGCATAGAGCGCCAGGATGGCGTCAAGATCGCGCTTGTTCCACGCTTCGTAATAGCGCTTGGCGAATTCGACGTCGTTCATGCCGCGCCGACCTTAGCGCTCTGGGGCGCGAAATGCGGATGCACGAGCGCGCCGCCCCGGCTCAGCATCGCGCCCTGCACGATTTCATCGTCCCAAGCCGGCGCGAAGGCCTTGGTTTCTTTGTCGGTCAGCAATGGCAACAGCGCCAGCAGGTTCTTGGCGTAGAGCGAGGACGCGTCCGACGCCAACCGCGCCGGAAGATTGGTAAAGCCCATGATCCTGACGCCGCCGGCTTCGACCAGTTCATCGGGCTTCGACAGCGGGCAATTGCCGCCCTGCGCCACCGCCAGATCGACGATCACCGAGCCTGGGCGCATCGATCTGGCCTGCGCCTCGGTGACCAGCACCGGCGCCGGTCGCCCCGGGATCAGCGCGGTGGTGATGACGATGTCCTGCTTGGCTATGTGTTCGGTGACCAGCACGGCCTGTTTGGCCTGGTATTCGGCGCTCATCGGCTTGGCATAGCCGGCGGCGGTCTCTGCCTGTTTGAATTCTTCGTCCTCGACGGCGACGAACTTGGCCCCGAGCGAAGCCACCTGCTCCTTTGTTGCAGGGCGCACGTCGGTGGCGCTCACCACCGCGCCCAAGCGGCGCGCGGTTGCGATCGCCTGCAAGCCGGCGACGCCGACGCCCATGATGAACACTTTGGCGGCGGCGACCGTGCCAGCCGCGGTCATCATCATCGGGAACGCGCGGCCATAGAGCGCCGCAGCCTCGATCACGGCGCGATAACCAGCGAGGTTGGCCTGGCTGGAGAGCGCATCCATCGATTGCGCGCGCGATATGCGCGGGATGAATTCCATCGCCAGCGCATCGATCTTGGCTTTGGCCAGCGCATCAATGACGCCCCGATCGCCGTAGGGTTCAAGCAAGGCGCAGAAACCGGCGCCGGCCCTTATCTTCCCGATTTCGTCATCGTTCGGCCGGCGCACTTTCAAGACGAGGTCGGCGCCGCCAACGCCGCCGTCGGCGCTGATTTCTGCGCCGGCAGCCTTGTAGAGATCGTCGGAAAAGCTCGCGCGCGCACCCGCGCCGGATTCGACGCTGACGGCATGCCCTAAGGCAACCATTTTCTTGACCGTCTCCGGCGTGGCCGCCACCCGGGTCTCGCCGGGCGCGCTTTCCTTGAGGACGGCGATCTTCAACGCTTCAGCCCGCGCCGCCGGAAAGCGCCGGCACGATCAGCCCGCCCAAACCGAGCAATATCCAGAGCGCCACTTGCATCGCCCAGTAAACGCCGGAAAGGCGGAACGCCATGCCGACGGCGATGCCCACAAGCACGAACACGACATAGCCCGGCCACCAGCCGGCGCCGATGGCAAACGCCAAGGTCAGCAAGCCGACCAATTGCGCGATCAGCCCGCAGCTCCAGACCGTCGCCATGAGGAAGCCGTGGAAGGTCGACTTCTGGTCCTGGATATCCATGTTCCCGTGCGCCCCGCTCTGCGCCATGCCGCGTCTCCTGATGTGGTCGCGGGGGGTGTAAACCGCGCCGCGCGTGCGAACAAGCGGACCTCGCGCCGCGCCCTCCCGCGACTGTTCGTTGCGCTGCCAACGGCCCTGGCCCCCGCCTTGCTTCCTCCGGCCGATAGCGTAGGAACCCGAGCGAGGATCGCATCCATGACATCGCCAATCTGGCACAGCCGCCGCGCGTTCCTGCGGACCCTTACCTTGGGCGCAGGCGCCGCCGCGCTGGGGGCCTGTACCACCATGGCGCCGGCCACGGGCGAGGCAGCCGCCGAGCCGGTCGAGTACCGGCTGGGTCCGGGCGACCAGATCAGGGTCACCGTGTTCAACGAGCCGGAATTGACCGGCCCCTTCACCGTGGGCGCGCAGGGCACGATCGCCTACCCGCTGGTCGGTTCGATTCAGGCTGGCGGCCTGACGGTGCCGGAATTCACCACCGCGCTGCAGACCGCGCTCGCCACCTATCTGCGCGCGCCGAGCGTCAGCATCGAAGTCACCAATTACCGGCCCTTCTTCATCCTCGGAGAAGTTCAGCGGCCGGGGACCTACCCCTATTCGGCCAGTTTGACGGTGCTCAATGCAGTCGCCACCGCAGGCGGGTTCACCTATCGCGCCAATCGGGGCCGCGTCTTCATCCGCCACGCTAACGAGAACGTCGAGCGCTCGTATCCGCTGACGGTCGCTACGCCGGTTCTGCCTGGCGATACCGTCCGCATCGGCGAGCGCATCTTCTAGCGGCCACCGGGGCTACGGCGCGAAGCGTGCATGGTTAGGTCCTTAAGGACGTCGTAGGCTGCGCGTGGGCCAGATGAATATGATGAACAAGGAGCCGATCGCGATCCCGACGCGCAGGCATGCGCCGCGCGGGCTCGCCGACATGATCGGCCTCACTGCAGCCATCAACATGCTGCGCCGGCGCGCTTGGCTGGTGTCTGGGCTCGGCCTCGGTTCGGCGTTGGCGACGTTCGCATTCATTATGCTGCAGCCGCCCTCCTACTCGGCGACGGCGCTGCTTATGGTCAATCAACCGCCGTCGAACGCAGCGCCACAGCAAATGACGGCGCTGGAGGCCGAACTGGCCTTGCTGCGCTCGCCGGCGCTGATGAACGAGCTTGGCGTCGCGCTGGGTCTGCAGGCTGAGGGCGCGGAAGTGCCGGGGCTGGCCGAAGACCTCGCCCAAGCGATCAGCGTCGACGTGCGGCCGAACTCGCAGATCATCGAGATCAAGGCCCGCGCGCCGGAAGCCGAACAAGCGCAGCTCTTCGCGAACACCTACGCCGACGTCTACATCGCCAGCCAAAT
This sequence comes from Proteobacteria bacterium HN_bin10, assembly GCA_002083515.1. GTDB lineage: Bacteria > Pseudomonadota > Alphaproteobacteria > Caulobacterales > Aquidulcibacteraceae > Vitreimonas. The sequence continues at coordinate 33,598 of LWDN01000057.1, forward strand.
AAACATGGGCGCCAACGCGCTCAGCGAAAATTCCTGGCTGTCACGCCGTCTGGCGGAACTGCGCGAGGACGCGCAGGCCAAGGAAGAGGCGTTGAATGCCCTCCGCGCCCAGGCCGGCGTCGACTCCCCAGACTATGTCGTCGCCTCGGCGCCGGAAGACCTCCAGGCGCAAATCCCGGCCGCGCAAGCAGAACTTTCCGAGCGCGAGGCGCGCCTGCGCCAGTTCCGCGACATGCGCTCGTCCGGCGCCTCGATCGAGGCCATCGCCAGCGCCTTCGGTTCGCCGGCGATGAGCGCGCTGCGCGAGCGCGAAGCCGACATCGTGAGCCGCCAAACCGATCTCGAGAACCGCTATCTGCCGACCCACCCGGCGGTGCAGGCCATTCTGACCGAGCGCCGCGATCTCGACGCGCAGATCGAGCGTGAAATCGAACGCATCTCCGGCAATCTGACCGCCGAGGTTTCTCGCGCGCGGGCGCGCCTGCAGTCCTTACAGGCGACGACACGTCCCACCGTCAGCCAACCGCGCGCGCCTATCAATTCCGGTCAGGATGTGGCCGAGCAAATTCGCCGCCTCGAAGCCGAAGCGCAGACCGCGCGCGACCTCTACGAAACATTCCTGCAGCGTTCGCAGGGCTCGGCCGACCAGACCCAGCTCAATGCGCCCAGCGCCCAGCTGTTGTCGCGCGCCGCACTCCCCGCTTCGCCATCGTCGCCGAAATTGCGCGTGGCGCTGCTGCTCATGCTGGCCGTGGGTCTGGGGCTCGGCCTGCTCGCCGGCATGATCGCGGAATTGTTCGATCAGTCGGTGAAGAACGCCGACGATCTTGAGGCGAAAGTCGGAGTGCCGGCGGTTACCTCGATCCCGACGATCTCCAAGCGCATGATGCGCCAGCTTCCCCCGGCCGAACGCCATCCCTCCGGCTATCTGGTCGGGCGGCCGATGTCGGCCTTCACCGAGTCGCTCCGCGTGCTGCGCACCGTCATCGTCTATTCGCGTCCTGATCTCACGTCGAAGGTCGTAGCCGTTACTTCCGCCACGCCTGGCGAAGGCAAAACCACCATCTCCATGTGCCTGGCGCGCGTCGCGGCAATGTCGGGCCAGCGTGTGTGCGTGGTCGATTGCGATCTGCGCAAACAATCGATCAACGACGTCGTCGATATCGAAACCGACGTCGGCATCCTGCAAGTGCTGGCCGGCGAGGCGCCGTGGCGCTCCGCCATCATCCGCGATCCGAATTCCGAAGCGCACATCTTGCCGATCGCCGCCTCCGGCTTCACACCGCGAGACGTGTTCGGCTCCGACGCGATGGGCAAGCTGATCGACGATCTGCGCGCCCACTACGATCTCGTCATCCTGGATTGCGCGCCGATCTTGGCCGTAGCTGAAACCCGCATCGTGGTTGGCCGCGCCGACACCACCGTGCTGGTCGCACGCGCTGGGCGCACCGCCATTGGCGCGATGCGCGCGGCCGTGACTCAGACCGAAGGCGCCGGCGGCAATATTCTGGGCATCGCGCTGAACTATGTGCGCCCGCGCTGGCAATCCTACGCGGACTCGCTCTATTTCAACGAATCCAAGTCCTATTACAGCGTTTCGTGAAGCTTTAGTCTTCGGCGCGGCGCACGACCACGCCGCTGGTGCTCTGATCCGGTTCGCCGCGCGCGAAGCTCGGCTTGAAACGATCCTGCCGCGTCCACAGCGAGCGCAGCGCGTCCCACAGGATGAGCGCGTCGGTCACAACCTCCCAGGACATTGCGTAGATCTTGTATTGGCTCGGATCGTTGGTGCCGATCAACGTGGCGACGCCGACAACGCCAGGGCGGGCGCTCAGATAGTAGCGCCGCGCCGAGCGCAGAGGTTCGAGCTCCGCGCGCGAGAGCGGCCGCGGCCCAACCAAGGCCATGTCGCCACGCACCACGCTCAACAATTCCGGCAAGCGCTCGAAGGCATCGCTCCATTTTGAGCGTGCGGTCGTAACGGCTTGCTTGGCGACTTGCAGCGACAGGCGATTGAACCCGCGCCCGCCATAACCGATGCACTCGGTCGCGCTCAGCATCTGCGTCCGGCCGCTGAGTTTCACCCACAACATCGCTAAGCCGAGCAAAGGCAGCCAAATCGGCGCTGTGATCAGCGTAAGTGCGAGATCCAGCGCACGCTTCATCACGCCGCCGAGCACGGCGTCGTAGGACACAACCGGCGCGCTCGCGAGATCGCGGCGCAGCCCCGCTTCGAACCCAGCTCCCGGTTGCTCACCGGGCTGTTGCCCTGGTTGGTCGGGTCGGCCGCTGGGGAGTTGAATGAGCATCGTTATTTTGGCTTTCCAGAGAGATTAGGGGCCAACGACCGCAAACTGCAACCAGCTTACCCATTCACAAGGTGTATTGATCGCAATCAACCTCCCCGTTCGATTGCTTCACAGACTCACAATCGGGGTCGAAATTGCCGAAGTTTGCGGTATGAGGGCTGTGGACTTGGGGATCTGACCGGGGGCGCGTGATGCGCCCTGCGGGCCAGAGAGGATGGATAGGTGACGGCACCCTTGAGTGGCGACCGGCCGCGCTATGAGCCCGGCACGCTGGGCGCGGCGACGCTCAGGCGGCGGCCATCGCGGTCGCTTGCGCTGGCGCGCTTGCGCCGCGGCCTCAAGCGTCAGTGGTTGCTGTTTGCCGCCGTCACGATCGTGATTGCAGGCGCGGGCCTCGCCTTCGACTGGACCGGCGGCGTGCCGCTTCTGCCTTCCGCTACATTCTGGCTGCCGCTCAGCTTCGCTGCCGGCTTCGCCGTGGCGCTGACGCGCGAGCTGAGCCGCAACACCGTCACCTCGCTTTCGAGTTTCGGCAAGCATCGCGGCTACGCCATCCTGGGGGCGGCGCCTGAGCTGACGCCGCGCACGCTGCGGCAATTACCACCCGACAAGCGCACGCCGCTCGGCTGTCTGGCCCTGCTGCCAGCTTCTCCGTTCGCCACCGCGTTCCGCGATCTGCAAGCGTCGGTGAGCAAAGACGCCATTGTCGCGTTCACGTCGTCCGTCCCCGATGAGGGCTCGACCACGGCTGCCCTCTGCACCGCGATCAGCGCGTCGCAGCAGGGCCGCAACGTCGTCGTCATCGATTGCGATCTGCGTCGCCGCTCGCTCACGCGAAAACTTGGCTTCGACCCCGACGAAGGCCTGCTCGACGCCTGCGCCGCGCCTGATCGCTGGCAGGCGTTTGTCGGCGAGGAAGATGAGATTGGTCTGCACTTCATTCCGGCGCCGCGGCCGACAGGCAAGTGGCGCAATCTCGACGCTGCCGCCGGCCTCCAGCGTCTGCTCGCGAACCTGCGCGAGCATTACGACCTCATCGTCCTGGATTGCCCGCCGGTGCTGGCAACCTCCGACGGCCCGGCTATCGCCGCGCTGGCCGATAGAATCGTGCTGGTGACCGCTTGGGATCAGACGCCGCTCAACGCCATTCGCCGCGCCATGGGTTGCCTGCAACGCCAGCCAGGCGCGATGACCGGCGTCTACGTCAATCGCGTCCCGCCCGAGTATCGCTTCGGTCGTTTGCGGGGCGAGTGACGCCGCTGCGCGCGGCCAGCATGGCATCCGGCGCCAACGCCCCGCCAATGGCGATGGCAAGCTGAGGAAACACCGGCGCCAGATTGCCCTTGAAGACGCCGCCGCGCGCCCAGTCCGGCGTCGCCGGCCTCGGGGTCACCCGCGGGCGCGTCGATCCGGCCTTGCGATGAATGAGGTCCTGGATGAACGGCGCCGAGGCGCCGCCGCCGACCGCGATCGCCTGCACCTCCGAGCGCCCGCGCGCCTGCGCGTCGTCACGCACCACCGCCAGCGCGTGATCGTAAGCCTCGCGCAGCGCCTTGACGAACTCGCGAAAATCCCGGTCCTGTTCGATGTCACGCTGCGACAATGAGATACTGCGGCCCTGATTGCGCAGAGTGGCGCGGCCATCGGCAAAGATGGTTTCCTTGATGTCGCCGATCTGGCGCATCAGCACGGTCCAGAGCTCGGTCTTCTGCTCCCGGCTGCGCGCCCATTTCGCCGTGTCGAGCACCCGGTTGGCGATGACGCGATCAATGAAATCGCCGGCCTGTTTGAGGGTGACGCGCGCCTCCGGCAACTCGAACGCGCGGGGCCCCAGCCGCGCCAACGCGGCGATGTCGGTGGTGCCAGCGCCCATATCGACCACGATCATGTGCGAGGCGCTCTGCTCCAGCCCCACGGACGTGTATGCCGCCGCGGCTGTCGCCTCGAACACCAACCCCATGTCCTGCGGCGCGGCCTGATCCATCGCCTTGGGCAGCGCGTCGCTGATCGTACGCAGCGACATGCCCTCGGGCGCCAGCAATTTCTTGCCGACGGCGGCGCGAAACGCCTCGGCCTCGCCGAACAACTTGACGATCACCTGGTGCATGCCGGCGCTGTCGCCGCTGCGCCAAGCGGGCGCGGCGTAGCGGCGATTAGTCAGTTCGGCCTGGGCCAACATCGTGTCGCTGGCGGCGGCGCGATCGATCGAGGCAAGCAGATAGGCCAGGTAAAGCACGATCAGGTCACGCATCTGGAAGATGCGATGCGGATCGATTGTCGCCGGCGCGTTGGTGTTGAGCGCCCGATCGAGATCGCTGACGCTGAGCAGGGTCTTAAAAGATCGAAGCGCGCTGCGTTTGGTATCGGCTTGTGCGTTGGCTTGCGCGATCGCCGCGCGGCCAAACAGGACGCGGTCGTCATCGACGAAGATCGCGCTGTCGAGCAGGAACGCGCTGCCCTGCCCCTCGTGCGCACTCAGCATCAGCGGCCGCACCTGCGCCGGGTCGAAGCGCGACCACGCGCCCGCGGGCGCCGCCGCCGCCTTGGAATACGCGGTGCCGAAATCGATGCACAGCGTCCAGTCGCTCATGGCCGCTTCTTCTTAGCTTCCACCGGGACCACCCGCGCCTTCTCCAGGAGTTCACCGCCGCGCATGACCCCTCGCGCCTGAATAAGCACGGCTTTCGGCGCCTGCGCCACGGCTGCGTTCAGTTCGTGCTGGCGGGCGTCGAAGGCTGCCGTCTCGCCCAAAGCACCCACACGGGTCAGGCCGCGCTTGCGGCCCACCCGCGCCAAGGCTTGACCGAGCCGTTCAATGGCATCGGCGCGCGCGGCCTTGGTCAGGGCGGTCTCGGCTTCGTCAAAATCGGCCAGCGCCTGCGCCAGCGCTGCGTCGGCCTCGGCCCAGGCGGCTTCTGCCAAGGCGTCGGTGACTGAAATGGCTTGCGCCGCGCGTTGCCGCGCGGCGCTTTTTTTGGGCGGCCCTGGCGGGCGCTTGGCCTTGGATCCCCCCGCAGGCATGCCTGACCTCGCCGGTCGCCGGGCCTGCGCCGCCTCCTAGAGGCGAAGCGTCAGACCAATTGTGAACCTGTTGGCCTCGTAGTCGCGATAGGCGGGGGAATCAACTTCATCATGCTCGTAGCGGAAGCGGGCGACCGCATTACGGTTGAGCATGTAGTCCACGCCGGCTTCCCACTCGACGTACTCGTCCTCGCGAGCGATGGTCTCGTAGTCGCGGTCGCCCATGCGCACGGCGCCGCTCAGAATGACGTTGCGGAGCAGTTCGTGATCGACCCGCGCCCCATACTCCTGGGTGATGTAGGGCTCGCCCGAGGTCGCGCCGATCTGATCGTCGGCGTCGCGGCGGGCGTCCAAAGTGAGCGTCGTGAGTTCGGTGAGATACCATTCGACGTTGGCGGCAATGGCGACGCCATCGAATGTCTGCGCCACGCCCGCGTACTCGCGCTCGAACTGGCCGACCGCCAATTCGCCACGCATCAGATCGGTATCGAGCGTCAGACCGGCCAGATAGGATTGGCCTTCGGAATCGAATTGCGGCGAGTTCTTGTAGTCGCGCTCGTCGGTGCTGGCTTGCAGCATCAAGCCAAGGCGCGGCGAGAGCTCGGCATCGAGGCGTCCGCGCAGCGCGCTTTCCTCGTTGTCGCGGAAGTTCTGCGCGCCGTCATAATCGAAGTCGCTTTGCACCGCGTCGGCGCTCACCCTGAAGCGAGCGAAGCGATGCGACACGCCAACGCCGGTGTCGACGCGATCGTACTCGACCGGATCGCCGATGAAGGGCGAATCCGGGTCGGTGCGCGGCGTCACCTGGTGGGCGGAGCGCACCGAACCGCGAAGCTCGGTCGCCTCGCCGATATCGAAGCGGCCCTGGGCGCGGACGTAATGATCGTCGGCGTCCTCGTTGGAGAAGTCCTCGTGGCTGCGCAGCGTAGCGCCGGCCTCGAACGCCACCATGTGACGCGACCAGTCAGATTCCAGCCTGGCCGTGGGCGCCACAGTGTAGATGATGTCGTCGACATCGCTCGGCGATCCGTCCGGAGCAGCGAACAGATTGTCGGTGCTGGCGATGGCCAGATCGAGCGACGCGTTGAGGTTGAACGTGCCCAGGCGCCGCCCCGGCGCGTCATATTCAGGCCGGTCGCGGTCGCGCACGGAAACCGGGCGATTGGGATCGCTGCTCGCTTGCGTCTGCGCCATCGCATGGACTGGCAACAGCGCCACCAGCGACGCCGCGAATAAGGAAACAAAAGGATTGATGCGCAATGGACTGACCCCGCGTCTGCGCGTCCCGGCCTCGGGCCAAGGCGCGAATTCAGGGCCAAGCGTTTGGCGCACTGCGCCCACATCGCAACAAGATGCTCGCGCGGCGAGAAATACGGTGACCGATTGATTAACAGCAAGCGCGCTCATGTTCAGGCTCCGCGAGTTCAGAGTGTCGCGCCAGACGAGCCCGCGCGGCAATGACCGGAGACGAAAAATGCCGCACTGTGGTTAAGGGAGAACGACGATTGGCCCCTCAGACCACGTTGGCGGCGCCCTCGGGACGCTTGTTGAACGTCCGGTAGACCATGTCCGACGGCGGACCGACCAGAAACTTCTCCGCCCCATCGCTCAAGGCGCGGGCATAAACCTCCATCGCCCCGGCGAAAGCCTCGATGGTCTGGTCGATGTCATCGTCCTTGTGGGAATAGGACACCACAATCGACGGCGCCAACACCCCGCGTTTGATCAATTCCTGCAAGAGCACGCAGCGATAAGCCTGGCTCGGCTTTTTGTCAGGGCCAGTGGTCCCGAACACCGCGTTCGAGGGCATGCCGGAGACCGTTACGTGTTCATGAACGCCGCAGGCGCGCGCCGCCTGCTCTATACCGATCATTAACCGCTTTCCGGCGCGGATCATGTGCTCAATCACCGGTTCATTTTTGTAAACGTCCATCGTCGCCATCATCGCGGCGAGGCCGTGGGTCTCCCCACCATGCGTCGTCGACATCAGAAACACGCGCGGCTTGTCCCACTGAACCAGATCGCCCAGGCGCATGTATTCGCGCTTGCCGGCGAGCGCCGACACCGAGAAGCCGTTGGCGACGGCCTTGCCCCAGGTCGAGAGATCGGGGTCGATATCGTACATGTGCTGGGCGCCGAACTCGTGGACGCGGAAGCCGGAGATCATTTCGTCGAGGATGAAGAGCGCGCCGGCTTCGTGCGCCAACCGCTTCACTTCGTGCAGGAAGTTGTCCTTCGGATCAACGCCGCGCGTCGGCTCCATGATGAAGCCGGCGATCTTGCCCGGATACTGCGCCAGCAGCGCCTTCACGCTTTCGATGTCGTTGTATTTGAACTTCAGTGTCAGATCGCTGATCGCCTTCGGCACGCCGCCATTGATCGGGGTCGAGCCGATGAACCAATCGTCGACGGCGAAAAACGGGTGGTCGCCGCAGATGGCGATGTAGTCGCGCCCGGTGTAGGCGCGCGCAATCTTCACGGCGCCGGACGTAGCGTCCGAACCATCCTTGGAGAATTTCACCATCTCGGCGTTGGGGATCATCGAGAGAAATTTCTCCGCCGCCGCCACTTCGATCGCCGCCGGTCGAACGAAGTTCACGCCGTTCTCAAGCTCGGCGCGCACCGCCGCCAGCACCGGTTCGTACGCATGCCCCAGCGTGACGGCGCGATTGCCCATGCCGTATTCGATGTATTCGTTGCCGTCGGCGTCCCAGGAGCGGCAACCCTTGCCGCGCACGATGTGGCCCGGCGCGAGCAGCGGGTACTGGTCGTCGCCCTTGGCATAAGTGTGGCACCCGCCGGGAATGAGCGCTTGGCCCCGCGCGCGCAGCGCGTTGGATTTTTCGAAGCCGCGATGAGCCATAATCGTCCGTCCCTATTTCAACAGCAGTTTGCGCGCATAGAAGGCTTCTGCGTAGCGCTCGCGGCATTCGACGCCGCGCAGGCGCGCAAGCCCGCGAAACGTCTCTTCGTCGAACCAGGCCTTCGAGCGCTGGGTGCCGAAATGCTTGTGCAGGAGCGCGATTTTCCGCGCCAACACAACCTCTGAGAGCGGCGCGTAGAGATTGGGCCGGCCCAGATCGCCATCCCATTTCGGAATTTCGTACTCGAGGATCAGATGATCGCGGAATGTGTTCCACGCCAATTCGCACACCAGCCGATGGTCCTGATGCGCGTCGTCGCGCTGATGGCACAAGATGACGTCCGGCGTCTCCAGCCGCTTCAACGCTTCGACCCAATCCTTCACTGCATTGCGTTCGGCCGGAAAGTAACCGTCGCGGAAATCGCCAAGGTGAACATCGGCGCGCACCGCGCCGGTGAGGAACTCCATCGCGCTCGCCCGCGCCTCGCCCGCTCGCTCCCCCGGCGCGCTCAGCACGCACCAATCGACCGAGACTTCCGCACCAGCTTGGATCCACGAAAGAAGCGTGCCGCCCGCGCCGATCTCAATGTCATCGGAATGGGCGCCGAGCGCCAGCACGCGCAGCGCTTTGCCCGGCCGAGCGAGGTCGAGCGCCAGCATGTTATTTCGGCTTCTTGCCGTTGCCGTTGACCTTCCAGGGGGTCTCGCCCTTTTCCATCATGTCCTCGAGCACTTGGCGATCGCGCAGCGTATCCATCGAGCGCCAGAAGCCGGTGTGCTTGTAAGCCATCAGCTTGTTTTCCTTGATCAGCCGCTCGAACGGCTCGACCACCAGCTCTTCGCCGTCGTTCATGTAGTCGAAGATTTCGGGCTTAAGCAGGAAGTAGCCGCCATTGATCCAGATCTCGGAGCGATCCGACGTGACAAAGCGGTTGACGCGACCGTCATCGGCGATATCGGCAAGGTGGTAGGTCACCGGCGGGTGCACCGCCAGGAAGCACGCCACCTTGTCGCTCTTCTTGAACTTCGAGATCATGTCGTCGAGGTTCACGTCGGAGAGGCCGTCGCTGTAATTGGCGAGGAACATCTCCTCGTTCTTGACGTGATCGCGCACCGCCCAAAGGCGGCTGCCGATATTGCGCCAAACGCCGGTGTCGATCATGGCGACGCGCCAATCCTCTTCGCGCGGTCCGAGCATCTCGATCTTGGCGCCTTGGACGATGCAGTCGCCGTAGGTCTGGGTTTTGTAGTTAAGGAAGAAGTCCTTAACCGTGTTGGCCTTGTAGCCGAGGCAGAGCACGAAATCCTTGTGCCCGTACTGGCTGTAATAGTTCATCACGTGCCAGAGGATCGGCTGGTGGCCGATCGGAATCATCGGCTTCGGCACGCTTTCGGAGTACTCGCGGATGCGCGTGCCCAAACCGCCGCAGAATAGAACGACCTTCATGATCCCTGCCCGCCGGGTAGAGCGCGCCCTTCGCGCCGGCCGTTAAGGCTGCAACCTCCGTGCCGCGCCGGCAAAGTTACGCGCACCAATTACCGCTCCCGTCAACGACCGGCGCCAGCAGAGTCTGGCTTGACAAAAAGCCCCCGCGAGCGGCACCTGGAAAATCCCGACAAAATTTGGAACGTCCCTCCGACGCACCCCGCGGCGCATGCTGCTGCGGCCCGATACCTGCTAGGCGCGCCGGCAAGAGACGCTCCAGTCGCGATTTAGGAAACCGAACGATGCCCATGATCCGTGAGTCCGTCGTCCAGAAGCTCTACCAGCCGGGGATCGGCCAGGAACTGTGGGATTTCGCCAACACGCTCTACCCGATCTGCCGGTCAATTTCGGGCAACGGCGTTCGCGAGACGTTGAGCCACATCAATCAGAAGATCGATCTTCAGATTCATGAAGTGCCGTCCGGCACCCAGGCTTTCGATTGGACCATCGCCCCGGAATGGAACATCCGCGACGCCTGGATCAAGGATCCGCAAGGCAACAAGATCATCGACTTCAAGAAGCACAATCTGCACGTGCTTAACTATTCGGCCCCGATCAGCGGCAAGTTCCAGCTCTCGGAACTGAAGAAACACATCTACACCATGCCGGATCAGCCCGACCTGATCCCGTACCGGACCAGCTATTACAACATTAACTGGGGCTTCTGCATGAGCCATGACCAGTTGATGAGCCTGCCGGACGGCGAGTACGAGGCCTTCATCGATTCAGACCACAATCCCAAAGGTTCGCTCACCTACGGCGAATACTTCCTGCAGGGTGAGAGCGACGAAATCTTTCTCTTCTCGGCGCATTGCTGTCACCCCTCGCTCGCCAACGACAATTGCTCGGGCATGAGCGTAAACACCCACTTGGCGCGGGCGCTGACCTCGCTCAAAGGCAAGACGCGCTATTCCTATCAATTCATCTTCGCGCCCGGCACGATCGGCTCGATCACCTGGCTGTCGCGCAACGAAGACAAGATCAGGCGCATCAAGAACGGCCTCATTCTTTCGTGCGTCGGCGATCCCGGCGGACCGACCTACAAGCGCAGCCAGGCCGGCGACGCTATCGTCGACCGCGCGGTGGAGAAGATTTTGCGCGACGAGGAAGCCAACCCGAACATCGTCGATTTCTGGCCCTACGGCTACGATGAGCGCCAATACAACTCGCCGGCGTTCCGTCTGAATGTCGGCCTGCTGCTGCGCTCGCGCTTTGGCCTCTTCCCGGAATATCACACGTCGGCCGACAACATGGATTTCATCCGCCCCGAGTACCTTGAGAAATCCTACAAGAACACGCTGCAGATCATCGACATCCTCGAGAACGAGTACAGGACGGTGAACCTCGCGCCGCATGGCGAACCGAACCTCGGCAAGCGCGGTCTCTACGGCGCCATCGGCGGCGACAAGAAAGCTTATGACGCCAATCTGCCGGTGTTCTGGATGCTCAACCAATCCGACGGCGAACATACACTCCTGGATGTCGCCACCCGCGCCAAGCTTCCCTACGAACGCATCCACGATGCGGCCAAGGTGCTGGCGGAAAACGGGCTACTGCGCGTCGAAGGGTAGTCGGAGCGCGGTAACGCATGACGAGAGCGACGATGCGCGTTGCCTCGCCTACCAAAGGCTCGCTGGCCGAAGCGAGTGCATGAGTTTGGCTATCGCGCCTTAAACACGATTCGGCGCATGCTAGTTTAACCAGGCTTCTGGACGAACCGCTTAACCGCACGGGTGCAGACTTCAAGGCATGCGGACGCTTTTCGCTGCCTTTGCTTGCCTTGCCTTTTTCTGCGCGGCGCCCGCGCGTGCGGACGATGTGCACGACGCGCTTGAGGCCTACGCCCTCTATCAGAACGATGTCAGCACCTTGCTCGAGTCTGACATCGCCAGCGCCGCCGACGTCGATGCGGCCTTGGCGCGGCTGCAACGCCACAACACCGCGCGCGTCAGCCGCGGCTGGATTGCCTACGGCGCGCTCACTGCGGCGCAATCGCCGGCTTTCGCCGCCGGAATCGAGCGCAGCGTGCGCGAGAGCGGACGCACGCCGCTGCTCAATCAATGGCGCGACAACGTCTATTCCGTGCGCCGCGACACGCGAGGTTCGGATCAGGCGATCCAACTCATCCTCAACGCCGCCAACGCCGACGGCGCACGCGTGGAGATGGTCGGCGCGCGCTACGATCGCTACGCCCGCACAGCCGACTCGCCCCGCCGCAGTGCGGCCGCGCCAGCGGCGAACCGCGAGCCGATCCGGCTTTCGCCGGACATGCGCGAACGGTTGCGCGTCACGCCAGTGTCGGCGCGGCCGATGAGTCGCATCGAGGATTTCGGCGGACGCGGCTTCTGGGACGCCATGGCCGGACGCGACGCGCCGGCGCCGGGCGAGCGGGCGCGACGCGAACAAGCCGAATATGCCTCCGTCACCGACCACATGCTGACTTTGGCCGCGCTCGTTGTCGCCGACGCAGCCGACAGCGAACGCCGGCGCGTGTCCCAATTGCTCAACGAACCGCTCACGCAGAACTGCATGGAGATGCAGCGGTTGCAATTGCGCCAATGCCTCAGCGTCTCCGTCGACGCTACCGAGCGCGCTTACTGCTTGGCGCAACATGGCCTCAACGGTCCAGGGCAGTGCTTCGCCAACGTCGCCCGTTAGCGCCTGTTTGCTGCATCCCATGCGGCTACCGCTTCGGCGTCGCGCGGGGTGATATCGGGGTAACGGGGATCGGCGGTCGCCGGATCGAAATACTTCCACGAACGCGCGCACTTCACGCCCGGCGCCGCCTCGATCACGACCGCAACGCCCGACATCTCAGCCAAGCGGAATGCGTCCGCCGGCCCCTCGCCCGCAACGATGGCGATGCCGCTGGTGATGCAGAGTTCGGCAAAATCGACGGCTTGCAGCGACGCCCGCAGCGCATCGTCCTTCACAAACACGCGTGGGCGCGCCTCCAACGCCGAGCCGATGACCTTGTCGCGCCGCGCCACTTCCAGAGCGCCGGTGACGACCGCGCGCGCCTCGCGCAAGCGCGCCATTTCTTCGCCGGCGAAATCGTCACGCCAGGTCTCGGGCGTTTCGGGAAAGGCGCGCAGGTGCACAGAAACGCTTTCGGGGAACCGCACCAGCCACGCCTCTTCGGCCGTGAACGGCAGGATCGGCGCCAGCCACGCGGTGAGCCGCGAGAACGTTTCGTCCAGCACCGTGCGGCAGGCGCGGCGGCGGAACGAAGACGGCGCGTCGCAATAAAGCGCGTCCTTGCGCACATCGACGTAGAACGCCGAAAGATCGACGTTGCAGAACTCGACGATGGCGGAAAGCGCAATCCGGAACTGATAGGTCTCATAAGCCGAACGCACCGTGCGATCGACCTCGTAGAGCCGGTGTAACAGCCAGCGTTCGAGCAGCGGCAGCGCTTCGGGATCCTTGTTGCCGGGATGCCCGGGATCTGGCTGCAGCCGTTCGGCGTCGTCGAAACCCTTCAACGCACCCAGGAGATAACGCAAAGTGTTGCGGAGTTTGCGATACATCTCGGTCGATTGCGCCAAGATGGTCGGACCCAGACGCAATTCGTCGCGATAGTCCGCCGCCGCGATCAGCAGGCGAAACGGCTCGATCCCGTATTGCTTCTCAACTTCCTGCGGCTCGACGCCATTGCCGAGCGACTTCGACATCTTGCGTCCGTCTTCGGCGACGGTGAAGCCATAGGTGATCACTTCGTCATAGGGGGCTTTGCCGCGCGTGGCGCAACTTTCGAGCAGCGAGGAATGGAACCAGCCGCGATGTTGGTCGGAACCTTCGAGATAAATGGTCGAGACCGGATTGGCGAACGAGGCGCGCGTCGGGCCCTCGGGATTGCCGACGACAAAGGCGTGCGTCGAGCCTGAATCGAACCACACGTCGAGGATGTCTTCGACCTTCTCGTAGTCCTCGGCCTTGTATGTCGCGCCCAGGAATTCTTGCGCGGGCGTCGCCCACCAGACGTCAGCGCCCTCCTTCTTCATCGCCGCGACGATGCGCGCATCGACCTCGTCGTCCTGCAGGATCGAACCGTCGCTTTTGCTGACGAAGATCGGCAGCGGCACGCCCCAGGCGCGCTGGCGCGAGACCAGCCAATCGGGGCGATCTTCGATCATGCCTTTGATGCGGTTCTTGTCGCGCTCGTCGCCGATGCGGTGCTGGCCCCAATCGACGCGCTCGATCTCGTCGAG
>LWDN01000058.1:0-5540 GCA_002083515.1 Proteobacteria bacterium HN_bin10
GAGGGCGCCGGCGGTCCATATCATGCCGCATTCATCGTCAGCAGGTCGTAGGCCGCGACGGTCTCGCCCTCGCGGTTGGTGACCACCACGTCCCAACGCACTTCGCCCTGATCCGGCTTGCGCAGCGTCTTGTCCTTCACGGTGAGCGCCACCTGGATCGCATCGCCGGGCTTGACCGGCTTGACGAAGCGCAGGGTGTCGAGCCCGTAGTTCGCCAGCACCGGGCCCGGATCGGGATCGACGAAGAGCCCAGCCGCAAACGCCAAGATCAGATAGCCGTGCGCGACGCGCCCGCCGAACAGCGGATTGGCGCGCGCCGCCTCTTCGTCCATGTGCGCGTAGAAGGTGTCGCCGGTGAAATGGGCGAAGTGTTCGATGTCGTCGAGCGTGATTTCGCGGGCTTTAGTCTTCAGCTGATAGCCGATCGGCAGATCGTGGAACTTTCGGCGGAACGGATGCTCGCTCGCCTCTTCTACCGGCATGCCGGTGACGTAGCGCTTGGTGACGCCTGCGAGCACGCGCGGATGGCCCTGCAGCGCCGTGCGCTGCATGTAATGCTTGACGCCGCGAATGCCGCCCATTTCCTCGCCGCCGCCGGCGCGGCCAGGGCCGCCATGAATCATATGAGGCATCGGTGAGCCGTGGCCGGTGCTCTCCTTGGCGCTGTCGCGATCGATGAAAGCGATGCGGCCGTGGAAGGCGCCGGAATCGAGCACAATGTCCTCGGCGAAGGTTGTGTCATAGCTGAAGACGCTCATCACCAGCGAACCCTTGCCGCGATTGACGAGATCGAACACCTCGCCACGGTGCGCATAGGGCATCAGCGTCGAAACCGGACCGAACGCCTCCACGTCGTGCGCGGCGCGCGCCTCATGCGGCGCATCGCAGCGGATCAACACTGGAGACATGAAGGCGCCCTTCGCTTTGACCGGCGTCGCGCTGGGATCGCCGTAGACAATGGCGCCGTCTCGCGCGATCTCCGCGATTTTGGCGCGAACGTCTTCACGCTGCGAGATGCTGACCAGCGCGCCCATTTTTGTGGCTTCGTCACGAGGATCGCCGATGGCGACTTTGGCAAGCCGCGCCGTGAGCGCCGCTTGCGCCGCGTCGATGAGAGCCGCCGGCACGAACGCGCGGCGGATGGCGGTGCACTTTTGCCCCGCCTTCACTGTCATTTCGCGCACGACCTCCTTGATGAACAGATCGAACTCCGGCGAATCCGGCGTGGCGTCGGGACCAAGCACCGAGGCGTTGAGCGAATCCTGTTCGGCGATGAAGCGCACGCTCTCCCGCTGGATCACAGGGTGGCTCTTGAGCTTCGCCGCAGTTTGTGCCGAGCCGGTGAACGACACGACATCCTGGCAGGTCAAATGATCGAAGAGATCGCCCGTGCTGCCCACGATGAGCTGCAGCGCGCCGGGCGGCAGCACGTTCGCGTCGAGCATGATGCGGACGGCGGCCTCGGTGAGATAGGCCGTGGCGCTGGCGGGCTTCACGATCGCCGGCATGCCGGCCAGAAGCGCCGGCGCTAGTTTTTCCAACATGCCCCAGACGGGAAAGTTGAAGGCATTGATGTGCACGGCGACGCCTTGCAGCGACGTGTAAACGTGCAAACCCTGAAACGTGCCGTTGCGCGAAAGCGCTTCGACATTGCCGTCGATCAGAATGCGCTCGTTCGGGAGTTCCCGGCGGCCTTTACCTTGATAGACCGCGAACGTGCCGATGCCGCCGTCGATATCAATCCAGCTGTCGGCTCTTGTCGCGCCGGTGTTGTAGCTCAATTCGTAGAGCTCCTCCTTTCGCGCCGTCAGCGCATCGGCCAGCGCCTTGAGCATCTTGGCGCGATCATGAAACGTCATAGCTTGCAGCTTGGGGGCCGCGACCTTGCGCGCGTATGCGGTCATCGCGCCGAAATCGAGCCCCTGCGAGGATGTGAGCGCGACGACGACGCCATCGATGGCGGAGCGCAGTTCAGCGAAGCCGCCGCTGCCGGCGATCCATTTGCCTTCGGCATAGTTCTGGAGGGTGATGGGTTTCATCGTTTGCGCTCCGGTCATCGAGAGATGGAGCGCGGGGCTACGCCCCGCATGCGCGCCAGGAGGCGCGCGCTCCAACCTCCAACCAACTCAGCTTCCACTAAACCTCGGCGCACGCTTTTCCATAAACGCCGCGACGCCTTCCTTGTAGTCGTTGGTGCGCCCGAGCGCGCGCTGGGCGTCACGTTCGACGTCGAGCTGCTCTGCCAAAGCGCGCGCACCGCTTTCGCGAATGAGTTTCTTCGTTGCAGCCAGCCCCTTCGTCGGCGCCGACGCAAACTTCGCCGCAAGCGCATCCACTTCCGCGCCGAGCTTATCGTCGTCCACGCACTTCCAGATCATGCCCCAGGCTTCGGCGCGTTCCGCCGGCAGCGGCTCGCCTGTGAGCGCAAGCCCCAGAGCCCGCGCCTGACCGGCTAGGCGCGGCAGCGTCCAGGTGCCGCCGCTATCGGGGATGAGGCCGATATTGGCAAAGCTCTGAATGAACTTGGCGCCGCGCGCCGCGATGACGATGTCGCAGGCCAGCGCGATATTGGCGCCGGCGCCGGCGGCGACTCCGTTCACGGCGCAGATCACCGGCATTTCCAAACTCGTAAGCCGGCGGATCAGCGGGTTGTAGCGCTTCTCCAGCGACTCACCCAGATCGACGCCCTCCCCGCCCGGCGCCACGGCGCGATCGGATAGATCTTGTCCGGCACAAAAGCCGCGCCCCGCGCCGGTCAGCACCAGCACACGTGCGTCGCTTCGCGCCACCGCTTCCAGCGCGCGCGACAGCTCGTCATGCATCTGCACGGTGAAGCTGTTCAGCCGATCCGGTCGATTGAGCGTGATGCGCGCAACGCCAGCTTCGTTCGCATAGAGGATGGTTTCGAAATCCATTGGCTCACCTCGCACGCCAGCGTGGCCTATGATAGAACCAATGGTCGGTCAATTCACGAGAGGCCCATGAACGAAGCGGACAATCTCGCGCGCCGGGTCGCCGAGACTTTGTTGCAGCGCGAGGGCACTGGCCCCGCCTGGGGCATCGCCATCGATGACGCGCGCGAGGGTTATGCGCTCGTTCGCATGAAGGTGCGCGACGACATGTTGAACGGCCACCGCATCGGTCATGGCGGCATGATCTTCGCGCTCGCCGACACCGCCTTTGCCTATGCCTGCAACTCGCGCAACGAAAACACCGTGGCGCAGAACGCGAGCATCTCCTTTCTCGCCCCGGCGCATCCGGGAGAGACGCTGATCGCCGAGGCCCGCGAGGTCTCGCGCGCGGGCCGCAGCGGCGTCTATCAGGTCAGCGTCCGCACCGCCGATGGCCGCGTGATTGCTGAATTCACTGGACTTTCGCGAACGATCGGCGGGCCGGTCATTTAATTGACCGCTCGGTCAGTCAATACTATAACCCCGATTGAAGAGGGCAGCCGATGTACACGACCGATCTCAGCGGCAAGAAGAAGGCCGAAGCGGTGACCGAGGATCCAGCGAAGCTCGCCGCGTTCGAGGCGCGCGTTGCGGCCGACGAATTCATCGAGCCGAAGGATTGGATGCCGGAGGCGTACCGCCGAACGCTGATCCGCCAAATCTCACAACATGCGCATTCGGAAATCGTCGGCATGCTGCCGGAGGGCAATTGGATCACGCGCGCGCCGAACTTGCGCCGCAAGGCGATCCTGTTGGCCAAAGTGCAGGACGAAGGCGGTCACGGCCTTTATCTCTACGCGGCGGCGGAGACGCTGGGCGTCACGCGCGACGAGATGACCGAAGCGTTGCTCAGCGCCAAAGCCAAGTACTCGACCATCTTCAACTATCCGACGCTCACCTGGGCAGACATCGGCGCCATCGGCTGGCTGGTCGACGGCGCGGCGATCATGAACCAGGTGCCGCTGCAGCGCACATCGTACGGCCCCTACGCCCGCGCCATGGTGCGCATCTGCAAGGAAGAGAGCTTTCACCAGCGCCAAGGCTACGAGATCATGATGCATCTCGCCGCCGGCACGCCCGAGCAGAAGCGCATGGCGCAGGATGCCTTGGACCGCTGGTGGTGGCCGTCTTTGATGATGTTCGGCCCGCCGGACGACAAGAGCCCGAACACCGAGCAGAGCATGCGCTGGCGCATCAAGCGCGACACCAATGACGAGCTTAGGCAGAAATTCGTCGACATCACCGTGTCGCAGGCCGAAGCGATCGGCCTCTCCGTGCCGGATCCGGCGCTCAAGTGGAACGAAGCGCGCGGCGCCTACGATTTCGGCGAGGTGGATTGGGAAGAATTCTACGCGGTCGTCAAAGGCGAAGGACCGGTCGCGAAGGAGCGCATGGCGGCGCGCCAGAAGGCGTGGGACGACGGCGCTTGGGTGCGCGACGCGGCGCGCGTGCATGCGGAGAAGCGCGCGGCGGCCAAGGTGGCGGCGGAGTGATGCGATGAGCGATCCGAGCAAAGAATGGCCGCTGTGGGAAGTGTTCGTCCGCGGCAAGGGCGGGCTTTCGCATCGCCATGTCGGCAGCGTGCACGCGGCCGACGCCAAGATGGCGCTGGAGCACGCACGCGACACCTATACGCGGCGCATGGAAGGCGTGAGCCTGTGGGTGCTGCCGTCGGCGCAGATCGTGTCGTCCGATCCGGGCGACGCGGCGGCGCTGTTCGAACCGGCGGAAGACAAGGTCTACCGCCACCCGACGTTCTACAAGGTCCCCGACGGCATCACGCACATCTGATGAACATGCTGGCTACATACGCGCTGCGCTGGGGCGACGACTCGCTCATTCTCGGCCAGCGCCTCGGCGAATGGTGCGGGCACGCGCCCGCGCTGGAAGTCGATCTTTCGCTGGCGAACATCGCGCTCGACCAGATTGGTCAAGCGACGCACTTTCTCGGCCTCGCCGGCGCGATCGAAGGCAAGGGCCGCGATGCCGATCACCTCGCCTTTCGCCGCGACGTGATGGATTTCAGCAATTGCCTGCTGGTCGAGCAGCCGAACGGCGACTTCGCGCAGACCATGGCAAGGCAATTCCTGTTCTCGCATTATCAAGTGCTGCTGTTCGAACAGATGGCGCTGGTGAAAGACGAGCGCTTCGCCGCGATCGCCGCCAAAGCGCTGAAGGAAGTCTCCTATCACGCGCAACTGGCCGGCGACTGGATCGTGCGTCTGGGCGACGGCACCGAAGAAAGCCGCGCGCGCATGATCGCCGGCCTCGATTGGATGTGGCGCTTCACCGATGAGTTGTTCGCGATGGATGAGGTCGACGCCGCCGCCATCGACGCCGGCGCCGGCGTCGACAAGGCTGCGTTGCGCGCCATGTGGGACAAGCGGATCGATGCCATGTTGGCTGAGGCTACACTCACCCGTCCCGCGCCGCGGCGCGCAACCCTTGGCGGACGCCAGGGCCGCCACTCCGAGCATCTCGGCCACCTCCTGAGCGACATGCAATTCCTGCAGCGCGCCTATCCGGATGCGACGTGGTGATGGCGCCGGGTGACACACACGCAGCTGCGGGTGATCCGGGTGACACACA
>LWDN01000058.1:5573-23729 GCA_002083515.1 Proteobacteria bacterium HN_bin10
TGTGTGTCACCCGGATCACCCGGATCCTCTCCACCGTCCCCGATCCCGAAATTCCCTGCGTCTCCGTGCTCGATCTCGGCATCGTGCGCGACGTCAACGAAGCGCGCGTGCTGATCACGCCGACCTATACCGGCTGCCCGGCGACGCTCGCGATCGAGCGGGCGATCCGCACGGCGCTGGATCAAGGCGGCTACGCCCACGTCGCCATTGAAACGACGCTGTCGCCGCCCTGGTCCACCGACTGGATCAGCGACGAAGGCCGCGAGAAATTGCGCGCCTACGGCATCGCGCCGCCGCCTAAGGGCGCGCCGGCGGCGTCGTTGAAGAACCAGATGGCGGCGGAATGTCCGCGCTGCGGCTCGTCCAATACCGAAGAACTCTCCCGCTTCGGCTCCACGCCGTGCAAGGCGCTTTGGCGCTGCAAGGCCTGTGCGGAGCCGTTCGATCGATTCAAGTGCCACTAATGAGCATCGATTTTTACAAACTGCGCGTCGCCGAAGTGAAACGCGAGACGCCGGATGCGGTGTCCGTCCGTTTCGAACTGCCCGCGAGCCTGCGCGATACGTTTGCCTTCAAAGCCGGCCAACACCTCACCTTCCGCCGCGCGTTCGGCGGCGAAGAGGTGCGGCGCAACTATTCCGTTTGCGTGGCGCCGAGCGAAGGCATGCTCAAGATCGGCGTCAAGAAGATCGCCGGCGGCGTGTTTTCCGGCTGGGTCAATGACGAACTGAAGGCCGGCGACGAGCTCGACGTGATGGCGCCGCACGGCAGCTTCTGCTGGGATTTCACCGCCGGCGCACGGCGCGCGTATGTCGCCTTCGCCGGCGGCTCGGGCATCACGCCGATCCTGTCGCTGATGAAGGCGGCGTTGGCGACCGAACCGAACTCGCGCTTCATCCTCTTTTACGGCAACCGCAATTCGGCGGGCGTCATGTTCCTGGAAGAGATCGCCGGCCTCAAGGACCGCTATCTCGATCGTCTCAGCGTCTACCACTTCCTTGAGGACGAAGAGGAGGAGATCGAACTGTTCAACGGCCGGCTGGATCGCGCCAAGATCGATGAATTGCTCATCCAGCTTGTGAAGCCGGCGCACGTCGACGCGTTCTTCATTTGCGGGCCCGGACCGATGATGGACGCCGCCGAAGACGCGCTGCTTGCACGCGGCGTCGACAAGGGCCGCATCCTGATCGAGCGCTTCACCACCGGGCCGCTCTCGGCCGCGCAGGCGGCCGCCGCGCGCGCGCTCGAAGAGAAGGCGGCCGGCCTCAAGATGAGCGTGACGCTCAATGGCCGGCGCATGAACGTGACCTTCGACCCGGCCAAGCACTCGATCCTGGACAATGTCCGCGCCGCCGGCCTGCCCGCGCCATTCGCCTGCAAAGGCGGCGTTTGCGCCACCTGCCGGGCCAAGGTGACGGCGGGCGAAGTCAGCATGAAGGTGAATTACGGGCTGAGCGCGCAGGAACTTGCGGACGGCTATGTGCTCACCTGCCAAGCGACGCCGGTGACAGAAGGCGTGGCGCTGACTTACGACGTCTAGGTCATGGACGACAACGGTTGGAATGCCTCCGCATCGGCTTGGATCGCGGACATGGGAGAGCACGGCGATTTCGGCCGCCGCTTCGTGCTCGATCCGGTCATGCTGCCCTTGGCCCTGGCGCGCACGCCACGCACCGTACTTGATGTCGGCTGCGGCGAGGGCCGCTTTTGCCGGATGCTGGCCGCGCACGGCGTCGCCGCTATCGGCCTCGATCCAACGACCGCGCTCATCGCCACGGCGCGCGAGCGCGATCCCAGCGGCCGCTACATCGAGGGCAAAGCCGAGAGCTTGCCGTTCGAAGATGCGCCGTTCGATCTGGTGATCAGCTATTTGTCGCTGATCGACATTACCGATTACGCGGCCGGCATCGCTGAGATGGCGCGCGTGCTGAAGCCCGGCGGCGCTCTGCTGGTCGCCAATCTCAACGGCTTCAACACCGCCGGCGCCGAGAGCGGCTGGATTCGCGATCTGACCGGCGCGCTGCGCTGCTACCCAGTGGATCATTATCTGGTCGAGCGCGGATTCTGGACCGAGTGGCGCGGCATTCGCATCGTCAACCACCATCGCCCGCTCCAAGCCTACATGCAGGCCTTCCTCGCGCAGGGATTACGGCTCTCGCACTTCAGCGAACCGGCACCGATCGAAGGCGCGCCCGAACCGAAGGCCGAGCGCTACCGCCGCGCGCCATGGTTCCTGGTGATGGAGTGGCTGAAGCCATGAGCGGCTTCACTTCACGGCGCCGGACAACCCCTTCAGCGTCATGTCCACCGCCATGTCCGCCAGCTGCGCCGCACCGATCGAGCCTTTCGGATCGAACCAGGTGTGGGTCCAGTTGATCATGCCGAAATACAGCATCGCCGCCGGAACCCGCGCACCTTTGCGCTTGGCAAGCGCCGGTTCGATTGCCGCCAGCAACTCGCCGACCTTATCGATCAGCCCGCGTTGAACGGCGACGATCTCGCCACTGCGCGCGTCCGGCAGTTTGTCGAGATCGTTGAGCAGGACCTTGTGGCGATTGGCGGCGCCGACATAGAGCGCCATGAACGCCTGCGTGAGATCGCGCAGCTTTTGCGCCGGCGCGGCGGCGCCCGCCGTCGCTTCCCCCGCCGCCTGCTCCAGCGCACGAACGTGGCTGATCATCACGTCGTAGAGGATGTCCTCCTTTGACTGGTAGTAATGATAGATCAGGCTTTTCGAGCTCTCGCAGCGTTCGGCGATGTCCGCGACGGACGCGCCGTTGAACCCGCGCGCGGCGAACAGCGCCGCCGCCGCCTCCACGATCGCGTCCTTCCGCTCGTCATAATCGGCCGCCTGCGTCCGCGCCATGTGCTCACCCCGCGAGCGCCACCCTACAATCAAAGCTCAACTTGACGCCAGCGGCGTCAGCGCGAGCGCCCGCGCCCATCGACCGGCCAGATGTCGATCAGCGTCCCGTCGCGGACCACATGATACGCCTCATAGAGGTTCACGGTCGGATCGCAGTGCGGCACGGTGAGGCTGACATGGTCGCCGATGCGGAACGGATGATCGGGCGCGATCAGGCCGCCGTGCTCATCTCCCATGAACACGAACATGGCGTTTGCCGGCGCGCCGGCGGCAACCACGGGCAAGCCGCCATCGGTCGAGAGCGCCTTGAAGCCGGCGTCGATCGTGGCCATCGAAGGCGAGTTCGCGGAAATGACATGAGCGTCGACGAACAAGGAGGTCTCGAACCTGCCGCCCTGCCCGTCGAGGTCGCAATCGTTGTATTGCTTGTCCATGAATACGTAGGAGCCGGTCTGTAGTTCGTTGAACACGCCGAGCGCCGCATCGATGCGGTGGGTTCCGGTGCCGCTGCCGGTGACAATTTTAGGCGCATGCCCGGCGGCCTCAAGCGCGGCGATCACTGTCTTTAGGTACGCGGTGCGGTCTTCGATGGCGGCGCGCCGGTCAGCGAACGAGACGATGTGCTGTTGCATGCCGCAATAATATTGAACGCCAAGATATCGCAGGGGCGGCGCCGCGGCGATGCGCTCAGCCAGTGAGACCGCCGCCTCCGGCGTCGCGACCCCGGTGCGATGAATCCCTGGGTCGATGTCGATCAGCACCGTCAAACTGCGCGCCGCCGTCTTCGCCGCGGCGGCCAGCGCGTCGGCATTGTCCGGATTGTCGACCACCACACGTAGATCGCCGATCCGCCCGTTCAGAGCGATCAATCGCTCGATCGCCTGCGGCGTCACCACCGGCGAGGTGATCAGGATGCTGTCGACGCCCTTGGCGGCCAGGGCTTCGGCCTCGCCCAGCTTCGCGCAACACACGCCGACAGCGCCGGCGGCGATCTGCAGGCGCGCGATCTCGGCGCTCTTGTGGGTTTTCGCGTGGGGGCGAAGCATCAGTCCTTGCTCGCGCGCGAAGGCAGCCATGGCCTCGATGTTGCGCTGAAGCGCGTCTCTATCGATGACCAGCACAGGCGTATTGAGAGCGAGCCGCGACCCTTGGCGGCCGATCAGCGGCTTATGCAGATCGATATCGCTCACGCGGCGTTTCCTTCTATCGCGAACAGCTGCGCCAGATGCGCGTTGGCGAACTTCGCGTTCGGATCGACCGCCGCGCGCACCCGCTTGAATTCGCCTGCGTGCGGATAAAGCGCCTCGACATCGCGCGCCGTCAAGGTGTGGCGCTTGGCCCAATGCGGGCGCCCGCCATGGGCGCCGAAAATCTGCTCAGCCTCCGCGAACAAAGTCCGCCATGGCATCTTGGCGTATTGATGCATCGAAATCGACGCGCCCGGCGTGGCGTTGAACGGCGACAGCCAGATGTCGTCGGCCGCCGCAAGCCTGAACTCGAACGGGAACGTCACCGGCAGCTTGCGTTTGCGGATCCAGGCGATGGTTTCCTTCAGCGCCGCCCAACCATTGGCGCGCGGCAGCTCATACTCCATCTCCTCGAACTTCACGGTGCGGTCTGACGGAAAGATGCGATAGGCGGGCCCGACGCGCCGCTGGCGCACACCCGCTCCAACGATATGCGGCTGCAGGTGGCGCGTGAGCCAAGGCGCGACGGTGCAGACATCGCAGACCACGCGAAAGGCGCGGTCGTCCATGTCGTTCAATTGTTTGAGCGGCCCTTCCTCCGACGCCGGATTGAGCGTCTTCAGGATCACCCGTTCGCCATAGGGAAAGACGAAAAATTCGACGTGCCGATTGGCTGCGGCGAGTTCGTCCCAGCGCGCTTCGATCTCGGCCAGCGGATGCGATTCGACGCGCTCCTCCAAATGATACGCCGGCAACACGTCGATCTCGATGCTGAGCGCGATGCCGGTGAGGCCGAGGCTGAGGCGCGTCGCCTGGAACAAGTCCGGCCGTTCGCCTTCACTGCAGGTGACGATCGATCCGTCGGCGAGCATCAGCCGGAACCCGCGCGCCGCGGTCGAGAGCGACCCAAGCTCTGCGCCGGTGCCGTGCGTGCCGGTGGCGATCGCGCCCGCCAAAGCCTGCGGGTTCACGTCGCCCTGGTTGATGAGCGAGGCGCCCTCGGCCCACAGCGCTTCCGTGAGTTTCGCCAGACTCCACCCGGCCGGCGCCCAGACACGCGAGCGATCGGCGCTGAAGGCAAGCGCGCCCTCCATGCCGGACAGTGAGACCAAGGTTCCGTCGGTCTCGCACAATGGCATGAACGAGTGCCCGGCGCCGGCGACGCGCACCTTCGTGGCGCGCGCCACCGTCGCGGTCAGCTCCGCTTCTGTTCTCGGCCGCGCAATCTCTCGCGGCGACGCCGCGACGCTGCCCGACCAGTTGGTCCATGTCATGCCGCGTGGCGGCTTAGATGCTTTCGAGCCGCGAGGAAACGATGCCCGCTATGATCACTGCGGCGTAGCAGGCAAACATCAGCGACGCGAACTCGTTGCCCATTTGGGGGTCGAGGTTCGGAAACACGTTCTGAAAGCTGTTGATCTCATAGATGCCGACCAGCAAGCCCGGCACCGCCATGATCGAGGCCGCCTCGGAGCGATCGGTCGGCGCCACTCGCATGATCTTCAGCACCAGATAGGTGATCACCAGCAGCGCCACCGGCAGGATCATGAACAGCCAAGCCACGAGGCCCGGCTGCATCACCATCTCGCCGGCGAACCGGAACGCCGCGGCAATCGCGATCCAGAACGCAAAGCCTACCGCCATCCAACGTACGATCATGAAACCCTCTCCCCGTTTTTCGCCCGACTCGGGGCGCTTGGGGCGCAACCTTACGGTTTCTCCAGGCGCCGGCAACCCAACCTCGCCCAACTGGGGCGGGAAGCAACCGCCAGGGGGCAGGCGCGACAACCGTTCCCGCACACGCCCGTCAGGATCGATCGGTCTCGACCATCCGCGCAAACCACCCTGAGCCGACGCAGGGTGACGGCTAGCCGTCTCCTCCACTGGCGGCTAACCTCCGACCGCTGCCTGGGGGACTAAGGGTGACCGATCAATCGAAGCGCTATCGCGCCTTCATCAGCTATAGTCAGAAGGACAAGGCCTTCGCCCGCCGCCTGCATCGCGCGCTCGAAGCCTATCGTGTGCCGCTCGGCGTCGTCGCCGACATCGAAGCCAAATCGCGCAAGCTTGGCCGCTTTTTTCGCGACGACGAAGAGATGGCGGCGGCGACCGATCTGGGCGCGGCGCTGCAGGACGCGATCGCCGCCGCCCAAAGCCTCATCGTGGTGTGTTCGCCCCACGCGGCCCAGTCGCGCTGGGTGAACGAGGAGATTCTGCACTTCAAGCGCACCGGCCGCGCCGACCGCATCTTTGCCGTGATCGTCGGCGGCGAGCCCAACGCCGGCGATGAGCGCGAGTGCTTCCCGCCGGCGCTCAGGTTCGAACTCGCGCCGGACGGCGCGCTGACCGATCGCCCCGCCGAGCCCTTGGGGGTTGACGTCCGCAAGGAGCGGTTCTCGCGCACGATCGTGCGGCTGGCGGCCGGCGTGATCGGCGCGCCTTTCGACGATTTGTGGAAGCGGGAGCAGCGGCGCGCGCGAGCGCGGGCGCTCACAACCGCGCTCGCGCTCGGGTTTTTCGCCCTGGTCGTCGGCGCCGCGGTGACGCAAAACGCCTGGCGCCCGGAACTCGAGACGTATCTGCGCTACAAGCGCTTCGCTCATGACAGCGCGACGCTTGCGGCGGCGGAAGCGGGCAGCACATTTCAAGATTGCCGGCCGGGAACCCGCGATTGCCCGACGATGAGCGTGATTCCGCAGGGCGCCTTCCTAATGGGCGCAACGTCGGGCGAATTCATCGCCATGTTCGGCGATCTCGCCAATCACGTGCGCGAAGCCGAGCCGGGCCGCCTGGTCCCGCTGCCCGGAACCGAGCTGATCCTCCCGATCCCGCTACGCGAGATCACGGTCGCGCGTTTTGCCGTGTCACGCCACGAAATCACGATCGCGGACTGGCAAGCCTGCGTCGCCGGCGGCGGTTGCGAAGGCTACACGCCCGAGCGCAACGGCCAGACCGACGACAACACGCCGGTGACGAACGTATCTTGGCATGACGCCCAGAACTATGCCGCCTGGCTCTCCCGCGTAACCGGGCGGCGCTACCGGCTGCTGACGGAAGCGGAATGGGAATATGCGGCCCGCGCGCAGACCGCGGCGGATGCGCCGCACACGAGCTTCTCCTGGGGCGATGAAAATCCGATTTGCCGCACCGATGCGCCCAACGGCGCGGCGTTCGGCGCCGGTCAGCTGATCGCGATCAATTTCGATGCGCCCGAAGACACCACGCAAGGGTGCGCTGACGACAGAGGCCCGCGGCCGGTCGGCTCGTTCCCTGCAAACGCATTCGGCCTGCACGACATGCACGGCAATGTCTCCGAATGGGTGCAGGATTGCTTCTTGCCCTACGACGCAGCCAAACGCGACAGTGCGGCGGCGGAAACCGAGGACTGCCCCTTCCGCGTTCACCGCGGCGGCGCGTGGGATGTCGAGCCGCCGCATCTGATGTCGGGCGCGCGCTGGCAGGCTAATCCGAGAATACGCAGCTCAGGCCTCGGTTTCCGGGTGGCCAGAGATTTGTAGCGGCTGAGGCGGATCTAGAGTCCGCCGCGCTAGTACAAGCGGAAAACGATGCGAAGATCGAAACGGCGGCCCGCCGTGGCTTCGCCCGAAAAAGAGTGGGGCGCGACACGAAGCAAAGTGCTCAGATTCCGGGCCGCTTGCTCGAAGTCGAATTGCGGCCACTTGTCCGGCGCGGCCGCACACGCGAAGCGGCCGTCGGTCTGAATGATGCACGACAGCGAGACGGTTGATTCCGCCTCGGCGAACCACGCGTCCCTTGGATAGGCCATGATGTAGTTGTTGGCGTCGGGACGCGACAACCAACGCAACCCTTCAATGAGCTGAGCGTTGGCCAGGGCTTCCGGGCTCGGCGCCGGCAGCACAGGGCCGAAATGCGCCGCCTGAACCTCCGGCGGCGCCGGCGCGGTGGCGCAGCCCGCCAGCGCCAGCGCCGAACAGACCGCCACGAGCGCCCACTTCATCTAGCCGCTCCTCAACCGCTCAGCCGCGCCAATTCCTGGTCGCTGATGTCTTCGTTGGAATAGACGTCCTGCACATCATCGAGATCGTCGAGCTGATCGAGGAGCTTGAGCAGCGCCTCGGCGGCTTCGCCCTCGATGGGAATGGCGATCTCGGTGCGCCAGACGAACTTGGCGCTGGCGGCGTCGCCGAACTTGGCCGCGAGTTCGCGGGTGACGCCGGCGAGCGCATTCATCTCACAGGTGATGACGTGGTGTTCGTCTTCGACGGCGCAATCGTCGGCCCCGGCTTCGATCGCCGCTTCCAGCATCGCGTCTTCGCCCGCCGCCGCCAGCGGATAGCGGATTTCCCCGACCTTGCGCCAGGCGTTCGAAACCGCATTGGTTTCAGCCAGATTGCCGCCGTGCTTGGCGAAGGCGGCGCGCACTTCCCCGGCGGTGCGGTTCTTGTTGTCGGTCAGGCACTCGACGATGATTCCGATGCCGCCGGGGCCGAAGCCCTCGTAGCGGATTTCGTCGAGCTGTTCTGCGCCGGCGCCGGCGCCGCGGTCGACCGCGCGCTGAATGTTGTCCTTCGGCATGTTGACGGCGCGCCCCGAAGCCATGGCGCGATAGAGACGCGGATTGGCGTTGGGATCGGGGCCGCCCAGCTTCACCGCGGCCTGGATCTCGCGCGCGATCTTGGTGAACATCTGCGCGCGTTTTTTATCCTGCCCGCCCTTGCGGTGCATGATGTTGGCGAATTTGCTATGACCGGCCATGGAGCGCGCTTCTAGCGGGGCGGCGCGCCTGGCTCAAGGCGAGAAGCGCACGATGCGAGGATTGTGGCGTTGGTGGGTCGAGAAGAATGGCGCCGACACATGGTGGGCGCGCGTCGAGGTGCAGCCTGGCGAGTGGCGGGATGTGGAGCAAACCGCCTACGAGCGCGCCGGGCATGCGCCGCCATTTTGGGATTTGCCGCTGCAGGAAGACTATGTCGCCGACACCCTCGCCGACCCCATTCTCGAGGAAGAACGCCGGATTCAGCGTGAGATCGAAGCGCCGGCGCTCATCGTGCTGATGCTGACTTTTTGCGTGCTCTTCGTTGTTATTGTTGTTGGCTACGTTGTTCTGGCTCGCCTTGGGCTGATCAGCTGAACTCCGCTGCTCCGCTCAGCGGCACCTGATCGCCTCCTTCGGCGTGATCACCCAATCCAAGTGCGCGTCGTGCGGGCCGGTGGGGACCTGGCCCATCTCCTGCTCGGCGTAAGCGAGCCCCACGGCGATGGCGCCGTGGGCGCGATAGAGCGAGATGATGCGGTCGTAGTGGCCGCCGCCCTGGCCGAGGCGCGCGCCCGCGCGGTCGAACGCCAGAAGTGGTACAAAAAACAAGCGCGGATTGAGATCGGCGCCGTCGGCCGGCGGCGACGGCACGCCGAACGCGTCAGCGCTCAATACTTCGTTGCCGCGCCAGGCGAGAAAGCGCGCCGGGCCGTTGCGGCTTTCCATGCGCGGCAGCGCCACCACGCGCCCGGCCTTGGCCAGCGCCGCCAGCAGCGGCCGATCGTCGATCTCGCCGCCGACCGGCCAATAGCCGGCAACCGGCGAGAGCCGCGCCAGGTGGAGCGGAAAATTCTCGATCAGCTTCAACGCGGAATCGCGCGGCTCGATGGCGGCGCGTTCGGCCCGCATCAGCATGCGCGCATCGGCCTTCGCGGCTTCGAGATCGGAAAAACTCATCCCTCCCCCCTTGTGGGGGAGGGAAGGGAGGGGGGGCGTACAAGACAAAGCGCAGGCGCCGCCGCCGCACTCAATTCTGACCGGCCCCCACCCCCTGCCCCCTCCCCACAAGGGGGAGGGGAAGAAAATGGAGTTGGGCGGAACCACATGCGCCGGAAGGATTGCTCATCCTCTCGAACCCTAGAGCAACTAGGTGGGCGCCAGGTGCTCCAGACCACGGTCCGGAACAGAGCCAGCTCCCGAGAGAGATGATACGGTCCCAGGGATGAAAGCGCCTCTCGCACGCCGCAGTAACCGCCCGCGCCGAATCTAAGGCGGAGCGCGCTTCGCCTCAAGCTCTGCCTTGCGCCACGCGCAGCGCGCCGACGCGGCCGCGGTCGGGCGTGTCGGGCGGCTCCGGCGACGCCGCCGCTTCCAGCTTGGCTTCGACCAGCATGTCGGTCAGCCGCTCGATCTCGCAGCGGGCGCGGACGAGCGCGGCGCTGGTGGCCTGCACTTCGTCCATCAGGCCGAGCGCGGTCAGCACTAGGCGGCGCATGGCGCTAGCGTCGCCGCTGAACCCCTGCAGCCGGGTTTCCAGCGCGCGGGCGAGATCCTCGAGCCGGCGCACATCGCAATCGGCGCAATCGATGGCGTAATCGGCGCCCAAAATCTTGACAGTGACTTGCATCAGCGGAGCGCCTCCCTGGCGGCGGCGTTGAGAGCCTTGACGGGTTCGGCAAGCGCGGCGACGCCGGTTTCGGCGCCCGCTTCGAGGGCGTCGAGGGCCGCTTCCAGAGCGGCTAAGGCCTCGGAGAGGGAATCGCTCGCCATTGTGACGAAATGTTACGCCCGTGATCGATTCGGTGGAAGGCTGAGTTGCGGTTTGCGGCGTGGACGCAAGCAGGCTTTGCAGTTAACTCCAAGCCATCAAATCCAGCTGTTTCTCCGGGAGCGACATCCATGAGCGTGAAGGTGGCCATCAACGGGTTCGGGCGCATTGGCCGGAACGTTCTGCGCGCGATCCATGAATCGGGCCGCAAGGACATCGAGGTGGTCGCCATCAACGATCTCGGCCCCGTCGCCACCAACGCCCACCTGCTCCGCTATGACAGCGTCCATGGGCGTTTCCCGGGCGAGGTGAAGGCGGGCGAGGATTGGATCGATATCGGCGCCGGCAAGATCAAGGTCACCGCGATCAAGAGCCCGGCCGAACTTCCGCACAAGGCGCTCGGCGTCGACATCGCGCTCGAGTGCACCGGCATCTTCACCGCGCGCGACAAGGCCGCCGCCCACCTCGAAGGCGGGGCCAAGCGGGTGATCGTGTCGGCGCCGGCGGACGGCGCCGACTTCACCGTGGTGTGGGGCGTCAACCACCAGAATCTGACCAAGGATCACGTCGTCATCTCGAACGCGTCGTGCACGACCAACTGCCTCGCGCCGGTGGTGAAGGTGCTGCACGACTCCATCGGCATCGATCACGGCATGATGACGACGATCCATTCCTACACCGGCGACCAGCCGACGCTCGACACGCTGCACAAGGATCTCTATCGCGCCCGCGCCGCGGCGCTGAACATGATCCCGACCTCGACCGGCGCGGCCAAGGCGATCGGGCTGGTGATCCCCGATCTCAAGGGCAAGCTCGACGGCATCTCGATCCGCGTGCCGACGCCGAACGTCTCCGTGGTGGACTTCAAGTTCGTCGCCAAGCGTGCGACGACCAAGGAAGAGATCAACGCCGCCATCAAGGCGGCGGCCGACGGCGCGCTCAAGGGCGTGCTCGCCTACACCGATGCGCCGAACGTCTCGATGGACTTCAACCACGATCCGCATTCGTCGATCTTCCACAACGACCAGACCAAGGTGATGGAAGGCAAGTTCTGCTCGGTGCTGTCGTGGTACGACAACGAGTGGGGCTTCTCAAACCGCATGGCCGACACCGCCGTGGCGATGGCGAAGCTGATTTAGCAACACTCGTCCCCTCTTTCATTAGGGAGGAAACGCTGCATCACGCGGGCGACGCCTGCGGCAGAGCGCGAACACTAACACGAACTGTGTTGTGTTGACCTCAGTGTGATGTCGCGACTGGCGTAGTGGTTCCACGCACTTGACAGCGCGCAGCTGCGTTTCATCCTTTGACGCTGCGCTGGCGAACTCGACGACGCCAGCGCGCACGGAGGATTGAAGATGCTCAGCTCCGGCTTCGATCGACGCGCGCGCCCGTGCGCCCTGACGCCGGCCGATTCACTTGGCTCGGCCGTTGAGTCCGCCGATCCGGCGTTCGACCTCGCGATCGCCGCGCCCGGACGCCGGATCATCCTGCTCTCGGGTCAGGCGCTCGTGCGAAACCGCAGCACCTACCTGATGGAGGGCACGCTGTTTGCGTCATCGAGCGGCGCGCTTGAAGGCGAGATTCTCTGGACCGCCGCGGGCGGTTACTGCAGCGGCGCGGCCGGCGCCGAATGGGTTCGCGGCGCCATTGGCCCAGCGCACCTCCGCTTCAGCGGTTACAAGGCCGAACGCCCGTTCATCACCGAGCGCTATCGGCTCACGCTTTTCGGCGCCGAAGCAGCCGGTGTGTTCGAGGGCGCCAGCGAAGCCTACGGCGAATGGGATGCGCGTTTGTCCGGCCGATACCAGATCGTGAACGAGAGAAGTTGAAACTCCCCCACCTCACGCCCGTCGCCAAGGCGCAGCTTTGGGGCATGGGGGTTGGTCTCGGCACGGCGCTGCTCGCGGTCGAGCACATGGGCCTCAGCTATCGCATCTTCCTGATCGTAGCGGCGCTGGCTTGGGTGCTCAGCGAATTCTACCTGGCGCGCCGCCTCACCGGCTCGGACACGAAAACTTTGGCGCTGGCGGTGCTGAGCGGCGCGGCGTTTCCCTGGATCGGCGTGCTCGCGGCTTACGCGGCGTTGGCGCTGGCGCCTTAGCCAGACAGGTGTTCATTGAGGCGCTTTGTTCGCCGGCGTGCGCACATCGCACGTCATGCAGGCGCGCGCCTATCGCAGCTTCGAGACCATGGCGGCCGAGACCGGGTTCGCCATCGCCGCCTTCGGCTGCGGCCTTTTCGATGCGCCGATCTGGCTCGCGGGGCTGGCGGCGACAGGCATGCTGGTCTATTGGGCGGCGACGCGGAACCGAATTCTGAACCGGTTGCGCGGGGCGGCTTGGGCCACGGTGATGATCGTGGGGCTTGCCGCTGTCATCGCCATCCAGGCCGGCGCTTATTGGCTCGGCCTCGCTGCTGGAGAGATTATCTAACTCATGACCAAGCTTTCGATGCACGCCGTGAGCGCGCCCGTTTTCGCGCGCATGCTGAACAACCTCTCCTCGATCCTGGCGAAGGCCGAGCAACAGGCGAAGGCGAAGGGCTACGATCCGGGCGTGTTGCTGAATTCGCGCCTGGCGCCGGACATGTTTCCGCTGCTGCGCCAAGTGCAGATCGCCACCGATCACGCCAAGGGCGCCGTCGCGCGTCTCGCCGGCCATCAGGTCGAAGCGATCGAGGACAAGGAAACGACGTTCGCCGAACTACAAGCGCGGATCAAGAAAGTGCTCGCCATCGTCGAGGGCTACAAGCCGGAGCAGTTCGACGGCGCCGAGACGCGCGAGATCACCATCAAGATTCCGAATGCGGAGTTGAAATTCTCCGGCCTCGACTACGTCAATCAATGGGCGCTGCCGAACTTCTATTTCCACATGGTCACCGCCTACGACATCCTGCGCGCCAACGGCGTCGAACTCGGCAAGCGCGATTTTCTGATGGGGTGAGGCGCGGGGAATGCGGCGGCCAAACATCGGTTCCGCGGGATCCGACCTCGGATTCGCGCTGCTGGCGTTGATTGCCGGATGGATTGGGCTCCCGCCGATCTTCGCGACGATGATATTCGTCGGCGCGGTGGCGGCATGGGGCTGGACGCGGCGGCGCCCGCTCGCAGCGCTGCCTTTGCGCGCGCGGCTGACGCAAGGCGCCATTGCGGTGGCGATGATTGCGGTGGTGTTGGCCATTGCCTATTGGATCGGCCTTGGCTTGGGAGGACACACGTGAAGTCCTCCTCGCCCTTGATGGGCGAGGTGGCGCCGCCTGTATCGCGGCGCTATCGTTGAGAGGGCAAGGTGGGTCGCCCGCGATACTGGCGGCGCCGGAGTGGGTGGCGGCGCAGCGCTTGACGGTTGAGGTCCGCCCACTCAGTCATCCCGCCTTCGCCGTTCGGCTTCGGCGGACTGACAGCTCGCCCATCAAGGGCGAGCGAGCAGGATGGAGAGACCATGAGCTTTCGCCGCATCGAGGACGCGCCGTCGGGAACAACCGCTTTGGTGCGCGTCGATTTCAACGTGCCGATGGCCAATGGCGCGGTGAGCGACGACACTCGCCTGCGCGCGGCGTTGCCGACGATCCGCGCACTGCAAGCGAAAGGCTGCAAGATCGCGCTGCTCGCGCACTTCGACCGGCCCAAGGGTAAGGTCGTCCCGGAAATGTCGCTGGGACAGATCATGCCGGGTTTGGCGCGGGTGCTCGATAGCGTCGATGGACTTGTTTTCGTGAACGATTGCGTTGGCGACGGCGTCAAAGGCGCGCTAAGTGCGCTGCCTCCGGGCGGAGTGGTATTGCTGGAGAACGTTCGATTCTATCCCGGCGAAGAGAAGAACGATCCGGAATTTGCGAAGCAGCTCGCGGCGAACTTCGACATTTACGTCAACGACGCTTTCTCCGCCGCGCACCGCGCCCATGCCAGCACGGAAGGCGTGGCCCACATCCTGCCCGCTTACGCCGGCAAGCAAATGGAGCGCGAACTCGATGCGCTCGACGCAGCCCTCGGCAACCCGAAGCGCCCGGTGCTCGGCATCGTCGGCGGCGCCAAGGTCTCGACCAAACTTGATCTGTTGCAAAATCTAATCGCCAAGCTCGACAGGCTCGCCATCGGCGGCGGCATGGCCAACACCTTCCTCTATGCGCAGGGTCACGAAATCGGCGGCTCGCTGGCCGAGAAAGACATGGCCGACACCGCCCGCGCCATCATGGAAGCGGCGAAGGGCAAGTGCGAAATCCTGCTGCCGGTCGATGTGGTAGTGGCGAAGGAAGTGAAGCCGCACACGCAAGCGCGCATCGCCGCGCTGGGCGACATCGGCGCCGACGAGAAGATTCTGGACGCCGGCGAAAAGACCGTGCAGCGCCTGCGCGAAGCGATGAAGCGCTCGCACACCCTGATCTGGAACGGGCCGCTCGGCGTGTTCGAGGTTCCACCCTTCGATCAGGCGACGGTGATCGCCGCGCAAGAGGCCGCCGCGCTGGCGAAAGCCGGCAAGCTGATCGCGGTAGCCGGCGGCGGCGACACGGTCGCGGCCCTCAACCATGCCGGCGTAGCCGGTGATTTCACCTTCGTCTCCACCGCAGGCGGGGCCTTCCTCGAATGGATGGAGGGCAAGGCGCTGCCGGGGGTGGAGGCGCTGCGGGCGTGAGTGAGCGGAAAGCCCTCGGCAAGGTGGCCCGCAACGAGCGCGTCAAACTCCGGGCGACCACCCTGAATGCGCTCGGGCTTGGCTTTGGCGCCGTTGGCGTCATTCAACCGGTCGTAGCAGGCGCCTTCACAGCAGAGGCGCTGGTGAAGCTGGCCATTGCCGCCCTCATCGCCTATGTTTTTCACATGCGCGCCATGCGGGATTTGGCGGCGCTGGAGGACTGAAATGAGCTGGCCGGTTTTCCTCACCGTATGCGGCGCGATGCTCGCCTTCGGTCTGGCCATCATCGTGCGCGGTTATTTCGACGATCGGCAGTGGGATCGCCAAAAGGCCGCTGAGGACGCGGCCAAACGGGCCGCCGCCGAATAGCCCCGCCCTCCCCTTGGCGTTTTCAGCCAGGCTGGGCTAAACCCCCGCCATCCAATCAAATCACGGGGCGGACAGGTGAATCTCGACGCATTGAACAAAGTCGCCGAAGCCATGGTTGCGCCGGGCCGGGGCATTCTGGCGGCCGACGAAAGCACAGGCACGATCAAGAAGCGGTTCGACGCCATCGGCGTTGAAAACACCGAGGACAATCGCCGCGATTATCGCGAACTGATGTTCCGCGCCGGCGAAGCGATGAAATACGTCTCCGGCGTCATCCTCTACGACGAAACCATCTGGCAGAACGCCAAGGACGGCACGCCGCTGGTGAAGCTGATCGAACAGGCCGGCTCTATTCCAGGCATCAAGGTCGACGAAGGCACGCGCGAACTTTCCGGCGCGCGCGGCGATCTGGTCACCAAGGGTCTCGACGGCCTCGATAAACGTCTGCCGAAATATTACGAGAAGGGCGCGCGCTTCGCCAAATGGCGCGCGGTGATCGATCCGACCAACGGCCGCCCCTCCTATGCCGGCCTCGTCGCCAACGCCCACGCGCTCGCGCGCTACGCCAACCTTTGCCAGGAGTTCGACATCGTGCCGATCGTCGAGCCGGAAGTGCTGATGGACGGCGATAACGACATCGACACCACCTACGCGGTGACCGAATGGGTGCTGAAGGAAACCTTCCAGCAACTCTATTACCTGAACGTCGCGCTCGAAGGCATGGTGCTGAAGCCGAACATGATCGTGCCGGGCAAGAAGGCCGCCAAGCAGGCCAGCATCGACGAAGTCGCCGAGAAGACCATCAAATGCCTCAAGGCCTGCGTGCCGAGCGCGGTGCCGGGCATCGCTTATCTCTCCGGCGGCCAGTCGGACGAGCTGGCCACCGCGCATCTGTCGCGCATGAACGAGATCGGCGGCTTCCCGTGGAAGATGACCTTCTCCTACGGCCGCGCGCTGCAAGCCGCGCCGCAGAAGGCGTGGAGCGGCAAGGCCGAGAACGTCGCCGCCGCCCAGCGCGCCTTCCTGCACCGGGCGCGCATGAACGGCCTCGCCTCAAAAGGTGAGTGGAACGCTGGGCTGGAAAAGCAGGCGGCGTAGCGCCTGCCTCACCAGGTCGACCAGCGATAGCCGATCTCGTAACGGAGGTCGTCGATCGTCCGGCGCGCATAGCGAACGCGCCGGTCCGCCTCTTCGAGATCGTCGCGCATGTCGCGCCGCTCGCGATAGTAGGAATCGATCTCGGCGCGCAGGCGCGCGCGTTCCTCGTCGGTCGTCGCGTCTCTGAGCGCCGCTTCGCTATTGCGGATGTCTTCCTCGAAATTGTTGTAGCGGCGCTCAAGCTGGCTGAGTTCGCTCTCGGCCGTGCTCAATTCCGACCGCGCATCGTGGATGCGCCGGCCGTCATTGTAGGCGGCGTAGAAATCGGACTGCAATTCGGGCGGACACGAGCCGTTGAACGTGCTTCCGCGCAGCGCGAACTGGAAGCCGTTCGGCGGCTGGCAGAATTGCACGATGCCGGCGGAGAAGCCGATCGCGTAAGCCTCGCTGTCCGCGGCATAGCCTTTCTCGGCGCAGCTCTCGGCGCGATCGCCGTAGCGGTCGGCGCCGTTGCTGGCGGCGTCGTTGAAGCCGAGCCCGCGCCAGTCGGCGGTGGCGCATTCTTCGGCGCTCATGGTTTCGCACGCCGCCAGCGTCAGCCCCAACACGAGCGCCAACAGCGCCAAGATCCCCTGCTTCATTGCCTTCCCCTTCGCCTCGACCCTCAAATCCCTCACTACGCAGGGCGCGCCCAAACGTAAACAGGCGCGGGCCTTGGCTTAACCACGAAACCCTGAAAGCGTCGCCAATCTATCCAAGCTGGCGCGCGTCGCGTCCCGCGACGCATGCGCGGCAGGGGCCGCGCGCTCCACGCTGACGCACGAAATGCGCGCTGATAGCGCCGCTTATCCAACACTTTTTTCGCTCAAGTCTCTGAAAACGCGCAAACAAAAATAAACTTATCCGCCCCCCCTCGGAGCGGGCGTATACTGCGCGCCATGACAAACATTCACCCCGCTCTTCCCCAACACCGCCGCGCCAGGCTCATCGCCTGGACGCTGGCGATGTTGGCGTGGCTGGCGGGCGTGTTGACGGGGAATATCTTAAAGCCGCGCCACGCGCGGCAGCGCGCCGAGCGCGCGTCGCTGTGGTTTCTGGCGCGGCGTGTGCATTTGCTGATCATCTGCCGCGCGATGGATTTGGTCGGGCGTCGGCCCTTGCGCTTCAGCGGCGCAATGCAGCGCGGCCGCTCGATCGCGCAGCCTGGCCTGATGCGCGCTTTGATCGGCGCGAAGCTGCGCCGCGCGTTCAAGAAGAAGAGCGCTCTCGACAGCATCTTCGCCATGATTCACGCGCTGCGAAATCTCGATGCGTTCGCACGCACCATGGCGCAACGCATCCGCCGCAAACTGACGCGGCGCTTGCCGAAAGCGTATCGGCCCGTGTGCGCCGAGCCTGTGTTGGCGCTGGGCGTGTGCGACGACGCGGAGCCTCACCACGGCTGGCCGGCCGGCGCGATCCTGGCCGCCCGCGGCGACGGCGCCGAACGAGCGGCC
>LWDN01000059.1 GCA_002083515.1 Proteobacteria bacterium HN_bin10
TGACCTTGTCCTTGTCGAGCGCCAGCCGCACCGAACGCGAACGTTCAGCAGAAACGGTGGCGACGCGGTCGACCGCTTCCGCGAAAGCTTTGTTGTCGACCTTGAGTTTCTTCGCATTGTTCTTCGGGATGACGCGCGCATATTCGGGGAACGAGCCGTCGATCAGTTTCGAAGTCAGCACCGCATCGCCGAGCGCGAAGCGGATTTTCTGCGGCGACACCGCGATCTCGACCATGTCGGAAGCGTCATCCAGCAAGCGCTTCAACTCGTTGATGGTCTTGCGCGGCACGATCACGCCCGGCATGCCCTGCGATCCCTTCGGGGCCGGGTGATCGGCAAGCGCCAGGCGATGGCCGTCGGTCGCGACCGCGCGAAGCTTGGCGCCGCCCGCATCGACGGTGTGGAAGAAGATGCCATTCAGATAATAACGCGTCTCTTCCGTCGAAATCGCGAAGCGGGTCTTGTCGACGAGACGGCCGAGTTCTGTCGGTTCGATCTCGAATTTGGTCTCAAAGCCGTCCGACGGCATCGACGGAAAATCGCCGGCCGGCAGGATCGGCAGGTGCAGGCGCGACTTGCCGGCGGAGATGAAGAGCCGCGGATCGTCGCCGCTGACTTCGAGTTTCACGCCCGAGCCGTCCGGCAATTTGCGAACGAAATCGTAGAGATAGTTCGCCGGCGCCGTGGTCTGGCCGCCGCGATCGACCTCGGCCGCTGCGGCTTCGGAAATCTCGATGTCGAGATCGGTGGCGGTGAGCCGCAAGCTGTCGCCCTGGGCGGAGAGCAGCACGTTCGAGAGGATCGGAATCGTGTTGCGGCGTTCGACGACGCTTTGCACGTGATTGAGCGCTTTCAGGAGCGCCGAGCGCTCGATCGTAAGCCGCATTCCCTGACCCCTCGCCTCGCGCCGTCCATGCGCGGGAGCATGCAAAAACACCCCCTGCGCGGCCGAGTCGGCCAACGCAGGGGGTGCGAAATTAGCAGAAGCCGCGCCAACCCCAAGCCCAATTTGCAAGGCCTATAGAGGGCTCAACCTTCCTCGCCCTTGATGGGCGAGTGTCAGAGCGCGCAAGCGCGATGACGGAGTGGGTGGCGACGC
Organism: Proteobacteria bacterium HN_bin10; assembly: GCA_002083515.1. GTDB lineage: Bacteria > Pseudomonadota > Alphaproteobacteria > Caulobacterales > Aquidulcibacteraceae > Vitreimonas. The sequence continues at coordinate 1,100 of LWDN01000059.1, forward strand.
AAACTCTCCGGCGGGGACGGCGCTGTCACCCACTCCGGCGCTTCGCGCCACCTCGCCCATCAAGGGCGAGGAGAAGCGCCGCGCCTCCGAAGCCTAAACTTAGGGCTCGCGCCGCACCGCGCGCATGATGCCATCGAGTTCCGCCTTCAGATTGGCGTCGGTCTCGGCCAAAGCGGCGATGCGGTCGCGCGCGTACATGATGGTGGTGTGGTCAAATCCTCCGAACCTCTGACCGATATCGGGGAGCGAGGCGTGCGTCATCTTGCAGGCCAGATACATCGCCACTTGGCGCGGGCGCGCGATCGAGTGACGGCGCGTACGCTCAAGCAATTGCTGCACGCTCATATTGTAGTGACGCGCCACCACCTTCTGCACCAACTGCACGGTGATGCGCCGCTCCGCACCTTCCGAGAGTTTGCTTTGCAGAGCATTCGCAGCAGCTTCTAGCGTCACTGTTGTCCCTCCGGAAATTTTCCAGTCGATGAGAAGTTGGCAGACCGCGCCATCGAGTTCGCGGCCGGTAACGTGCATGCGATTAGCGATCATGTCGAGCGCTTCCGATGCAACACTGAACCCTGTATTTGCGCGCGCATGATGCGCGACGCGTGCGTCAAGAATCTTGCGGCGGAGCGCCGCGTCCGGCTCTGTGATCTCACTGACGGCTGCGCCCTTCAGCTTTGCTTTCAGCGCATCGTCGAGCCCTTCCAATCCATCAGGACCATGATTGGCTGCAAGCGCTATTTGACCGCCGCGACGTGTAAGTTCGTTAATGGTGTCGAACGCTTCCTCTTGGGTCGCGCGCTTGCCGCAAATACGATGAAAATCGTCGATAATCAGCAAGTCCGGCGCGCGCACCATTTCCTTGAACGCCGAGCTGTCGCGCTTCTTGTGCAACGCCGATTGAAAGCATTCGAGAAATTCTTGTCCGGTCATGAACAGCACCTTGCGCCCGCGCGACATCGCTTCGTGCGCAGCGGCGCTTAAGAGGTGCGTCTTGCCGCAGCCGGGCGGCGAGTGAACCAGCCACACCGGGAAGGTGACGCCGACGCCGGCGCCGATCATTTGCGCGACGGTGTACGCATGGAAGTTGCTCGGACCTTCGGCGAAGGTGTCGAACGTCATCTCGGGCGTGCGCACCGGCGCGGATAGATCGGGCTGGCGCGCCTCCTCCAGTCTGGCGTCCGCAAGCGCGCGCACGTCTTCCGGAATTTCGTGCTCCAGGAGAATTTGAATCTTCTGGACGCGCGGTTCGTGGGCGCGCAACCGCACCCGCAGCCGATCGACAACCTGTTGGTTCAAGCGCTCTTTTGCGATCTGCGAGCCGGCGCGGAACAGCAGCACGCCGTTCAGTTCGGCCACCAGCCGCAGCGGATTGATGTAGGAGCTGTAGAAATCGGCCCCGTATTCGCCGAGTAATTCTCGCTGGACCAGCTCGTACGCACGCGCCGCCCCGACACCGGCCGCCTCGCGGCCAGCTTCTTCGCCCTGTTCCATGCAGCCCCCGCTGAGAACATTGTGTTTTTCAGTTGCCCCAAGCGAACACACCTCTCCCGTTCGAGCCGAACGCAGGTTCGGCCCGGCGCTTAGCACCGGTGTCACGGAGGACCGTCGAACGGCGAGATGCGCTCGCCTGACCAGCGAAAACTTGCGCAGTTCCGCACCCGCCGTCAACTGCGCAATACGAAAGATTTGTTAATATCTGTGCGACCGCAAAACGATGCGTAATGCATTGATTTTTAACGATAAAATGTCATGTCCGGGCACGCGGGGGCGTCGGCGGATCAGGGCGGTATCCACCGCCCGTCCACAGCCGGATTTAAGGTGCAAAGGTGTGAGATTTGCGCGCCTTAAGCGACCCCGAAGGCCGCTGGCCGCCTAGGCTTTCTTGGCCGCCAAGGTGGCGATCCGCTTCGACAGGCGCGACACCTTCCGGCTGGCGAGGTTTTTGTGAACCACGCCCTTCCCAGCCGCCTTCATGGTCGCGGATTCCGCCGTGCGCAGGGCTTCCTGCGCCTTTTTCGCGTCGCCGGAGGCAATCGCCTCTTCGACCGAGCGCCACGAGGACCGCATGCGCGTGCGGCGCGCCTTGTTGACCGCAGTCTTGCGGGCAATCACGCGGGTCGCCTTCTTTGCGGACTTCGTATTCGCCATTGATCAATTCCAGACGTGGTTTCGGACGCGAAGCGGGGGCGTATAGCCCTGTGAAGAGCCGCCGTCAAACCATCAGCGGCGCCTAAATTCGGGGGGCCGCTTTGCAATGAACGCGGCCATGCCTTCCTTCTGATCTTCGGTGGCGAAAAGGCTGTAAAACAGGCGCCGTTCGAGCCGGAGGCCTTCGTTCAAGGGCGTCTCGAACGCGGCGTTCACCGCCTCCTTGTTGGCGATGGTCGAGAGGCCGCCGAACGACGCGATCTTTTTCGCCGCGGCCATTGTCTCTTCCATCAGCTTGTCGGCCGGAACGATGCGCGCGACGAGGCCGCAGCGCTCGGCTTCGGCCGCATCCATCATGCGGCCCGTCAAACAGAGGTCCATCGCCTTGGCCTTGCCGACGCTGCGCGTCAGCCGCTGCGAACCGCCCCAGGCCGGCATGACGCCGAGCGTGATTTCGGGTTGGCCGAACTTGGCGGTGTCGGCGGCGATGATGAAGTCGCACATCATCGCGAGCTCGCAGCCGCCGCCGAGCGCGTAGCCTGCGACCGCTGCGATCAGCGGCTTGCGCGTGCGCGGCACGCGTTCGAGGTTGGAGAACGGATCGCGCGCGTAGAAATCGGCGAACTGGCCGTCTGCCATCTGCTTGATGTCGGCGCCCGCCGCGAACGCCTTCTCCGAACCGGTGATGACGATGCAGCCGATAGCGGCGTCCGCTTCGAATGCGTCGAGCGCGCTGGAGAGTTCCGCGATCAGCGCGTCGTTCAGCGCATTGAGCGCCTTGGGGCGATTGAGCCGGATGACGCCAACGCCGCCATCAGTTTCGACGAGAATGTTTTCGTAGGTCATGGGCCGCGTCTTGCGCCGCGGCCTTGCGAAAATCAATCCGCGTTCGCGGCAAGACCGCCAGCTGGGTTCGCGTGACGCGTCCCTCCGATGGCTGGACTCGACTTGCGGGGACAGAACGGCTCTCATGGGCGCCTCGATGGAGCCTGACTGTGCGCACAATTGCCTTGTTGTTTGCCCTTGCGACTGCGTCAGCCTGCGCAACACCCGTCGCCGCGCAAGGCGCGCCGGACCCGGTCGCCTCCTGTCTCGCGAGCGCAGCCGAGCCGGAGAATCGTCGCGCCTGCATCGGCGCCTTATCTGTGCCATGCATGGATGAGCCAAGCGGCGCCTCAACCGCCGGCATGGTCGATTGTCTAGCGCGCGAGCGCGACCTCTGGGCCAGTCAGGTCGTTACGCTGACCGCACGTCTTCGCGCACGGGAGAGCCCGACCCAGATCGATCAGCTCAACGGAATGCTTGCCGCGCATGAACAGTGGATACGCGCGAAATGCCACTATTCAGCGTCGATCTACGAAGGCGGCTCTCTGGCGCGCGTGCTGGCGTCGGCCTGCTGGCGCGACACGACGGCGGAGCTTGCGCTTGATCTGCTGGAACGCTTCGACGAAGGCTAGCGCTGACACCTCGGACACCAGAAGGTCGAGCGTCCACTGTGCACGGCGCGCATGATCTTGCCGTCGCAATTCGAGCACTTTTCGCCCTCGCGATCATAGACGCGGAAGCGATGCTGAAAGCCGCCTTGCGCGCCATCGACGGCGGCGTAGTCGGAAAGCGTCGACCCGCCCGCTTCGATCGCTTCTTCGAGCACGGCGCGGATGGCGTGGTAGAGCTTATCCAGGCGCTGCGCCGAAATGCGGCCAGCGGGTTTCGCCGGCGCGATGCCGGCGCGGTGCAACGCTTCGACCACATAGATGTTGCCCAGCCCCGCGACGACGCGCTGATCCAGCAACGCCGCCTTGATCGGCGCTTTCTTGTTGGCCAGCGCGCGCTTCAGATACGGCTCGTGAAATTGATTGCCGAGCGGCTCAGGCCCCATCGCCTTGAAGAAGGGATGTGTCTCCAATTCGCTCTCGCCGATCAGATCCATGTAACCAAAACGGCGTGGGTCGTTGAACTCAAGCCGCGCGCCCTTCTCCATCTCGATAACCACATGCGTGTGCGCGGGATCGGGCGGTTCGGCGTAGTAGAAATCGCCGGGCTGACGTTTGGCGCCCGAAATCGACCAGCGCCCCGTCATGCCGAGATGCGTGATCCAGACATTGCCGTCATCCAAGTGCGCCAACAGGTATTTCGCGCGCCGATCCAGCGCATCGACGCGCCTACCGCTTAGCCGCGCCGCGAAGCGCTTCGGAAACGGAAACCGCAGATCGGCGCGCTTGGTGCGCGCCTTGGCGATGCGCTTGCCGACCAGCGCCGGGGCCAACCCGCGCCGCACCGTCTCCACTTCCGGGAGTTCGGGCATGCCTACTCGATCTCGTCGCCAGGCATCGGCGGGCGATTGGGAACACGACTCATGATTTCATCGAAACTCCTGATCGCATCAGCGTCGGTAACCGCCAATGGTTTGATCACCCACCCTTCAGCGGATTCCGATGTCTCGATGAACTGGACCGCCAGTCGGTTGATGAATTTCTTCGAGAACAGCGAATACGTATAGGAGTCGGCATATGGGAACGGCCCGCCGATTTGTGTCCAGTATTCCGTCGCGATGCACATCACGAGGCCTCCGTCGCCTCGAACCATGATGTATTCCGGCGGATCGCGATCTTGCTCGGACCATGCCGCCAAGAACGCTTCGACCGACATTTCATCCGCCGCGCAGGCCTCGCGGTTGGCGACGCGCGTCGCCCAATCTCGATTAACAATGGTCACCCGGTACTTGGCGCCAAACTGCTCGGCAAATTGAACCAAGCGCCGCCATAAAGCCTCGTCGAAATACATGTCGACGGAGTCCGCTCGATACGTGTGCTGTATCACAGCCAAACGATGGTCGAGGCCGGCGGCCTTGACACAAGCCGGAACCGGGCACGCTGGGTCGAAGCCTTCGACAAGCTCGATTTGGGTCTTGGCCATGGCGCCACATAGCGCACCTTGCCGTCCCCCGCTATGCTCCCGCCCATGACTGACGACACCGCCTCTTTCGGGTTCCAAGACGTGCCAAAGGCCGAGAAGGCCGGGCGCGTCCGCGAGGTGTTTTCCTCGGTCGCCTCGAAATACGATCTGATGAACGACGCCATGTCGGGCGGCATGCATCGGCTCTGGAAGGATGCGGCGGCGGCCAAACTCAATCCGCAGCCCGGCGAACTCATTCTCGACGTCGCCGGCGGCACTGGCGACATCGCCCGCCGCTTGAAGAAATTAGGCGACGGCGCAGCGCAGCGGCGCGGGCTCGAACCGCCGGAAATCCACGTCATCGACATCAACACGGAGATGTTGGAGGCCGGCCGCAAGCGCGGCGAAGACGGGCTGTTCTGGCACGAGGGCGACGCCGAGAATCTACCGGTCGATGACCATGCCGCCGACGCCTACATCATCAGCTTCGGCATCCGGAACTGCACCGACATCCCGGCCGTCCTGCGCGAAGCCAAGCGCGTCTTGAAGCCCGGCGGGCGCTTCTTCTGTCTGGAGTTCTCGCGCCTGGCCGTCGGCGGGCTTGAGCCGGTTTATGATTTCTACTCCTTTAACGCGATCCCGGCGCTGGGGAAATTGCTGGCGAATGACGCCGATTCCTACCGATATCTGGTCGAATCCATCCGCCGGTTTCCGGATCAGGAAACATTTACCGCTATGATCCGCGAGGCGGGTTTCGCACGCGTGGCCTATCGCAACATGGCCGGCGGCGTTTGCGCGCTGCATTGGGGTTGGTCGGTTTAGTGCTTTCGTTCTTCCTGGTCCTCATCGTACTCGCGGCGATCGTGGCCGGATTCGCCACCGGCGTTTTCGGCCATTGCTGGCGGCTGCTGCGCGTGGCGATAACGCTGGTGCGCTACGACGTGCTGCTGCCGGAGGAATACTACGATCAGTATTCGGTGCCGCTGCAGGCGACCCACACGGCGCTCCGCATCTTCACCAAACGCCGCCGCGGCAAGACCGTCGGCGTGCGGCTCGCAAAGGCGCTTGAGCGGCTCGGCCCGGCTTACGTGAAGGTCGGCCAGTTCCTGGCGACGCGCCCCGATATGATCGGCGTGGCGGTGGCGCAGGAGCTGGGCCGGCTCAAGGATCGCCTGCCGCCCTTCTCGCGCACCGAAGCGCTCGACACCATCAACGCCGAGCTTGGCGGCACTGAGGGCTTGTTCGCCGGCATCTCTGAAGCCATGGCCGCCGCCTCGATCGCGCAAGTGCATCAGGCGATCGTGCCGCGCCACGGCGTCGTCGCCATCAAAGTGCTGCGCCCGCGCATTGAGAAGAAGCTGGCGCGCGAAATGGGTGCGCTGCGCTTTCTCGCGCGCTGCATCGAGTTCTTCTCCAAGCGTTCGCGCCGGCTGGAACCGGTGCAATTCATCGACACCGTCGCCTCCGCCATGGAGCGCGAACTCGATCTGCGGCTCGAAGCCGGCGCCGCCGCCGAGTTCCGCGAGGTGGCTGAGAAGGACGGCTACCTCACCGTTCCGAACATCGACTGGTCGCGTTCTTCCAAACGGGTGATGACGCTCGACTGGATCGACGGCGTGCCGCTGACCGACGCCCGGGGGCTCGACAAAGCCGGCGCCGATCGCGGCGAACTCGCCATCGCCATCACCCGCGGCTTCCTCGCCGCCGCGCTCGATTACGGCTTCTTCCACGCCGACATGCATGAGGGCAATCTCATGTACGGCAAGGACGGCAAACTCTGGATCGTCGATTTCGGCATCATGGGCCGCATCGGCCACAAGGAGCGCCGCTACCTCGCCGAGATTCTCTACGGCTTCCTCAAGCGCGATTATCGTCGCGTCGCCGAAGTGCACCAGGAAGCCGGTTACGTGCCGGAGAAATTCACGGTCGAGGAATTCGCCCAGGCGCTGCGCGCCATCGGCGAGCCGATTTTCGGCAAGACCGCCGACGGCATCTCGATGAGCCGCCTGCTTCTGCAACTCTTCGACGTCACCCACATGTTCGGCATGCATTTGCGGCCGGAGCTGGTTCTGCTGCAAAAAACCATGGTGCAGGTCGAAGGCGTGGCGCGCGCGCTCGATCCGCAGCACGACATGTGGAACGCCTCGCGCCCGATCGTGGAGCGTTGGGTGCAGCGCGAGCTTGGCGCCGAGGCGGTCGCGCGGCGCGGCATCGACGAAGCCGCGCAAGGCCTGCAAGCGCTAAGGCGGCTGCCGCAGACATTGACCATGATCGAAGCCGCCGCGCGCAAGGTGGCGATCGAGGCGCCGCGCCAGGAGCGCAAATGGTATGAGATGCCGGCGGTCTGGATCGCCCTGCTCACCGGCGCGGTGCTGGCGCTAATGCTGACCGCCGACCGCACCCCGCGCGCGCCGCGCCAGCCGCCGCCGACAGCCGCGATTGAAACCCCGGCGCAACCTGATGCGAACCCGGTACCGCGGGTTGACGCCGGCGCCGATCTGGATACGCCGGACACGGAAGCCCCCGCGCAGGAAGCGCCGACGCCATGAGCAAACGGGTCCTCCTCATCATCGGCGGCGGTATCGCCGCCTATAAGAGCCTCGAACTCATTCGGCGCTTGAAGGAGCAAGGCGTGGCCGCGCGCGTCGTCATGACCGACGCCGCGCAGCGTTTCGTCACGCCGCTGGCGGCAGGCGCCATCGCCGGCGAGCGCGTATTCACCGATCTGTTCGACCAGGCGCAGGAGTTTGACGTCGGCCACATCCGGCTGGCGCGCGAGTGCGATCTGATCGTCGTTGCGCCGGCGACCGCCGATTTCATGGCGAAGACAGCCAACGGCCTCGCCAACGATCTTGCTTCCGCCGTGCTGCTTGCGACCGACAAGCCGGTGCTGATGGCGCCGGCGATGAACCCGCACATGTGGGCGAACGCCGCGACTCAACGCAATTTCGCGCAACTTCAGTCCGACGGCGTGCGCTTCGTCGGCCCGAACCGCGGCGAGATGGCGGAACGCGGCGAAGCTGGAATCGGGCGCATGGCGGAACCCGAAGAGATCCGCGACGCCGCGCTGGCGCTGCTGCGCGACGGGCCGTTGAAGGGCAAACGCGCGCTCGTCACCGCCGGGCCCACAATCGAGGCCATCGATCCGGTGCGCTTCCTCTCCAATCGCTCCAGCGGTAAGCAGGGCTACGCCATCGCCGCCGCACTTGCGGAACTGGGCGCCGACGTCACGCTGGTCTCCGGCCCGACCAATCTGGCCACGCCGCACGGCGTGAAGCGCATCGACGTCGAAAGCGCGCGCGACATGCTGGCGGCGAGCGAAGCGGCGCTGCCGCTCGACGTCGCCATCATGGTCGCCGCCGTCGCCGATTGGCGCCCCACCAAGGAAGCCAAAGGCAAGATCAAGAAGGATGCGGCGGGCGTTCCAGCCATCGCGCTGCAGGAAAATCCCGACATCCTCGCCACGCTTTCGAAGGCCGGCAAGAAACGGCCGAAACTGGTCATCGGCTTCGCCGCCGAAACCGATCAGATCGAGGAGCACGCCCGCGCCAAGATCGCCAAGAAAGGCTGCGACTGGATCGTCGCCAACGATGTCTCGGGCGACGTGATGGGCGGCGCCGAAAACCAGGTGCTGCTGATCACCAAGGACAAGGCCGAAGCCTGGCCTCGTATGGCGAAAGACGCGGTGGCGCGGAAATTGGCCGAGCGGATCGCCGGCGAACTGGCGCCGAAGGGTGCGCGCAAGAAGTAACGGTCGCGGAGACCGCCTATTACCGCCCTTAAGTTGCGGCAAGTAATCGCGCGGCGCCCCCTTGAGCCCGCCGCTGCGGGCGCTATGTAGAGCGCCTCACACCTTGCCTTTCCGATTCTGACGCCGAACGTCGTTTGCGCGCCCGGGGAACCCGACTGCATGAGCTTCCAGAACCACAACGAACGCCGCGAAGCCGCCGAAGCCGCCAAGAAGGCGATGCTGGAAAAGTTCAAGAACAAAGGTCCGGCCGAGATCGATCCGCAAGCGGCCGCGGCGCTCATGAAGGCGGCGCAAGAAAAGGAAGCCAAGCGCGTCGAGGCCGAGAAGCGCCGCCGCGAGCGGGTCGAACTGGAGAAGCTCGAGCGCAAGCTCGCCGCCGAAGCCGCCGCCGAGGCTGAACGCAAGCGCATTTCTCAAGAGCTGATCGCCGCCGCGCAACGCCGCCGCGCCGAAGCCGAAGCCGCGGAAATGCGCCGCTTCGAGGAAGAAGCCCGCCGCGATCTGGCAGCCGCCGCCCTGCGCAAGCGGCGCTAGCGCGGCGGACTTCTAAATCCGCCTCAATTTCATGGCGAGCGAAGCGCGGATTTAGAGTCCATAAGCCGCGCTAGCATCTTTTGAATCTAAAGCCTCTTTGCACTTTAAATGCGACCCGGAGTACGATCCCAGGCACGGCGTCGCATTTAAAGCGCGAGGCTTTAGTTTGCGACGCGGCGAGAATCGCCGCACGCCCTCCCCATGAACAGAGTCACGATCGAAGTCGCGCCGCTGCCGCACTTCGAAGGCTTGCAATTGCCCGCCTACGAGACCGCGCTTTCCGCCGGCATGGATCTGCGCGCCGCCGTGCCCGAAGACGAGCCGATGATCGTCGCGCCGGGCCAGCGGGTGCTCGCGCCGACCGGCCTCACCATCGCGCTGCCGGCCGGCTACGAAGCGCAGGTGCGGCCGCGCTCCGGCTTGGCGCTGAAGCATGGGCTGACCTGCCTCAACACGCCGGGCACCATCGACGCCGATTATCGCGGCGAGGTGAAGGTCATCCTGATCAATCTCGGCCAGGAGCCGTTCACGATCAAACGCGGCGAACGCATCGCGCAGATGGTGATCGCGCCGGTGACGCAGGGCGAATGGCGCGCGGTCGATACGCTGAGCGACACCGCGCGCGGCGCCGGCGGCTTCGGCTCGACCGGGCGGGGGTAGAAGTATGGAGCGCCGGCGTCCTCGCCGCCACGGCGCTGATCCATCCAGGTTGGAGCGCGTCGCCTCCGGCGACGCAATGCGCGGCCGGAGGCCGCGCGCTCCCCTCGCCAAACAACGCGTAGCATCCCTTGGACCGCGCGCCGCACTCGCCTAGGTTCAAGCCGTGAGCAGTTTTTCCGACGAAGAGCGCCAGCGTTATGCGCGCCACATGCTGCTGAAGGAGATCGGCGGGCCGGGCCAGCAGCGCCTGCGCGCGGCGACCGTCGCCATTGTCGGCGCCGGCGGTCTCGGCGCGCCGGCCGCACTCTATCTGGCGGCGGCGGGCGTCGGCACGTTGCGGTTGATCGACGACGATTTCGTCTCGTTCGACAATTTGCAGCGCCAGATCGTTTTCAAGAGCGAAGACGTCGGCGCGGGCAAAGTCGAGCGAGCCGCGGCGGCGCTCAACGCACTCAATCCCAATGTCAGCATCGATCCGCGCCACGATCGCCTCACGGAGGCCAACGCGCGCGCGCTGCTGCAGGGCGCCGATGTCATTCTCGACGGCACGGACGATTTCACCACGCGCTTCGCCGTCAACGCCGCGGCGCGCGTCTTGAACGTTCCGCTCGTCTCCGGCGCCGTCGGCCGCTGGGACGGACAAGTCGCGGTGTTTGCGCCCGGCGGTCCCTGCTATCGCTGCCTCGTGCCGGACGCGCCACCCGACGCGGAAACTTGCGAGCGCGTCGGCGTCGTCGGCGCGCTGACCGGCGTGATCGGTTCGATGATGGCGCTGGAAGCGATCAAGATCATCACGCACGCTGGCGAACCGCTGCTGGGCCGCTTGCTCATTTTCGACGGCCTCAGCGCGCAGGCGCGTGTCGTCACCCTCACCCGCGATCCGGCGTGCCCGGTGTGCAAATATGAGTGACGACTGGCGCGCGCGGCTGATCGCGGCGGCGCGGCGCGATATCGAAACGCGCGCGCGGCTGGCGCAAAGCGGCGCCTTGTTCGGCGGCTATCATCCCGAGATGGAAGCCGTGCACGCGGAAAACGCGGCGCTGCTGGCGCAGGCGTTCGATGCGCTCGGCTGGCCGGGACGCGGCCTCATCGGCGACGATGGCGCGAGCGCCGCCTTCCTCATTCTGCAGCACGCCATCGGCCATCCCGACCTGCAACGACGCGGTCTGGCGCTGATGCTCGACGCCATTCCGCTGGGCCAAGCCAACGCACTCGACGCCGCCTATCTCTCCGATCGCATCGCCATCTTCGAAGGCGGCCAGCAGACCTTCGGCACCCAGTTCGACTGGGATGCGTCGGGCCAGCTTTCGCCGTCGCCCGTCCGCGAACCGGAAACGCTCGACGACCGCCGCGCCAGCGTCGGCCTGCCGCCGATTGCCGAGACCATCGCCGAAATGCGGGCCAACGCGGCGGCCGAGGGCGAAACCGCGCCCGCGGATTTGGCGCAACGCCGCGCCGAATTCGAAGCCTGGGCCCGCCGCGCCGGCTGGCGCGCTTGACCGCGCCGCACCCGAACCGCCACTCTCCGGCCGCGTAGGAGGGTGGACATGCTGCGGTGGATTTTTGGCGGGCTGCTGGCCCTGATCGGGCTTGCCGCGCTGGTCGCCGTCGGCGGCTATTTCGTGCTGAAACGTCCGGACATCCCCTACGAAACCTTGGCCGCGCGTTACGAAAGCGCGGCTTCGCGCTACGTCGATCTGCCGGGCGGCGTGCGCGTGCACTATCGCGACGAGGGCCCATCCAACGGTCCGGCGTTTCTGCTCATCCATGGCTTCTCTGCTTCGCTCCATACGTGGGAGCCATGGGTGCAGCGTTTGGGCGATGAGTACCGCGTCATCTCGCTCGATCTGCCCGGCCACGGGCTGACGCGCGCGCCGGCGGGCTATCAGGCCTCGATCGAAGCCTTCCGCGACGTCGTGCGCGACTTCGCGCGCACGCAGCAGCTCGAACGCTTCACCATCGTCGGCTCGTCGATGGGCGGCAATGTCGCGTGGGAATACGCGCTCGCCTATCCCGAGCAAGTCGAGGCGCTGGTCCTGGTCGACGCCGCCGGCTGGCGCGAAACCAGCGCCGCGGCCGACCAAGGCCCGGTGATTTTCAAGCTGCTGCGCAATCCGGTGCTTGGCCCGCTCCTGCGCGATCTCGACACCACCCGCCTCATCCGGCAGGGTTTGCAGGCTTCGTTCGCCGATGCGAGTTTGGTCGATGACGCCATGGTGGAGCGCTATGCGCTGCTCTCGCGCGCGCCGGGCCATCGCGACATCCTGCTGCAGATGACTTTGAACTTTGCCGAACGCGCGCCCGCCACGCCCGAACGCCTCGCAGCGCTAAGCATGCCGACGCTGGTGATGACAGGCGATACCGATCGCCTCATTCCACCGGAACATGCGCAGCGCTTCAAGGATGCGATCCCAAACGCCGAGCTGATCGTGTTTGAGAACACCGGCCACCTTCCGCAGGAAGAACGGCCGGATCAATCCGCCACCGCGCTGCGCGAATTCACCTATCGCATCCACGAAGGCTCGGCGTTGGCGCCGCTGCCGGAAGTCGATTGCACCGCCGATGCGCGCTGCTGAGGCGCGCCGATGATCCTTCCCCGCCGCGGCTTGCTGTTCGCCGGCGCCGGCGCGGCGTTGCCGCGCGCCGCCTGGGCGCAATCGCTTTCGGCCGGCCAATTCACGCACGGAATCGCCTCCGGCGATCCAGCGCAGGACGGCGTCATCCTCTGGACACGCTTCGTCGGCGGCGACGGGCGCATCGCCTGGGAAGTGGCCGAGGACGACGCCTTTACGAGCATCGCCCAACGCGGCGAAGCGCAGGCCAGCGCGGCCAGCGATTTCTGCGTCAAGGTCGATGCGCGCGGGCTCGCCCCGGGTCGCAGCTATTTCTATCGCTTCCTCTCCGCCTCCGGCCCCTCGCTCACCGGGCGCACTTGCACCGCGCCCACGCAAGCGCAATCGCTGACCGTCGGCCTCGTCTCTTGCGCCAATTACGGCTACGGCCATTTCCACGCCTACGGCCATCTGGCGCGGCGCGAGGATGTCGACCTCGTCCTGCACACCGGCGATTACATCTACGAATACGGGACCGACCAATACCCGAACGATGAAGACACGGTCACCGGCCGCGGCTTCGACCCGGCCCGCGAGATCGTCACGCTTGACGATTACTACGCGCGCTATCGCCAGTATCACACCGATCCGGACCTACTGGCGCTCAGGCAAGCAAAGCCGCTCTCGGCGGTGTGGGACGATCACGAGATTGCCAACGACGCCGCCAGCGGCGGCGCGCAGAATCATCAGCGCAATGAAGGCGCCTATGCCGACCGCGTCGCGGCGGCGACGAAGGCGTATTTCGACTGGATGCCGCTGCGCCGCCCCGATGCGAGCGGGCCGCGGGTCTATCGAAGCCTCGATTGGGGCGATCTCGCGCGCATTCTGCTCATCGACACGCGCCTGATCGGCCGCGCGCGCCAGTTGAGCTATCTGCGCGCGCTGGGCTTGCGCCTGCTTTCGGATGGTCAGCGCGCGGCGGCAGCCGTAGAGGAATTCCGGCGCACGCAGCTCAACGACCCTGCCCGCACGTTGCTTGGCGCCGAGCAGGAAGCCTGGTTCGCGGCGGAGCTGGCCGCCTCCAAACAGCGCGGCCACACCTGGCAGATCGTGGCGCAACAGATCGCCATGGGCGAACAAATCATCGGCGAAGGCGCGCTCGGCTTCGTGCCGGCTTCGGCGCACGGCAATGTCCGCCGCTATGTCGGCGCGGCCGAACGGCTCGGGCGCATGCGCATGCCATGGAACTTGGATGCCTGGGATGGCTACCCGGCGGCGCGCACGCGCTTCCTCGATGCCTGCGCCGCGCATGGCGCCAATGTCGCGGTGCTCGGCGGCGATAGTCACAACACTTGGCTCAACAATCTGGCGGCGCCCGGCGGCGGCCGGCTGGCGGCGATCGAATTCGCCGGCGGCAGCGTGACCTCGCCTGGGCTTGAGTCGCCTCTGGCCGCTGCGCCGGATGGCGCGCGCGAGACAATGATGCGCAACGCCAACGCGCACCTTGCCTGGTGCGATGTCTCCAACCGCGGCTATGGCGTGCTGCGCTTCACCCGCGCCGCGTGCGAATCCGAGTGGGTCGCGTTCAGCGACGTGCGCAACGTTTCTGCGAGCCCGCCATCGGTGACCTTGCTTCAGTCGGAAGCGAGCGCCGGCGCTGGACCGGGCGGCTGGGGACCAACGCACACACTTCGCTGAACCTTGGCTTCCCCTCCCCTAGAGGGGGAGGGGGTAGGGGGTGGGGTGATGTACGGAAGTAAGAAAGCGAAAGTCTGAAGCGAACACCGCCTTGGTCCATACGCGAGACTCGCTTCCATTCTGACTTCTGCGTTCTGATTTCTGACTTCCGCATCTGACCTCACCCCCACCCCCGCCCCTCCCCCCTCCAGGGGGAGGGGAAAATGGAGCCCGCTCCACTCCAGCCTCCGCACTTGATTTCGCTACTCGCGTTCGCCATGCGTGAACCATGACCGAGTGGTGGCGCGGCGGCGTTGTCTATCAGATCTATCCGCGCTCGTTCCGCGATTCGAACGGCGACGGCGTCGGCGATCTGAAGGGCGCGATCGAGAAGCTCGACCATGTCGCCGCGCTGGGCGCCGATGCGATCTGGCTCTCGCCCTTCTTCACCTCGCCGATGAAGGATTACGGTTACGATGTCGCCGACTACACCGGCGTCGATCCGCTGTTCGGCTCGCTCGCCGACGCCGACGCGCTGATCGCCAGGGCGCATGCGCTCGGGCTGAAGGTGATCGTCGATCAGGTCTGGTCGCACTCGTCGGATCGACATCCCTGGTTCATTGAGAGCCGCGCCAGCCGCGACAATCCGAAAGCCGATTGGTACGTCTGGGCCGATGCCAAGCCCGACGGCTCGCCGCCGAACAATTGGCAGGCGATGTTCGGCGGCCCGTCCTGGACCTGGGATGCGCGGCGGCGGCAATATTATCTGCATAACTTCCTGCCGGAACAGCCGGATCTCAACGTGCGCAACCCGGCGGTGCAGGACGCGCTGCTGGATGTCGCGCGCTTCTGGCTGGAGCGCGGCATCGATGGCTTCCGTCTGGATGTGGTGAACTTCTTCGTTCACGACGCGCAGCTGCGCGACAATCCGGCGATCGAGACGCTCAAGCGCGCGCCGCCGCGACCGCATCAATTCCAGCGCCACCTCTACGACCGCACCCAGCCGGAGACGCTTGCGTTCATCGCGCGCCTGCGCGCTTTGCTCGATGGCTACGGCGCCATGGCGGTCGGCGAGATCGAGGACGAAGAGCCGCTCAAGGTGCAGCGCGACTACACCGATGGGCCGGACCGGCTGCACACGGCGTATTCGTTCTTTCTGCTGCGCCAGCGCGAGCTGACGCCGGCCGTGATCAAGGACGCGATGGCGCAATGGGACGGCGCCCGCGGCTGGCCCTCCTGGTCGCTCTCCAACCACGATGTGATCCGGTTTCCGACCCGCCTCGCCAATGACGACCCGCAGCGCGCCAAGCTGATGCTGGCGCTGCTGCTTTGCTTGCGCGGCACGGCCTTCCTCTATCAGGGCGATGAACTCGGGTTGCCGCATGCAGACGTGCCGTACGAGCGGCTGCGCGATCCCGAGGCGATTGCGTTTTGGCCTTCCGGCATCGGCCGCGACGGCGCGCGCACGCCGATGCCATGGTTGCGCGATGCGCACATGGCCGGGTTCACCGACGCCAGCGACGCCTGGCTGCCGCTCGACGCCCGCCATCGCGCGCTCGCCGTCGATGCGCAAGGCGCGGAATCGATGCTCGCATTCGCGCGCGCCATGATCGCGTTGCGCCGCGCGCGCCGCGCCCTCCGCGAAGGCGATTTCGTCGCGCTCGACGCGCCGGAACCGGTGCTGGCGTTCGAGCGCCGCGCCGGGAGCGAGCGCGTGCTCTGCCTGTTCAATCTGGGGCCTACGCCGGTAACGTTAGCCGCGGCCGGCGCGGTGCAACTCAGCATCGGCGATGCAAGTCTGGCGGGGGCGACGGCGTCGCTCGGCGGGTATTCCGGACTGCTCATCGACGCCTGAGGCGTTAAGGTTTGCCTTCGCCGGCGCCGATACACTATAACACCGGCATGAACGGGATCGGCAGAAGCCGCCGGCAAACCAGGACGCGTTGGGGAGGCAAATCCCCGGCGTTCGCGCTGGTTGCTCTGCTCGCCGTGTTTCTGCAGGCTTTCGTCGTCCAGACCCACGTCCACGGGCCGGCGCCGATCCGCATCGGCATCGAACGGCCGAGCGCCGATCATCCCGAACTTCACGCGCTTGCGGGCGACGAACACCAGATCGCCTGCGCGCTCTGCCAGACGCTCGCCTCGGCCGGTGCGGCGACGCTACCCGGCGCCGCGTCCGTCCTCGCCAGCGGCGCCGCCTCGACTGCGGCGATCATAGCGATAGCGCTCGCGCCGCGCGCGCTTTCGCATGCGTGGCGAAGCCGGGCGCCGCCAGCGCACCTCTGAGCACCACGCGCTCCGCTTGAGCGCCTCTCCGCGTACGCCCCGCTGCGTGCGCTCCACATATTTTGCTCCGAGGAACACCCATGACCATCCGCACAAAGCTGCTCGCCTCTTGCCGTCTCCCCATCGTGCTCGCGACTTTCGCCGGCGTCTTGGCGCCAACACTCGCGCAGGCGCAGGACAGCGAAGCCACAAGTGAAATTGTCGTCACCGCCCCGCTCGAAGGCTCACGCATCGAGAGCCTGCAGGGCGCGGAAGTGCTACGCCGCGACGACATCGTCGAACAATTGCACGGCGGCCTCGGCGACACGCTCGACGCGACGCCGGGCATCGCCACCACCTTCTTCGGCGCCGGCGCCAGCCGCCCGATCATCCGCGGCCTCGGCGAGGACCGCGTGCGCGTGCTGCAGAACGGCATCGGCGCCATCGACGCCTCGACCGCGTCGCCCGATCACGCCGTCACCTCCGACGGCCTCGACGCCGAACGCATCGAAGTGCTGCGCGGCGCCGCGGCCTTGGCCTATGGCGGCAACGCCATCGGCGGCGTCGTCAATGTCATCGATCAATCGATCCCGACGCGGCCGATCGACGGCTTTTCGCTCGATGCGCTGGTTGGCTATTCGAGCGTAGACGAAGGAACGCAAGGTTCGGCCGAGATCGGCTTTGGCGCCGGGCCCTTGGCGTTGCACGTGAGCGGCGCGGCGCGCGACGCCGACCCCTACGACACGCCGATCGGCGAGGCGCTCAATCAATGGGTGCGCCTGCGCAATCTCGGCGCCGGCGGTTCCTTGACCGGCGAGTGGGGCTTCGCCGGGCTCGCCATCAAGCAAACCGAGAACGAGTACGGCCTCCTGCCCGAGGACCCATCGGAGCCCGGCGGCCGCATCGAGATGGAGCAAACGCGCATCGAGTCGCGCGGCGATCTCCGCATCGATGTGGGGCCGTTCGATCGCCTCGATTACGGCGTGCAGCATTCGGACTACGAGCACACCGAGTTCGAGGGCGACGGCGCGCCGGGCACGCGCTTCTTCAGCGAGGGCTGGGAAGGCAGGCTCGAAGCGCACCACGGCGGCGAGCGGCTTCAAGGCGCGCTCGGCCTGCAATACAGCGATGTCGACTTCGAAGCCGAGGGCGAAGAAGCCTTCATCACCGCCACCAACACGGTCGATCTCGGCGTCTTCGTGGTTGAACGCTATGACCTCGACACGTGGGGGCTTGAAGGCGGCGTGCGCTTCGACCGGCGCGAAATCGACAATTTCGTCTTCGGCGCGCGCGATTTCGACAATGTCAGCGGCTCGATCGGCCTGTTCGTGCGACCGGCGGAAAACTGGTTCATCGGCGGCACCATCGCCCGAACCGAACGGGCGCCGAGCGCCATAGAACTGTTCTCGGACGGTCCGCACCTGGCCACCGCCAATTACGAAGTCGGCGATCCTGCGATCGACCGGGAGGCCGCCACCTCGCTCGAGGTTTCGGCCCGCTATCGCAACGGCGCGACTCGATTCGAACTGAATCTCTACGGCATCGATTTCGCCGACTACATCGCCCTGGTCGAACGCGGCGACGTCTGGTGGTTGGACGAAGACACCGACACCAGCGGCTTCGCACCCGATGAAGCGAGTGCACCCGCAGGCGCCGACGAGATCTTGCCGGTGTTCAACTTCCTGCAGCGCGACGCGACCTTCATCGGCGGCGAAATCTCGGCGGCGACGCAACTCTTCGAGGCGGCGGGCTTCACCGTCACCGCCGACGCCGCGCTCGACATCGTACGCGCGCAATTCGTCGGCGGCGGCCGTCCGCCGCGGATTCCGCCGCGCACGCTGACGCTCGGCCTGGAGGCGGCGAACGATGCCTGGACTGCGCGGGTCGAAGCGGTCGACACCGCCAAACAGGATCGCCTCGCCGCGTTCGAGACCGAGACGGACGGTTTCACCTTCCTCAATGCGAGCTTGGCCTGGCGGCCGAACGAGACGTGGACGCTGCGGCTGGACGGGCGCAACCTGACCGATGAACTTGGCCGCGTGCACAGCTCGTTTTTGAAGGACGATTTGCCCCTGCCCGGCCGCAACCTGCGTGTGACGTTGCTGACCAGCTTCTGAACATGCGCCGGCGCCCGCGGCGAAGCATTCGCTTCGCGCGGCGCGTGGGTGGTTGGAGGTTTTCTTGGACCGCCGGCGCCCTCGCCGGCACGGCTCGATGCTACCGACAAGCGCAGGCGCTTGTTCGATTCAGCGGATGCCGGCGAGGGCGCCGGCGGTCCAAGATTAAGACGAGTCAGCAAAGCGGATTTCGCACACGCTGAGCTCAAGTACAGGCTCGGCGTACACGGGCCGATAAGCTTTCGGCAGGCGCCGCGTCAGTTTGCGGCGGATGCGTTGCGCCATCGCGCTCGCGAATTGATCGAGATTCCGCAGCGCGTGGATCATCGCAAAGATGCTGTCGAGAACGCTCTTCTTCTTGAACGCGCGGCGCAGCTTCGAACCGATCAGTGCGCGCATCAGGCCGGGTTGCGCGATCGAGCGGCCGCGGTGCAGCGGCGCGCTGAAGCGCAAGGGCCGGCGGCCGACGAAGTCCATCGCGCGCGCGATGATGAGCAGGTGCACGCGACGCGCCAGAAACCAAAGCGATGCGCGTTCGGCGCGTTGACGCTGGTGGCGTGGCTTCAGAATGTTTCCCGTCAACACACCCGCTAACCACAGCAACATCGCCAGCGTCCAGGCGATGAGCCTGGCGCGGCGATGGGGTGGAAGAGCGGGGTGAATGTGTGTCATGCGCAGCAGTATAAACCCGCTCTGACTAGGTCGGATTGATTTCTTTTTGATCGCGCGTTTTCAGGGACTTGGCCGAAAAAACTGTTGGATAAGCGGCGCTATCGACGCTTTTGCTGTCGGCATTAAACAGGCGCGCCGCCTGGAGGCTGGAGCGCGGCGCTCCAGACCTATATCGCGGCGAGAGGATTGATCCAGCGCAGATCGCGGAAGCGGGCGAAATCGCTGTCGGCCGAGCAGAGCGTCAGTCCGTGATGCCTAACCCTTACTCTCCACCTCGTACTTCGCCAGATCGGCGCGCAGCGTTTCGTACAGGCGCTCCACGAACGCATCGTCGTGGCGGCGTCGGTCAATCGCATGGCATCCGACGTTCAGCACGGCGCCAAAGCTCAAAGCTACGTCCAGCTTTCAATCTTTAAGCCCGGCGCCTTGGCGAAATCCTTGTCGCGCGTCACCAGGGTTGCGCCGCGGGCGATGGCGATGCCGGCGACCATCATGTCGATGTGGTGAAGCGTTCGGCCCTTTGCCCGGAGCGTGTTCGCCAAGTCGGCGGCGTGGTTCGCCGCGACGACGTCAAATGGCGTCACTTCGTAGAAAGACGTGATGTGGGTGACGAGGCGGTTCAGCGCCTTCCATGCGGCGGCGGTTGGCGGCACTCTGCGCAGCTCGTAGAGGGCTGGCGCGGCAACGAGAACGCGCGGCATCGGAATCGTGGAGAGCTTGCGTCCCGCCTTGCCAATTCCGCGTGCGACATCTGACCAAACATTGGTGTCGAGCACGTAGACGGTCACGGCTCGTCCTTGGACCAGGGTTCTTTGCGCGTAGGTAGCTCGAATTCCGGGACGGACCCGAACAGCGCGACCAGTTCCGGTGGCGGCAAACGCGCTTCGAGCTTGTCGCGCGCGGCGTCGGCGAGCCAGGCGGAGACAGACTTGCCAGCTTCGGCGCTGGCTTTTTTCACCTGGGCCTCAACGTCTTCGGGCAAATGAATGGTGACAGGCGGCATGGGCAATCTTCAGTGGCGCTTATATCATATAAGCGTTAAGCGCCGCTAGCCCTTATTCTCCACCTCGTACTTCGGCAGGTCGGCGCGGAGCGTTTCGTACAGGCGCTCGACGAAGCGTTCAGGATCGTCGTCGACGAAATCGTCGAAATAGGCTTCGAGGTTGCTCTCGAACACGTATTCGCCGTCCTCGGCGAAGATGAAGCCGAGCTCCTCGTCGGTCTCGACGTGCAACACCACGATCTGGGTTTCGTCGTCGTCTTCGTCGCCCAAAGTGAAGGCGAGCCGGCGCGAGGAAATCTTCTCTTCCAGGATCGGCGCCAGCGCCTGCAGCGCGGCCAGATCGTCGAAGCCGGTGTCGTCGTTTAGCGCGTCCTCGAGCCGCTTGCGCGCGGAATCGACCTCGGCGTCGAAGCCGGTCGGTTTCTTGCTCATGCCGCTTCCATGAGGCTCTGGAACACGGCGGCGCCGCCGGTGCGCCCGAGGGCGGGATCGGAGGCGCGCTCGGGGTGGGGCATCATGCCCATGACATTGCCGCGCTCGTTCATCAGCCCGGCGATGTCGCGGGCCGAGCCGTTGGGATTGTCGAGATAGCGGAAGACGACGCGGCCTTCGCCTTCGACGCGCGCCAGCGTTTCGTCGTCGGCGACGAAGCGGCCGTCGCCGTGGGCGATCGGAATTTCGGTCTCGCGCTGTTCGCGATAGGCGCGGGTGAAGGCGGTGTTGCCGTTGGCGATGGCGAGCGGCACTTCCTTGCATGCGAACTTCAAGCCGGCATTGCGGGCGAGCGCGCCGGGCAGGAGCCGGGTTTCGGTGAGCACCTGAAAGCCGTTGCAGATGCCGAGCACCAAGCCGCCGCGTTCCGCGTGCGCAATGACGGCGCGCACCACCGGGCTCTTCGCCGCCATGGCGCCGGAGCGGAGGTAGTCGCCGTAGGAAAAGCCGCCGGGGAGCACCACGAGGTCGAGCCCGTCAGGCAGCGATGTCTCCTTGTGCCAGACCATGGCGGCGGGCTTGCCGCTGAGGCGTTCAAGCGCGCGTGCGGCGTCGCGGTCGCAATTGGACCCTGGAAACACGATCACGGCTGACTTCATGGGGCTCTCAATACGGTGCGTCGGCTTGGATTCAAAGAGCCTGAGACGGTTTGACCGCGTTGTTTTCAGGTCGCTATTGCGCCGGCGGGACAAATTGATGGTAAGAGCCGGCCATGGGTTTGGTCGCCGCCGCAGCTCTCGCCAGCATTGCCATCACCGCGCTGCTGACGTTCGTGCTCTGGCGCATGAATCAGCCGGAACGCGATTCGAAGAAGTCCGATGGCGGCGATGGCGGCATGGCCTATTCCGGCGCCAGCCAGAGCTCAAGAAATGAGTCGAACGACGAGGGCGGCTCGGACGGCGGCGGCGGGGGAGATGGCGGCGGCGGCAAATGACCGCGCGCCGAGTGCAACAGAAGTGTCACAGAACGCTGCCATGAGGCGCGCCAAAATCGTTGCAAAGAGGGTGATGAGATGAAGGGCCAAACCGGAATGCGCAACGTTATCGCGGCGGCGGCAGTTTTTGCGCTCGCCGCATGCGGGCAGGGCGGAAGCCAGGCGCCGGCGGGGACGACCAGCGAGCAGATCGCCATCGACGGCTCCTCGACGGTCTATCCGTTGGCGGAAGCGGCGGCCGAGGCCTTCACCAATACGCAAACCGGCGCGGCGCGCGTCACCGTCGGCGAGAGCGGCACCGGCGGCGGCTTCGGCAAATTCTGCCGCGGCGAGACGCAACTCTCGAATGCGTCGCGGCCGATTTCAGCGGAAGAGATGGCTTCCTGCGCTGCGGCCGGCATCGAGTATGTCGAAATCCCGATCGCGTTCGACGGCATCAGCGTCGTCGTGCATCCGAGCAATCCGCTCAGCAACATCACCATGGCGGAGTTGCGCCGCGCCTGGGAACCGGCGGCGACGCGCACCGTCACGCAATGGCGCCAGGTGACACCGCGCGCGCCGGACATGGCGCTGCAATTGTTCGGCCCCGGCACCGCTTCGGGCACGTTCGACTATTTCAACGAGGCCGTGAACGGCGATGGCGACGCCTCGCGCACCGATTACACACCGAGCGAAGACGACAACGTCGTGGTGCAGGGCGTCGCCGGCAATCCGGGCGCCATGGGCTATTTCGGCTACGCCTATTACGAGCAGAACCGTGAACGGGTGAAGGCGCTCTCGGTGGACGGCGTCGCGCCGTCGCCGGAAACCATCGCCTCGGGGCAATATCCGCTGTCGCGGCCGATGTTCGTTTACGTCAACGCCGAAGCGCTGCGCCGCCCGCAAGTGCGCCGCTTCGTGACCTACTTCATCCAGAACGCCGCGACGCTGGCGCCGCAAGTGGGCTACGTGCCGCTGCCGGCTGAGGCCTATGCGGCGTACGCCCAGCGCGTCGCCGACAACCACACCGGCACCGCCTTCGGCGGCCACAACGAAGTGGGCTTGTCGATCGCGGAATTGCTGGCGCGGCCGCTGAGCGACGAGGCGGCGGCGGGTAACTGAGCTAACGGTCGGAACGTGAAGCGGCGGCGGGCGCGGGTAATTCCCGAGTCCGCCGTTTTCACGTCCCGTCGC
Organism: Proteobacteria bacterium HN_bin10; assembly: GCA_002083515.1. Classification (GTDB taxonomy): domain Bacteria; phylum Pseudomonadota; class Alphaproteobacteria; order Caulobacterales; family Aquidulcibacteraceae; genus Vitreimonas. The sequence continues at coordinate 23,976 of LWDN01000059.1, forward strand.
AAGTTGGAGCGCGTGGCCTCCGGCCACGCATGCGCCGCCGGAGGCGTCGGGCTCCATTCGTCAAAGATGGGGCTGGCGTAACGTCAGGGCGTGTCCCACATATGGGCCATGATGCCGATCCAGCTGCTTTCCGTGGCGATCGGGGTTTGGTGTGTGATCCTGCTCGCCGTGGCGTCCATGATGGGACCGCACGACCCTGGCGGGTGAGGAGGATCTGACTCCCGTCCGATTGCTGGAAATGTATCGCGATGAGCGTAGCTGAGCATACCAGCGAGAGTCTCACCGACGATGAGGTTTGGGCGCTTGCCATCTCAAGATGCGAGAAGGCGGAGCGAAACTATTGGCGCATGGCGCTTGTATTCGCCGGCATCGCGTTGGCGGCGCCGATGCTCGGGCTTCACGGTTTCTCTTGGGGCATGGCCGTGGCGTTTGGCGGCTGCGCGCTGATCATCAAACTTGATGTGCAATACTGGCGCGTCATCGGGTTTGCACCGACGATATCTTACTGGCGGCGCGTTGCGGATCTTGCGCCTCAGTTCGCCGCCGTGGGCGTCTCCGGCGCCGGATTGTTTATCGTGACTGACGCCCTGCAGCGTCCTGGAGCGATCGAAGAGGTCTTTGTTCTGTCGGCTATGGGCGTTGGCGCGTTCATCGGTTTTGCGCTGGCGCTGGGTCTGTCGTTCTGCGTTGATATGAAAACTGCCCGTCGCTGGCTGCGCCTCGCTTAGTTCCGATCCTTATCGCCCCAACGCCAGTGCCAACCGCCTTCGGTGGTGCGCCAGGCGAGGACGACGAAGATGATCGTGACGATGAGCGCCAGAACGCAGAAGGCGATGATGTTCTGACCGTTGCCGGTCGCGAGCCAGCCGCTCAGGCCGAACATCACCACCACATAAATCACCGTGGCCACCCAGCCTTGCCAGCTGGAGGGGGCAGCACCGTAGCCGTAGCGTTTGGGTTTGAACCAGTAGTGCTGCATCGCAGCTCCTAGTGGGCGATCTCGACGCGGTAGCTTTCGATCACGGTGTTGGCGAGGAGCTTCTCGCACATCTCGCGGACTTGAGCTTCCGCCGTGGCGGGATCGAGATTGCCGTCGAGGGTGATTTCAATGCGTTTGCCGACGCGTGCGTCGGCGACGGCGCCGAAGCCAAGCTCTTTGAGCGCGCCGGCGACGGCTTTGCCTTGAACGTCGAGAACGCCGGGTTTCAGGCCGACAGTCACTATCGCTTTCACTAATCCCACTCCCTTGAACCCTCTCCTCGCCCTTGATGGGCGAGGTGGCGCGAAGCGCCGGAGTGGGTGGCGGCTCAGTCCTCTGCCATCACCCACTCAGTCATTGCGCTGGCGCGCAATGACAGCTCGCCCATCGAGGGCGAGCAGAACTAATGCACCACGTCGCCGCCGCCGGCGGCGCTCTGCTTCACGATGCCCAGGCGGCGCGCCACTTCGACGTACGCCTCGGTGACGTTGCCGAGATCGCGGCGGAAGCGATCCTTGTCCATCTTCTCGTTGGTCTGCACGTCCCAGAGGCGGGCGCTGTCAGGGCTGATTTCGTCAGCCACCACGGTGCGCACCATGTCGCCCTCGTAAAGGCGGCCGAATTCGAGCTTGAAATCGACGAGCTTGATGCCAACCGCGCCGAACATGCCGAACAGATAATCGTTGATGCGCAAGGTCAACGCCATGATGTCGTCGATCTCTTGCGTGCTCGCCCAGTTGAACGCGGTGATGTGTTCTTCGGCGACCATCGGATCGCCGAGTTCGTCCTTCTTGTAATAGAACTCGATGATCGAGCGCGGCAGCGGCGTGCCTTCCTCGATGCCGAGACGCGTCGACAGCGAACCGGCCGCCACATTGCGGCACACCACTTCGAGCGGGATGATCTCGACCTCGCGCACCAGCTGTTCGCGCATGTTCATGGTCTTGATGTAATGGGTGGGCACGCCGATGGCGTTCAGGTTCGTCATGATGAACCCGCTGATCTGGTTGTTGATCACGCCCTTGCCTTCGAGGATCGCCTTCTTCTGCGCGTTGAAGGCGGTCGCATCGTCCTTGAAGTATTGGATGATCGTGCCGGGCTCGGGGCCTTCGAACAGGATCTTGGCCTTGCCTTCGTAAATCTTCTTGCGACGCGACATGGGGTACGGGCTCCCTCTTTGAGGGCGCGGCCGGCCGAGGGCCGGCAGGGCGGGCTCAAGGGTGCGTCGAGGCGGAATCGCCGCAGCGCAACCAAGTCAGGAACTTAGGGCGCCGGGGACGGCGTCACAATTGGCCGTTACGGTAGAAGAGGCGCCCAGCTGCGGTTGATTGGCGGCCCAGGCGTCCCTATTCAATGGCGGAGCAGAGGAGAACTTCCCCGAATGAGCCAGTTCGACGACCGCAAACGCGCCCAGGAGACGAAATTCCAGCTCGATCAGGAGCTTGAGTTCAAGGCGCAGGCGCGCCGGGCCAAGCTCGTGGGCCTCTGGGCGGCGGGCCTGATGGGGCTCTCCGACGAGGCGGCCGCCGATTACGCTAAGTCGGTCGTGGTCGCCGACCTGGAGGAGGCGGGGACCGAGGACCTGTTCCGGAAAATCCGCGCCGACCTCGACAGCCACGCCGTCCAGCTCTCGGACCACCAGATCCGGACCAAAATGGACGACGCGCTGGCGGAAGCCCGCGCCTCGGTGGCGGCGGGAACTTAGTCGGTTATCGGTTTTCGGTTATCGGGTCCCGAACCCCCCGATAACCGATCCGCGAAAACCGATCACCGGGCTACGGATTCAATTCGCCAAGCACATAGCCGACGATGCGATCGGCATCCTTGAACACCGCGCTGAGATCGACGCCGGCGGCGTTCTTGCCTTGATGCACGGCGAGCGCGTGTTCGAGGCCGAACTTGCGCACCTCGACCATCACGTCTTCGTCCCATTCGTCGCTCGGGGTGAAATCGTCGCTGGCCATGGCCTCTCCTCTCCGGCGCCTGCGCCGCGCCGCTGCCGCCGGTTCGTCAGGATTCGAGGCGCTCCGCAACAAAAGTCCTAAGACCCATTAACGCCGCCGCTGAACGTTTCGGTGACGACACGGAGTTCATATTGGCGCCGGGTCGTGGGAAGTCTCATGCAGCGCCGCGGTTTTGTTCTGGCCTTCGTGGCCGCGCTTTGCGCCTGCGCGCCGGCGCCCGTGCGCATGCCGGCGGCGCGGGCGTCCGAAGTGCTCAACCTGTTTGCGGCGGGCCGCGGCCCGGCCGATCTGTGCTCAGCCGAGGGCCGCGCCATGTTGCGCGGCGCCGTGCGCGCCTATGGCGAGGAGATGTACGTTTCCGGCCTGACTTGGCCGGCGCTGCCCGGCGCGGAGGGGTCCGAGAACGTCACCCAGGTCGATGTGTCGGTGTTGATCGCTTTTGCGGCAGGTTTCGTCAGGACGAGCGATTTTCAGCAGCCGCTACGAGGCAAGCTGGCCTTGTTCACGATCGCAGGGCTGCCGGACGTGATCAGCTTGCGCCGCGCGGCGCGGGTGGCGTGCGCCGACATCAAGACGCTGCAGCAAGCCGCGGCGCGGGTGCTGATCGAAACCGACCGCATGGCCGACATGGTCGCGAGCGCGCGCCGGCGCGGCGGCGCCGAAGCGGTGGAGCGTCTGGTGCGGCAATCGGAACGGGTTGAGCGCGCGCAAGAAGACATGCGCGAGGCCGCGGCCGTGGTCGAAGCGCTGATCGAGGCGCACAGGCTTTAGAGATTCAGCCAAACACCCGCGCGAAAATCGCGTCGACGCGGGCGAAGTGGTGTGCGTCGTCGAAGCAGGCGGCGAGCGTCTTGGCGTCGAGCTTGGCGGTGACGTCCGCATCTGATTTGAGTTTATCGATCAGCGCCGTGGCCGGGCGCGGCGGCGGCGACTGCCAAACCGCCATGGCGTTGCGCTGCACGAGGCGATAGGCGTCCTCGCGCGACACGCCCGCTTGCGTCAGCGCCAGCATCACGCGCTGTGAATTATGCAGCCCGCCCAAGAGCGCCAGATTGCGCGCCATGTTCTCGGGATAGACGACCAGCTTTTCGATCACCATCGCCATGCGGTGCAGCGCAAAATCGAGGTGAATGGTGGCGTCGGGGCCGATGCCGCGTTCGACCGAGGAATGGCTGATGTCGCGCTCGTGCCAGAGCGCCACGTTCTCCATCGCCGGCGTGACGGCGCTGCGCACCAGCCGCGCAAGTCCGCAGAGATTTTCGGTCAGCACCGGATTGCGCTTGTGGGGCATGGCCGAGGAGCCCTTTTGCCCCGGTTCGAAGAATTCCTCGGCTTCCAGCACTTCGGTGCGCTGCAGGTGGCGGACTTCGGTGGCCAGCCGCTCGATGCCGGCGGCGACGACGCCAAGCGCCGCGAAGAAGGCGGCGTGGCGATCGCGCGGGATTACTTGCGTCGACACCGGTTCGATGGCGAGGCCGAGTTTCCCCGCGACGTATGCTTCAACGCGCGGATCGATTTGGGCGAACGTGCCGACGGCGCCGGAAATGGCGCAGGTAGCGATCTCCTTCTTCGCTGCTTTCAATCGCTCCAGATTGCGCGCGAACTCGGCATAGTGGCCGGCGAGCTTCAAGCCGAACGTCGTCGGTTCGGCATGGATGCCATGGCTGCGGCCGATGCATGCCGTCAGCTTGTGCTCGAGCGCGCGCTTCTTCAGCGCCGCCATGACGCGCTCGCAGCCGGCAATGAGCAGATCGGAAGCGCGCGCCAGTTGTACGGCGAGACAGGTGTCGAGCACGTCGCTCGAGGTCATGCCCTGGTGGGCGAAGCGGCTCTCGGGGCCGACATGTTCGGCGACGCTGGTGAGGAAAGCGATGACGTCGTGCTTCACCTCGCGCTCGATCTCGTCGATGCGGGCGACGTCGAACTTGCCTTTGCTGCGATACTCTTGCGCGGCGGATTTGGGGACCGTGCCCAGCTCCGCCATCGCCTCCATGGCCAACGTCTCGATCTCAAGCCAGATGGCGTAGCGGCTCTCGGGCTCCCAGATCGCCGCCATTTCGGGGCGTGCATAACGCGGAATCATGGGCGGCTTGTAGCGCCGCGGCGCCGATCACGCCACCCAATCGCGCCGCAGAGTCCGGGCTGAGAGCAGGAAATGCAAGCCGGCCCAGAGATAGCCGAGCACGCCGATCATCATCGCCCAACGAAGCCCGGTCTCCACGCCCGCGGCGCACCGCGGCCCCGACACGGAATCGGCTTGCGCACCTTGCGCCGCGCACGCGGCTGTATCGAGGCCGAACTGCGCCAGCTGACCGTTGGCCAAGAAATCCGAGAGCGCGCCGATCACGGGCGGGCCCATGCCGTAGCCGATCAGGTTGACGATGAAGAGCAGCACCGCCACCGCCGTGGCCCGCATGCGCGGGGCGGCGATGCCTTGGGTCACGGCGTACATAGGGCCGAGATAGAAATAGTGGGTGACGGCGGCGATCATCAGCGCCGGCAGCGCCATCCAGATGTTCGGCAGGATGAACGAGAGCAGATAGAGCGGCGTGGCGATGGCGAAGCCCAGCGCCGGCAACCACGCAAGCGCGTTGGGATGGCGCTTGGAGATGCGGTCGGCGAGAAAACCAGAGCTAAACGTGCCGATGGCGGCGCACACGCCCAGCACCACGCCGATGACGGTTGCAGCTTCGAACAGCGTGAAGCCGTGAGTGCGGATCATGAAGCTGGTGAGATATTGACCGACGCCATAGCCGACGAAACTCGCCATCGCCGAGCCGAAGGCGACATGCCAGAAGGTCGGCTTCTTGCTGAGCGCGGCGACGGCGGAGACGAAGCTTGGCGTATCGGCGGTGGAGACGGTGCGCGGCGGCTCCTTCACCGTGAGCTTGACGATGACCGCCAGCAGGACGCCCGGAACGCCCAGCCAGATGAAGGCTTCGCGCCAACCGATCTCGGTGGCGATCCAGCCGCCGCCGACGGCGGCGATCATCGAGCCGATCGGAATGCCCAGCGCATAGATCGAGAGCGCCGAAGCGCGCCGGTCTGAGGGAAAGTAATCGGAGATTACCGAATTGGCCGGCGGCGTGCAGCCGGCTTCACCGATGGATACCCCGACCCGCGCCGCGAACAGCGTTGCGTAATTGACGGCAAAGCCGCAGGCGGCGGTCATCGCGCTCCAGAATCCCAGGCACACCGCAAGGATGGTCATGCGGTTCATGCGCTCGGCCAGGCGTGCGATCGGAATGCCCAGCAAGGTGTAGAGAATGGCGAAAGCCGGCCCGCCGAGCAGGCCGAGCTGAAAGTCGGTCAGGCCGAACTCGAGCTTGATCGGTTCCTGGATGATGCCGATGACGACGCGGTCGATGAAATTGAAGGTGTAGACGACAAGAAGGGCGCCCAGCACATAGGCGCGATAGTTCTTGCTTGCGTAGCCTTGAAAGGCCGGCGCGGCTGCGTCGGTCAAGTGGCGTCCTCCCGCTTGTCGTTGGGTGCTGTTGTGCCGGGCGGGAACGCCAAGGTCAAACGCGAACGCGGCTTTGCTAGAGCAGCCCAAGGCTCTTGAAGCTCGCCACCCGGTCGCGCCCGACGATGAGATGATCGTGCACCTTGACCGCGATCGCCGCCGCCGCATCGACGATGTCGCCGGTGATGGCGATGTCGGCGGCGCTGGGCTTGGGATCGCCGCTCGGATGGTTGTGCACCAGGATCAGGGCCGCGGCCGAAAGTTCGAGCGCCCGGCGCGCAATCTCGCGCGGATAGACCGGCGCATGGTTGACGGTGCCTTCGTTCATCACCTCGTCGGCGATGAGTTGATTTTTCACATCGAGAAAAAGGACACGGAATTGCTCGCGCGGCTCGTGCGCCAGCGCCAGCTTGCAATACTCCACCAGCTGCGACCAGGAGCCGACCACCGTGCGTTGCTTCAGTTCCGCGCGGCTGGCGCGTTCGAACAAGGCTTGCGCGGTTTTCAGATCTTGCGCGACGGCGGGGCCGGCGCCGCTCACTTCGGCGATGCGCTGCGGCGGCGCCGCCAGCACCGCGGCGAGCGTGCCGAACTTGGCCAGCAGCGCCTTCGCCAGCGGTTTGGTGTCCTGACGCGGAATTGTACGGAACAGAAAGAGTTCCAGCAATTCGTAATCGGCCAGCGCGCCGGCGCCGGCCTCGTCGAAGCGTTGGCGCAAGCGCGCGCGATGTTCGTGATAGTGCGGCTTCTGCGCTGGCGCCTTCGCGGAATTCCGCGCCGGGCTGACGCTTGGCGCGATGTCCAGCCTATCGGCGCGGAACGGGAAGAGTTCGCCGTCCTCGACGGCCGGTGGGCTGGCGCTCTTCGCTTTGCCGTCGCGCCCCGCCATCGCCGCCCCTTACGCAACCAGCTTGTGCGGCTGATCGAGCCCGGCCGGCGATTTGGTGAAGATCATCACGCCGTCCTCGGTGACGCCGACCGAGTGCTCGTATTGGGCCGAGAGCGACTTGTCTTTGGTCACCGCCGTCCAGCCGTCGTTCAGCACCTTCACCTGCGCCGAACCGGCATTGAGCATCGGCTCGACCGTAAAGATCATGCCGGGCTTCAGCACGTCCAGTTGGCCCGGCTTGCCGAAGTGCAGCACGTTCGGCGCATCGTGGAAGACGCGGCCGAGGCCGTGGCCGCAGAATTCGCGCACCACCGCGCAGCGTTCGCTCTCGGCATAAGACTGGATCGCGTGCCCGAGATCGCCGAGCGTCGCGCCGGGCTTGATCACGGCTAGCCCGCGCATCAGCGCCTCGTAGGTGACATCCATCAGCCGCTGCGCCTTGCGCGGCACGTTCGGGCCGATGGCGTACATGCGGCTGGTGTCGCCGTGCCAGCCGTCGAGAATGACAGTGACGTCGATATTGACGATGTCGCCGTCCCGCAACGCTCGCTCGCCGGGAATGCCGTGGCAGACGGTGTGGTTGAGCGAGGTGCAGATGGTGTGGCGATAGCCGCGATAGAACACGCAGGCCGGCAGCGCGCCGTGATCGAACACGAATTGGCGCGCCAGGTCGTCGAGCCGTTTGGTGGTGACGCCTTCCTTGACCTCGGGCACGAGCATGTCGAGGCATTCAGCCGCGAGCTTGCCCGCCGCCGCCATGGCCGGAAACGCGACCTTGGGATCGTGGATTTTGATCTGGCCCTGGCGTTCGAGCGCCTCGGCCTCGGCGTAACTCATGCAATGCTCCCGAAGCGCCCTATAACATAGGTGCGGCGGGTTAACAGTGGAGGGGCGATCTATTCCGCCCGTCGCCGGTAGATGAAGGCGTAGGCGGTGGTCCAGGTCTGGCCGTCGGCGGACTGTTCGCCGTGCTGGAGCACGCTGCCGTCGGCACTGTTGGTGAAGGTGATGCGCGAAAAAGCCTGCTGGCCCGGGCCGACGGGAACCGGGGTCTGGGTGGCGATACGCATGCCGGTCTCGGTCGGCGCGCCGATGAAGTGCACGCGGGCGCCGGTCGAGTCGACCCAGAATTGCTCCCACTTGCCGCTGACGCGATCGTAGATGTTGAGGCTGCGGCCCGAATAGGGCGCGTTCAGGCTGGTCCAATGCTCGGTGATGACGCAGCCGCTATCCTCGGCGCGGATCGAAGAGCGGCCGGCCGGCGCATTGGTGTCTGCGCGGAAGGCGTCCCACTCGCCGATCCAGAAATCGAAGGCGCGATACTCCGCCGCCTCGCACGTCGGCAATTGCTGTTGCTGCGCGGCTGCCGGCGCGGCGAGGGCCAGCGCTGCGAACGCCACGAAAGATACTCGCATGATCCGCCTCCGCCTCGAAGGGGCGGCGCAGGCGCGGCCTATGCAATCCCCAAGAGACGGAATGAACCCAGACGGCGACGAACGCCATTCGTCGCGCGCGCCTTCGTCCGCGGCGAAGCGTTTCGCTTTGCACGGCAAAGACTCTAAGGACCGCCGGCTTCCAGCCGGCATGGCGCCGCTGCCGCCGACGGGCGTCCATTCGATCTGGCTCATGCCGGCTGGAAGCCGGCGGTCCGTGGTGGCGCTTGCGCGAAGCGCGCCTTGCCTGGATGTACAAACGCGCGCAGAAAGCCTTTTGTGCATGCCGCGATGCTGCTCACCGGGGTGAGCGCGACGGCGCAAGTCGCGCGCGATGCCGCGATGTACAAGTCGGAAAGTGTGTGTCACCTTTTCCTTCCACAGAAGACCTACCATACAATCAATACCGAGTTGTAAGGCCCTTTGACGCGCAGGTCGGACCGGCCGCTGGCGTCCGCGCATTCGGCGCGGATGGTGGTGCTTGGCAAGTTAGGCTACCTCAGTCGATCCAACGGATGATCGAACTGGGATACCTTGAGAGGCAGAGTCGGTGAGGCCAATGCAATACGAAGAACTCCCTCAGAAATATCGCTCTTCGAGCGAAGTACCCAAGGGGAAGGACATCTTCTACCGGTGTGACGTATGTCAGATAGTTATCCCATCCTTGCCCAAAGACAGTGTGTCATGCACATGCGGGCGGGTAGGCATCGACGTGGACGCTTGGCGCTTGTGGATCGACGAGCCCGACAAATTTACGGTGTTGAAGGGAAAGAAATAGGCAATCAATGCGATGCGCAAGCCATGCCCGACGGGAGGAATTGCTGCTCGCAAAAAGAAGTGAGTCGTAATGCGCACGTAATTTTCCCGAGTGAAGCCACGAACGAGCGCACCATTCTCGCCAGATGTCAGCGCGATCCACATGCGCCAGGCTTAGAACTCACGTCCCTGCTTGCCACGAACGTCTTACCTATGGCGGCCCGCGCACCGGTTGTCCTTTGTGAAAACTCATTTTTCCGGGGTTCTGAAGTATCTGTGGTGCAAGCCGCCGAGGATCGGGCGTGAGGCGATGCGCCCATCGGGCTCAGGTTCACGCCCAAGCGGCGCGTTTTTCTGCAAGGAGAGGTGCGGCCGACAGGTGTTGTAATAGTCGACGTAGCCGCCGAGCAGGCGGCGCAGGTGATCGGCGTCGCGGATGACGACATGATCGAGGCACTCGCGGCGGAGCGATGGCGGGTGACACACGTGGCGGGTGACGCACACGCGCTGAACACGCTGCGCGGCATCAGCTCAGGCAGTGCGCTGCGTGTGTGTCACCCAGTTCGCTTACGCCGCATCCTTTGCGCTGCGGCCGACGACGCGGTTGCGGCCGCTGCGTTTGGCTTCGTAGAGCGCCTCATCCGCGCGCTTGAGCAGCGTCTCCGGCGTATCGTCGCCGCCCTCGGTGGAGGCGACGCCGATGGAAATCGTCACCTCGAGCGGCTGCCCGATGCCCGGAATGACGAAAGGCGAGGCGCAGATGGCGCGCCGCAGCCGCTCGGCGGCAAGGCAGGCGATGTCGCCGGCGGTGCGCGGCATGATGACGACGAATTCCTCTCCGCCCATGCGGCAGGCGAAATCCGAAGGCCGGGTATTGGAGCCGAGGCGGGCGGAAAATTCGCGCAGGATAGCGTCGCCGACATCGTGGCCGAAGGCGTCGTTGAAGCGCTTGAAGTGATCGAGATCGACGGTCATCAGCGCCACGGCGTCGCCGCCGCACTGGGCGCGCTGCACCAGCGGCCCGAGCTGGCTCATCAGGAAGCGGCGATTGTAGAGGCCGGTGAGCTGATCGGTGATGGCGAGTTCGAGGCTCTGATCGAGCCGCTGGCGCAGCGCATCCATGTAGCGCTTGCGGCGCATCAGGGTGCGGGCGCGCGCGATCAGCTCTTCTTCGTCGATCGGGCGGATGATGATGTCGTGGGCGCCGAGTTCGAGCGCGCGGACGGCGCGGGCGCGATCGTCGGTGTCGACGATGGCGAGGATCGGCAGATGCCGCGTCGCCTCGCCGGAGCGCATGCGGGCGATGATGCGGAAGCCGTCGAAGGCGCGGGCATGGACCGACACCACCGCCAGGTCCGGCGGGCCGGCGTCGCCGGCGTCGCCCAGCAGGGTGACGCGGTGCTCGACGCCAAGCGCTGTCTGGATGCGCTTGATCTGGGTGGCGTTGTCGTCGACCACCAGCACGTCGCCGGCGAAGACGCGATGCTGCTCGACCGCGTCGGGGCGCATGTCGTCGCCGATGACGCCCATGCGCCGGCCGCTTTCCTCTCTCGCGCGCAATTCGTCGGTGACGACCTTGAGCGTCAGCAGGCTTTTCACCCGCGCCATCAGCTGCACGTCGTCGATCGGCTTGGTGAGGAATTCTTCGGCGCCGGCCTGAAGCCCGCGCACGCGATTGGCGCGGTCGTCCAGGGTTGTGAGGATGATGACCGGGATGTGGCGGGTTTCGGCCTGCGCCTTCAGCCGCCGGCAGGCCTCGTAGCCGTCGATGCCGCCCGGCATCATCACGTCGAGCAGGATCAGGTCCGGCTTCTCGCGCTTGGCCAGCTGCACCGCTTCCTCGCCGCGGCTGGCCTCGATGACCTCGTAATAGTCGGCTGCTAGCCTGGCCTCGAGGAGGCGGCGGTTGGCTTCAAGATCATCGACGACGAGGATGCGCGCGCTCAAGCGTGGCCCCTCAGCCGATGAACTTGCGGATCGTCTCGAGGAAGGTGGTCACCGAGATCGGTTTGGAAAGATAAGCGTCGCAGCCGGCGGCCATGATCTTCTGCTCGTCGCCGCGCATGGCGAAGGCCGTCACCGCGACGATCGGGATTTTCTTCAGCGCCTCGTCCTTCTTCATCCGGTCGGTCAGTTCCAGGCCTGAGATTTCCGGCAGCTGGATGTCCATGATGATGAGATCGGGCTTGTGCTCGCGCGCCAGCGGAATGGCCTGGCGGCCGTCGCGCGACTTGACGGTCTTGTAGCCGAAGGCCTCCAACAGATCGTTGAACAGCCTCATATTGAGTTCGCTGTCTTCGACGATGAGAACGGTCTTGGCCATGAACCCGTTTCGCTTCCGCGGCCCCGCGCCCATTTTGGGCGGTAACGCCGCCCTTATAGCGCCGGGGCCTTAACAACCCATCGCAATCCCAGCAATCTCGCCCCGGCCGTTAAGATCGGCTTAAGGATTGAAGCATGCGGCTCGGCGTGGATTTCGGCGGCACCAAAATCGAGGCGGCGCTGCTTGATTCAAAGGGAGAAATCCTGGTGCGCCAGCGGGTCGCCAATCCTGGGGATTACCAGGCGGCGGTGCGGGCGGTGGCCGCGCTGACGGCGCGAATCGAGCAGGCGGCGGGCGCGCGGGCCGAAACGATCGGCGTCGCCATGCCCGGCTCGCTCTCGCCGCTGACCGGGCTGGTGCGCAATTCCAACTCGGTGTGGCTGAACGGCAAGCCGTTTTTCGAGGACCTGAAAGCCGTGCTCGCGCGCCCGGTGCGGGTCGAGAACGACGCCAATTGCTTTGCTTTGTCGGAAGCGGTCGACGGCGCCGCCGCCGGCGCACGCGTGGTGTTCGGCGTCATCCTGGGCACCGGTTGCGGCGGCGGCGTTGTCGTTGAACGCCGGGTGATCGAAGGCGCCAGCGGCATTGGCGGCGAGTGGGGGCACACGCCGCTGCCATGGGCGCGGGCCGATGAGCTGCAGCCGCGCGATTGGTGCGGGCGGCGCGGCTGTCTCGAACAATGGATATCCGGCACCGGTTTCAAACGCTGGGCGGGGATGAGCGCCAGCGAAGCCGATGCGCGCGCGCAAGCCGGCGACGCGCAGGCGCGGGTGCTGCTCGATCTGCTGGCCGACCGCATCGCGCGCGCGCTGGCGGTGGTGATGGACATCATCGATCCGGACGTGATCGTGTTCGGCGGCGGCGTTTCGAACATCGACAGCCTCTATCCGAGCATTCGCGGCAAACTGATCGCGCACGTGTTCTCGGATTTCGTGGCGGCGAAGATCGTCAAGAACAAACACGGCGATTCTTCCGGCGTGCGCGGCGCGGCGTGGTTGTTCGACGCCGATGGGCAGGCGTCGGAGAATTTGGCGTGAGTGCTAAGCAATATGGACCGCCGGCGCCCTCGCCTGCATTTGGCGCTGCTCCATCCGAGTTGGAGCGCGCGGCTCCTGCCGCGCATGCGGCGCGGAGCGCCGCGCTCCTTGCTTGCAAGCATACGCGCATGCCGGCGGGGGCGCCGGCGGTCCATAATCAATGATCCTCTGCCGCGCCTGCGCCAGCGAAACCCAAGCGCCGCTCTGCCCCACGTGCGGCGAAGAGCAGCCGCTCGAGCATGACGAACTCGGCCAGCTTGCGATCGCTCACCTCGATTGCGACGCGTTTTACGCCTCGATCGAGAAGCGTGACGACCCGAGCTTGCAACCACATCCCGTGATTGTCGGCGGCGGCAAGCGGGGCGTCGTCTCCACCTGTTGCTATGTGGCGCGCGCGTATGGCGTGCGCTCGGCCATGCCGATGTTCAAGGCGCTCAAACTCTGCCCGCAGGCCAAGGTGGTGCATGGCGACATGCGCAAGTACGTCGAGGAAGGCCGCATCATCCGGCGCATGATGGAAGAGTTGACGCCGCAAGTGCAGCCGCTGTCCATCGATGAGGCGTTCATGGATCTGACCGGGACCGAGGCGCTGCACGGCGGCCTGCCGGCGCAATCGCTGATCAAATTGCAGAACAGGATTTGGAGCGAACGCAATCTCACGGTCTCGATCGGGCTGTCGTTCAACAAATTCCTGGCCAAGACCGCCAGCGATCTCGATAAGCCGCGCGGGTTTTCGGTGATCGGCCGCGGCGAGGCGCTCACGTTTCTGGAAACGCGATCGGTGGGCACGCTACCGGGCGTCGGGCCGGCCGGCGCGGCTGCGCTCGAGCGCAACGGACTCAAGAGAATCGGCGACATTCGCGCCGTCGGCCCCCAGCGCATGCGCGCGCTCTACGGCGATTGGGGCGCGCACCTGTTCGCGCTGTCGATGGCCGACGATCCGCGCAGGGTCGATCCGCATGGGGAGCGCAAGAGCATTTCCGCCGAGACGACGTTTTTCGAGGACATCGCCGAGATCGAGGCGCTGGAGGATATTCTCTGGCCGCTGTGCGAGAAGGTGGCGGCGCGTTGCCGCGCCAGCGATGCGGCCGGTCTGACACTGACGCTCAAGCTCAAGGACACGAGATTCAAGATCGTGACGCGACGGCGGCAATTGCCCGAACCGACTTTGCTTGCTGCGCGCATTTTTCAGCATGCCCGCGAACTGCTCGTCGCCGATGCCGATGGGCGCACCAAGTTCCGCCTGATCGGCGTCGGCCTCTCCGATTTCAGCGACGCGGCGCTCGCCGACAAGGGCGACATGCTCGACACCGAAACGCCTAGACGCGCGGCGGTGGAAGATGCGGTGGCGAAGGCGCGAGGCAAATTCGGGCGCGGTGCGGTGCAAACCGGGCGGGCGCTGAAAGCGGAATCGGATGATGACTGACCCGCATCAAAGTTGGCTTGCCTCGGCGGACCGCCGGCTTCCAGCCGGCATTGAACCAGATCGACCAAGCGTCAGCGGTTGTCGGTAGCGTCGAGCCGTGCCGGCTGGAAGCCGGCGGTCCTTGGAGCTTCATTGTGATCACGCGGCGCTGCCGCTAGGAACTACGGTCTGAAGGAGCTTGCGATGAGCCGGATTGAAGCGCGGTTGCAGGAATTGGGCGTGATCTTGCCGACGCCCCCGGCGCCGGTGGCGTCCTATGTGCCGTTCCAGATCGTCGGCAATCTGGTGCATGTGTCGGGGCAAGTTTCCGTCGACGCCAGCGGCGGCATCAAAGGCAAGCTCGGCGACGCCATCGAAGTGGAGCAGGGGCAGGCGGCGGCGCGGCTGTGCGGACTGAATTTGCTCGCGCAGGTCAAGGCCGCGTGCGGCGGCGATCTCGATCGGGTCAAGCGCGTGATCAAGCTCAACGGCTTCGTCAACGTAACGCCGGATTTCGATCCGATCCCGCAGGTGATGAACGGCTGCTCGGACCTCATGGTGTCGGTGTTCGGGGACGCCGGCAAGCACGCGCGCTCGGCGGTGGGCATGGCCAATCTGCCGCTGAACTTCGCCGTCGAAGTCGATGGCATTTTTGAAATTGTGTGAAGGCTGTGGGCTGGGTGACACACACTCACATCTCATGCGGCGCAAGGACAAGCCCCGCTGGCGCAGTGAGTGTGTGTCACCCCAGTGAGTGTGTGTCACTTTGATGGACGGAACCGACGCCCTTTCCATCTCGGTCATTGGCGATCTCGCCAATATCGAGCGTGCGGCGTGGGATGCACTCGCCAATCCGCCGGATCAACCTTTCGATCCGTTCCTGTCCTGGGATTTTCTGCGTTCGCTTGAAGAAAGCGGCTGCGCGTCGGCGGCGAAGGGCTGGCAGCCGGCGCACTTGCTTGCCTGCGATGCGCGCGGGGCCGTCGTTGGCGCGATGCCGCTCTACGCCAAGGACCATTCCTACGGTGAATACGTCTTCGATCACGCCTGGGCCGATGCGCTGCAGCGAACCGGTGGACGCTATTATCCCAAGCTGCAATGCGCGGTGCCGTTCACGCCCGTTCCGGGGCGGCGGATTCTCACCGCGGATGCAGTGGTGGAGAGCGCGTTGGCGCGGGCGGCGGTCGGTCTGGCCCAGCGCGCCGAGGCATCCTCGGTGCACATAACCTTCGCCGAACGCGAGTTAGCGGAGCGGCTCGCGCCGCTCGGCTACCAGACGCGCGTTGGCCTGCAGTATCATTGGTTCAATCGCGGCTATGGCTGCTTCGCCGATTTCCTGGCCGAGCTATCGTCGCAGAAACGCAAAACCATCCGCCGCGAGCGCGAACGCGCTAGCGAGGGTTTGCGCATCCGCCGGCTGACCGGCGCCGACCTCAAGCAGCGGGATTGGGACTTCTTCTTCCGCTGCTACATGGACACGGGCTCGCGCAAATGGGGCTCGCCCTATCTCAATCGCGAATTCTTCGACCTGCTCGGCGCGCGCATGAGCGAACGCTGTGTGCTCTTCGTCGCGGAAGAAGCGGATGGAACGCCCCTGGCGGCGGCGCTCAATCTGATCGGCGGCGAGGCGCTCTACGGCCGTTATTGGGGGCGCATCGCCGACGTCCCCTTCCTGCACTTCGAGCTATGCTATTATCAGGCGATCGAGCTCGCGATCGAGATGGGCCTGCAGCGGGTCGAAGCGGGCGCGCAGGGCGAGCACAAGCTGGCGCGCGGCTATCTGCCGGTCGAGACTTACAGCGCGCACTGGATCGCGCACGAGGGTCTGCGCAACGCGGTGCGGCACTATCTGCGTCAAGAGACGCCGGCGATCGTAGAGGAAGCGGAAATGCTAACGGCCCACGCCCCGTTCAAGCAGACGGAGTAGGCGCGGGACGTACAAGATGTGACGCTGAGGACCGCCGGCATCTTGCCGGCATTGAGCCAGGTCGACCAAGCGTCAGCATTTCTCGGTAGCATCGAGCCGTGCCGGCTGGAAGCCGGCGGTCCTCACCGCCCCACTGCTTGTAGGTTCAGTGTATGTTGGCGTGCTTCGGGTTGGCGCTAGGGGCGATATGCGCGCGCAGAAGATAAAAGAGCGGCACGCCGCTGGCGAAGAGGACGATGCCCCAGATCAGCGCCTCGCGTCCCGATCCGATAATGGCGAAGATCGAAAACACCGCCGCCAGCAGCGCCACGCCGGCCCAGCCGCGCGCTGAGCGCCATGAGTGGCGCAGTTCGGCCAGAGCCGACAACAGATAAGGCACGAGCGTGCCCAGCGTGCTCAGCATGATGAGGAAGGTGAAAGCCTCGATCAGGCCGCGCGAATAATTGGCGACCAGAAGCAGGGAGGTCGGCACGACCGAAACGAGCAGCGCCACATAAGGCGCGCCGCTCTTGCCGGTAAGGCCAAGCGCGCGCGGCGCCAGCCGATCGAGCGCGGCGGCCATCGGCAATTGCCCGGCGCAGAAGATGAGGCCGTTGGCGGTGCCGGCGGTGGCGACGAGCGCGCCGGCCGCGACCAGGCTCGGCCCCCACGCGCCGAACGCGCGCGCGGCGTCCGCGAACGGCGAGGTGGATGTGACCAGCACTTCTGCCGGCACCAGCAGCATCACCGCCGCGGTGGCGGAGAGATAGACGATGGTCACCGTGATCGTGCCGAAGACGAGCGCGCGCGGGATCGTGCGTTCGCTGTTCTCGCAAGCGCCCGCCGGTATGGCGCCGGCCTCGAGGCCGACGAAGGCCCACATGGTCAGGAGCGCGGTTGCGGCCAGAGTCGGCAGCAGCGGCGCGTGTTGAGGGTTGAATGCGGGGAGGTTCTCTGCGCGTCCCGCGAACACGCCGAGCGCGACGATGGCGAGGAGCGGCGCAAGTTTCAGGAAGGTGAGCGCGATCTGCACGAGGCTCGATTCCCGCAAGCCGCGGATATTGACCAAAGTCAGCGCCCAGATGAGCGCCAGCGCCGAGAGAGCTTGGCCGGTTGGATTATCCTGAAGCGCCGGCGCGAAGACGGTGAGATAGCCGGCGAAGGCGACGGCCACCGCGGCGATGCCGGCCCAATAGGTGGTCCAATAGCCCCAGATGTTGACGAAGCCGACGAGGTCGCCGAACGCGTCGTGCACATAAGCATAAGGCCCGCCTGTGCGCGTGGTGCGGGCCGCGAGACGCGCCAAAGTGAGGGCGATCAGGATGGCGCCGGCGCAGGCGAGCACCCAACCGCCGAAGCTCACCATGCCATAGGGCGCAAGCACCGCCGGCAGCATGAAAATGCCCGAGCCGATCATGCAGCCGACAGTCAGCGACCAGCAGGTCCAGAAGCCGAGGGGTTTTTTCGGTGGTTGGTCGTTCATCCCGCCTCCGGGCGCGAGCATGCACGAGGGCTGGTAACCGCGCTAGGGCGTTCAGATGCGTTATTCCTCGCGGGCGGGACGCCATACGCAAGTGCGCGTGCGCAGGTACTCGCGCGTGGAACAGCGTTCGTAAGTGTAGTCGACTTGTTCGTCGGGCTGGAATGAGCAGCGCGGGTCGGCGTCGAAGTCTACAATCGGAACGCTCGGCTCCTGGCGGAGGCCACCTTCGGAGATGCGGATGGAGGCGATCCAGTACTCGCCTGCTTGATTGACCTCGCACGGCATGAGGTGCGCGACGCCAGGCTCGGGGGACTCGATCGCGGCGCCCTCGCCACCGCGAAGCCACGCGCCACCAACAGCCCTGAAGCGACCATCCGCGAGTTGGAGGTAAAATTCGTATGGACAACCGGCGCTGTAGGCGCCGGCGCCGCAATTGTCGGTGAACACGAACGCGACATCAAGCCGGCCATCGCGATTGTAGTCGCGTGTGACGCGATAGATCGGCGAGTCGAGTTCCTCATAGTCGGCTGGGTCGCGCGGCGTCTCCTGCATGTAATGCGCCAGCGGATCGCCAACCACCTCAAGCGGCACGTCGTAGATCTGCTGCGCAGCGGCGCCCTCTGCGACTAGGAACAGAAGCCCAAGGGATATGGCGGTGCGAGAGCCTGAGCGCATGAGACTCATGCTAGCGCGACGAGGTTAGCATTTTGCCAACCTTGTCTGAATTGGCGGGGTTAGCGTCGCTTTTTCCTACGGTGTTCATGCCTGCCGCCGCCGCGTCCTTGCTTGCTCTGCCGCGATTTGCGCCAGCCGGGCAGGGCTTCGAGCGGATCGGTGAGCACGGTGAACAGGAGCCCGCCGCTGATCGGCGTCGCTTCGTCCAGGCGCACTTGGACGCGCATGCCGAGCGGATAGCGTTCGCCTGAGTGCTCGCCGACCAGTGCGTGCGCGGCTTCGTCGTGCACCCAGCGTTCGTTGCCGAGCGTCGAGATGGGCGCAAGGCCGTCGGCCTGGGTCTCGTCCAGGCGAATGAAAAGCCCGAAGCGGGTGACGCCGCTGACGCGGCCTTCGAACGTGGCGCCGATGCGGTCGGCCAGGAATGCCGAGATGTAGCGCGCGGTTGCGTCGCGTTCGGCCGCCATCGATTGACGCTCGGTTTCGCTGATGTGTTGGGCGGTCTCGTCGTAGCGCGCTTCTTCTTTGTCGGCAGCGCCATCATCGCCGAGCTTCAGGGCGCGGATTAGAGCGCGGTGGATGGTGACATCGGCATAGCGCCGGATCGGCGAGGTGAAGTGCGAGTAGCGGCTGAGATTGAGGCCGAAATGGCCGATATTGTCGGGCGAATAGACCGCCTGCGACTGCGTACGCAGCACCACTTCGTTGATGATGTCCTTGTTCGGCGATTGCTCGGCCAGATGCAGAATGCGGTTGAAGCGCGCCGCGGTGACGCTCTGGCCCTTGGTCCATTGCATATCGACGGTGGAGAGAAAGTCGGTCAGCGCCGCGATCTTCTCGTCGCTGGGGCGGTCGTGGACGCGGTAGATTTGCGGGCGGTTCTTCTGCTCCAGCGTTTCCGCGGCGCAGACATTGGCCTGGATCATGAATTCTTCGATGAGCTTGTGCGCGTCGAAGCGCTCGCGCCGTTTGACGCCCGCGACCTTGCCGTTCTGGAAAATGATCTTGTGCTCGGGCGCGTCGATTTCGAGCGGCTGACGCTTGGCGCGCGCGGCCCAGACGCAGGCGTAGGCGGCCCAGAGCGGCTTCAGCACAGTGTCGAGCAGCGGCTTGGTTTTCTCGTTCGGCTTGCCGTCGATGGCCGCTTGCGCCTGTTCGTAGGAAAGCTTTGCGGTCGAGCGCATCAGCCCGCGCACGAATTTGTGGCGCAACTTCCGGCCCTCGCGGTCGAAGATCATCTCCACCGCGAGGCAGGCGCGCTCTTCTTTCTCGCGCAGTGAGCAGAGATCGGCCGAGAGCGATTCCGGCAGCATTGGCGCGACGCGATCCGGAAAGTAAGTAGAATTGCCGCGCCGCCATGCGCCGCGATCGAGTGGAGAGCCGGGCGTCACGTAGGCGGCGACATCCGCGATCGCCACCCATACGCGCCAGCCGCCCTTGTTCTTCTCGTCGGTGTCAGGCGTAGCATAGACGGCGTCGTCGTGATCGCGCGCGTCCTCCGGGTCGATGGTGATCAGCGGCATGTCGCGGAGATCGGTGCGGCCTTTCAGCGTTGGCTTCTGCGCCGCTGCGGCTTGCGCTTCTTCGTGTTCGGAAAAGCCCTCGCGGATGCCGTGCGTGTGCATGGCGAGGATCGACGCGGCGCGCGGATCGCTTTCGCGGCCGATGATTTCGCGGATGAGCCCGCGTTTCGGCCCATGGGCGCGGCCGCGCTCGGGCGCCAGTTCGACAAAAACCAGATCGCCGTCCTTGGCGTCGCCAACATGCTGCTGTTCGATCAGCAGCGGATAGCGGGCCTTGCGGTCGGCGGGTTCGACGCGGCCGCCGCCGAACTTGGCGTCCTTGTTGGCGCGATAGACGCCGAGGATGCGGTGGGCGCTTTGGCCGAGGCGCTTGACGATGCGCGCTTCGTGCTCGCCGTCGTCGCCGCGATGGATTCGCGCCAGCACGCGGTCGCCGACGCCGATCGCAGCTTCGCCGCGCATGCGCCGCGCTTCGCCGGGGGCAAGGCGGATGAGCGGGCCGAAACAGCCCTCTGGCCCGCGCATGCGCGCCAACAGCTCGCCGTCCGGATCGCGGTCGACGATATCCATGACGCCGGATTCGGGCAGCGCTTCCGCATCGGCGTAGCGTTTCTTGCCGGTGCGCCCCAGCGCGCCGCTTTCCTCCAGGTCGCGCAGGATGTGGCGCAGCTCCTTCTTCTGATCTGAGCCGATGCCGAGCTCACGCGCGATGTCGCGCTTCTGCGCCTTGCCGCCGGCTTTGCGCAAAGCTTCAAGCACGCGCTCTCTCGTTAGTGGTGCGACGGGCGGCGGAGGTTTGCGCGCCATCAGAGGAATCCACGCCTGCGCGAAGGATAAGGCGCCGAGGACCGCCGGCATCTTGCCGGCAACGGTGCTTCGATCACGCGATAGTTCCGAACTTGCTCGGACAGCATGCCGGCTGGAAGCCGGCGGTCCCCGGCGGGCCTGCGCCATGCGAACGAATATGGAGAGAGGCGGTCAGGCATTGGCTCAATGTGTCACCTCTCCCGCTTCTGCGGGAGAGGTCGCCCCGAATTCATTCGGGGCGGGTGAGGGCAGACAGTGCTTGACTGTTGAGCGCCGGTAAACCTCATCCGGCGCTTCGCGCCACCTTCTCCTTAACCAGGAGAAGGAATGCGGCATCAGGCTTTCGCGCTTTTTTTTGCGGGCTTTTGGGTAGTCGCCTTCTTTGGCGAGGCTTCTTTCTTCTCCGCCGCAGCCTTCTTCGGCGGCGCGCGTTTGGCTTTTTTCTTGCCGCCGCCGGCTTCGGCGCGTGCGGCCAGAAGCGACAAAGCTTCGTCCGCGGTCACGTCTTCCGGCTTCTTGTCCTTCGGCACGTTGGCGTTGGTTTCGCCGTCGCTGATGTAGGGGCCGTAGCGGCCGTTCAGTACGCGCACCGGCTTGCCGGTGACGGGGCTTTCGCCGAGCTCCTTGATCGGCGCTGGCGCGGCGCGCCCGAAGCGTCCCTTGGCGCCGCCGGCCTTCTTCTCTTCGATCAAAGCGACGGCGCGGTTCATCTGGATTTCGTGCACGTCGTCGGCGCCGGGCAGGTTCACGTAGAGATTGCCCATTTTGATGTAGGGGCCGTAGCGGCCGATATTGGCGACGATCATCTCGTTCTCGCTCGGATGCATGCCGACTTCGCGCGGCAGCGAGAGCAATTTGATCGCGGTTTCGAGACTGACATCAGTCGGCGCCTGGCCTTTCGGTACGCTGGCGCGTTTCGGCTTATCGGGATCGCTCGGGTTCGGGGTTTCGAAATACGCGCCGAAGCGGCCGCTCTTCAAGAGGATCGGGCCGTTGGGGCCGTCGCCGACCAACAGACCTTCGGAGGGGATGGCTTGTTCGGCCTCGTCGCCATTGCCCGCCAAGGGCCGCGTGTATTTGCACGGCGCTTCGCCATTGTAGTTCGAGCAGCCGACGAAGGCGCCGTACTTGCCGAGCCGCAGCGACAATTGGCCGACGCCGCAAAGCGGGCACGTGCGCGGATCGCTCCCGTCCTCCTTCGGCGGGAAGATGTGAGGCCCCAGCACTTCGTTCAACGTGTCGAGCACTTGGGTGATGCGCAGCTCGCCGATCTCGGCGATCGCGCCGTTGAAGTCCTTCCAGAAGTCGCGCATCAGCGTCTTCCAATTGAGTTCGCCGGCGCTGACTTCGTCGAGCTTCTCTTCGAGGTCGGCAGTGAAATCGTATTCGACATACTTGCCGAAGAAATTTTCCAGGAAGGCGATGACGAGGCGGCCGCGATCGTCCGGGACGAAGCGGTTCTTGTCCATGCGCACGTAATTGCGTTCGCGCAGCTTCTCGAGAATGGCGGCGTAGGTCGATGGCCGGCCGATGCCGAGTTCTTCGAGTTTCTTGACCAGGCTCGCCTCGGAATAACGCGGCGGCGGCTCGGTGAAATGCTGATCGGCTTTCACTTCTTGTACTGTTACGGCTTCGCCTTGGCGAAGCTGAGGGAGGCGGCGGTTTTCTTCGTCCTCTTCGTCGTCGCGGCCTTCCTGATAGAGCTTGAGGAAGCCGTCGAAGAGAATGACTTGGCCGGTGGCGCGGAGTTCGACCTTGCCGGTCGGTTCGGTGAAATCGACGCTGGTGCGCTCGATCGAGGCCGCTTCCATTTGGCTGGCCACGGCGCGCTTCCAGATCAATTCGTAGAGCCGGGCCTGATCGCCATCGAGGTGGAGCTCGCGCGGCTGGCGCGAAGGATCGGTCGGGCGGATGGCCTCGTGCGCTTCCTGCGCGTTCTTGACTTTCGACGTATAGCGGCGCGGCTCAGCCGGGACATAGTCCTTGCCGAATTGCCCGCCGATCGCAGTGCGCAATTCGCGGATTGCGCCTTCGTCCATGCTGACGCCGTCGGTCCGCATATAGGTGATGTGGCCGGCTTCGTAGAGACGCTGCGCCGTCTGCATGGTGCGCGAGGCGTTGAAGCCGAGCTTGCGCGCGGCTTCCTGCTGCAGCGTCGAGGTCGTGAACGGCGGCGGCGGATTGCGCTTGGTCGGTTTCGCCTCGACCGCGCTCACCGTGAAGCGGCCGTTCTTCACCGCGTCGCGCGCGGCGAACGCCATCGCCTGGTTCTCGATGTCGAGCCGTTTCAGCTTCTTGCCTTGGAACGCCGAGAGTCTTGCGGTGAAGCTCTCGTTGCGCGGCGTCGCCAAAGTCGCATCGACCGACCAATATTCTTGCGGGCGGAAGCGCTCGATCTCGACCTCGCGGTCGACGATGATGCGCAGCGCCACGGACTGGACCCGGCCCGCCGAGCGCGAGCCCGGCAACTTGCGCCACAAGACCGGCGACAGCGTGAAGCCGACCAGATAATCGAGCGCGCGGCGCGCCAGATAGGCGTCGACCAATTCCATGTCGATGTCGCGCGGCGCCGCCATCGCCGCCTGCACGGCTGGCTTGGTGATGGCGTTGAAGGTGACACGTTTGACGCTTTTGCCTTTGAGCGCCTTTTTCTGATTGAGCGCCTCGAGCACATGCCAGGAAATCGCCTCGCCCTCGCGATCGGGGTCGGTGGCGAGGATCAGATTGTTGGCGTCCTTGAGCGCGTCGGCGATGGCCTTGACGTGCTTGGAGGATTTCGGATCGACCTCCCAGGACATGGCGAAATCGTCGTCCGGCTTCACCGACCCGTCCTTGGCCGGCAGGTCGCGGATGTGGCCGTACGAGGCCAGGACCTTATAGTCCGAGCCCAAATACTTGTTGATTGTCTTGGCCTTAGCCGGGGATTCGACGACGACGACGTTCATTCTGGACGGGGGTCTCTCTGGAAAAACGGGCCGGAACCTGGGGGCGGGGGGTGGCGCTGTCAACGCGCTGAAATGGCGGCGCGAACCCAGGCCGGTACGGCCGCCGTGTTTTTTCTTATGTCCTGCAAGGGGTTAGCGGGCGGTAGCCAGGGGCCGATTTGCAATCTATAGATGCGCATTATTCAATTATAAATTGCACGAGGCGCGAGTGAGCCAGGTTGCCGACGAACCAGAGAGCAGGCCCCCAACCCGCAGCGAGGCCGCCGAATACGTGCATGACATGGCCGGGCAGTTGGCTGAGATGGCCGAAGCATTTGGGCTGGCGGCGGCGGCTGAAGCACTCAGGCGCGCGCGCTCAGTCGTCGAGGATGAGTTCTAATCCTTGAACGCGGCGCGCGCCAAAGCCGCGTAGCCGCCGGGCAGCGACGCCGCTTGGCCATCGAGTTCAAGTTCGGTGAGCGCCGCCGCCACCGCGCCGGCGGGCGTCTCCAGCAGGCGCGCCAAGTCGTTGACGTGGATGGGCGTCGGCGAGAGCAGCGCGGCGACCTTCTTGGGCAAGCCCGGCGGGAGCGGCGCGGTTTCGGTGTCCGCAAACAAGGGTCCAGCCGAAAGCGGCCGCAGCGGCGGCGCGCTCTCGCCGAGCGCTGCGATCACGTCGCTGGCGTCTTCGATCAAAGTCGCGCCTTGCTTGATCAGCGCGTTCGATCCCCGTGCGCGCGGATCGACCGGCGAGCCGGGCGCGGCCATCACGTCGCGCCCCTGATCGGCGGCGGCGCGGGCGGTGATGAGCGAGCCGGAACGCAGCGCCGCTTCGATAATGACGACCGCGCGCGAGACGCCGGAAATGATCGAGTTGCGGCGGGGAAAATCGCGCGCACGCGGAACGCTGCCGAGCGGGGCTTCGGAAATGACGGCGCCGCGTTCGCACAGGGCGTCGTGCAGTTTCAGATTTTGCGGCGGATAGGGATGATCGAGGCCGCCGGCGAGCACGCCGACAGTGCCGGTGGCGAGCGCGCCGCGATGGGCGGCGGCGTCGACCCCGCGCGCGAGACCGGAGACGATTGCGTAGCCGGCCGCGCCCAGATCGGCGGCGAGGCGCTCCGCGAATAAGAGCGCCGAGCCCGAGCCCTCGCGCGAACCGACAATGGCGATGGTCGGCGCCTTCAGCCATTTCGCATCGCCGCGCAGCGCGATGACAGGCGGCGGCGCGTCGAGCTGCGCCAGCAGCGGCGGATAATCGGGCTCGCAGCAGGCGATGAGCCGGCCGCCAAGCGCTTCGACGCCCTCGATCTCGGCGTGTGCGCGTTCTTCCGGCGGCGCCGAGAGGTTCGACACGCGCGGCAATGCTTCGAGCGCGGCGGCGGCGGTGCGGAAGCGGGCGATGAGGCGGTGAAACGTAAGCGGGCCGATCCGTGGCGTGCGCGCCAGCCGCGTCCAGGCGATCAGCTCAGGACGCGACAGCGTACGCGTCATGCTTCCGGCTTGGGTTCGGCTGCGGCCATCGGCTCGGGCGCTGCAGGCGCGACGACGGCTGGTGTCTCCAGTTCGGACTCGCTCTTCTTCTTGTCGCCAATGCGCGGTTCAGTCCCGGCGCGCAGGCGCGCGATATTGGCCCGGTGGCGCCAGAAGATCAGCGCCGCCAACACCAGCGTAAAGACGATCTCTTCCCAGCTGAACCCGGCGACCAGCGCCATCAGCGGCGCAATGGCGGCCGCGCAGAGCGCGGCAAGCGACGACATGCGGAACATCGTCGCCACCGCGAGCCAGGTGACGCCGGCGATGATGCCGACGGGCCAGGGTCCCGCGAACAAGACGCCGAAGAAAGTGGCGACGCCCTTGCCGCCCTTGAACTTGAGCCACACCGGATAGCAATGGCCGATGAAGGCCGCCGCGCCCGCGATCAGGCCGGCCTGATAGGCGGTGTTCTCGTTCACCGCCGCACCGCCAAGCCATGCGGTCAGCGCCTTGAAGATCAGCAACGCCAGGCCCGCCTTACCGGCGTCGAGCAGAAGCGTGGCGAGCGCCAGATCCTTGCGGCCTGTACGCAGCACGTTGGTCGCGCCGATATTGCCGGAGCCGATGTCGCGGATGTCGCCCAGGCCCGCGGCGCGCGTCAGCACCAGACCGAACGGGATCGAGCCCAGGAGATAGCCGCCGACGCCGGCCAGAACGAAAAACAGCATTGCCACGGCGCGCTTCCTAACAGGCTAGTGTGGCGTCTCGCAATTG
>LWDN01000060.1:0-10995 GCA_002083515.1 Proteobacteria bacterium HN_bin10
AGCGCAAAGGCAGCCTGCGCCCCCTGTTCGACGGGCCGGAGTGGAGCTTCGAGCTCATCCGCAAGGTCTACGACGCGATGGGCGAGATCGCGCTCGGCGAGCTCGGACTCGACATCTACCCCAACCAGATCGAGGTGATCACCGCCGAGCAGATGCTCGACGCCTACTCCTCCATCGGCATGCCGCTGATGTACCGGCACTGGTCGTTCGGCAAGCATTTCGCCCGCGACCAGCAGCTCTATCAGCGCGGCTATCAGGGCCTCGCCTACGAGATCGTCATCAATTCCAATCCCTGTCTCGTCTACATCATGGAGGAAAACTCCGCGATGATGCAGACGCTGGTGATCGCGCATGCAGGCTACGGCCACAGCCACTTCTTCAAGAACAATTACGTCTTCAAGCAATGGACCGACGCCGACGGCATTCTCGATTATCTTGAGTTCGCCCGCGGCCTGATCGCCAAATACGAGGATCGCTACGGCCAAGAGGCGGTGGAACGCGTGCTCGATGCAGCACACGCGCTGCAGAGCCACGGCATTCACCGTTTTCCCAGGAAGCGCATGCCGGACTTGCGCTCGGAAGAGCGGCGCGAGGAAGAACGCCGCCGCCACGGCGAGCAATTGTTCAACGACCTCTGGCGCACGGTGCCGCAGGGCAAGCGCAAGCCGACGGCCGACGAAGACGCGCGCCGCAAGGCGCTGCTCGGCCTGCCGGAGGAAAACCTGCTCTACTTTTTGGAAAAGACCGCGCCGCGGCTCACCTCATGGCAGCGCGAAATTCTGCGCATCGTGCGGCTGATCAACCAGTATTTCTATCCGCAGCGTCAGACCAAGGTGATGAACGAAGGCTGCGCCACCTACGTCCACCATCGCGTCATGAATCGTCTGCACGAGAAGGGCCAGATCGACGACGGCGCCTTCCTCGAATTCCTGCACTCGCACACCGGCGTGGTGCTGCAGCCGGCCTTCGACGACCGCCGCTATTCCGGCATTAATCCCTACGCGCTGGGCTTTGCCATGTGCACCGACATCGAGCGCATCTGCACGGCGCCGACCGATGAGGATCGCGAATGGATGCCCGACATCGCCGGCAATGGCGACGCCTACGGCACGCTGCGCGACATTTGGGCCAACTATCGCGACGAGAGCTTCGTCTCGCAATATCTGTCGCCGCGCTGCATCCGCGATTTCGGGCTCTTCAATCTGCATGACGACGAAGAAGAAGAGGAGATGCAGGTCAGCGCCATCCATGACGAGCGCGGCTATCGCCGCATCCGCCGCTCGCTCTCCAAGCGCTACGACATCGCCTACAGCGATCCCGACATCCAGATCGTCGATGTCGATCTCGCGGGCGATCGCAAGCTCATCCTGCAACACCGCGTGCTCGACGGCATGACCTTGGCCGAGGCCGACGCCGAAAAGGTGCTCCAGCACGTCGCCGATCTCTGGGGCTATGACGTTAAGCTGGTGGAGCAGGACGATTCCGGCACGCTGCATGGCGAACACAGCGCCAGCCCTAGGCGGGCGTTTATGTAGGGCGCGACGGGCTTTCGCCGGAGTGGACGCCGCGTCCCTTCTCCTGGTTAAGGAGAAGGTGGCCCGCCGAAGCCTCGGCGTAGGCGGGCCGGATGAGGTTTACCGGCGAGGCAGCGCTGGCGCTGCGCATTGCAAACTCTCTTGAAAGAATGAGGTCCGCGGTTCGCTGCGAGCGGACATCCGTCAGCTCGAAAGTCAGCCGCTTTCGGGGGGCTTGTCCGGGAATAACAAGTAGGTTCTGTAGCGACGAAGGCGCTCAATCGAAAGTGGACCATATGCGAGTGTCAGTGAGAGCCGAGACTGTTTCTTGCGGCGATCAAAAGGCGCTTGACCGCTGTAGCTCAGCATGAGCTTCGGCGCTGGATCGCGAAGCCATTGCGCCAAGTAAAGCGCGCCGTGCTCATCAGGAAAGCCAGCATCTTCAAAGTAGCCGACAAAGTCAGCAGGTTGTTCAAGCAGTTCGCGTAGACGATCATGCGTCCTGTAGAATTTATCGATCCATTCATCAAGCGCTTGATCGTTTTCGTAGGCAGACCAAGAAGGATGCACTTCGGTCACCAAATCGACTTGGATGCGTTCAACCCGTCCCATCAGACCAAACACGTTCCATACGAGCCCGTTCTGATCTTCGTACATGCAAAAACCTGCCTCCGCGTGCACCTCGATCAGATTGCCGTCAAGGGCAGACCATTTTTCAAGGCTTTCGATTCTGCGGAGGCGTTCTAGCACTAGCGTGAGGCAGGCATCGTCCATCGCCAACTCTGACCACCATGTGCTTGATCTATGCAGACGGCACACGCCAACCTTATTCGTCCCAAAGCGGGATACGTCAATGTTTGTTACGGCCAAGCGTGGACGGTTTAGGAGTGGACGAGTTCTCTCGCGGCAATCACCTGCAAACCTCATCCGGCCCGCCTACGCCGAGGCTTCGGCGGGCCACCTTCTCCTTAGCCAGGAGAAGGGGCGCTCACCTTTAAGAGCTAGCGCTTGGGCCATCCGCCCCAGGCCAACGGCCAATCCTCAAACCCCAATCCGCCTCAGCCCCTCCGCGATCGCCGGATCGACCTGTACGTCGCGCGGGGAAAGCGGTCGCGTCAGCCGCAGCGTCTCCATCGAGCGCGCGCGAGAGAGTGCGACATAAGTTTGTCCGGGCGCGAAGGCGCCGCGGCCGAGATCGATTTCGACGCTGTCGAGCGTCATGCCTTGCGCCTTGTGGATGGTGAGCGCCCAGGCCGGGGCGAGGGGGAATTGCACGTATTTGAATTCCTCCTTCACCTCCATGCGGTTTTCTTTCTGGTTCCAGGTCCAGCGTGCCTGTGGCCAGGTGGCGCGCTCGACATCGACCTCGTCGCCGGCGTCGAGCAGCACCTGCACGATGTCCTCGTCGAGCGCTTTCACCGTGCCGAGCGAGCCGTTCACCCAGCGCCCTTCCGGATCGTTCTGCGTGAAGATCACGCGCGCGCCGCGCTTCAAGACCAATTCCATCGGCGCGGGGAAGCGGTCGCCTTGCTGCTTCGGCGCTTCGCCCTCGAAGCCGCCGGTGTAGCGCGCCGCCGCGCCTTCGAGCGAAGCCAGGCCGCGGGCGTTGTAATTGTCGGCCACCGCATTGGTGGCGCAGAGCAGCACCGGGCGCTTCGGCAGCGCGCGGTCGAGGCACACGGTGTTCAGAATCGTCACCGCTTCCTCGACGCCGCGCCGTTCGCGGATCGAAGAGAGGATGGCGATGAAATCCTGATTGGTTTGGCGATGCACTTCGGTCAGTTCGATGCCGGCGATCGGCGCGTCGCGCAGGCAATGGGCCGAGAACGCGTAGGGGCTGGAATAGCCGGCTTCCTCCAGCAGCGCGCCTTCGTCGCCGCGCACCACCGGCGGCAGCTGATAGAAGTCGCCGACCAGCAGCATCTGCACGCCGCCAAACGGGCGCGAACTCTTGCGCGCCACTTTCAGGTGCTGATCCATGGCGTCGAGCACGTCGGCGCGCAGCATCGAAACTTCGTCGACGATCAGCCGTGAAATCGCACGCGCCGTGCGGGTGAAGAACCAATGCGGCTTCTCGTGATTGCCGATGAGCGGCCGCGGCGGAAAACCGAAGAACGAATGCACGGTCTGGCCGCCGATGTTCATCGCCGCCAACCCGGTTGGCGCCAGCAGCGCCTGCGGGTAGCCCGGATTGCCGTCCACCAGCGAGCGGATGAAATGACTTTTGCCGGTGCCGGCGCGCCCGATCAGCATGACCACCGGCGTGCGTTCGCTCAATGCCGTGTGCGCTTCGTTTATGGCAGGATCGGCAAAGCGCGCGGGAATCGTCATGGGCCCTCTATATAGAAGCCCGCAGGCCGGCGCTAAGTTGGTTCGAGGAGGTCGCGATGTTTCGTTTCGCTCTCGCCGCTGTCATGTTGACGCTTTCCGCCTGCGCCGCGCCAGAACCACCGCGCGGACAGAGCGTCGGCGCCGAGCTTGACGCTCTGGCGGCGGACGGTCGCGCCATAGCGGAGGCGCAGTGCGCGCGTTGCCACGCGGTAGGCGAGTATGGCGAGAGCCCGGTCCCGGCGGCGCCGGTGTTCCGGACGCTGCTGTCGCGTTATCGCGCAGAGGTGCTGGAAGAGGAGCTGATCAACGGCATTCGCGTCGCACACCCGATGCCTGAGTTTCAGTTCAATCCGCAAAGCACGGACGCGCTGATCATGCACCTGCGCTATGTCCAGGAGCCGCCCTCGGAGTAGGACTCAGAGCGACCAGGGCACGTGCGCGGGAAAGCTCGCGGGCAGACCGTCGAACGCGAAGGAGACGCTCTGGGCGGCGCCAGGAAGCTCGGCCGCGATGAAGCCGCGCCGCGATTGTGTGCGCGGTGCGCGCCCGGCATGGCCCTGCGCCGCGGCATAGCGTGTCCATGGAAGTTCCGCTGACGCGGCGGGCGGCGCCTCGGCGGCGGGCGCGATCAAGGCCGGCACACGTATCGCGGTGAGCACGGTCTCATCGGTCATCGCCGCCAGCGCAGCGAAATCATCCGCGCCCACCATTTGCGGCACACGCCCGGTGATGCGCAGCTTCATGTCGAGATCGTAGCTTGCACCCGACGGCTCGATCACCCGCATGCGCACCGCGTGCACGGCGCCGCGCTCGCGTTCGAGCAGCGCCTCATCGGCCAGCGAAATCACGCCGATGTCGCGATCGATAACAAATCGCCCGCCGGCATTGTCGAGCAAGTGAAAGCCCGGCGCGGGGAGGGCGTCGTCCGCCGGCGCCGCGATCGCCATGGCGCTCTCGATCGCCTCGCGCAGCGGCGCGGCGTCGAGCTCGATCGAGTCGAATTCCTGTGAGAACGAGTCGGGCGGCGGAATCATGGTCCCGCCACTCTGCCCGCTCATAGCTAATGCGCAGTGA
Organism: Proteobacteria bacterium HN_bin10; assembly: GCA_002083515.1. Taxonomy (GTDB): domain Bacteria; phylum Pseudomonadota; class Alphaproteobacteria; order Caulobacterales; family Aquidulcibacteraceae; genus Vitreimonas. The sequence goes on from LWDN01000060.1 coordinate 4,920, forward strand.
AACGCGCGTTTGCGGGTTGTTTACATCTAGGACCGCGCGTCTTCAGACGCGCTTGAGTGTGGCTGTCCGGTTGCCGATGAATAGGGCCAAGAATCCGGCGAACCGCAAAGGCCCGCCTTGACCGGGTTGCTTTCTACATAGGCAATTGTCGCCGACAAATGGTCGTCATCGCGCATGTATCGGTCAAAGTAGTCGGGCGCCCAGAGTGGCCCGGCGCGGCCGAGTCTTTGGTTGATCTTCGCGCTTGTGTACGCCTTCCAGCTCTTAACGATCGCGCCCAATTTGTGTACGCCAACTGGGCCGATAACAGCGTGAACGTGATTCGGCATAACGCACCACGCGTACAGATGGTAACGCTCGCCAGCGAATGTCTGAATCGCCTGGGCCACAATAGCGGCATTCTCCGGGGTGCGAAGCAGAGCTTGTCCGCTACCAAGGTCAAGCGCGGCATCGACTCGTCTTCGCGCGGCGTCGTTGCTCAAGAGGCGAAGGGCCTCAGCGACTTCGTGCGGCAGGCTATCCGCTAGTCTGAAGACGACATGCTGAACCAGTTGCTCGCTGTCGCAATGCGGCAGATATCCACGGTTGTGCCAGCCGGGGCGCATCGACAAGCAGTATGCGCGTCTGAAGACGCGCGGTCCAGGTTCAGGGCGCGATGCGCCGGTGAATGTCCGGCGTTTCCATCAAGGCCGCAGAGCCATACCAGGGATAAAGCTCGGCGACGAACACGCCGGCCGCCACGGTCGGGTCGGTGGCGACAAGCGCTTGCGCTTCTTCGATGGTCGCGACCGCAAAGACAAAAACGCCGCGATACTGCCGCTCGTTCTGGCCGATGGGGCCGGCGATGATGAGCTTACCCTCGTCGGCTAAGCGCTGAATGTTGGCGAAATGGCCCGCGAACAGCGTCGAGCGTTCTTCCGGCGTCGGCGGCGTGTAAGGCCCGGTGCGCAGAATCACCAACACGTACTGGCGCATGCCGCGCTCGTCGGCGCCGAGCCGTTCGGCAAGCGCCGCGTCTCGCGTCGCTGCTGGTTGCGGCGTCTGGTTGGCGGCAGAGGCGTGCGCGCACGCCGCAAGCGCGAGTGTCAGTGCAATGCCAGCGATTAAGCGCATGAGCAAAACCTCCCGGCGCCAATCTGCATCGACTGGCGCCAGGAAGCCAACGAAGTTCGTCGCTTAATCGCCCCAGCCGATCGCGGCTTTGACCTCGAGGAATTCCTCCAGGCCGAAGTGTCCGCCTTCGCGGCCCAAGCCCGATTGCTTGTAGCCGCCGAACGGCGTGCCCATGCCGCCGAACGCGCCGTTGATGTGGACGTTGCCGGCGCGCAGCTTGCGCGCGACCTTGCGCGCGCGTTCCTGCGAGCCCTGCACGTAGGCGGCCAAGCCGTACGGCGTGTCGTTGGCGATGCGGATCGCGTCGTCTTCGTTCTCGTAGGGGATGACTACGAGCACCGGTCCGAAAATTTCCTCGCGCGCGATGGTCATGTTGTTGTTCACGTCGGCGAACACGGTCGGCTTCACGTAATAGCCGCGATTGAACCCGTCAGGCCGGCCGACGCCGCCGGCGGCGACGCGGGCGCCTTCGTCGATGCCCTTCTGGATGAGCCCTTGCACTTTCTGGAATTGGTTGGCGTTCGCGAGCGGGCCGATCGCGCCTTTCTCGGCGGTGGAGGGCGCTTGCACCTTGATCGCATTCGCCGTCGCCGCCGCGATCTGCACGACCTCATCGTACTTTGCCTTCGGCGCCAGCATGCGCGACGGCGCGTTGCAGGATTGGCCGGTATTGTTGGCCATGTGCATCATGCCGCGCGCCACCGCCTTGGGGAGGTCGGCGTCGTCGAGAATGATGTTCGGGCTCTTGCCGCCCAGTTCGAGCGCCACGCGCTTGATGCCCTTGGCGGCGTTTTCCATCACCGAGGTTCCGGCGCGGGTCGAGCCGGTGAAGCTCATCATGTCCACATCGGGATGGGCGGAGAGCGCTGCGCCGACGCCGGGTCCGTCGCCGTTCACGAGATTGAACACGCCCGGCGGCACGCCGGCTTCGTCCAAGATTTCCGCGAACAGGATGGCGTTCAGCGGCGCAAGCTCAGACGGCTTCAGCACCATGGTGCAGCCGGCGGCGAGCGCCGGGCCAACCTTGGCGCAGATCTGGTTCTGCGGCCAATTCCAAGGCGTGATCATGCCGACGACGCCGACCGGTTCGCGCAGGATGCGGCGGCCGTTGCCGTAGTCGCTCTCGAACGCGAACGTGTCGAGTTGCGCGCGCGCGTCCATCAGATAACCAAGGCCTGCCGGCGCCTGGCTCGATTGCGCCAGCGGCAATGGCGCGCCCATTTCCATGGAAATGGTTTCGGCCATGTCGCCGAGGCGGCGCTGATAGATGGCGATGATCTTGTCGAGGATCGCCTTGCGTTCGTCGATTGTGGTCTGCGACCAGGTCTCGAAGGCGCGCTTGGCTGCGGCTACCGCCCTGTTCACGTCTTCGGCCGAGCCCAGCGAAATGCGCCCGCATGGCTCTTCGTTGGCGGGATTGATCACATCGTGCGGCCGCGGCTTGGCCGGCGCGACCCACTTGCCGTCGATGTAGAAATTCAGCTTCTCGCGCATGGGGGCTCTCCGGGTGTCAGGTGTCAGAGGTCAGCTATCAGATATAAGGACGGGGCGCGAGATCACGCCACGGGAGCCGACACTGACGCCTGACGCCCGACACCTGCGCAGTTACGGCCGCATCAAGGCGCGGACGCTGAAACCGCGCCAAGAGGCGCTGCTCGACACGCTGCTGCCGCACTTGGCTTTGCCGGCGGAGGGGGCAATCGATGTCGAGGCGTTGTTCCCCTCCTCCCTTGCGGAGGAGGGGTTAGGGGAGGAGGGGCGTGCCAACCCGCAGGCGCCTGATCGATTGCGCGCCCCTCCTCCCCCGACCCCCTCTCCGCGAGGGAGAGGGGGAGTAGTGCTCGAAATCGGTTTCGGCGGCGGCGAGCATCTGGTGGCGCAAGCCGTCGCCAACCCGGCGGCCCGCTTCATCGGCGTCGAGCCGTTCGTGAACGGCGTCGCCTCGTGCTTGCGGCATATCGCGGAACGCTGGAATGAACCCTCTCCCCCCTTGTGGGGGAGAGGGCAGGGTGAGGGGGGGCGTGCAGGAAAAAGCGCAGCCGGCGCCGCCGCGCTCAATCCTGATCGCCCCCCACCCCCTGCCCCCTCCCCACAAGGGGGAGGGGAGATGTTGTGCAACATCCGCCTCCACCAGGGCGATGCGCGCGACGTGATCGCGCGGCTGCCGGACGGATCCGTCGATCTGGTCTACATTCTCTTTCCCGATCCGTGGCCGAAAGCGCGCCACCACAAACGGCGACTTATCCAGCCGGAATTCTTAGATGCGTTGGCGCGCGTGCTGAAGCCGGGCGCCGAGGTCCGCTTCGCCACCGATTGGGCCAACTACGCCGAATGGACGCTCTGGCATTTCACCCGCGATGCACGTTTCTCATGGCTCGCCGAACGCGCCGACGATTGGCGCACGCCCTGGCCGGGCCACGTGACGACACGGTATGAAGCGAAGAAGCTCGGGGATTGCGCGCCAGTGTGGCTGAGGTTTGGGCGAGTCTAAGTGCGGATCGCAAGCTGCAACCCCAAGTGTTGCACCATCGGCTCGAAGTCGCGATCTTGGTGCAGCAGCGCGTGGCCGTGGGCGATGCAGAAGGTGGCGATGATGAGGTCGGCGGTCTTGCGTGGCGTCACGCCAAGCCCGCGCAGCGTGCGATAGTGGCGCGCGGCTTGTGTCGCCAAGTCCGGGTTGAGCATTGGCGCCACGACGAAGGCCCGCAAGCCTGCTTCGATATGCGCGGCGTGGCGTTCGTCGCGCGCGCCTTGCAGGCACTCCAACAGAACGACATCGCCGACAATGATCTCGTTAGGCTTCGTATGCGCGCGCAGCGCCGCCGCCGCAGGCGTTGCTTGATTACGAAAATATGCGAGCCAAGCCGAGGTATCGACAACGATCATCGCTGCTTGGTCGGCGGAAAAATATCCTCCGGCGGCCCATCGATCCGCATTTCGTCGAGATCTCCCTCCCAGCCGATGCCGGCCAAGGAATCGAGCGCTTTGCGGCGGCGATGGTCGAGGACGAGCTGACGCAAAGCCTCCTCTACCGTGGCGCGCTTGGTGGCGAGCCCGGTCGCGGCCATGGCTTCGGCCAGCAAGTCATCGTCAATGTCGATATTGGTGCGCATGTGTATGATCCGATGTAATTATACACATCGCAGCTGAGGCGCGCAAGCTGGTGGTTTGTGGCTGGTCATCCGCTTTAGACCCCGCTATATCCCCTCCAACACATCGCTGATGCCTCCGGTGGAGGTTCAGCGGCGGGCCAAAAGCCCGCCGCTTTTTTGTTACTCGGAGTTGGTCTGGTGTTTAGGCAGGCGCGGACTCCCCCGCCCCCCGGTGGGGCGGGGGCAGGGGGTGGGGGGCGCTCGCCGATGCCCGCTGCGGCTTGTCTTGCACGCCCCCCCTCCGGCCGCTTCGCGGCCACCTCCCCCACAAGGGGGGAGGTACAAAGATGAGAGCCACCAATCCCGTCGAGGAGCGCGTGATCGCGCTGATCGAGCCGACGGCGGCGGGTCTGGGCTACCGGATCGTGCGCGTGCGGCTCTCGGGCAATCGCCGCAAGCGTTTGCAGATCATGGCCGAGCGCGTGAGCGACGGACAGATGGGCATCGACGATTGTGGTCGCCTCTCTCGTGCGTTGTCGCCTGTCTTCGACCTCGAGGATCCGATCCAGGGCGAATACGATTTGGAGATCAGCTCGCCCGGCATCGATCGTCCGCTGATGCGGATCGAGGATTTCGAGCGCTTCATCGGCTTCGACGCCAAGTGCGAGACCGCTGTGCCGGTCAACAATCAGCGCCGTTGGAAGGGCGCAATCAAGGCTGTCAACGGCGATGAGATCACGCTCGCCACCGAACACGGTGACGCCACGCTGAAATTTTCGGCTTTGTCGGAGGCACGCCTAGTGCTGACCGACAAGCTGATCGCTGACGACTTGAAACGCGCCAAGGCGGCGGAGGTCGCTGAGGCGAAGGATGAGACGAAGGAGACGTGAAAAATCCCCCTCCCCTAGAGGGGGAGGGGGCAGGGGGTGGGGTGAACCCGCACTCTGAGAAAATTTGCGATGCAGAGCCTCAGCAAGAGGTGAGAAGGGCTCATGCATCACCCCACCCCCTGCCCCCTCCCCCTCTAGGGGAGGGGGTCAAGACTGAGAAAGAGTGAAGTCATGAGCACCGGCATTTCGGCAAACAGGCTGGAAATTCTGCAAATCGCCGACTCGGTCGCGCGCGAGAAGGCGATCGAAAAAGAGATCGTCATCCAGGCGATGGAACATGCGCTGCAGAAGGCCGCGCGCTCGCGCTACGGCGCCGAGCACGACATCCGCGCCAGCATCGACCCGAAGACCGGTGAGATGGAGCTGAAGCGGGTGATGACCGTGGTCGACGAAAGCGTGCTCGACCCCGAGACGCGGCCGTTCAATCCCTCGACCGACATCATGCTCAATGTCGCGCTGAAGTCCGACAAGGAAGCCGTGGTCGGCAAGGAATATGTCGAACTGCTGCCGCCGATCGAATTCGGCCGCGTCGCCGCGCAGACCGCCAAACAGGTGATCAATCACGAAGTGCGCGAGGCCGAGCGCGAGCGCCAGTACAACGAATACAAGGATCGCGTCGGCGAGATCATCAACGGCGTCGTCAAGCGAGTTGAGTTCTACAACGTGATCGTCGATCTCGGCCGCGCCGAGGGCGTCATCCGCAAGTCCGAGAGCATTCCGCGCGAAAACCTCCGCGTCGGCGACCGCACCCGCGCCTACGTCTACGACGTGCGCCGCGAGTCGAAGGGGCCGCAGATTTTCCTCTCGCGCGCCAAGCCGGAATTCATGGCGCGGCTCTTCGCGCAGGAAGTGCCGGAAGTTTACGAAGGCGTGATCGAAATCAAGGCCGCGGCCCGCGATCCCGGTTCGCGCGCCAAGATCGCCGTCATCAGCCACGATTCCTCGATCGATCCGGTCGGGGCCTGCGTCGGCATGCGCGGC
>LWDN01000060.1:11031-30502 GCA_002083515.1 Proteobacteria bacterium HN_bin10
TGCAGGGCGAGAAGATCGACATCATCCCCTGGTCGCCCGATCCGGCGACCTTCATCGTCAACGCGCTGCAGCCGGCGGAAGTGACCAAGGTGGTGCTCGACCCCGAGGACGCGCGGGTTGAAGTGGTGGTTGGCGAAGCGCAGCTCTCGCTCGCCATCGGCCGTCGCGGCCAGAACGTGCGTCTGGCGTCGCAGCTCACTGGCTGGTCGATCGACATCCTCACCGAAGCGGAAGAATCCGAGCGCCGGCAGAAGGAGTTCGCCACCCGCACCGAACTTTTCGTCAAGGCGCTGGAAGTGGACGAGATGTTCGCCCAGCTGCTGGCGTCGGAAGGCTTCGAGACGGTCGAGGAAATCGCCTATGTCGACTCGATCGAACTGGCTTCGATCGAAGGCTTGAACGACGAGATCGCCGAGGAATTGCAGGCGCGTGCGCAGGAATATCTCGACAAGCTCGCCGCCGAACTGGAAGCCAAACGCGTTGCGCTCGGCGTCGCCGACGATCTGAAAGCGGTGCCGGGACTGACCGCGCCGATGCTGGTCACGTTGGGCGAAAAGGGCGTGAAAACGCTCGAGGATTTCGCCGGCCTCATCGGCGACGATATTCGCGGCTATTTCGAAACCAAGAATGGTGAGCGTGTGCGCGAGCCGGGCGTGCTGGAGCAATACCAGCTCACCCAGGAACAAGCCGACGCGCTGGTGTTGAACGCGCGCATCGCGGCCGGCTGGATCGAGGCGCCGCCGGAACCGGAACCCGAAGAAACGCCCGAAACAATGCAAGGAGACGCCGACGATGTCGCCAGCGTCTTCCCGGATAGAGGCTGAGGGTCAGCGCCGCGAACGCGAGCGGCGCTGCATCGTCAGTCATGAAAGCGAAAGCGGCGCGAACCTGGTGCGGTTCGCGCTGTCGCCCGATGGCGTGGTGACGCCCGACGTGGCCGCCAAGCTGCCGGGGCGCGGCGCCTGGGTGCGTGCCGACCGCGCCAGCATCGAGCAGGCGGCGAAGAAGGGCGCGTTCGCGCGCGCCTTCAAGACGCAGGTCAAGGTTCCCGAAGGCTTGGCCGACAGCGTCGAGGCGCTGCTGGCGCGCCGCTGCCTCGACATGCTGGGCATGGCCCGCCGCGCCGGCGCGATTGCTGCGGGCGCGACGCAAGTGGAGGCGGCGATTCGATCGCAACCGGTTCCGGTGCTGATCGAAGCGGCTGACGGCGCCGAGGAGGGTCGCGAAAGGCTGATGAGCCTCCATATAGGGCTCTGGGGTCGCCCGCCCGCGGCGGTTGGCTGCTTTGACGCGGCGGATTTGGGCGTGGCGCTGGGCCGCGAACGTGTGATACACGCTTGCCTGCTTCAAGAGCGCTTGGCGGAGGCTTGGGCGGCGGATATCGGCCGTCTGGCGGGTTTTCGCGCCCTCGTTCCAGCCTCTTGGCCCACACCCTGGCGCTCGGCTGGTCTGGGACTGGGCGGCGCGGAGGCTGGATCGCAAGTCCAGAGCCGCGGCGAGCAGGGCGATATTTGAGACGACGCGTGACGACGAATTTAGGATTGGCAACACTACTGCATGTCTGACGGCAACGAACAAAAAGAAGCTCCCTCCGGCCGCAAGCCGCTGACGCTGACGCGCACGACCGCAACCGGCACCGTGCGTCAGAGCTTCAGCCATGGCCGCACCAAGCAGGTCGCCGTCGAGGTGCGCGAGAAGCGCTCGATCAATCGCCCTGGCGCAACGCCCGCGGCGCCGGGTGCGCCGGGGCCTGGCGTGCCGCCGCCGTTGAAGCAGAAGGCCGCCATGCCCGAGCCGGTGGCGCCGCTGCCGCCGAAGCCGGCGCCGGGCGCCATCACCGACGACGAAACCCGCCGCCGCGAAGAGGCGGTGCGCCGCGCCGCGGCCGAGCGCGAAGCGCGCGAACAACGCATGCGCGCAGAGGAAGATCAGCGCCGCGCGCTCGACGATGCGCAGCGCCGCAAGGCCGCCGAGCTTGCCGCCATCGAGGCTGAAGCCGAAGCGCGCCGCCGCGCCGAGCAGGCGGAAGAAGAATTGGCCGCCGTTGCCGCTGAACGCGCGGCTGCGCGCGCCGCCGCGGTTGCCAACACAACCACAAGCGCCACGCAGCAGAATGGCCCCTCCTTGCTCGACGAACTTGGCGGGCGGGTGAAGTCGGCGCGCAAGCCGATCCCGGCGGCGCCGGTGAAGCCGGCGAAGAAGGGCGAACCTAAGCGCCGTGAAGGCAAGCTGACGCTCGACATGGTCGAGCGCGAAGTGGCTGGCGACGACGACCGCGTGCGCTCGCTCGCCGCCTACCGGCGCGCGCAGCAGAAAGAGAAGGAACGCCGCGCCAAGATGATGGGCGGCGGCGGCGAGCGCGAACAGATCAAGCGCGAAGTCGTCATCCCGGAATCGATCACGGTTCAGGAATTATCGAACCGCATGGCCGTGCGCGTCGCGGACATCATCAAGTTCATGATGCGTCAGGGCCAGATGCTGAAGCAGTCGGACGAGCTCGACGCCGACACCGCAGAGCTGATCGCCACCGAAATGGGCCACACGGTGAGGCGTGTGGCGGAATCGGATGTCGAAGAGGGGCTCTCGGGCGACGCCGACACGGACGAGCATCTGTTGCCGCGCCCGCCGGTCGTCACCGTCATGGGTCACGTCGACCACGGCAAGACCTCGCTGCTCGACGCGCTGCGCCAGACCGATGTCGTCTCCGGCGAAGCTGGCGGAATCACCCAGCATATCGGCGCCTATCAGGTGCGCCTGAAGGACGGCCAGCGCGTCACTTTCTTGGACACGCCTGGCCACGCCGCGTTCTCGGCGATGCGCGCGCGCGGCGCGCAAGTCACCGACATTGTCGTGCTGGTGGTGGCCGCCGATGACGGCGTCATGCCGCAAACCGTGGAAGCCATCCATCACGCCCGCGCCTCCGGCGCGCCGATCATTGTCGCCATCAACAAGATCGATAAGCCCGACGCCAATCCGACGCGCGTGCTCACCGATCTGCTGCAGCATGAGATCGTCACCGAAACTCACGGCGGCCAGACGCTGTCGGTCGAGGTCTCGGCGTTGAAGAAAACCGGACTCGACAAGCTGGTCGAGACCATCCTGCTGCAATCGGAAGTGATGGATTTGAAGGCCAATCCCGATCGCGCCGCCGAAGCGATCGTGATCGAGTCGAAGCTCGACAAGGGCCGCGGCACCGTCGCGACCGTGCTGATTCAGAAGGGCACGCTGAAGCGCGGCGACATCGTCGTCGTCGGCGCTCAAGTCGGCCGCATCCGCGCCATCACCAACGAGCGCGGCCAGCAATTGCAGACCGCGGGCCCCTCCGAGCCGGTCGAGATCATGGGTCTCGAGGGCGTGCCGGAACCGGGCGATGCGCTGAACGTGGTCGAAAACGAAAACCGCGCCCGCGAAGTCGCTGCCTACCGCGCGCGCGCGAAGAAACAAAAGGTCGCGACCGGAACCCGCACCGGCACATCGCTCGAAAGCATGATGGCCAAGTTCAAGGATTCGTCGGCGAAGGAGCTGCCGATTCTGATCAAGGCCGACGTGCAGGGTTCGGCCGAGGCGATCGTCGGTTCGCTCGAGAAGCTGGCGCACGAGGAAGTGCGCGCCCGCGTGGTGCTTTCGGGCGTCGGCGCCATCAATGAATCCGATGTGCAGCTCGCCAAGGGCTCGGGCTCGCCGATCATCGGCTTCAATGTCCGCGCCTCGAAGGAAGCGCGCGATCTGGCCGAGCGCGAAGGCGTCGAGATCCGCTATTACAACATCATCTACGACCTGATCGACGACATCAAAGGCGTCATGTCGGGCATGCTGGCGCCGCTCACGCGCGAAAGTTTCCTGGGCAACGCCGAGGTGCTGGAAGTCTTCCAGATTTCCAAGGTCGGCAAGGTTGCGGGCTGCCGCGTCAGCGACGGCGTCGTCCGCAAGGGCGCCAAAGTCCGCATCCTGCGCGACAACGTCGTCATTCAGGAAATGGGCGTGCTCACGACGCTGAAACGCTTCAAGGACGAAGTGAACGAGGTCGTCTCCGGCCAGGAATGCGGCATGAGCTTCGGCCAGTTCCAGGACATCAAGCAGGGCGATGTCATCGAGTGCTTCAGCGTTGAAGTGGTGCAGCGCTCGCTCTGAGGCGTGTCATGCGGCAGATGATTTTTGCAGGCCTTGCTGTGTTGGCGTTCGGCGCCGCCGGCTGCGACCGCAATAGCGGCGACTCGGGCGTGCCCGGCGAGCGGCCGGTCACGGTCGTCGAGCCGGAGACGCGCGTCGATACCGTGCCGCAGGAAGAGCCGGCGGTGGCGCGTTCGCAGTGGCGTGCGGCCAATGACGATGCGCGTTCGATCACCGGCAATCTCCGCGTCAGCCTGCAGGACCGCCGCGGCGGGCCTTTGGTGTTTGCGTTCGCGACCGGCATCACCATCATCGCGCAACCCTACAACGTGGTGCCGGCGGATTCGCGCTCGGGCGTCGGCGGGCAAAGTTTCGCGGCGGTGCTCGGCGGCGATCCGCGCGTCGACGCATTTCTTTACCGGGTCAATGCCGAGAACGTCACGCGAAGCGCGTCGAACGGCGGGCTCTGCGGCGAAGCGGTGACCACCTACCTTGCTGTCAGCGAATTCGTCGACGGCTCAGGGCGCTGGACCTTCAAGATCGCGGCGTTCAGCGGCGCCAACCAGCCGCCCTCGAACAACGATCCGCAACTCTGCAACACCTACTCGTACACAGCGCAATAGCATGAAGCGCCATTCCCGCGGCCATGAAGGGCCATCGCAGCGCCAATTGCGCGCCGCCGAACTGGTGCGCCATGCGCTGGTCGACATCGTTCAGCGCGAAGATTTGCGCGATCCGGACCTGAAAGGCGCCTCGATCACCATCGGCGAAGTGCGCGCCTCGCCCGATCTGAAGCACATGACCGCCTTCGTCTCTTCGCTTGGCCCGGGAGATCCGCAACGCATCGCCAACGGGCTTTCGCGCATTTCGGGTTTCCTGCGCGCACGCTTGGCGCGCGCCGTCGATCTGCGCTTCACGCCCGAGCTGCACTTCCAGCCCGACATCTCCTACGACGAAGCGCGTCACATCGACGAATTGCTCGCCAGCCCGGAAGTCGCGCGGGATTTGAAGCATGGAGAGGGAGGGTGAGCGAACGCGCTATCCATCTCCCCCTCCCCGCGAGGGGAGGGGGCAGGGGGTGGGGTGAGGCTCCATGCCTGCAAGTTGGTGCGCCGATATGGAGCGCGGGCGTCCTCGCCCGCACGGCGCCCTGGCTACCGACCAACCCCGGCGTTTGCTCGATGGAGCGCATGCCGGCGAGGACGCCGGCGGACCATAGTTCGTGCGAACTCTTGCACGCCGCCGCTTCTCCCCCACCCCCTGCCCCCTCCCCACAAGGGGGAGGGGAGGAGTCGAGCTAAATGTCCCGCCGCAAGAAGGGCGACGACGTCTCCGGCTGGGTCGTGTTCGACAAGCCCGACGACATGACTTCGACGCACGCCGTCGCCGCCATCCGCCGCATCTTCAACGCCCAGAAGGCCGGTCATGCTGGGACGCTCGATCCGCTGGCGTCGGGCGTATTGCCGATCGCGCTGGGCGAAGCCACCAAGACGGTGCCGTGGCTAATGGAAGCGAAGAAGACCTACCTCTTCACCATCAAATGGGGCGTCTCCACCGACACCCAGGATCGCGAGGGCAAGGAGATCGCCGCCAGCGATGTGCGGCCCGCGCCGGAAAGCATTCGCGCGGCGCTCAAGGATTTCCTGGGCGAGATCGAGCAGGTCCCGCCCCAGTTCAGCGCCGTGAAGGTCGATGGCGAGCGCGCCTACGACATCGCCCGCGCCGGCGAAGCGGTGGAGCTGGAGCCGCGCCGCGTCACGGTTTACGAGGCCGAACTCGTTGAAACCGAGAGCCCGGATCTCGCCACTTTCCGCATCCGCTCGGGCAAAGGCTTCTACATCCGCGCTCTGGTCCGCGATTTGGCGGCAAAACTTGGCGCGGAAGGCCATGTTTGGCGGCTGCGCCGCACCGCCGTCGGGCCCTTCACCGAGGCCGAAAGCGTCACACTGGACGAATTGCAGCTTTTGGGTCAGAAGGGCGCCGCGTCAGAACGCCTGAAACCCGTTGAGACCGCGCTGGACGACATCCCGGCCCTGGCCATCAACGGAGAGGACGCGTTCAAGCTCAGACAGGGACGGCCCATCGTCCTCCTCCCGCATGTGGTGGAGGCGCTGAAGCCGAAGTTTCGGGACCGCACGATTGGCGGTGTCGACGCCTCCCGGGCGGCCGTCGCTCTCTACGAGGGCAAGGCCGTTGCGCTGGGCGACGTGCGAGCCGGCCGTTTCGAGCCGAGCCGCGTGTTCAACATCGCAAACTAAGAGGAGTACCGATGTCGATTTCAGCAGAGCGCAAAGCCGCGCTCATTAAAGACAATGCCAAGGCCAAGAACGACACCGGCTCGCCGGAAGTTCAAGTGGCGATCCTCTCCGAGCGCATCGCCAACCTGACCGAGCATTTCAAGACGCATAAGAAAGACAACCACTCGCGCCAAGGCTTGCTGAAAATGGTCAGCCAGCGCCGCCGGTTGCTCGATTATCTGAAGAGCCGCGATTCCGCGCGCTACCAAGCACTGATCGAAAAGTTGGGTCTGCGCCGCTAGGCGCAGTTAGCGAATGGCGAATGGCGAATAGCGAATGGCTGCAGTGAAAATGCACGTTCGCGCCCCATTCGCCACTCACCACTCGCCATTCGCGTTTGAACGAACCTCCGGCCATCCGGGCCGGAGGCAATTCGCGCAGCGGATCGCCGCCTGCGCATTATCGGCGATGAGGCAGGGGCCTCACCGCCTGGAGTACGATGATGTTTGATGTGAAATCCGTTTCCCTCGATTGGGCGGGGCGCAAGCTCACGCTCGAAACCGGCAAGGTCGCGCGCCAGGCCGACGGCGCCGTTTACGCCACCTGGGGCGAGACCGCTCTGCTGGCGACGGTCGTTTATGCGAAGGAAGCAAAACCCGGTCAGGACTTTTTCCCGCTGACCGTGAACTACCAAGAGAAGTATTTCGCCTCCGGGCGCATTCCCGGCGGCTTCTTCAAGCGCGAAGGCCGCCCCACCGAGCGCGAGACGCTGCTGTCGCGCCTGATCGATCGCCCGATCCGTCCGCTCTTCGTTGATGGCTTCAAGAACGAAGTGCAGGTCATCATCACGGTGCTGAGCTGGGACAATGAAAACGAGTCCGATCTGCTGGCCATGGTCGCCGCGTCTGCCGCTTTGACGATTTCCGGCGTGCCGTTCATGGGCCCGATCGGCGCCAGCCGCGTCGGCTGGATCGACGGCAAGCCCGTGCTCAATCCGACCATCGAGCAGATGAAGACGTCCGACCTCGATCTCGTCGTCGCCGGCACCGCCAACGCCATCATGATGGTCGAGTCGGAAGTGAAGGAACTCACCGAAGCGCAGATGCTCGAAGCGCTCAACATGGCGCACAAGGGCATGCAGCCGGTGATCGACGCGATCATCGAATTGGCCGAGAAAGCCGGCAAGGAGCCGTTCGAGTTCATGCCGCCGGACAATTCGGCGCTGAAGGCCAAGATCAAGGACCTCGTCGGCGCCGATCTGGCCAAGGCCTACACCATCACCAAGAAGGACCTGCGCTACGGCACGGTCGGCGAACTGCGTGAGAAGGCGAAGGCCGCTCTGGTCAAGAGCGAGACCAATCCGGACGGCTACGACGCCAACGTGATCAAGGAAGTGTTCAAGGAAGTCGAAAGCGACATCGTCCGCACCCGCATCGTCAAGGAGAAGGGCCGCATCGACGGCCGCGCCGTCGACAAGGTGCGCCCGATCGAGTCCATGGTCGGCTTCCTGCCGCGCACGCACGGCTCGGCCTTGTTCACCCGCGGTGAGACGCAAGCCATTGTCGTCGCCACCTTGGGCACGGCCGAGGACGAGCAATTCATCGACGCGCTTTCGGGCACCACCAAGGAGCGCTTCATGCTCCACTACAACTTCCCGCCCTACAGCGTCGGCGAAACCGGCCGCATGGGCGGCGCTGGGCGCCGCGAAATCGGCCACGGCAAGCTGGCGTGGCGGGCGATGAAAGCGGTGCTGCCGAGCGCCGAGCAATTCCCGTACACGGTGCGCCTCGTCTCCGAGATCACCGAGAGTAACGGCTCGTCCTCGATGGCCACGGTGTGCGGCTCGTCTTTGGCGCTGATGGATGCCGGCGTGCCGATTTCGGCGCCAGTCGCCGGCGTCGCCATGGGCCTCATCCTCGAAGACTACGGCTTCGAAGTGCTGACCGACATCCTGGGCGATGAGGATCACCTCGGCGACATGGACTTCAAGGTCGCCGGCACCGAGAAGGGCATCACTTCGCTGCAGATGGACATCAAGGTGGCGGGCATCACCACCGAGATCATGCAGGTGGCGCTCGATCGCGCGCACGCCGGCCGCATGCACATTCTGGGCGAGATGAACAAAGCCCTGAACGCGCCGCGCGAAAGCGTCGGCGCCAACGCGCCGCGCATCGTCCAGATCAACATCCCGGTCGACAAGATCCGCGATGTCATCGGCACGGGCGGCAAGGTGATCCGCGAAATCGTCGAAAAGACCGGGGCCAAGATCAATGTCGAGGACGACGGCACGGTGAAGGTGGCTTCCGCCAACGCCGATTCGATCGAAGCGGCGGTGAAGTGGATCAAGTCGCTGACCTCCGAACCGGAAATCGGCCAGATCTACGAAGGCAAGGTCGTGAAGGTGATGGAGTTCGGCGCCTTCGTGAACTTCTTCGGCGCCAAGGATGGCCTGGTGCACGTCTCCCAGCTGGCGCGCGAGCGCGTCGAGAAGCCGGGCGATGTGGTCAAGGAAGGCGATGTCGTGAAGGTGAAGCTCCTTGGCTTCGACGATCGCGGCAAGGTGCGCCTCTCGATGAAGGTGGTCGATCAGGCCACCGGCGCCGACCTCTCGGCTGAGATGGGCGCCGAAGCGCTGGACGAAGGTCCGCGCCGCGAACGCAGCGATCGCAGCGACCGCGGCCCGCGTCGTCACGGCGGCGGCGGCGATCGTGATCGCCGTCCGCGCCGCGAAAGCTCGGGCGACTAGAACTTCCAGATTGAGAGTAATGCAAAGCCCGCTTCGCAAGAGGCGGGCTTTGTTGTTAGTCGAACCTGGCTTGGGCTCGCATCAGTATTGACGGCTGTTTTGCAGCAACAGCGAATCACGAGATATAACGAGAACGTGGCGTGTCGGAACCACAATGGCCGCGGAGGGTGATTGAGACCCTCACGCGGCCGTGGTTCCGACGCCTCCTGCTACATCTGGTGATGGGCTGCGGGAGAACGGTTCGGTGCCAAGCGGGACGATGATTCTCGCCGAATCGCTTGTCAAGCCCATCTCGCGAGAAGTCGTGGAGAGTGTGAGATGGTCTACTTTGGCTATCCGTTTGTTGCGGTCGACGAAGCCCTTAAGCTCCAGGTTTGGAGCAAGGGCGTGGTGGTTCCCGGTCAGGATCCCGCAGTGCATCGCAAGGACGTTTGCGGGAACTGGATGCGCTACGATCAACACGGAAAAGAAGGGGAGTACGGCTGGGAGATTGATCACATTCTGCCGCGCGCGCGTGGCGGAACAACAGTGATCGCGAATCTTCAACCGCTGTGGTGGCGCAACAACCGTTCCAAAGGTGATACTTACCCTTGGTTTCCGCGCTAGGCTGTAGCGCAAACGCAAAGCCCGCTTCGCAAGAGGAGGGCTTTGTTGTTTGATGGGCCATGGCCGTCGTCACGCTCGTCACCTTCGCCTCGTTGCCGGAAGCCATGGTGGCCAAGTCGCTGCTGGAGGCCGAGGGCATCGGCGTGGTCATGCCGGAGCAGGGGCTGGTCGCGGGTCAGCTCGACGCCGGCGTCATGGGAGGCTGGCGCTTGCTGGTGGCGGACGACGAACTCGAAGCGGCGAAACGGGTGCTGCTCGCCGCCGCCTCAGGCTGAGCGAGCAACCGCTACGTCGCGCGCGCCAACGCGAACGCGCCGGCATTCCTTGTGATAGCCCATGCCCGCCTTCATCATCGGGAACACGCGCACCAGCGCTACGGCCAGCGAGAGCTCGATCACGCCGCGTTCGCCCCATGCATCGCGCACCGCATCGCGCGCGGAATCGTCTTCGCCGTGATGAACGATGGCTTCGGCGAAGCGGAAGCCGAGCGCCGTATCGCGCTCCATCGCTGTTTCGTTTCGCTCAAGCACGGCGGCGATCTGATCTTCGGCCATGCCGGCCTCGCGCGCCATGTTGACGACAAGCTGCGTGCAGGGGCCGCAATCCTCCGCCACCGTGCCCACGAGCTTCGCCGCGAAAATGGCGTCGACGGGCGCCGCCTTGCGGTGCTGCGAGGCGTCGGCCACGCGTGCGAATTTGAAGAAGGCTTCCGGCGCATCGCGCACCATGGCGCGCATATAGGCGGGGTCGTAATCGTAGCGTTTGGCGAAGCCGTCGATGAAGCGGTTGGCGATCCAGCCGATCATGGCGCTTCTCCTTTGCTCGGCCACGCCGCCCACGCCGCGAGCAGTGCCGGGACGATCACCAGCGCCACATCGACGCCGGCGTTTCCGGTTCGCTCGAGCACGATGTCGAAGACGTGGATCGCGGCGTGGCCAAGGAAGAACGCCGCGCCCGCCACGGCCGCCGGCCAATAGCGCGGCCGCCAGGCGCGCGCGAGCAAGCCTAAGCTGGCGACCATATACGCAACGCCAATGTCGGCGACGAAGTGCGGATTGAACGGGCCGGTGTGCGGCAGCCCCGGCACGCTGTCGTACCAGAGCGCCGGCGCGGCCAGCATGAAAACGCCGTTGGCGGCGCCGCCAAGGCCGAGCGCCGCGGCGAGGATGCGCTTTGCCGCTGTGGAAGTTGTCATTTGCCGCCGCACGATGTCGCTAGCGATGGCGCCGCGACGCGAGCCAGGCGCCAATCATGAGTAGTGCTCCGGCGCCGCTAATGACCAGGATTGCATAAAGCAGGGGGTCCATGGCTTAGTCCTCAATCCTACCCAAAACATAGTGCAGCAAGTTCTGAAAGACAACGAAGACTGCCATCGCTGCAAAGGTGAGTTCAAGGCTGGGGGCCTCGCCACCTGCAAATGGTTGAAACAATGCAGCGACTATAAGCGCAACGCTCAGTGCGTTGAGTGTGGTTGCAACCGCTTTGCGGCGCTCGTTTCGCGCCGATTTGGTTTCCGGGGGCAGCGGCTCTGGACTCATTCCCCATCCGTGCTCGGCACGCCGACAATGTGGAAACCGGCGTCGACGTGCACGACTTCGCCCGTGGTCGAGCGGCCCAAATCCGAGAGCAGCCAGAGCGCGCAGCCGGCGATGCCTTCCATGCTCGTATCTTCCTTCATCACCGACCATTCGCGGCCAGTGCTGATGAGGCCACGCCCGCCCTGGATGCCGGCGATGGCGAGCGTGCGCATGGCGCCGGCGCTGATAGCGTTCACGCGCTTGCCCTCAGGACCCAAATCGCGCGCCATGTAGCGCGTGGAGGCCTCGAGCGCCGCTTTGGCCACGCCCATCACATTGTAGCTCGGCAGCACCCGCTCGGCGCCCAGATAGGTGAGCGTCACCATCGAGCCGCCGCGGCCCATGAGCTTGGCGGCGCGCTTGCCGGCGGCGACAAACGAGAACGCGGAAATGTCCATCGAGCGCAGGAAGTTTTCGCGCGTGGTGTTCTCGATGAACGAGCCCTTGAGTTCGTTCTTGTCGGAAAAGGCGATCGAGTGGACGAGGAAGTCCATGCCGCCCCAGGCGGTCTTCAGGCGATCGAACACCGCATCGAGATGTGCGTCATTGGTGGCGTCGCACTCAAGCACGATTTGCGAACCCAGGCTCTCGGCCAGAGGTTTCACCCGCTTCTCCAGCGCCTCGCCCTGATAGGTGAACGCGATCTCGGCGCCCTGGGCCGCGAGCTGCTGAGCGATGCCCCAGGCGATCGACTTGTCGTTGGCGACGCCCATGACCAGGCCGCGCTTGCCGCGCATCAACTCGCCCTTCGGAAACACCCACTCGTCGGCCATCGCTCGAAACTCCTCTGTTGAGCGCCGTCTAGCCTATCCGGCCGCAAACCGGAACCCGGCCGAGCCCGGGCGCCGGCAAGCTTCCGTTAAGCCTACCGTTTTCCGCAACCTTAAGCGGCGATCCGTATCCTCCGCCGATGCGTGCTTCTAACCTTCAAGTCGCCGCCCTGCCGGTGCGCTGGACCGGCGGCCGTCCCGAGATGCTGCTCGTCACCACGCGCGGCACGGGCCGGTGGACGCCGCCGAAGGGCTGGCCGATCGGCGATGCGCCGTCGGCCGCGTGCGCCGCGCGCGAAGCCTTCGAGGAAGCCGGCGTCAGCGGACGCATCGAGCCGGAGGCGCTCGGCGTGTTCGAATACTGGAAGCAGACCCGGCGTGGGCGCGATGTGCTGCGCGTGTCGGCGTTCGTGCTGCACGTCGACGCCATGGCGCGCGACTGGCCGGAGCGCGCAGAGCGCAAACGCGCTTGGTTTTTTCCGGAGGTCGCGGCCAAGCTCGTCGGCAACGAACAGCTCGGCGCGCTCATCCGCAATGCCGCGCTTGTCTGTACGCCGTCTGAGGCGTGGCCGGAACCGCTGCGCGCGGCCGGCTTCTCACGCTGAAACGCGGCGCCTGAACAGATGAAACCGGAACGGCTGCTCGGCGCCTGAGGGCGTCAGGTGCAGTTCATCGATGGCGTCGATCAGCGCAAACTCATCGCCAAGCAGCGCGGAGAGACTCTCCGCATCGTGCTGCACCACGTCGAGGCCGCTGCATTTGGTGCGCCCGCCGGGAGCGAAGCCGCCGATGATCGCCGCGCCGCCAGGCTCGAGCGCTGTGCACAGCGCCTCCGCGTAGGCGTGTTGCGCCGCCGGCGCGGTGAGGAAGTGGAGCGCCGCGCGATCGTGCCAGATGTCAAATTGGCGGCTGGGCTTCCGCGCCGTGATGTCGGCGACGATCCAGTTCACGCGTGCCGCATCGGCGCCCAGTCGGGCGCGTGCGTGATCCAGAGCGGCGTCCGCGATATCGAGCACGGTGATGTCGCGATAGCCGGCCTTCAGCAGGTGATCGACGAGCGTGGACGCGCCGCCGCCGATGTCGATAACGCTTGCCTCGGACCCGCCGCCCGCGCGCGCAATCAACTCAAGCGAAAGGCGCGGGGTTTGCTGATGCCAGCTGACCTCTTCGGGCGTCTTGGCGGCGTAGACGTTCTGCCAATGCTCGCGAACGCTGGTCACGACGTGTCCGCCTATGGCGCGGTGAAGCCGGCCGCCTTATGGCTGCCATCGCAATACGGCTTGTTCTTGGATTGGCCGCAACGGCAGAGAAACACTTCGGTCACGCGGTTGATGGTGCGTCCCGTGCCGCTCACGATTTCGAGATTGCCCATGACCTTGAGCGATCCGTTGGGAGTCGGCTGAATCTCCACGACTCCGCCGCGCGCGGCGAGCGGCTGGCTGTCGCGCGCCGGCGGCTCGCCCGATGCGGTGAAGCCAGCCGCTGCGTGTGCGCCGTCGCAAAACGGCTTGTTCTTCGACTGGCCGCATCGGCACAAGGTCGCGCGCGGCGCGTCTTGCTTGACGCCGGCGATCGAAAGCTCGGCTTCGAACGCGAGCGGTCCGTTCTCGCGCACGCGCACGGTGTTGACCAAAGGCGGCGCATTAGACCCGACGCCGCCCTCGTTGCGGAACACTTCGATAGCGCCGGACGGACAATTCTGGCCGATGCGGATCACTTCGTCGGGCGAAGCGGCGTCCGGATGAATCCATTCGCCCTCGACATTAGGCACGAACACGTCGGGACGGCTCAGCACGCAATTGCGCGAATGCACGCAGCGGCTGGCGTCGAACCGGATCGTGACCTTGGCGCCCTTGACGGTTTCGACGGTCATGGATCACTCCTCGAGCCAGCTTAGGCGGCGACCCTCGTAAACGCGAGCGTTGCGTTCGTCCCGCCGAAGCCGAACGAATTGGAGAGCACGCAATTCAGCTCGCGGTCTTCGCGCTTGCGCAGGATCGGCAAATCCTCGAACGCCGGGTCGAGTTCTTCGATATGGGCGCTCTCGCAGGCGAAGCCGTTGTTCAGCATCAACAGCGAGTAGATCGCTTCCTGCACGCCGGCCGCGCCGAGCGAATGGCCGGTCAGCGATTTGGTGCTCGAAATCATCGGCGGCTTGGCCCCGAACACGGCGCGCACCGCTTCCATCTCCTTCAAATCGCCCACCGGCGTCGAAGTGCCGTGGGTGTTGAGATAATCCACCGGGCGGTCGAGATAGCGCATCGCCATTTTCATGCAGCGCGCCGCGCCTTCGCCCGAGGGCGCGACCATGTCGTAGCCGTCGCTATTGGCGCCGTAGCCGGCGACTTCGCCGTAAATCTTGGCGCCGCGCTTCTTGGCGCGTTGATATTCTTCCAGCACCAGCACGCCGGCGCCGCCGGCGATGACGAAACCGTCGCGGTTCTTGTCGTAGGCGCGCGAGGCGCGCTGCGGGGTGTCGTTGTACTTGGTGCTCATCGCGCCCATGGCGTCGAACAGCACCGAGAGAGTCCAGTCCAATTCCTCGCTGCCGCCGGCGAACATGATGTCCTGCTTGCCTTCGGCGATGTGTTCGTAGGCGTTGCCGATGCAATGGGCGCTGGTGGCGCAGGCGGAGCTGATCGAATAGTTCACGCCCTTGATTTCGAACGGCGTCGCCAGGGTCGCGCTCGCCGTCGAGCTCATCGCCTTCGGCACCGCGAACGGGCCGATGCGCCTGGCGCCTTTCTCGCGCGCCGTGTCCGCGGCCTGCACGATGGCGCGCGCGGAGGGGCCGCCGGAGCCCATGATGATGCCGGTGCGCGGGTTGGAGACTTCCTCGGGCGTCAGGCCCGCGTCCTGAATCGCCTGTTCCATGGCGACGAAATTCCAGCCCGACCCCTCGCCCATGAAGCGCATGTTGCGTTTGTCGACGACCTCTTCGGGCTTCAGCTGCGGCGCGCCATGCACCTGGCAGCGCATGCCCTTCTCGGCGTACTCCGGCGCGGCGACGATGCCGCTCTTCGCTTCGCGCAAGCTGGCGAGCACTTCGTTGGCATTGTTGCCGATCGAGGAGACGATCCCCATTCCGGTGACGACGACGCGGCGCATGAGCGCTCCTCCGGCTTACGACTTCATCTGCGCTTCCAGCTGTTCCGGCGAGAACAGCCCGACCTTCAGATCCTTGGCGCTATAGATAGGCACGCCATCGGCTTTGACGACGCCGTCGCCGATGCCCATGTGCAGCGAGCGGCGGATGACGCGGGTCATGTCGATCTCGTAGGTGACGAGCTTGGTCTTCGGCGTGATCTGCCCGCGGAAGGTCACTTCGCCGACGCCCAGCGCCCGGCCGCGCCCCGGCGAGCCCGACCAGCACATGAAGAAGCCGACCAGTTGCCACATCGCGTCGAGCCCGAGGCAGCCCGGCATCACCGGATCGCCGCGGAAATGGCACTCGAAGAACCAGCGCTCGGGATTGATGTCGTACTCGGCGATGACCTGGCCTTTGCCGTGCGCCCCGCCGTCTGCCGAGATGTGGGGGATGCGGTCGAACATCAGCATCGGCGGCAGCGGCAGCTGCGCGTTGCCGGGCCCGTGCATGCGACCTTCGCCGGAGGCGATCAGGTCTTCATAGGAAAGGCTGGGAGGACCGATGGCCATTGCGCGTCTGCCGGAAAAGCGGAGGAAAACTCCGCCCGGCTTACAGGCCGGGCCGGGCAGGGGCAAGGCAAGGGGCTAGGTGTTAGGTGCCAGGTTTTAGGCGGCTAGAACCTAGCACCTAGAACCTACGACCTAATCAACGTCGACGCGCCGGGGCAGGCCGGGCGCGCGGCGGATCGGGGATGCGGGTCTCGGTCAGGATTTTCCAGGCGCCGTCGCTGTCGCGCCGCCAGACCACGACATAGCGGCCCTGCTGCGCTTCCGCGCCGGTGATCACCTGCACATAGCGGCCGCTGGTCATGCCCATGTCGCCGCCGTTCGAAACTTCGACGCGATCCGGCTGCCAATACATCGGACCGGCGCCGGCGGGCGGCGCCAGGCCGCGCGCGATCTCATCGGCGCCGCTCAAGGTCACGCCGGGGCGGATCACCATGCCCTCAGGGTGGATGACCGACGCCAGCGCGCCGCCGAGGCCGGCGTCTTGCGCGGTCGCCGAGAGCTGGCGCTCAAGCTCGAGCAATTGCTGTTGCGGCGGCGGTGTGAACACGGCGGGCGGCGCGCTGGTTTGTGTTGGCGCCGCACCGGTCGTGCTCTGGGCGAACGCGCCCGGCATGGTCTCGCAGGCGCCCAGCGCCAAAGCCGCCGCAATGAATAGAAGATGACGCATGGAACCCCCTCCGGCCCACTTCGAGCGGCTCTAGAGGAAGCCTCTCCGGCGCCCCCTTGCCAGCATTTTCGCGTCAGGGCCGAATTGGCGAGGCCAGACCGGCGCAATCGCCAGCCCAAAGAGCGCCATTCTCCACCCAACCGATACGGCCTCCGACCGCGACGCGCCGCCACTCGCCCTCGCAGCCGGTGAATGAGGCAATAACGCCGGGCGCCAACAGCGCGATCGCCTTGCCGCCCGCGCGCGGGGACCGGCGCAACGTCGTTTCAGCGCGCACATAGACGGTGCGTCGCGGCTCCAGCGCCGCCGCCTCCATCCACACCTCGGCGCCGTCGGGATCGCGCACATTGAGCCAGCCGTCGCGCTCGCCGATCACTTCAAGCGGCAGGCGCGCATGCTGATAGACCCACATGACGTTCCGTTCGGGGCTGGGGCCTTGCCTGCCCTCGGCGCCAGGGGCCCGGAGGCTCATGAACCGCGCCGGCGGATCGGCCGCCGCGGCGGTCAAGGAAGACAATACGGCCGCCGCAACGGCGCAAATCCCACGGCGCATGACCCAACTCTTGTGATCCCCCGGCCTTTGCCGGCGGGGAAGGCAGGATGATGCCGAGGCGCCGTGAAAGCGGGCTTAATACTCAGGTCAAATATCGCCTGTATCCGCTCAGCTTGGAGCCCGGCGCGGCGTGGTTTATGGAAGCTGAATGCCGTCGAAGAAATTGAAAGTCGTAGTCACGCGCCGTCTGCCCGATCCGGTCGAGACGCGGCTGAAGGAATTGTTCGACGCCGAACTGAACGCCGACGACAAGCCGTTCTCCACCGAGGACCTGGCCGCCGCGGTCCAGCGCGCCGACGTGCTGGTGCCGACCGTCACCGATCGTGTCGACGGGCGGGTGCTCTCGCGCGCCGGCGAACAGCTGCGGCTGATCGCGCAATTCGGCGCCGGCGTCGACAACATCGACGTCGCCACCGCCGTGCAGCGCGGCATCACCGTCACCAACACGCCGGGCGTGCTCACCGACGACACCGCCGACATGACCATGGCGCTCATTCTCGCTGTGCCGCGGCGCATCGTCGAAGGCGTGAAGATCGTTGAGCAGGACAAGTTCACCGGCTGGTCGCCGACCTGGATGATGGGCCGGCGCATCACCGGCAAGAGGCTGGGCATTATCGGCATGGGCCGCATCGGCCAGGCGGTGGCGCGCCGCGCCAAGGCGTTCGGCCTGCAGATCCATTATCACAACCGCCGCCGCGTCGCCGCCCACATCGAGGCCGAGCTCGAAGCCACCTATTGGGACAGCCTCGATCAGATGCTGTCGCGCATGGATATCGTCAGCGTGAATTGCCCGCACACGCCGGCGACGTATCACTTGCTCTCGGCGCGCCGCTTGGCGCTGCTGAAGCCGCACGCTTACATCGTCAACACCGCCCGCGGCGAAGTGATCGACGAAGGCGCGCTGGCGCGCATGCTGGAGAAGGGTGACCTTGCCGGCGCCGGGCTCGACGTGTTCGAGAACGAACCCGCGATCAATCCGAAGCTGAAGAAACTCACCAATGTCGTGCTGCTGCCGCACATGGGCTCGGGCACGATCGAGGGCCGCATCGACATGGGCGAGAAGGTGATCGTCAACATCAAGACTTTCGCCGACGGCCACAAGCCGCCCGACCGTGTCATTCCGGCGATGCTGTAGGCGCGCCGCGATCGATGTAACGGCGCTCGGCCAGCGCCGACGCAGCAAAGCCAACGACGAGCGGCAGCGCCCAAGGCCAGATTGTCACCACCGACGTGTCGGCGTCAGGAAAGAGCTGGCGCAGGCCGATGCTGGCGAACGCGATATGGGTGGCGATGCCGGCGCCGATCATGCCGCCGAAATGCTCCTTGAGCCAGAAGCGCGGATGTTCGGGCGGCTTGCGCCGCATGGCGATGATGCCGAAGCCGATCAGGAAGCCGATGGCGGAAATGGCGGCGATGAAAATCTGGCCGGAGATGACGCCCACCGCCACCGCGCCCGCCGCCGCTAAGATGTTGAGCACGCCAACCGGCAGGAACAATCCGCGTGTGTAGCCGGCGGCGTCGGTCTTGAAGTTCAGCGCGCGCCGGCCCATCCACAATGCGGTGGCGGTGATGGTCAGGAGATAGCCGAGGAAAACGGCGCCCATCCACTGGCCGCGCGAGAGCGTCGTCAGCGTCAGCACCGCCGCCGTCGCCAGCACCACGATCATGGTCCAAACGTAGACGGCGCCGGCGCGGCGATGCAGGCGCCCGCCCTTGCGCGAGAACCCCGCCGTCCACAGCGACGCAAACGCGATGATCCCGACCCCGACATGGGTCCAGCGCGCGATGTCATGCAGCATGTCCATGTTGTCCCTCCGTGCCGAACGTTTCGCGATGCGCGTCGACGAGCGCGGCCGCGAAATCCCGCGTCGCCTTGGCGCGCGCGAGCCCAAGCGCCAGCGAGGCGTTGTTGAAGAAGGCGGCGCGTTTCTCCTCGGCGGATACCGGCGGCGCCTCGGCGGCGCTGGATTCGGTGACGCGTTCCAACGCCTCCATCATGCGGTCGGCTTGGGCCTTCATCGCGGAAAGAAATTGCGCCGCGTCCGCGTCTGGCAGGCGCGCTAGAAAAATCAGCTGCGCGTAAATCGCCGTGCGCTGCGCCGGAGAGACCGGGCCGGCTTTCAGCCAACGTTTCAGCTCGGCTCTGCCCTTGGCGGTGGTGCGATAGACCCGTTTCTCGGGGCCGATGGCGGAGGCCATCGCCCTGCCGCTGATCAGACCCTGCTCGGAGAGGCGGCCGATAGTGCGGTAGATCTGGCTCTGATCGGCGTTCCAGAAGAACGAAAAAACCTCGTCGAACCAGGCTTTCAACTCGTAGCCCGATTGCGGCCGCTCCAGCGCGCCGAGGAGGATGTGGTCCAGCGACATGCGCCACCTATATGCGTCATCTTATAGAGACTATAGGTAAATGCATATAGATGCAAGAGGGCGCCAGTCGCTCCAGCTTGCAGCGCGCTTCCAGGCGCACTTGGGCGTTAATCTGACCGACATGGACCGCGGGCGTCCCCGTCCGCATGAGGTGGCTGGAGGTTGGACCGCGCGGCCTCCG
>LWDN01000061.1 GCA_002083515.1 Proteobacteria bacterium HN_bin10
TGGGCGACCGCGGTCCGCCGAGACGCGATACGTCTTGAGTCTAACGGAAGTGGAGCGCCGAGGACCGCCGGCTTCCAGCCGGCATGTTGTGTCGATTTGAAGCGCCACGGCTTCAAAGCCCCCTCCCCTAGAGGGGGAGGGGGAAGGGGGTGGGGTGATGTAGGGAAGTCCAGAAATGTGAACTCAGAAAATCAGCATTGCATCGAGCCACAACTCTTGAGCGCTGACTTCTTATTCCCGATTTCTGACTCACCCCCACCCCTGCCCCTCCCCCCTCTAGGGGGGGGGAGTTTTAAGGGGATTGTCTCGGATTTCGCGTTAAGCCGGCGCCTCGTTGTCGTGGCTGATCGGTTCGCCCATCAACACCAATTCCTCGGCGGCAGTGGGATGCACGGCGCAGGTTGCATCCCATTGCGCTTTGGTGAGCTTGGCTTTCACCGCCACCGCGGCAAGCTGAATGATCTCAGGTGACTCGGGCCCGGCGATGTGAACGCCCAGCACCTGGTCGTTCTCCGCATCGACGATCAGTTTCATCAGCGTGCGCTGTTCGTTTCCGGCAAGGATGTGGCGCATCGGCCGGAACACCGACCGGAAAACCTTGAGCTTGCGACCTTGGATCCGCGCTTGCTCTTCCGTCAGCCCGATGGCGCCAACAGGCGGACGCGAAAACACAGCGCTCGCCACATCGGCATGGTCGAACGCGGTCGGCTGGCCCTGGAATTCGGTGGCGACGTAGGCCATCGCCTCGCGGATCGCCACCGGCGTCAGATTGATGCGGTCGGTGACGTCGCCAACGGCCGAGATGTGCGGGACGGTCGTACGCGAATAGGCATCGACCACGACCGCGCCACGCTCGTTCAGCCTCACGCCCGCTGCTTCGAGCCCTAACCCCTTGGTGTTTGGCGCGCGGCCCACGGCCCAGAGCAGCTGATCGGCTTCCAGACGCATGGAATTCGACAGCGTCGCCAATCTGCGCCGGTTCGGCAGCAGCGTGACAGTTTCGATCGTCGCGCCGGTGACGATCCTGACGCCGGTGCGTTCGAGGTCTGCGTGAACATGGGCGCGGATGTCGTGATCGAAGCCGCGCAAGACGCGCTCGCCGCGATAGACGATGGTGGTGTCGACGCCGAGGCCCGAAAAGATCGTCGCGAATTCGACCGAGATGTAACCGCCGCCGGCGATGACCACGCTTTGCGGCAGATCGTCGAGAAGAAACGCATCGGTTGAGGTGATGCCAAATTCCTGGCCCGGCATTTCTTCGGGCCGGTAAGTGTGGCCGCCAGTGGCGATCAGAATGCGCTTGGCATCGAGATAGCGCCCCTCGCGCGTCAGCCGCACCGTGTGCGGATCGGTGAGCACAGCGCGGTCCTCGAAAATCTCCACGCCGGCAGCATTCAAATTCTGCGTGTAGAGGCCGGAGAGCCGGTTGACCTCGTTCTGCACCGCGTCGCGGAGCGTCGGCCAATCGAAGCGCGCCCAGTCGACGGTCCAGCCGAAACCTTTGGCGTCACGGAACGCTTGCGAATATTCCGACGCGTACACCAGGAGCTTCTTCGGCACACAGCCGCGCAGCACGCAGGTGCCGCCGACCTGCTGCTGTTCGACGATGGCGACCTTAGCGCCGGTTTTTGCGGCCAGCCGCGCCGCGCGCACGCCGCCGGAACCCGCGCCGATGACGATGAGATCGTAGTCGTGCATAGCGCTAACCTAACTCCTCCCCCGCGAACGGACATGGTCCGCGCAACCGACAGATGGCTATGTGCGGCAGATGCGCAGGCGGCGCGGGCGCGCCACAATTCGGCTAATCTACTACAAAATCCGCGAGGCGAACGGTCAGCCCGCTCAGCAACGTTGGAGTTAGCGGGACGTCGAAACCGACAGGCGCTCTCGGCCACTCGGCGCCCAATACATGAACGAAGGTCTCTTTCTTGTTCAAATCGATCACCCAGTATTCACGTACGGCGTGCTGGGCATAAAGCGCCGCCTTTCTTCCGATATCATATCGGAAGGTCGTATCAGAGAGTTCGATCAAGAGTAGAACGTCCGGCCCCCTCACGGCATCGGCGCGCATGGCGGCTGGATAGAGATAGAGATCAGGCTGCGGCCAATGCGTTTCTCCCAGGCGCAATGTTCCATCTGGAGCAAGCGCCACTTCGTCGGGCAGTGCTTTGATGAAGAATTTGTTGAGCCGAACCTTCAGTTCGAGATGGTCGCCACCTTCAGACGGCATGTCGATCACTTCCCCGTCAATCAGCTCAAAACTGCCGCCCTCAACGAGGAGTCCGGCGCGCATCATGCTAAGTACGTCCTGGCCGGTAAAGCGATGGCGGCCGTGCACGCGACGCGGGGTGGATGCAGTCAGTGGGTCCATGTTCAGAGTGTACCCGAAACGCCATGGCGTGTCATGTGCTGCCCCGCTTCCCGAGGCGGCGTCAGTGCGCCACCTTCATGTAGGCGGGCAGCCAGCTTTCGTGCGCCTTGCGCAGGTCTTCGAGCGAAACGCGCTCACGGTTACCCGAGGCGCCCAAATAACCGATCTCGCGCCCACCCGCTTCGCCCACAACGAGATAGCTGACGCCGGCGGCGCGCGCACGCTTGTCGAGATCGTCGAGCCTGCTGGGCGCGAGCGCGATCAGATAGCGGGCTTGATCCTCGGCGTAGAGGAAGGCGGCGTCGCTCAGATCGCCCTGATAGCCCAGCGAGACCCCGACATCCGAACCGAGCGCCATTTCGGCGGCGGCGATCGCGAGCCCGCCATCGCTCAAATCATGCGCCGCGCGCACTAAGCCGTCAGCAATGAGCGCACGCACGAAGTCGCCGTTCTTCTTTTCGAGCGCCAGATCAACCTTCGGCGCTTGCCCGCCCAGCTTGAACAGGTCGCGCGCATAGACGCTCTGACCGAGATGACCGCTCGTTTCGCCGATCAACACCAGCACATCGCCTTGCTGTAGTTTGTCGGCAGTGGCGCGGCGTTCGAGATTATCGATGATGCCGACGCCGCCAATAGCGGGCGTCGGCAGAATGGCCTGGCCGTTGGTCTCGTTATAGAGCGAGACGTTGCCGCTGATCACCGGGAAGGCCAAGCCGCGGCAAGCCTCGGCCATGCCTTCGATGGCGTAGACGATCTGGCCCATGATCTCCGGACGCTGCGGATTGCCGAAGTTCAGATTGTCGGTCACCGCCAGCGGTCGCGCGCCGACCGCCGAGAGATTGCGCCACGCTTCGGCCACACATTGCTTGCCGCCCTCGTACGCATCTGCTTCCACGTAGCGCGGGGTCACATCGCAGGTCATCGCCAGCGCGCGCGGGCTGCCATAGAGGCGCACGATCGCCGCATCGCTGCCGCTATCAGCCAAAGTGTCGCCCATGACGTGGCGATCGTATTGTTCCCAAATCCAGCGCTTCGAAGCCTGATCGGGCTGCGCAAGCAACGCGGTCAACGACCTGGCGAAGCCGGGGTAGGATTCGATCAAACGCTTCTGCTCGCCGTCGGTCAGCGGGATCGCCTTCAGCGGCTGCACGTATGGGCGTTCGTATTTCGGCGCCTCGTCGGCGAGCGGACCCAGCGGAATGTCGCAGACGATCTCGCCATGCCAGCGCAGAGTGAGATTGCCGGTGTCGGTCGTCGCGCCAATCACCGCCGCATCGAGGCCCCATTTCTCGAAGATGGCCTGCGCCTCGCGTTCGCGGCCAGGCTTCAGCACCATGAGCATGCGCTCTTGGCTTTCGCTCAGCATGAATTCGTAGGGCGTCATCCCTTCTTCGCGCGCGGGCACCGCATCGAGATCGAGCAGAATGCCGGCTTCGCCCTTCGACGCCATCTCGACGGAGGATGACGTCAACCCCGCCGCGCCCATGTCCTGGATGCCGATAATGGCGTCGGTCGCCATCAATTCCAGGCACGCTTCGATCAGCAGTTTTTCGAGGAACGGATCGCCCACTTGCACCGTGGGGCGCAAACCGTCTTCGCCCTCTATGAACTCCGCGCTCGCCATGGTGGCGCCGTGAATGCCGTCGCGGCCGGTTTTGGCGCCGACATACACAACCGGGTTGTTGGCGCCCTTTGCGGCGGCGGTGAAGATGCGGTCCTTCGGCGCGATGCCGAGGCAGAACACGTTGACGAGAATGTTGCCGTTGTAGCGCGCGTCGAAATTGGTTTCGCCGCCAACCGTCGGCACGCCGACGCAATTGCCGTAGAAGCTGATGCCGCTGACGACGCCATCGACCAGCTTGCGCGTCTTCGGATGATCCGGTTCGCCGAAGCGCAGCGCATTCATGATCGCGACCGGCCGCGCGCCCATGGTGAAGACGTCGCGCAGGATGCCGCCGACGCCGGTGGCCGCGCCCTGGAACGGTTCGATGAAGCTCGGGTGGTTGTGGCTTTCCATCTTGAAGATGGCCGCCAGCCCCTCGCCGATATCGATGGCGCCGGCGTTTTCGCCCGGCCCGTAGATCACGTGCGGCGCCTTGGTCGGAAACTTGGCCAGATGCACCCGGCTCGACTTGTAGGAGCAGTGCTCGCTCCACATGACGCTGAACACGCCGAGCTCCGTCACGTTCGGCGTGCGGCCGAGCTTCTGGAGCACGAGGCCGTATTCGTCCTTGGAGAGGCCGAATTCTTCGGCGAGGGCCAGCGTTCCTGGCGCGAGCGGGTCAAGCGACATGGGGGGCGAATTAGCCTGCGTCGGCGGGGGGAGCAACCGCGCTTCCGGGGCCCTGCGGCGCCGTGCCGGATGGAGCCGCTGCGAGTTCCGGGATCGCCGCCTCCAGGGCCGCGACGAACGCGGGCCAGTAGGCGTTCTTACCGTTGGCCCACCAGGCGACGCCGCGAGGCGAGCCCAGGAAAAGGCGCAAGTTCGCGAGGATCGTGCGCTCGAACTCGTCCTTCGGGACCAAGCCGTTTCGAGCGCGGTCCCATACTTGCATCGCGAGAAAGGTGACCTCGCTGAAGAACGCGTTGAGCCGCAGCTGGTCTTCGAGTTTGAGTGAGCCGCCACGGACGCCAGCCGTAATCAATGCCGCAACGTCGGGGTCGCCGATAATCAGATGGCGTATGGCCGAGCCCTGCGCCATCGCGGAATTCGCTTCGCCACGCTGCATTTGCTTGGTGTTCTGACGCAGCTGAACACCGACGAACAGCAGAGAGGCGATGACACCGAAGGCGCCGATCACTTCGGCCAAATCTGCAAGAGCGGCGAGCGTCACGGCGCGGCTTCCATTGGTTCGGCAAGGGGCGCCTTGAGTTCGGGAATCAACGCCTCCAGCTCCGCGACAAACGCGGCACGGAAGAACGTGCGTGCGCCCTGCCACCAGGCGCGGCCAAACGCTGATGCGAACAGCGCCGCGAAAGCTGGGATCGTGCGTTCGAAGTCGCCAGCGGAAAAATACTTGGACTTTGAGCGGTCCCACATTTGAAACGAGATGAAGGTTACCTCCCAGAACACCGAATCCAGGCGTTGGCGCTCGACCGGATTGAGCGGACGGCTGCCGGCGATGCACGCCGATACAAGCTCGGCCAGTTCGGCATTGTTCATAATCGACTGGCGCAACGGCGAAGCTTCCGCGTTCATGGCGTTGGCTTCGACACGGCGGAGTTGGTGGGTGTTCTGTCTTAGTTGAAAACCCACGAACACGAGGCCAGCGACGACGCCCAGTGCGCCGATCACCTCGGCCAAATCGGCGAATGCAGAGAGCGTCATGACCGCCCCTTTCGGCGCGGTAGCCTACACCCGCTCGAACTGTTTGTCTTTCAGCGATCCGGCGATGCCGCGCATCACTTCGTGGGTCTTGTCCCAGATCTTGAGTTGGGCCATGCGCCCAAGCCAACGCTGAGGCGGAGGAGCAAAGGGGCTTGTTGATCGCAGGCGCAAGAAACCCCATAATCTTCCCATGAAATCCCTGGTCACCCGCGATCCCGAGATCCTTGGAGGCGAGCCCGTGTTCACGGGGACGCGCGTGCCGATCAAGGCGCTTACCGACTACCTGGAAGGTGGCGAGTCACTGGACACGTTCCTCGATCATTTCCCGTCCGTCACGCGGAAACAGGCGGTGGGGTTTTTGGAAGCCGCACGGAAGCACTTGAGCGCAATGCCTACGTGACCGATGCGAGTTGTGCTGGATGAGTGCTTGCCGCGCCCTTTGGGCGACCTGCTCAAGGGTCATCGGGTAACGTCCGTTCAGAAGGAAGGTTGGGCAGGCGTCACTAACGGAAGATTGCTCAAAAGCATCGCTGACGCTGGGCTCGACGCACTTGTCACAGTCGACAAGAATTTGCCGAGTCAGCATTCCATCCGAAGCCTGCGCTTTGGAATTGTTGTGGTGAGGGCGCGCTCGAACAAACTCGCGGACCTTGCACCTCTCGCGCCGAAAATACTGGAGGTGCTGAAATCCTTGCGGCCGGGCGCGGTCGTGGTTGTGTCCGCGCGGCGCCGTCGTCGAAGCTAGCCACTCATTGCCCCTATTTCAGGCGGCGTCGCAGGCTCGTAACAAGCCTGCGTCGGCGGCGCCCGCAAACCCGGGACCTAGCCAGCTCTACGTTGCCAACCTGGCCAAGTTGTGCTAGCCAAGTTAGCCATGATCAAGGTCAACGTCCTGGAGGCCAAAAATAGGCTCTCCGAGCTGCTTCGCGCCGTCCAGCGCGGCGAGGAAGTGATCATCGCCAATCGCGGCGAGCCGGTAGCGCGACTGGTGGCGGCCGCGGCGGCCGAGCACGGGTTCGCCACCGGCGCGAGCATCCTGAAGTGGCTTGACGAAAATCCCTTGCCCGAAAGCTCCCGCAGATCGGCGGAGGAGATCGACGCTTTCATCGCCCAAGAGCGCGCCGCTTGGGATTGATCTATCTCGACTCCTGTCTGCTCATCTATCTGGTCCAAAGGCACCCGCTTTGGGCTGCTTCACTCGATCGAGAAATCGCTGCATTCGGAACGACCCAGTTCGCCACTTCACCCTTGGTGATGTCGGAGTGTCTGGTTTTGCCATTCAAGGCCGGAGATGTGACGATGGAGGTCGCCTTCAGGGCAGCCTTTGCTCGCTTCGCGAAGCTTGAATTGGATGAGGATGTCTACGTAGACGCCGCACGCCTGCGCGCGCGTGGCGGGCTGAAACTCCCCGACGCGCTCCATCTCGCCTGCGCGCAGCACCACGGCTGTACCGCGCTTTGGACCAACGATCAGCGCTTCGGCGCCGCCGGCGACGGCCTTGTGCGCGTGCTGACGCCGTAGCGGCGGCTCGACAATGGTCGCGCACAGGCGCTACCACCGTCTGAACAGGAGCACCCCATGCGCGAAATTCCGCTGTCCGACATCCAGACCCTCGTTGGCCAGGAGATCGGCGTTTCCGACTGGCTCGAAATCACCCAGGATCGGGTCAATCGCTTCGCCGACGCCACCGGCGACCACCAATGGATTCATGTCGACGTCGAGCGCGCCACCAAGGAATTGGGCGCGCCGATCGCGCACGGCTATCTGGTGCTCTCGCTGATCCCGTTCCTGGCCAAGAACATCGTCAGCTATTCTGGCGTCTCGCGCGGCATCAATTACGGCTCCAACAAGGTGCGCTTCACCAATATGGTGCCGGTCGGCTCGCGCTTGCGCCTGCGGGCGAAAATGCTCTCCTGCGAGCCGCGCAGCGGCGGCTACCAGGTGATCAACGAATTCACCATCGAGATCGAGGGCAAGGACCGCCCGGCCTGCGTCGCCGAAGTGGTGTCGCTGATCTTCCCGGCGTAATTTTGGTTGGCCCGCCTCCCGGGCGGCAAACCGGTATCCACTTTGCCTGGAGGCGGACGTGCTGACCTTCGTCGAAGCGATCTCGCTCGCGGGAGATCGGAACAAGCAGAACGACGATGCGTGTGGGAACGCACGTGACTGCGCTTGGATCATCGATGGCGCCACCGATCTGCACACAGATCCCATAAGCCCTGAAGCGTCGGATGCGGCGTGGATCGCGCAGGTGCTCAACGCTGCGCTTCACAGCCGCGCTGGAAACGCTCCGATGACTCGGGCGCAGCTGAGAGGAACTGTCGAGGGCCTGATCGCGCCGCGATGGAGCGAGCTGACAAACGGCGCGCCGGTTGAGCGCTGGAAATTGCCGACCGCGTCGGTGCTGATCGCCTCCGATCACGACGGCGCTTTGCAAGGCCTTGATCTCGGCGATTGCCGCTGCTTTGCGCTCGATGCGCAGGGCGCGGGTCATAGCGCCGGATCGCGCGCGAACGCCACCGATGACGAACAGCACCGCGCGCGCGACGCCGCCAAGCGCGCTGGCGCGCCCGCATCTTTGCGCGATCCCGAAACCATGGCGATGCTGCGCACGGCGCGTGCGCAGCACAATCTGCCCGGCGGCTCATACTGGGTGTTCGGGTTGCAGCCGGAATGCGCGGAGCATGCGCGGGTCTGGACGCTGCCGCTCGCGCGACCGGCGCATGTGCTGCTCTGCACCGATGGGTTTTCGGCGCTGGTGGACCGTTACCGCGCCTATGACGCCGCCGGCATCGTGCGCGCCGCGCTCGACAAGGGCCTACAAGAACTGGGGCGCGAATTGCGGGCGATCGAGGCCGCCGACGCCTCCGGCGCGCAGCACCCGCGCTTCAAGCGGAGCGATGACGCTACGGCGTTGTTGCTGCGCCTGACCTAAATCATTGACCGCAACGGCAACCTGCCCCCAGAACGCGCCCCATGAATCGCCGCGAAATCCTCCAGGCAAGCGCCGCCTTGCCGACCCTTGCCCTCTTCTCCGCCTGCGCCTCCACGGATGCCTCCATGCCGAACGCCACGCCGCCCGCCGCCCGCATCGAACCGAAGACGATCGAGCAATTGGGCCGCACCCGCGTCGACAATTACGCCTGGCTGAAGGACGACAATTGGCAGGAGGTGATGCGCGACCCATCGCTCTTGCGCGCCGATATCCGCGCCTACCTCGATGAAGAGAACGCCTATCGCGAACAGGTCATGGCTTCGACCGCGGACTTGCAGGAGCGTCTCTACCAGGAAATGCGGGGCCGCACGAAGGAAGACGATTCCTCCGTGCCGACGCCGGACGGCCCGTGGGAATATTATCGCCGCTTCGAGACCGGCGCGCAGCATCCGAAATACGTCCGCCGTCCGCGCGGCAGCGATGGTCCGGAGCAAGTGCTGATCGATGTCGACGCGCAGGCACGCGGCAAGACCTTCTACAAAGTGATTTCCGCGCAGCACGCGCCCGATCATTCCATGCTCGCCTACGCCGTCGACGAGCAAGGCTCGGAGATTTACACCCTCTACATCAAGGATTTGGCCCGCGGCGAAACCTTGGCCGCGCACATCAACGATTGCACCGGCGACTTCTGCTGGTCGCCGGACGCCCGCTACATCTTCTGGACATTCCGCGACAATAACGGCCGCCCGGCGAAGATTTATCGCCGCCCTGCACGCGGCGGCGAAGACGTGCTCGTCTACGACGAACCGGACGACGGCTTCTTCCTGAGCGTCGGCCCGACTGAAAGCCGCGAATTCATTCTGATCAGCGCCGGCAATGGCAGCCAGTCGGAATACTACACCATCCCCTCGAGCAATCCGACGGCGCCGCCGGCGCTGTTCAGCGCGCGCGAGCCGGACATGCTCTACACGCCGACGCATTGGAACGGCCGCTGGTATGTCGTCACCAATGCCGACGGCGCGGTCGATTTCAAGATCATGACGGCGGCGCCGGGCGCGACGGCGCGGTCGCTGTGGCGCGAATTCCTACCGCACGAGGCCGGGCGCTACATATTGGGCTTGAGCGCGGCCAAGGACTATCTCGTACGCGTCGAGCGCTCGAACGCGCTGCCACGCATCGTCATCCGCCACAAAGGCGGCGAAGAGCATGCCATCGCCATGGCGGAGGACGCCTACAATATCGAGCTTTCCGGCGGCTACGAGTTCGACACAACCACCATGCGCTACGTCTACGAGTCGCCGACGACGCCGCTCAAATGGTTCGACTACGACATGGCCGCTCGCACGCAAGTGCTGCGCAAGACGCAGGAAATCCCGTCAGGCCACAATCCGGACGACTACGTCACCCACCGCTTCTTCGCCACGGCAAGCGACGGCAAGCGCGTGCCGATCACGGTGTTGATGAAGCGCGGCACGCCCATCGACCGCTCAGCCCCGCTCTTCCTCTACGGCTACGGCTCCTACGGCATATCGATGGACGCGGATTTCTCGATCCGCCGTTTCAGCCTCGTCGACCGCGGCTGGATCTACGCCATCGCGCATGTGCGCGGCGGCTCCGAAATGGGCTTCGGCTGGTTCCAGGACGGACGCCGCTTCAACAAGCGCAACACCTTCACCGACTTCATCGCCTGCGCCGAGGATTTGATCGCCCGCGGCTATGCGCGGCCAGGGCATATCGTCTGCGAAGGCCGCTCCGCCGGCGGCTTGCTGATGGGCGCCATCAACAACATGCGCCCGGATTTGTGGGCTGGCGTCATCGGCGGCGTGCCCTTCATCGACGTCATCAACACGATGAGCGACACCTCGCTGCCGCTGACTCCGCCGGAATGGCCCGAATGGGGCAATCCGCTCGAGGACCCGGCGGCCTACGATTACATGGCTTCGTATTGCCCCTACACCAACATCGAGCGCAAAGCCTATCCGGCCGTGCTCTCCACCGGCGGCCTCACCGATCCGCGCGTCACCTATTGGGAACCGGCGAAATGGGTCGCCAAGCTTCGCCCGCATACGACCAGCGGCCGCCCCGTGCTGCTGAAGATGAACATGGGCGCCGGCCACGCCGGCAGCGCCGGACGCTTCGAATATCTGCGCGAGATCGCGCACGACTACGCCTTCGCGATCAAGGCGATCGGCGCGGATGAAGCCGGCGGGCCGTTCTAATCTAGGCGTTCCGAATCCCGAACCAGCGTGCGCGGTGATAGTCGGAGATATTGTCCTCGTACCCGGTGAGATCGGGGTGCACGAGATTGGTCGAATTGATGAACACGCTCATGCAGATGGGCGCGTCGTCGAGCACGATCTGCTCGGCCTGCGCCATCAGCTGGCCGCGGCGCGCGCCATCCGCTTCGAAGTCGCTCTGATGCACCAGCCCATCGTAGACGGGATTGCTGTAGCCCGAATAATTCTGCGGCCCGGTGCGGGTTTCGAGCAGATAGAGATAGTTCTTGGCGTCGTTGTAGTCGGCGATCCAACCGCCGTCGCCGGCGTCGAAATTCTTGGCGCGCAGATTGGCGTAATGGACCTGCGTCTCCACGCCGCGCAACTCCACCGTCACCCACGGCGCGATCGAGTTCCAATCGTTCTGCACCACCACCGCCACGCGCGGATTGTCGCTGGTGTTGCGATGGGAGAATTCGAACCGCAACGGATTGTTGGGCCCGAACCCCGCGGCGCGAAGCAGCCGCTCCGCCTCGCGCTTGCGGTCTTCGATGGGACGATCCGCCCATTGATAGCGCGCCGTCGCCGGATAATTGGCGATGCCCGGCGGCACGAACGAATACGCCGCCCGCTCGCCGGTCCGGTAGATTTGCGAGGCGACGAAATCGCGATCGTACGCCATCGTCAGCGCCTGGCGCACGCGCATATCGTTGAAAGGCGGGCGCGTGGTGTTGAAGGAAAAATAGTTGCAGGTCAGATACGGCGCGACGCGAACGAACCCCGGCAAATCGCGGCGCAATTGCTCGACCTGATTTGACGGAAAACGCGTCGACCAGCCCGCCTCGCCGCTCATGACCTTGCGCGCCGCCGCGTTCACGTCGTTCGACGGATAGAAGTAGAGGTGCTCCAGAACGACGTTTGGCGCGTCGAAGAAGCGCGGATTGCGTTCCAGGTGAACGATGTAGTTCGACCACCAGCGCACCAGGTTGAAGGCGCCGTTGACCACGATGTTTTCCGGCTGCACCCAGTCGTCGCCATACCGCTCGACGATGTGCTTCGGCACCGGATAGGCGGTGTAGTGCATCAGCAGCTGCGGCAAGTATGGCGCCGGATGCTCAAGCTGGATTTCCAGCGTGAGATCGTCGATGGCGCGGACGCCGACGTTCTCCGGCTCCATCTCTCCTTGGTTCACGGCCTGCGCATTCTTGATCGGATAGAGAATGGCCGCGTACTCGGCGAGGTTTTCGGGGTCGAGGATGCGCTTGAACGCGAACTCGAAATCATGCGCGTCGCAGGCCTCGCCATCGGACCATGACGCGCGCCGCAGATAAAACGTCCACGTGCGACCGTCCTCGCTCGTCTCCCAGCGTTCGGCCATGCCCGGAATCGGCTCGGCCAGCGGGTTCTCGGTCGTCAGACCGACGAACATGTTGCCGAGGATATTGTTCTCCCACTGACCCGACGCCTTGTGCGGGTCGAGGGAGAGCGGCTCGCCCTGATTGCAGATATCGAGCGAGCGCTTGACCTTGTCGAAACCGACGATCTTGGCGTTGCCGCAGGCGCCCAGGGAGGTCGCTGCCGTGAGCCCGCCGGCCCCGGCCAGAAGCCGCCTTCTATCGGTCCACAACGCCGCCATGAATTATCTCCGCGTGAGCCCTGCGCGAGCGGGCTGACAAAGTTTCCTCCCAAAGTCTAGGATGATCCGGCTTCCGATGGG
Organism: Proteobacteria bacterium HN_bin10; assembly: GCA_002083515.1. Classification (GTDB taxonomy): domain Bacteria; phylum Pseudomonadota; class Alphaproteobacteria; order Caulobacterales; family Aquidulcibacteraceae; genus Vitreimonas. The sequence goes on from LWDN01000061.1 coordinate 12,568, forward strand.
AGGGGACCTCATGCGCATTGTCTTGGCCGGTCTGGCCTTTGTCGCTTTTGCCGGGCCGGTTGTCGCCCAGGAACAATCCGCGGCGCCGGACGTCCTCAATCAAGTCTATGCCTGCCGCACTATCGCCGACGAGGCGCAGCGGCTCGCGTGCTATGACGGCGCGGTCGGCCGCCTGCAGGAGGCGCAGAACACCGGCAACCTCGTCGCCGTGGATCGCGGCCAGGCCCAGGAGATGGACCGGGAGGCTTTCGGCTTCTCGCTGCCGAGCCTCTCGCGGATTTTCGGCGGCGGCGGCGGAGGAAGTCCGAACCAAAGCGGCGCCGCGACCGCTCCGCAATTCGAGCGCATCGACAACATCGAGATGGTGATCGAAAGCGTCACGCACCGGCGCAATCTCCCCTCCACTTTCCGCATGAGCAACGGTCAAGTCTGGGTCCAGATCGACGACGAAGTCGCGCGCAACGTGCGCAATGGCGGACGGGTGACGATCAGGCGCGCGTCATTCGGCAGCTATCTGATGGAAGTCGAAACAGGCGGGCCCGCGATCAGGGTCAGGCGGACGCAGTAGCCTTAACGTTCCTTCGGATCGAGCGCGTCCCGAAGTCCATCGCCGAGGAAGTTGAGCGCCAAAAGCGTGATCAGCATGGTCGCGGCGGGCGCGATCAACATCCAGGGCGCGTTGATCATCTGGCGCGCGCCGTCCGAGATCAGCCGCCCAAGCGAGGTGAGCGGCTCTTGCACGCCAAGTCCGATGAACGAGAGAAAGCTCTCGGCCAAGATGATCACCGGCACGTTCAGCGTGGCGAAGACCACGACCGGGCCCAGCACGTTGGGCACGATGTGACGGAAGACGATCTGCAGCGGCGTTGCGCCCGCCGCGCGCGCGGCCTCGACGAATTCCTTCTGGCGGAGCGCGATGGTCTGGCCGCGCACGATGCGCGCCATGGTCAGCCACTCGACCGCGCCGATCGCCATGAAAATCAACATCAGATTGGCGACCGGGCTGTCGGTCTGCACCACCGTCATCAGCACGATGACGAAGAACACGAACGGGATCGAATAGAGCACGTCGACAACGCGCATCATGAGGTCGTCGACGGCGCCGCCGATGAAGCCGGCGATAGCGCCCCAAGTCACGCCTATGGTGAGCGCGACGGCGGTCGCGGCGAAGCCGACCAGCAGCGAGATGCGCAGGCCGAACAGAATGCGCGCGACGATGTCCCTGCCCTCGGTGTCGGTGCCGAGCAGGTGCATATTCTCGGTAGTCGGCGCGACGGCGACGCGATCGCGGAAAATTTCATCGTAGGGATGCACCCAAAGCCAGGGTCCGAACGCGGCCAGCAACACCAAAACGGCGACGACATAGAGGCTGGCCACCGCCGCCGGATTGCGCATCAGCCGCCGGCGCGCGTCTTCCCAGAGCGAGCGGCCCTTGATCGCCTGCGGCTGCGGCGTATCGTCGATGAGGATATCGCTCATTGGCTGCGGGCCCGCGGGTCGAGCACGCGGTACATCAGGTCCGCGGCGAGGTTCATGAGGATGATGAGAAACGAGTAGATCAGCACCACGCCCATCACCAGCGTGTAGTCGCGCTGCTGCGCGGCGAGCACGAACTGCTTGCCGATGCCAGGCAGCTGGAACACGGTCTCGATGACGAACGAACCCGCCATCACGCCGGCCAGCGCCGGTCCGGCATAGGACACGATCGGCAGCATCGCGATCGGCAGCGCGTGGCGCCAGATCACTTGCGCCTCGGGCAGGCCCTTCGCGCGCGCGGTGCGGATGGCGTTCGAGCGCAGCGCTTCGATCATCGAGGCGCGCATGAGGCGCGACACCACCGCGATCAGCGGCAGCGATAGCGTCAGCACCGGCAGCACGAGATAGATCAAGCCGAACTCGTCGCGATGAAGCCCTTGCGATGGCAGCAGCCCCCACTGAACCCCGAAAAACAGCTGCATGATCGGGCCGATGACCAAGGGCGGCAGGCAGACTCCCGCAATCGCGATGGCCATGACCAGATAATCCTGCGCCTTGTTCTGGCGCAGCGCCGCGATCACGCCCAAGCCCCCGCCGACGAACAGCGCCAGCATCATTGCGGCGATGCCCAGAATGGCGCTCGTCGGCGCCCCCTCGGCGATGATGTCGACGACGTCCTTGTCCTTGTAGGTCATCGAGGGCCCGAGATCGCCGCGCGCCAGGCCGAGGACGTAATGGCCGAGTTGCTCGTGGATCGGCAGATCGAGTTTGTATTCCGCCAGCAGCCGCCGCTCGATCTCCGGCGGCATCTGCCGCTCCTTGGTGAACGGCCCGCCCGGCGCCAGGTGCATCAGCACGAAGGCGGCGGCGACGATGGCAAGGAGTGTTGGGATGGCCAGCAGAAGACGCCGAACGGCTAGAGCAAGCATTCCAACGTCCCTGTGGCGCCGAAGCAGTCGGTCCCGGCCGGCCGAACCTTGCGTCCCGCGTAAGCCGTGTCAACGTGGCCGGGCAGGGGTATGCGATGGCCGAATTCAAACGCGTGACGCCCGGATTTTCGGTGGCCGGGCAATTGACGCCGGCCGACGTGGCCCTGGCCGCCGCCGCCGGCTACAAAACCATCGTCGCAAACCGGCCCGACGGCGAGGATTTCGGCCAATCCAATGCGGCCGAAATAAAGGCGCTGGCGGAGGCGGCGGGGCTCGAGTTCCGGAACCTCCCATTCGCAGGACCCCCGCCCCCGGCAATCGTTGCGGAGACCGCCATGCTCCTGGATGAGGCAAAGAGCCCTGTGCTTGCCTATTGCCGAACCGGAACCCGCTCAATAACAGCCTGGGCGCTGGCCGAGGCCCTTGCCGGAAGGCGACGGCCTGACGAAATCATCGCCTTGGCGGCAAAGGCAGGGTACGACTTGAACCGGGCGCGCGGGGCGCTCGAAACACTGGCCCCGAGGACTTAGCCGGCGGCGGGCAGGATCAGCATCCAAGCCGTCTTGATTAAGACGATCAGGGACAAGGCGACCAGCACAGTGCGCACGCGATCCAACGTAAAGAAGCAGACGGCGACGGCGCGTTCCATGGCGCGTCCGCTAGCAAGCGCCGGGCCGCGGAGCGCCTGAGCGGTGACCGACGCCACCCCCCGCGTGTTCCAGACCTCTGGCCGGGTCTGGCTGAAGGACTTCGAGTTCGGCCTGACCGGGCTGACCGTCCGCAAGACCGGCGCGCGCGTCCCCTACTCGCCCTCGGTGATCGGCCAGGTGACGGCGTGGTTCCGCTATTTCTTTGCAGCCAAGGCCATTCCGGCGCTGGAGCCGAGCTTCACCATCTACTTCACGCCCGAACGCGCGCGGCCCTGGTACCTCATTTTTTCGGTGGCCCGGGCAGCCGGCGCGAAACTCGCCAAGGACGCCGCGCAGGCTGACGTGGTGATGCAGTTCGAGGACGCCACCTATAGTCCCAACGATCCGCCGGCGAAGCTGAAACCCGGCGCCAAGCTCGTGAATTTCGGCTGCCGCGATGTCTCGAAAACGAACGTCGCCCGCGCCTGCGCCGCCGCGTTCGGCAATCCTCTGGCGGTCGATCCGCTGACCTACACCGGCCTGGCGGTCGAGAAGTCCGAGATCAACGCCGCCCACGACGGACACATCGTGCAATGCCCGACCAATCCGGCGCCGGGGCGCGTTTACCAGCGCGTCGTCGATAATCGGATGAACGCCGATCTCAACCTAGTGGAGGATCTCCGCACCTGCACCGTCGGCGGCAAACCGGTTCTGGTGTTCATCAAGCGTCGCGAAGTAACCAAGCGGTTCCTCAATACGAACACCGAGGTGCTGCTACGGACGCCCGAAGAAATCTTCAGTCCCGCTGAATTGAGTCAAATCAGCGCCTTCACGCGCGAGATCGGCCTGGACTGGGGCGGCGTGGACGTGCTGCGCGACCGCAACGATGGAAAGCTCTACATTGTCGACGCCAACAAGACCGACATGGGACCCCCGATCGGGCTCAACCTGCCGGACAAGATCAAGGCCACCTACATGCTGCGCGATGCTTTTCGCAGGTATGTCGTCGGCTGAGGCCCGCTGATGGCGGCGAAAATCCCCTTCGTTCGCGACATGGATTTCGAGTACGAGACGGCGCAGCGCGTCAGCCCGCTGATCCGCCGGCTCGTCGCCAACAATCCCGGCCCGTTCACCTTCCGCGGCACCGGCGTTTACATCGTCGGCCACGGCGATGTCGCGATCATCGATCCCGGCCCCGACAATGAAGAGCACATCGACGCGGTCCTGCGCGCCGTCGAGGGCGAGCGGGTGACGCACATTCTCGTCACCCATCGGCACATGGACCATAGCCCGGCCGCGCATCCGCTGGCGGCGCGCACCGGCGCCAAGGTCTACGCCAGCACCATTCCGCCCAAGCCCAGCGATTGCGATGCGCTGCGGCTCGAGGCCAGCGACGATCATCTGTTCACGCCCGATCTCAATGTCGAAGATGGGCAACGTTTTGCCGGCCCCGGCTGGACCATCGAAGCCGTGTTCACGCCGGGCCACACCACCAACCACATGGCTTACGCGCTGCTGGAAGAAAACGCGCTCTTTCCCGGCGATCACATCATGGGCTGGTCGACCACCGTCATCGGCCCTCCCGACGGCGACATGACCGCCTATCTCGCCAGCCTCGAAAAGGTGCGCGACCGTAACTTCTCGACCATCTGGCCGACGCACGGCCCGCCGATCACCGACAATCCCAGCGCCTTCGTGCAAGCCTTCATCGATCACCGCATCGAGCGGGAAAACCAGATCGTCGCGCAGCTGCGCGCCGGCAAGACCCAGATCAAGGACATGGTCGCGGTGATCTACGCCGATGTCGACAAGCGCCTGCACCCGGCCGCGTGCCACTCGGTGCTGGCGCACATGATCCGCCTCGTGGAACTCGGACGCGTCGAATGCATGGGCGGCCCGCCTTGCGTCGATAGCATGTACGCGCTGAGGGATTGAGCGCGCGATACCGGCTGACACACACGCACCGCGAAGCCGCGCCAGCTTCGCGCGCGCGATAAGGGTGCGTGTGTTTCACCCCTTCGCACCGCCGGCGTCCTCGCCGGCATGCGCCGATGTTTGAAGGCGGGAGCGCGTCGCCTCCGGCGACGCATGCGCGGAAGGGGCCGCGCGCTCCAACCTCTAACCATCTCCGCCGTGCCGGCTGGAAGCCGGCGGTCCTTTGAGCCGCACGCCCGGGCGAACGCTTCGCCGCGGGCGCCGGCGCGCGAACTACTCCGCCGCCTGCGTGCTGGGCAACTTGTAGTCCTTGAAGGTCTCGCGGAGCGCCAGCTTGTTGATCTTGCCGGTAGCGCCGAGCGGAATCTTCTCCACGAACGCCACATCGTCGGGCGTCCACCATTTGGCGATCTTGCCCTCCAGGAATTTGAGCACGCTCTCCTTGCTCGGATTGGCGCCGGGCTTCGGCTCGATGATCAAGAGCGGCCGCTCATCCCATTTCGGATGCGCCACGCCGATGACGGCGGCGTTGGCCACGCCTTCGGCGCCCATGGCGATGTTTTCGATGTCGATGGAGCTGATCCACTCGCCGCCCGACTTGATCACGTCCTTGGCGCGGTCGGTGATCTGCATCACGCCGAGCGGATCGAGTGTCGCCACATCGCCGGTGTCGAAGAAGCCGCACGGCTCCAGGCATTCGCCCTTGTCGTTGCGGGCCCCGGCGTTCTTGAAATAGGCGCGCGCCACGGCTGGCCCGCGCACCAAGAGCCGACCGAAAGCCTTGCCGTCGTGCGGCTTCTCAATGCCGGCATCGTCGACGATCTTCATCTCGACGGTGAAGACCGAGCGCCCCTGCTTCAGCTTGGCCTTGATCTGCTCTTCGTGACTCTGGGCGTAGTGCTCCGGCAGCAATTTGCCGATCGTGCCGATCGGGCTCATTTCGGTCATGCCCCAGGCGTGGATGACTTCGACGCCGTAATCCTCTTCGAAAGCGCGCAGCACGGTTTCGGGAATGGCCGAGCCGCCGATGGCGACACGCTTCAGCGTCGTCGGCTTCAACCTGTTCTCGCGCAGGAAGCCGAGCAGGCCCTGCCACACCGTCGGCACCGCCGCCGTGAAGGTGACCTTCTCGCCTTCCAGCAATTCGTAGACGCTAGGGCCATCGAGCTTGGCGCCCGGCATCACCAATTTGGCGCCGCACATCGGCGCGACGAAGGCGATGGCCCACGCATTGGCGTGGAACATCGGCACGATCGGCATCACCACGTCGTTGGCGCCCGCGCCGAAGCAATCGGTCTGGTTGGCGGCCATGGCGTGGATGACATTCGAACGGTGCGAATAGAGCACGCCCTTGGGATCGCCCGTCGTGCCCGACGTGTAGCAGAGACCGCAGGCGGTGTTCTCGTCGAACCCGCCCCATTGCGCGTCCTGGGAATGGCCGGCGATGAAATCCTCATAAGCGATCAAAGGCAGCGCCGATTGCGGCAAGTGCTGGCGATCGGTGAGCACGATGTAGGTCTTCACCGTTTTCAGCAGCGGCGCGATCTTCTCGACGATCGGCAGGAAGGTCGTGTCGAAGAAGAGGACCTTGTCCTCGGCGTGATTGATGATCCAGGCGATCTGCTCGGGGAAGAGCCGCGGATTGGTGGTGTGCAGCACCGCGCCCATGCACATGGCGCCGTACCAGGCCTCTAAGTGCCGCTCCGTGTTCCAGGCCAACGTCGCCACGCGATCGCCCGGCTGGACGCCGCGCTCCTTCAGCGCATTGGTGACCTGGCGAGCGCGGCCCCAGATGGCGCCGTAGCTGGTGCGCGAGAGCGCGCCGGTCTCGATGCCGCGCGTCACCACTTCGCGGCGCGGGAAGCTGGCCTTGGCGTGGTCGAGTATCCGATCGACCGTCAGCGGCCAGTCCTGCATCAGCCCAAGCATGTCGCGTCTCCCTGTTCTCTTGTTGGCGCCGATTAAAGCGGCGCCGCAGGGGTGCGGTCAAATGATAGAAGCAAATCGCCGGGATCGAACTACGGATAGAGCCGCGACTTGCGCCAAGGCTGGCCCGGCTCGTCGCGGCTAAACACCAGGCGGTCGTGCAGGCGGAAAGGCCGGTCGCGCCAGAACTCGAACGACAGCGGCGTCAGCCGGTAGCCGCGCCAGTGCGGCGGACGCGGCACCTCGCCGACGCCGTATTTGAGCGCGACCTCCGCGATCCGCTTCTCCAGCGCCAGGCGATCCTCGAGCGGGCGCGATTGCGCGCTGGCCCAGGCGCCGAGACGGGCGCCGCGGTCGCGGCTCTGGAAATAGGCGTCCGCTTCAGCGTCGCTGACGAACGAAATCAGCCCGCGCGCGCGGACCTGACGCTTGAGGCTCTTCCAATAAAACGCCACCGCCGCGCGTTGGTTCTGGCCGAGCTGAACACCTTTGGCGCTTTCGCTGTTGGTGTAGAAAACAAAGCCCCCGTCCTCGAAGCTCTTCATCAACACCATGCGCACGTCGGGAAAACCCGCCGCGTCGGCGGTGGCGAGCGCCATGGCGTTCGGATCGCTGGGCTCCTTCTCTTTCGCCTCCTTGAACCAGCGTTCGAATAGCGCAAACGGCTCGCTCTCGGCGAACAGCGCCGCATCGTCCGGCGGCGGCTGACCGGCCGGATCGTACTTGGGCGAAGGCGGAATGAGATCGTCGCTCATCTACAATGCTCGCACGAACGGAAAAACCGGCGCCGCACGCGCCAGAAATTTCGGATCGACGGTAATGAGATCACACTGAACGCGTTCAGCGCAGGCGATATAGAGGCAATCCTGCAGCGGGTGGCGTATGTCCAGCGCGACTGAAGACGCGCGCGGCAGCAATTCAGTGTCCGAGAAGAAAGAGATACGCGGTTCGGCAATCGCGTCGGCAGCTTCGATCAGGCGTTCGCGCGCATCCTCTATGTTGAGTCCGCCGTTGCGAAATCGCCGAACTATCGCTGCCGCGAGTTCAACTCGAAGGAAAGCTGGCGCGAAGACCTTGGCGCCGGTTCGAAGCAGGTCCATGGCCTTGGGCGTGTCAGGTTCGCGCAAGAACCACTTGGCGGCGACCGAAGCATCGGCGACGAACGCACTCACCCGCGCTCGTCCCGGTCGGCGCGAATCCCTGGCCAGCTCTCTTCCATAACCCCATATTTTTCCTGCATTCGATCGAGGCCAGCCTGCAGACGGTCGACAAGTGCGGCCCGTTCCTGTTGGACGTGAGCCTCCAGGACCCGCCGCAATTGTTCCTCAAGGCTGATGCCAGCGGCTTCGGCCATCCGCCGATACGTTTCATGAAGGCGGTCATCGAGATTGCGGATTTTTACATCGGCCATCGCGGCAATCTAGCACAACCGGCGCTTGGGGTCACGCCCCCATGGGCCCAATTGCAGGCGCCTGCGGATCGTGCCAGCTAGGGAAGCCCATGTCCCACAACACGTTCGGCCACCTCTTCCGCGTCACCACCTGGGGCGAGAGCCATGGACCGGCGATCGGCTGCGTGGTCGACGGCTGCCCGCCCGGCCTGCCGCTGAGCGCCGCCGACATCCAGTTCTGGCTCAATCGGCGCGCGCCCGGCTCGAGCCGGTTCGTCACCCAGCGGCGCGAGCCCGACGAAGTGAAGATTCTCTCCGGCGTGTTCGAGGACGACCGCACCGAAGGTCCGCTCACCACAGGCGCGCCGATTTCGCTCCTGATCGATAACGTCGATCAGCGCGGCAAGGACTACGACGACATCCGCGATCTCTATCGCCCGGGTCACGCCGATTACGTCTACGACGCCAAGTACGGTCTGCGCGATTATCGCGGCGGCGGCCGCTCATCGGCGCGCGAGACGGCGGCGCGCGTGGCCGCCGGCGCCATCGCCCGGCGCATCCTGGGCGATGCCATCACAATACGCGCCGCCGTGACTCAGATCGGCAAGAGCGCCATCGACCGCGCGCGCTGGGATTGGGCCGAGACCGAGAACAATCCGTTCTGGTGTCCGGATGCCGAAGCGGCGAAGCAATGGGAGGCGCTGCTCGACGAAACCCGCAAGGACGGAAATTCTCTCGGCGCCATTGTCGAGGTCGAGGCGACCGGCGTTCCGCCTGGCTGGGGCGCGCCGATCTATGGCAAGCTCGATGCGGAAATCGCCGGCGCGCTGATGAGCATCAACGCCGTCAAAGGCGTCGAGATCGGCGCCGGCTTCGGCGCGGCGTCGCTCACCGGCGCCGAAAACGCCGACGAGATGCGCGCCGGAAGCGACGGCAGGCCGAGTTTTCTTTCAAACCATGCCGGCGGCGTTCTGGGCGGCATCTCCACCGGCCAGCCGATCGTGGCGCGCATGGCGATCAAGCCCACGTCCTCGATCCTCACGCCGCGCCGCACCGTCACGCGCGACGGCCAGAACGCCGACATTTCCACCAAGGGCCGCCACGATCCGTGCGTCGGCATTCGCGCCGCACCCGTCGCCGAGGCCATGCTGGCGTGCGTGCTCGCCGATGCCATGCTGCGCCACCGCGGCCAGACTGGACGCTGACCGCGTTCAGGCGCATAGTGCATCAGCGGGCTCATCACGCGGGCGCCCGCTCAGACGATGATCGTCCAAGTCCCGCTCCTGGCCACGCGGCCAAAGGAGCGACTTATGACGACCGATCACATCCAATCCCAGCTCGAGCAATTGTTCGGTTCACGCCGCCCGACCCGCTGGGTGACGCGCGAACGGCCGAAGATCGACCGCATCGCCTGCCCCTGGCTGATCAAACGCTTCGTCGATCCGCGCGCTGGGTTTCTGTATGTGCCAACCGCGGACGTGTTCGCCGCCGCCGAGCGCGAAGGCGCTGTCGCGTTCGACATTCCAGGCGCGCCGTTCAGCCATGTGGGCGAACGATGCAGTTTCGATGCGTTCATCGATCGCTTCGCGCTCAGCGACCCGGCGCTCGATATTGTTGCAAACATCGTGCGCGGCGCCGACACGGATCGGCATGAGCTGGCGGCCGAAGCCGCGGGCTCGCACGCCATTTCGCTCGGCTTGTCGCTCACGCACGCCAACGATCATGACATGCTTGCGCAGGGCGTGATCATCTATGACGCGCTCTATGCCTGGGCGACGCGCGCCCGCGGCGAGCGACACGCTTGGCGCCCGACCGGCTGACGCCGCCCCCGGGGCTTGCGTCTCGCGCCATTTCCCGCCATTCGGGCCGACAAGGACAACTCCGACGAAGGAAATGGCGCATGGCCGAAGCGGTTCAGGAACGGCAGAAGGGCATTCTCGGGCTGATCGAGCGCGCGGGCAACAAGCTGCCCGATCCGGTGTTCATCTTCTTCTGGCTGATCGGCTTCTTGATCGTCGGCTCGGCCATCGCCGCCGCGCTCGGCTACTCGGCCCAGCACCCGACGCAACTGAACGAAGACGGCACGCCCGTCATCATCACCGCCGCCAGCATGCTCTCGCCCGAGAACATTCAGAGGCTGTGGGTCGACATGCCGGAGACCTTCACCCACTTCCATCCGCTGGGCTACGTGCTGGTGGTGATGCTGGGCGCCGGCGTCGCCGAGCGCTCCGGCCTGTTCGCGGCCGCCATGCGCGCGGGCGTTAAGGACGCGCCGAAATTCCTGCTGACGCCGGCTGTGGCGTTCGTCGGCATGATGGGCAACCTCGCCGCCGACGCCGCCTATGTGGTGCTGATCCCGCTCGCCGGCGTGCTCTACGCGGCCGCCGGGCGCCACCCCGTCGCGGGAATCGCCGCAGCGTTCGCCGGCGTCTCCGGCGGCTTCTCCGCCAATCTGCTGCCGGGCCAATTGGATGCGCTTCTGTTCGGCATTACCGAAGCAGCCGCGGAACAAGTCGTGCCGACGTGGGACGCCAACATCGCCGGCAATTGGTTCTTTATCGCTGCAATGCTGGTCGCATTCCTGCCGGTGATCTGGTTTGTCACCGACGTCATCATCGAACCGCGTCTAAAGAAATACAGCACGCCCGACGGCGAAGCGCTGCAGAACCTCGGCGATGCGAATGCGCCCCTATCGAGCGGAGAGCGCAAAGGCCTTAGCCGCGCGGGCATCGCGTGCCTGGCGGTCATCGGCCTGTGGGCCGCCTTCGTGTTCATGCCAGGAACGCCGCTCATCGATGAAGAGGCGGCCATTCCGCAGGCCCGCCTGACCCCCTTCTATCAATCGCTCGTTGCTGGCTTCTTCGTGCTGTTCCTGGCTGCTGGTTGGGCCTATGGCGCAGCCGTTGGGGTCATCAAAACCCATCGCGACGCGGTCAAGATGATGGCCGGCGCCATGGGCGATCTTTCCTATTACCTCGTACTCGCGTTCGCCGCCGCCCACTTCGTGGCGATGTTCAACTGGTCGAATCTAGGCCTCATCTTTGCGGTGCAGGGCGCTGACGCGATCCAGCATTCGGGCTTGCCGTTACCCACGCTGCTGGTGCTGATCGTGGTGTTTGCCGCGGCCATCAATCTGCTGATCGGCTCCGCCAGCGCGAAATGGGCGTTGATGGCGCCGGTGCTGGTGCCGATGATGATGTTGCTCGGCGTCAGCCCGGAAATGTCCACGGCAGCCTATCGCGTCGGCGACGGCGCCACCAACATCATCACGCCGCTGATGGTCTACTTCCCGTTAGTGCTGACTTTCTGCCAGCGCTGGCGCACGGATTTCGGCCTCGGCAGTCTGACCGCCGTCATGCTTCCGTACTCGCTGTGGATCCTCATCACCGGGCTCGGCTTGACCTTCGCGTGGGTTTATCTCGATCTGCCCCTCGGACCCGGCGCAATCGTCGATTACACGATGCCGACGCAACCCTGAGGCATAGTTCTACGGCTTGGGCGCGTGCGCCGTTTCCGCTACCACGCGCGCGATGTGGTCGCCGATCGCGGCGGCCACTTCCGGCTGATCGAAATAGGTCGTGTGGATCAGGCTGTTCCAGGTCATCGCATCGGTGGTGAGCGAGGTCAGCGAGGCGCTTGAATCGCCGCCGACCGTAAACAACGCCCAGCGATACTTGTCGATGAGCTGACCTGCCGCGCCGTTGGCGGCCTCCTGCATGCGTGTCGCACATTCGCCGGTGATCACGTGCTCCTGCGTCGAATGGGTGTGCGAGCGCGGGCTCACGTGGCACAGAACCTGGTCGCCGTCGCGGCCCATCGCAACGCCGCGCATGACGCCGCCGACGAACCGATTCATCGAGCCGCGCACCCCGATCTCCTGCGCGCCGCCAACGACGAAACGGTAGGCCAGATAGATAAGGGTGAAGATCGCCGGCGCGAGAAGCAGGCTCATCAGCGTCACGGCGATGATGTTGCCGGCGACATCATCATCGGCGCCGGTGTTGTTGAAATCGAACATGTCCGCCATGCCGAAGGCGTAGAGCACGGGATTGGCGAGGCCGATGATCAGCACCGTGAGCACGCCCAGCGAGACCGCGAAACTGCGTGAACCGCGGAAAAACGAGCCGCGCGGGAACGGTTCGAGCTTGAGTTCCTCTACGCGCTGCAAGAACGCGATGGCTTCGTCGTTGTCGTGCCAGATGCTGAACACGGACGTTTTGGTCCGGCCTCCGGTCTTGGGACGCAAGATTCGACGCACGCCCTGACGCGACATGTTCAGCATGAACAGCGTGCATGGTCCGACGATCAGGACATAGATCGCCGTGGCCCAGATTTCCTCCTGGCGGCTATTCATCTCCAGCACGTTTTCGCCGGTGGCCAGGCCCCAAACAAGATAGGCGGCGATCAACGGAAACACGATCGCACTCGCCCAGGCGATGACGACGAACAGCACGCCGGCGACGCGTTGCAAAAATCCGGTCTTCACATTGAAGAACGGCGTGCCGACGGTGGTGAGGCTGTCGAACTTCTCACGTTGCGCGTTGCGGCGCAGGCCCCACTTCAGCAACACCGCCGCATCGTTGGCGACGTTGCCGCCATGGCTGTGCCCGATCACATGAATGCTGTCGTATTTGTTGTAGAGCCGCCGGATGAGGCGCGCGAGCTTGTTGGCGCCGCGCTCACGATCCGAGGCGGCGTTGGCGCCGGACCACAAGTGCGGGACGATGTCGGCGTCGATGCCGCGGCCGCTCAGATGCTGCAGCAAGCGCCGGCTGAATTGCGAGCCGCGCTGAAACCACTTGTCGCCGTCCGGGCCTTCTGCGGTGTCGCCGGTGCCGTGAACCGTGACGATGGCGACCTTGCCTTCTGACATGTCCCACTCCCCAATCGCCTCAAAGCTAAGCCCAGGACCGCCCCGCCCGCAATCGCGGTGGCGTTGTTCGCCAAACGGGGGTAAAAGCGGCTCTCGTTTCTCGGGGGCGAGCCATGTTGCGGAAGCGAAGCAAGCGGCGGCGGATGAGCTTGGCGCAGCGCCTGCGCCAAATTGGCCCCCAATTGCACGCCGCCTACCGCCACGCCCGCGCCGCGCTTTGGCGCTTTCGGCGCAGCCCGGTCCGCCAAGACCGGGCTGCGATGCTGGCGACTTTCGTTTGCATCGGCGTGTTCACGGCCTGGAGCGTCGATGCGATCGTCACCGGCGGCGCCGATTTCGGCCCCAGCCCGGCCTATGCGGTCGAGTATCGCGAACCGATCCACGCGCCCACGGCGCTTGCCGCGCCCGCTGCCCCGGAGGAAGCGCCGCCCGCTTTGAAGACGGCCTTGGTCGAAGACGTGGACTACAGCTTCACCACCGAAGTGCTGCTGGGCGGTCCCGAAGAGCCGCTCGCAATCGAGGATACGGCGCTGCTCGACCTCGAAGAGGCCTTGGCCATCGAAGCCGAGAAGACGGCGCTCTAACGCTTTCGGAAGCGCGTGATCTTGGTGAGGAAAGCCAATTCGGTTTCCTCGACCTCGAAGCCATGTTCGCCGAACAGCGCCGCGAAATCTTCCTTCAGATAGGACGTGAAGTACGGCTCGTGGAAACCGACGGGGAAGTATTCGAGCATGCGGTCCAGGTCGGCGGCGTCGCCGGTCTGAATTGAATCGGCCAGCACGAACGTCGCGCCGGGCTTCAGGACCCGCGCGATCTCGCGGGCGGCGTCACGGCGCACGCGCGGCGGTAATTCGTGGAACAGATAGACGCACGTCGCCGCATCAAAGCTCTCGTCCTCGAACGGCGCCTGTTCGATAGCGCCGGTGACGATCTCCACTTGCGGCCAATCCGCCAAACGCCGGCGCGCTTCTTCGCAATAGGCGGGCGAAAGATCCAAGCCCGTGGCCGGAATCCGCGGCAACGCCGTCAGTATCTGGCGCAAGAAGCGGCCGTTGCCGCTGGCGATGTCGAGCAGCTTGACCTTGCGCTGATCCGTGCCGCGGATGGCGCGGGCGAGCGAGCCCAGCGCGATGCGGCGCATGGCGTCGGCGGCGCCGCCGAACAGAATTTCGACCTGTGTGTCGTAGAGTTTGGCGCTGTCTTGGCTGAGCCAGCCGCCGCTCTGGTAGTGGAAATTCTGCAGATAATAGGTCGGATAGCGGCCCTCGCCTTTGGCCTGCTCGCGCACCTCGGTTCCGTCGCGCTCGAGGCGGCGCCGGTCGACGTTCGGCAGATCGCGGAAGAAGTTGGCCGAGCTGCGCAGCGCCGCAATGGCGCGCTCAAGCCGGATGTCGTCGGGCGCAGGATAGAGACCCGCCTCGATATTGGCGCGGTCTTGGGCGAAGAGTTTGAGGAACGCCGCGCGAATGCGTTGCGTATCGCCTTCAGGCGCCTGCGGTTCGAACTTGGGTTCGCCGGGGCGGTTGAACGGCCCGGAAATGCGCCGCGCCAGCAGATACTGGCTCATGTACCAGGCCACCCGCGCGCCTTGCGCTGCGGCGTAACGGGCCCGGCCAAGATCGCGGATCAGGGACATGGACGGAAGCTTAGCCCACTTTGCCGGGCGGTCGAGACGACGCTTTGGCGCGCTTAGCGGGCGATCTTGAGGAAGCTGGTGACGAATTCGACATACGACGGATACTTGTAGGCTTCCTCGAGCGTGTGGCGTGCTTCCTTGGCTAAAGCGGGGAGATCGCGCTGGAAATCTTCGTAGGTGCTCCAAAGGTGCCCCACGCCCGGAAGCAACTTGCCGTCCGGCGTGCGCTCGAGAAAGTCCCGCACCGCTTCCATGGCAACTCGCGGCTTGTCGCCATGAAAAACCGGATCGATGCCAGCGAGGTCGGAGACCGACGGGTGCCACTCCTCCCTTCGACGCGCAAGCACAAGGCTCGTCTTCTGGCGCTGACGCGGACCTCCGAAAACCGTAGCGCCGACCGCGACACCAAATTCAAACGGCATGTTAAAGCGCGGCATCCCGGATTTATCGGAGAGTTCGACGCGCGAAAGGTCGTGAACACCACGATCCGATTGGGAGATGATGTCGTGCAACCGCTGCAATCGCAACACGCCGCCGTTGCCTTCCAGTGCGAAGCGGCTGCGATAACCACAGGCCCAAATGACAAACACAATCGCACGAAAGAGCGGCCAATACTCTTCGTCGAACGGACAGTTGATGAACACGTGATTGTTGGGCGCGCGGGTCTGCGCGCGTTTAGCCATAGTAGGCTTGAACCGCCCGCCGAATGCCCCGCGCCTTAGCCGTCTTGGGCGCCGTTCCCGCAACGCGAATGCTCACGCCGCCGATGGTCGCGGTCTTCTTGGCTGCCGCCTTCCGAGCAACCTTCTTCACCGCCTGTTTCGCTTTCTTAGCCATGATCTGAGTTTAGACCCGTTCTCAGACAATTTGAAGCCCTTGCCCGCTAGTTCTTTGCACGCACCCGTTTGGTTTTTTTACGATATTTCGCCGGCGGTTTTTCGAGCGGCGCAGGCCATTTGGTGATGCGCTTGATCAGGCCGGGCATCTTCAAACGCCCTTCCGGGCGGGTCTTGTTGCGCACCGAAGCTTTGGCGACGTGCACGGTGTTTTCATCACCCGAAATCAGCGGGTGCCACCAGTAGAGATCCTTGCCTTCGCTCACCAACCGATAGGCGCAGGTGCGCGGCAGCCAGTCGAGTTTGGCCACGTTCTTCGGCGTCAGCTTGACGCAATCGGAGACGTATTGCTTGCGGTTCTCGTAATCGCTGCAGCCGCAGGCCTTGGTGTCGAACAGCTTGCACGACACGTCGGTAAGAAAAAGTTCGCCGCTGTCGGCGTCCTCAATGGAGATCACGCAGCACTTGCTGCAGCGATCGCACAGCGCTTCCCACTCGTGCTCGTTCATTTCAGCCAACGTCTTGCGCCGCCAATAGCCGTCTTCGAGCGGCGTGGCATCAGCTGCCGCGTCGCGCTTGCGGCGTGAGTTGCGATAATCGAGTAACGTAGTCTTGGTCATGCTTGGACCGACGGCGACTTGCTCGGTGATGGAAAGTAGGAGCGCGGCGCTCCGCGCCGCATGCGCGGCAGGAGCCGCGCGCTCCAACCTGCAAGCGCTTGTTCTGGCCGGCGGTCCATATTGGCGCTCATCGCTCCAACGCCCCCACCACTTCGATATGCGGGCTCCAGCGGAACTGGTCGACCGGCGTGATCCGCGTCAGCGTGAAGCCGTGCTCGATCAGCACCTTGATGTCGCGGGCGAAGCTGGCCGGGTCGCAGGAAACGTAGGCCAGCTTGCGGATCGGAGCGCGAGCGATCTGCTCGGCCTGCTGGCGCGCGCCCGAACGCGGCGGATCGATTATGGCGGCGTCGAATTTCTTCATCTCGAGGCTGGAGAGCGGCGTACGCAGCAGATCGCGGCGCAGGATGCTCACCTCTTTCAGCGCCCCGCCCGCCCCGTCGGCAGCTTTTTTCAGCGCCGCGAGCATCTCAGCGTCGCCTTCGGCGGCCAGCACTTCGGCGTGCTCGGCGGCGCGCAGCGCAAACGTGCCGATGCCGGAGAAAAGATCGACGACGCGCTTGGCGCCGCTCAGCGCATCGAGCACCAGTCGCGCCAAGGTCTCCTCGCCCAGCGCGGTCGGTTGCAGGAACGCGCCCGGCGGCGGACTGACGATCGCACGGCCCATGCGCAAGGTCGGCTTGGCGCGCTCGATAATGGGATCGCCGTCGAACGAAAGCCGCGCGAGATTGAGCGCGTTGGCTTCAGCAGTCAGCTTTTCCAGTTGCGCGCGGTTCAGAAGGTCGACACGGCCTGCGCCCTTGATCGAGACATCGACGCCGGACTCCGTGAGCAGGCATTGCAGCGTGATCTCGCCACGCGCCGGCAGCGCCAGTTCGGCCAGCGCGCCCAGCTTCAGCACCGTGGCTTCCAAGTGCGGCGCCAGCACCGGACAATGCGTTATCGGCGTCAGCCGCGCGCCGCCGCGTTCGATAAAGCCGATGCGCACCTGATTGTGCTGGCGGGCGGCGTGGAGCGCGGCACGGCGCCGGCCTTCGCCCCATGCCGGAATCGTGGGCTCGACCTGAGCGCCGCCGAAGCCGCGCTTGGAGAGCGCCTCGACGACCTGCTGGCGTTTCCAGGCGAGGTAAGGCTCGTCCTTCCAGTGCTGGAGCTGGCAGCCGCCGCAGCGGCCGAAGTGCCGGCAAGCGGGGTCCTGGCGCTCCGGGCTCGGGCGCAGCACCTCCAGCACCTCGGCCCGCCCGCCGCCGACGCGCGCCCTCACCTGCTCGCCCGGGAGCGCGTAGGGCGTGTAGAGGAGACCGCCCTCACCCGCAGAGATTGCATCGCCACGCGCGCCAATCTCCAAAATCTCCAGCACCCGCTCTTCCGGGGCGGGGGTTTCGGCTCCCCGCGCCTGATGCGGCCGGGACCTGGCAAGGCGACTGATCCGCTTCATGCACCGTTCAGCTTGAGTTTGCTCTTCTGTCCCCCGACTTACAGGGAGCAGCCTTCAATGCGTACTTATGTCTTTGCCGCCGCCGCCATGGCGACCGTGTTGACGGCGTTTCCCGCAGCCGCCCAGCAATACGGCAGCTATCACAACCAACATGTGGCCAACCAGCAGCAGTGCGAGCGTTCACGTCAAAACCGCACCGCAGGCGGCGCCGTGATCGGCGGCGTCCTTGGCGCGCTGCTCGGCCGTGAAGTCGCCGACCGTGGCGTCCGCGGCGAAGGCGCGGGCCTCGGCGCGGTTGTCGGCGCGGTGGCCGGCGGCGCCATCGGTCGCTCGACCGCGCGCTGCGACCAGGTCCCCGAAGGCGATTACGATCCCTATTACGGGCAATCGCGCTATCCGAACGAAGATCCCTATTCTCGCGGCGGCGACGACGATCTCTACGGCGGCCCCTATGGCGACGACCGCTACGGCGGGCGCGATTGCCGCATGGGCGAGCAGATCACCCGCGATCCCTATGGCCGCGAATATCGCGAAGAGGTGCTGATGTGCCGCGGCAGCGACGGCGTCTGGCGCCGCGCTTGAACGAACTCCCCTAGCAGACTTTTCGCCCCGGCGTTCCCTAGCGCCGGGGCTTTTCTTTGAGGCGTGAAACGCCCGAACGTTACACCACCGTTCCCCGGATTCGAGCGTAGCGAGAAGTCCGGGGCCCAGGAACTCAATCGACTTCCCCGAAGCCTGTGTTCCTAGGTCCCGGGCTCGATGCTGCGCATCGCCCCGGGAATGGGTGGAGAGAGATTCAGGTCGACCGAGTGCGGTTCTCGCCGCAAATACACCAGCCGTTCGAGATTGCCGTCGCCGCCGCGGATGGGTGAATCGATCGCGGCGACGACGCGAAAACTCTCCAACCCATCAAGTGCATCGATAGCCGATTGCGCGACTTCGCGCGCGCGGGCTTCATTCAACACGCCGCCCTTGCCGGGACCGGCCTCGAATTGCGGTTTGATCAGCACGATAGCGTCCGCATGTTCAGCGGCGAGCGTGAACGGCGCAGCGAGCACTTTCGCCGCGCCGATGAAGCTCGCGTCGCAGACCACGAGCGACGGCGCCTCTGGGATGTGTGCGCGGGTAAGCGCGCGGGCGTCGGTTTGTTCCAAGCTGACGACGCGCGGATCGGTTCGCAGAGACGCGTGCAGTTGCTCGCGGCCCACGTCGGTCGCATAGACTTTCGCCGCGCCACGCGCGAGCAGCACCTGCGTGAACCCGCCGGTGGAGGCGCCGACATCCATACAAACGCGGCCTGCGGGATCGACGCCAAACGCCTCCAGCGCCGCCGCCAGCTTCACGCCGCCGCGCGACACCCAAGGGTGCGGCGGCGTCACCTCAAGGTCTGCGTCCGCGGCGATAAGGTCCGAGGGTTTGCCGACCAGAACGCCGCCAGCGCGCACGCCGCCGGCCTCGATTGCAGCGCGCGCCTTGGCGCGGCTTTCGGCGAGGCCGCGGGCCACCAGCAACAAATCCGCGCGCATCCGGGACATGGGCCAGCGCTCTCGCCTGGGATTGACGCGAAGGCAAGCGTTCGCCGCTTGCGAGCGAAAGCTCAACGGCGCAAAAGTCAGACACAACCCAGGGGGAAAATCGATGCAGCTTTCACGTCGCGGCCTGATGGCCAATGCCGTTGCGCTTGGCGCGCTGACGACCGCAACCGCGTGCAACCGCGCTGCGCCCACCGACGCGCTGGGCGATCTCGACGCCACCGGCGTGGCGGCCGCGATCCGCAATGGCGACATTACCGCCGCCGAGGCGCTGGAAGCGGCGATCGCGCGCAGCGAAAGCGTCAACGGCGAGCTCAATTTCATCGCCTCGCCGCTCTACGAATACGGGCGCGCCCGCGCCGCCGAGACGTTGAGCGGCCCCTTCGCCGGCGTGCCGACACTCATCAAAGATCTGATGCCGATGACCGGCCAGCCGACCAAGTACGGCAGCCGCGCCTTCGCCAACAATGTCGCCGACCAGCAGCCGCCTTACATGGACGCGCTGCTCGCCGCGGGCCTGGTGCCGTTCGGCAAGTCGACAACGCCGGAATTCGGCCTCACCGCCACCACCGAGACTCTGCTCGGCGGCGCCACCAAAAATCCCTGGGATGTCACGCGATCCAGCGGCGGCTCCTCCGGCGGCGCGGCGGTGGCGGTGGCGGCGCGGGTCGTGCCGATCGCGCATGCCAGCGACGGCGGCGGCTCGATCCGGATTCCGTCCTCCTGCAACGGCCTGGTCGGCCTCAAGCCATCGCGCGGGCGTAGCGTACCGCAAGGGCGCGCCGACAGCGGCATCGACATTTCGGTCAGCGGTTGCGTCAGCCGCAGTGTCCGCGACACGGCAGCTTGGCTCGCGGCCACCGAAGCCAGCGGCGATGGCGCCGCCTTCGCGCCGGTGGGCGTCGTCACCGCCCCAAACACGCAGCGCCTGCGCATCGCCCTCGACATTCCGAACGCACTCGGGCGCGAACCCGATGCCGAAGTGCGCGCCGCCGTGGAGGCTACGGCAGAGCTTTGCCGCTCGCTCGGCCACACCGTGAGCGAAGGCCGCCCGCAACTCGACGGTCCGCAATTCACCGCCGACTTCATCCTGCTCTGGGCGGCGGGCGCACAAGAGGTGGTGCAGCTGGTGCAAGCCCAAGCCGGTCCCGATGCGCCGCTCGATCAATTGCTCGAGCCGCTAACGCTCGGCCTCGCCGAGCACTCGCGCACGCAAGGTCCGGCGGCGCTGCAAGCGGCGATCGGACGGCTGCGCGCCATCGAGGCCGCCTACGCCGCCTTCTTCGAAAACGGCGCCGATGTGTACCTCACGCCGGTGCTGGCGAAACCGCCGATCGAACTGGGCGTCATCGACGGGGCCAAGGGCATGGCCGCGTTCGAGACGCTCTCGGACTATGTCGGCTATACGCCGCTGCAGAACGTCGCCGGCGCGCCGGCGATGAGCCTGCCGTTGGCGTGGTCGTCGGCAGGCCTGCCGATCGGCCTGCATTTCTCGGCGGCGAAGGGTCAGGAAAAGCGGCTCTTGGAACTTGCCTATGAGCTTGAACAGGCGCAGCCCTGGGCCGATAGGAAGCCTGGGGTCAACGCGGGCTGAGCGCCCGTTCCACACTCCCGCCCTGTTTGCGAGATACCGGCGAGTCCCATGACGTTTCGCGCCTTCATCTGCGCCGTATTGATAGCGTCCGCGGCCATGCCGGCGGCGGCGCAACAGCAGCCGCGCCGCCAGCCGCAGCCGCAGACACAAGCGCAGCCGGCGCGCGGCGAAGACTGGTATCGCGGCCAGTTGGTCGAACTCGCGGAAGTCCTGGGCGGCGCGCATTATCTGCGCATCGCCTGCGACGGCCGCGGCGACCAACGCTGGCGCGATTACATGCGCGGCGTGATCCAGCGCGAGCCCACGTATAACGGCATTCTCGTCGAAGGCTTCAATCGCGGCTACCGCCAGGAAGAGGCGCGCTTTCCGGTGTGCGATGCCACCACGCGGCAGATGGAGGCGGAGCTTCGCGCCCGCGGCCTGCGCATCGCCCAGGGCTTGAGCGCCCGTCACGCCGGTCAATAACCATGAGCGCCGACGATCCCGACAAGAAGGGCCGCGCACTGCAGCTCATTCTCGATGCCTGGGACACAGCCCTCGCCGACGGCGCCGAGGCCGAAGTGATCGCCTCGGTCGCCATTTATGCGGCGCTCGCCGACATGGTGGATCGCTACGGCGAAGACGCCGTCGCCGAATTCTGCGCATCGCTGCCCGAACGCACGCGGCGGGGTGAATTTACGCTGCGGGCGAACGAGCCGTAATTCCTCGTCATTCCGGGGCAATGCGAAGCATTGAACCCGGAACCTAGGGGATGCAGTGCCGTGTGTTTGCCCTGGGTTCCGGGTTCTCAGCTGCGCTGAGCCCCGGAATGACGCGGAAAATTCAGCGACTCGCCCACGCCTCCTCCAGCCACGCCAAGTCTGGCGCGCCTGCTTCCGGCGCGCCCGCGCGGGCGAGAAAGAGATGGCGAACGATCTCAGCCTGGCGCTCGATATTGTACCCGCTGAGTTTCGGCGCTTGCGGCTTGTAGGCGTAGGCGCCCTTTCCCAAAGCGCCGAGTTTGGCGCCCGCCAACACGACGCCGCGCGCCGCCTGCCAGACATGCGTCAGTTCGTGGACGAACCAGCCCTGCTCCGTGCGCGACGCGTCGGCGAAATCCCAGGCCGCGCGCCATTTCGAAAACACGATGGTGCGTCCCACCGGCACCATGGCGCCGAAACCGAGCGGCGGCGCCTGGTAGATGCGCACTTTCGGCCAATCGATCTCGTCGCCGAACACCGAGCGCCCGAGCGCGATCTCGCCTTCGCTCAACACCCGGCTCTGGCCGGGCTTCATAAGGTCTTGGCGCTTCTCCACCCGGCCAGTGTGAACACAAATTGCGCTGAGTGACCACGCCGGTGACACACACTATTTCGCTGGATAGTTTTTCATCTTGGCGCCAGGCGCCAAAATGGTGTGTGTCACCCTGGTGGGCGCGCCGTTCGAAATCATGGTGGGGCGGATCGAGACCTTGGCGCTCGACGCCGTCGTCAACGCCGCCAACCGCCAGTTGGCGCCGGGCGCGGGCGTCGACGGCGCGTTACGCGCGGCGGCGGGCCCACGGCTGACTGAGGCGACCGCGAAAATCCCGCCCATCCTCACCGGCGAAGCGGTCATCACGCCCGGCTTCGACGCGCCGATGAAGTTCATCATCCACACCGCCGCGCCGATCTGGACCGAGCCTGGCCCCGAAGGCGCCAAAGTGGCGGGGCTGGCCAAGTGCTACAGCTCCTCGATCAAGATGGCGGCTTCGCGCGGGTTCGAGAGCATCGCGTTTCCGTGTCTTGGCACCGGCATTTACGGCTGGCCGCGCGGCTTCGCCTGCGCCATCGCGATCGCCGCGTGCGAACAGGAATTGGCCAACGCCCCGAAACTGAAACGCCTGGTGTTCTGCTGCTTCACCGAAGACGACGCGAAGATTTATCGGGACGGGTTGGGGGTAAGCTGAATGTGGACCGCCGGCGTCCTCGCCGGCCAACACTAGCGTTTGCAGGTTGGAACGCGCGCTTCCAAGCGCGCACGCGGCGCGGGACGCGCCGCGCTCACATTTCCAACCACCTGTGCATGCCGGCGAGGGCGCCGGCGGTCCATACTGGGCGACAGGCCTACAATGTTGCCGTTTACTTCATCCCACCTCGGTGGTATATTGGTAGTATGAAAATCAAGACTTCGCTGACGCTCTCGGAAGATCTGGTGGCGCGCCTAGATCGGCTGGCGCCGCCTTACGTCTCGCGCTCCTCGTTCATCGAGGACATTCTGCGCGATTATGTCGAGGGCCGCGCCCAGGCCCGGCGCGAGGCGCGCGAAGTGGCGCAGCTCAACCGCAGCGCCGCCGATCTGAACGATGAAATGAAGGACGCGCTGTCCTTCCAAGCCGACGCGCGCGAGTGAAGCGGGGCGAGCTTTACCGCGTCAGACGCCCGCCGGGCGATCCAAAGCCCGCGCGGGTGTTCGTCATCGTCAGCCGGCAATCGCTGATCGACTCGAATTTCTCTGCCGTCATGTGCGCGCCGGTGTTTTCGCGCCGCCACGGCTTGCCGAGCGAGGTCGCGGTCGGCGAGGTCGAAGGCCTGAAACACGCCAGCGCCGTCCTGTGCGACGGCCTGATGAGCATCGAGAAGGCGCGCCTCACCGATTTTGTCGGCGAACTATCGCCGGCGAAACTGCGCGAACTCGACCGCGCGCTCGCCGCGGCGCTGTCGCTGCGGAGCTGAGACTAGGAAGCCACCGCCCCCGCAAATCGCCACCCCAGCCTGGCGCCGGCATGGAACGGCACGATCTCCGCTCCGCCAGCGCTAATGCGCGCGGGTACGGATTGGGACTCGCGTTCGAGAATAATCCGCTCCTCGTTCAGAGGCAGCCCATAAAAGCGCGGTCCGTGCTCCGACGCGAAAGCCTCCAGCCGGTCGAGCGCGCCCTCTTCCTCGAACACCTTGGCGTAGCTTTCGAGCGCGTGCGGCGCGCTGAACACGCCGGCGCAGCCGCAGGCCGCCTCCTTGGCGCTGACCGCATGCGGCGCGGAATCGGTGCCGAGGAAGAACTTAGGCAATCCCGAGGTCGCCGCCTTGCGCAGCGCCAGGCGATGATGTTCGCGCTTGGCGATGGGCAAGCAATAGAAGTGCGGCCGCATGCCGCCCTCGAACATGGCGTTGCGGTTGTAGTCGAGATGATGCGCCGTAATCGTCGCCGCCAGCGTGGCCGGCCCCTCGGCGACGAACGTCGCCGCCTCTTCCGTGGTGATGTGCTCAAGCACGATTTTGAGCCCGGGAAAATCGCGCACGAGCTTCGACAAGATGCGCTCGATGAACACCGCTTCGCGGTCGAAGACATCGACATGCTTGTCCGTCACCTCGCCGTGCAGCAGCAGCGGCATGCCGATGCGCTGCATCGTCTCCAGCGCCGCGCGGATATTGCGGATGTCCGTCACGCCGCGGCTGGAGTTGGTGGTCGCGTGCGCGGGATAGAGCTTGCACGCCGTAAACACGCCGGCGGCGAACCCGCGCTCGATCTCGCCGGCATCGATGTCGTCGGTCAAGTAGCAGGTCATCAGCGGCGTGAAGGAAAGCCCGGGCTCAAGCGCCGCCAGGATGCGCGATCTATAGGCCTCAGCCGCCGCGACCGTGGTGACCGGCGGATCGAGGTTGGGCATGACGATGGCGCGCGCGAACTGCCGGGCGGTGAAATTGACCACGCCCGCGAGCATCGGCCCGTCCCTCAGGTGGACGTGCCAATCGTCCGGCCGGCGCATCACGAACCCACTCACCTCAAGCCTCCGGCGTGCAGCAACTCCAACGCCGCAGCCTCTACCGCGTCGATGCCGATGCCGTCCATGGCCGTGCTGGGATCGAGCGCCGCTTCCTCGAAACGCGTGCCGCGCAGCGTGCGGGCGCGCGGTCCGCGCGGGGCGCGCACGCGCTCGTCGGTCGGGCCGAATAAGGTCAGCGTCGCTGCGCCCATGGCCGCGGCGATGTGCGTCAATGCATTGTCATTGCCGATGCAGAGCGTAGCGCCCTCGGCCAGCGCGGCGGCGCCGAGCAGATCGAGACCGGCGCCGGAGGCCTCGACGCCGTCGGCGTCGAGGCTGGCGACGATGCGCGCGGCGATCTCGGCGTCGCGCGGCGCGGCTGAAAGCACGACGATGCGCGCGCCGGTAAGCGCGCCCGTGACCAGGCGGCGGGCGACGGCGGCGAAGCGCTCGTGCGGCCATCGCTTGGCCTCGGCATTGCCGCCAGGCGCCAACAGAAGCACCGGCGCCGCATCCGGCGCAATCGCCGCGGCTTCGGCGCGCGCGCGCTGGTCAAGCCAGATAACGGGATCGAGCGTCCGCTCCGCCCCGACCAACTCGCTCAAGTCCTCGGCGAAATGACGCAAAGCCTTCGGTTGCGCCCGCACGATGCGGCGCTTGGCCGGAATCACGATCGAGGCCGCCGAGCCGCGCAGATCGAGCGCAACGTCGAAACGCCGGCCGCGCCGCGCCCACGCCAGCTCGATGAACGGGCCGACATCGCCGGCGCCTTCGATTGTGTATTTCGCCTTCAGCCCCGGTGCGGCGCGAAAGAGCGGCGCGGCGTCGGCGCCGGTGAGGATGGTCAGCTGGTCGCCCTCGCCCAGCACATGCGCCAACGCCCCCGTGGCCAGCACGGTTTCGCCGAGATCGGCGGGCGCGAGGAAAAGGACCGAGGCCATGCTTGTGGTCGGTTAAAGGCGGATGCCGGGTAAATGTGAAGTCAACAAAGCCGGCAGGGTTGCGGAGAAGTGCGCGGCAGGCCAAGTCGTGGCCATGCCGCTTCGCCTCGACCGCGCCTTTCTCCGCGTTTCCGGCCCGGATGCGATCGCGTTTCTGGACAATCTGCTGACGCAGGACGTGACCAAGCTCAATGATGCGAGCGTGCTGTATTCGGCGCTGCTGACGCCGCAGGGCAAAGTTGTCGCGGACATGTTCTTGTGGGCCGAGAACGACAAACCGGCGCCAAGCGTGCTGATCGAATGCGATCCTTCGCGGAGTGCGGAGCTTCTGCGGCGGCTCAATCTCTATAGGCTTCGCGCGAAGGTCTCCATTGAAGACGTCACCGCCGGCATGAGTGCTTTCTACTCCGCTGAGCCGTTTGCCGCGGACACGGCGGATCCTCGCTTGCCAGGCACGACGCTTGGCTTCCGCGAGTTTGGGACGATCGATGCGCCATTGACCGGCGAAGGCGATGCGGTGATCGAACACAATCGCCTCGCGCTTGGCGTGCCCGATCTCGCGCGCGACGCCGCGCCGGAAGAAGTGTTCGCCGGCGAAGCGTTGCTGGAGGAGCTGAACGGCGTCGCCTTCGACAAGGGCTGCTTCGTCGGCCAGGAAAACGTCAGCCGGATGAAACGCCGCGCGACGACGCGAAAGAAGTTCTGCCCAATTGTGTTCGAGGGCGAGGCCATCGCCTACGGGTCGCCGGTGCTGGCGGTAGAGGCGGAGATCGGCTCGGTGCGCACCGGCGCCGCCGGCCGCGCCATGGCGCTCGTCAGGCTCGATCGCGCCCTCGACGCTGCGTCCGAGGGCAAGCCGCTGACCGCCGCCGGCCGCAGCGTTCGCCTCGATCCGCCGTCCTGGCTGATCTTGCCGCCACGGGCTGGAGAGCCGGATTGACGCGCGCCGCCCGCCGGGTCTAACGCCGAGCCAACGCGCTTGCCGCAAGCGCCCGCTCATCGGGGACATGCCGTGACCATCGCCATCTCCGCGACCGGCCTTTGGACGCCGCCGGATTCGATCACCAACGCCGAACTGGTCGCCTCCTACAATGCCTATGTCGCGCGCTTCAACGCCGAGCACGCGACGGAGATCGCGGCGGGCGCCAAGCAGGCGCTGCTGCCCTCGAGCGTCGAGTTCATCGAGAAGGCGTCCGGCATCAAGCACCGCTACGTGCTCGACAAGCACGGCTCGCTCGATGTCGACCGCATGGTCCCGCGCATACCCGAACGGCCGAACGAACAAATTTCGCTGATGGCCGAGGTCTCGGTGAAGGCTGCGAGAGAGGCGCTGGAGAGCGCCGGCCGCGATGCAGCCGATGTCGGCGCGGTGATCTGTTCCTGCTCGTCGCTGCAGCGCCCCTACCCGGCTTTGGCGATCGAGGTGCAGAACGCCTTGGGCGCCGGCGGCTTCGGCTATGACATGAACGTCGCCTGTTCCTCGGCCACCTTCGCCATCCAGAACGCCATCGACATCGTCCGCGCCGGCCATGCGCGCTCGGTTTTGGTGGTCAACCCCGAACTCACCACCGGCCACCTCAATTTCCGCGACCGCGAAACCCATTTCATTTTCGGCGACGCCTGCGTGGCGGTGCTGGTCGAGCAAGCCGAGATCGCCCCCAAGGGCGCCTGGATGGTGCTCGGCTCGAAACTGAAGACGCAATTCTCCAACAACATCCGCAACAATTTCGGCTTCCTCAATCGCGCCGACGAGGCCCATCGCGACGATCCGGACAAGTTGATCACCCAGCAGGGCCGCAAAGTGTTCAAGGAAGTGGTGCCGCTGGTCTCCGAGATGATCCTGCAGCACATGGCCGAACTTGGATTGAAACCGTCCGACATGCGCCGGCTGTGGCTGCATCAGGCCAATTCCAACATGAACCGGCTGATCGCCGAGCGCGTCCTGGGCCACGAAGCCAGCCAGGATGAATCGCCGACCGTGCTCGACGTCTACGGCAACACCGCCGGCGCCGGCTCGATCATCGCGTTCCACAATCACCGCGCCGATCTGAAGACCGGCGACAAGGGCCTCATCTGCTCGTTCGGCGCCGGCTACAGCGCCGGCTCGATCTTCGTGCAGAAGGCGGCGTGATCCCCCTCTCGTGGCTATACCGGGTGACACACACGCAGTGCGCAAGCCGCGCCAGGTTCGCGCGAGCGATCGGGGTGCGTGTGTGTCACCCCTCGGACCGCCGGCGCCCCCGCCGGCATGGCGCTATCTCTCCAAAGTGGAGCGCGCGACCTCCGGTCGCGCATGCGTCGCTGGAGGCGCCGCGCTCCATACCGTCTACCGGGTGACACACACGCACTGCGCAAGCGGCGCCAGGTTCGCGCGAGCGGCAGGGGTGCGTGTGTGTCACCCCTGAAGCCAACCCGTGGATAGGCGCCCCCGCTATCCCCCCATTCGCGTTTGGAAAAGTCCGCGCTTTCAGCGTGTTGTAAGAATCTTGGGGCGATTCAATCCGACCTAGTCAGAGGCGGGTTTAGAATGCACCCATGTTATCGCTACCAAGCCCCGCCGATCTGGCACAATTCTGGCGCCGCCTCCTCGCCATGCTGCTGCGCGCGCATCTGGTCACCGGCGACCCGAACGAACTCGTCGCCGGCGGCCCGCTGCCGAACAAAGAACGCCGCGCCATCGCCGCGTGGATCTCCTTGCTCGAAGTCATCGTCC
>LWDN01000062.1:0-2209 GCA_002083515.1 Proteobacteria bacterium HN_bin10
TGCCAATCGTCTCCGTGCTAATTGGTGGATGGATTGCGATCAAAGCTGTGCTCGAACATGGGCCAACGATTACCATTACTTTCAAAGCTGCGGAAGGGTTGGAGCCCGGCAAGACGAAAATTAAATACAAGAATGTCGATGTAGGCGAAGTGAAGCAGATTACCATCAGCGAAGACCTCTCTCACGTCGTTGTGACCGCTGACATGGTCAACAACTTCTCGGCACATCTCGTCGAGGACACGAAATTCTGGGTCGTCCGCACACGGGTGACGGGTGGACAAGTGACGGAACTCGGCACACTCTTCTCCGGATCGTACATTGGCCTGGAGGTTGGGAAATCCCTCGTGTCGAAGAGGGACTTTGAGGGGCTTGAGGTCCCTCCGATTATCACCGGAGATGTCGCAGGGAGGCAGTTTATCCTTCGAGGAACTAGCCAAGGATCGCTCGATACCGGCACCCCCATCTACTTTCGCCGAGTGCCTGTAGGAAAGGTGTTATCCACTGAGCTTGATACGAATGGAGCCGCTGTGGTGACACGAATTTTTGTCGCGGCGCCCCATGATCGATACGTGACCACCAACACAAGGTTCTGGAACGCAAGCGGTGTAGACGTGACCGTAGACTCTGCCGGGCTAAAGATGCGCACACAATCTCTGATCTCGATCTTAGTTGGTGGCATAGCCTTTGAGACCCCTCCGAACGCCTCAGTCGCACCGCAGGCTGCTGAGAACACGAGTTTTGTGATGTACCCAGATCAAGACACGGCGATGAGGCGATCCACGCAGGGGACGCTCCGCTTTACCACCTATTTCACGGAATCCTTGCGAGGTTTGACCCTTGGAGCTCCAGTTGAGTTGCACGGGTTCCCAGTCGGCGAAGTAGTCGGTATCGAAATGGACTACGACGAAAAGACGAGAACCTATCGGTTCCCAGTTGAGCTTGCACTCTATCCTGACCAATTGGCGAGACATCTGCACCACGACGATATGCACGTGGCCCACACAGAAGCTCCCATCAGGCAGAAATTTGATGCGCTCATCGCCCGTGGACTACGTGCACAACTCAGCACAGGCAGCCTTCTCACCGGACAGCTTTTCGTGGCGCTCGACTTTTTTCATGACGCGACCAAAGCCTCGGTCAACTGGGAAAAAGTTCCTCCCGAGCTGCCGACGATTCCGAGTAGCCTTGCGAGCCTCCAGCATACCTTGTCCCACTTTGCCCAGAGGCTGGACAAGCTGCCGGTGGAGGAACTCATCGTAGATGTTCGTCGAACCCTCGGCTCTCTGCAGGCGATGCTGCGGAGTACTGATGCGTTGGCGCAGCAACTGGACAAACAGGTTGCGCCGAAGGCTGAGGAAGCATTGCAAGAGCTGCGGCGTACACTACTCGCCGCAGAACGTCTTCTGGCGACCGATGCGCCTCTTCAGCAAGAGGCTCGAGACGCGTTACGTCAGCTAGGGCGGGCATCTCAATCCCTTCACGAACTGGCGGAGTTTCTTGAACGCCACCCAGAATCCCTCATTCGTGGGAGAACAGAGGAGAGACCATGATCAGCTACTTGCCTAGACTCGCCGTTGCCGGGCTCACGGGTCTTGTATTGACAGCTAGTTGCACACCCTCCATCACTCTCAACCACTATACTCTGCACAGCCAGGCTATCCAAAGCGTTGACGACCCCCAACCTAAAGCATTTTCGCAGTCGATCGGCCTGGGACCAATCACGCTGCCGGATATGGTTGATCGCCCGCAGCTCGTCCTACGCACAAGTGAGCATCGGGTGGTCTTCACTGAGACACATCGCTGGGCTGGACCGCTTAAGGCAGAAATCGCGCGTGTCCTAACCGATAATCTTGCCTATCTCCTGGGCACCCAATCAATTTCCTTCTATCCCCAGCGTGGGGCCGAACGCGCCGAGGTGAAGGTATCGGTTGATGTTCAACGGTTTGAGTCGGTCCTCGGGAAAACTGCAACGATCGACGCCATCTGGACCGTACAATGGGCGGATGGGATGCAACGGACCGATAGCACGCACGTACAAGAGTCGGTGGCTGGCGAAACCTACGATGCCTTGGTCGCCGCGCATAGTCGTGCATTGATGGTCGTCAGTCAGGGCATCGCCTCGAGCATTCGAGGGGGTGGGGTCGCTGCCTCGTCTCGTTGATACGCACGATATTAATATGAGAAAAGCCCTGATGTTCACACACATGAT
>LWDN01000062.1:2416-4501 GCA_002083515.1 Proteobacteria bacterium HN_bin10
TCCCGACCTCTTCTGGTATTACTTGGGGCGCGTGAAGGGCGGCCGGGTACTGGGGCTGCTCTGCAAGATTTCTCTCGAACCTGATTCGTGTGTGCGAAGTTCAGAGGATCTGTTCCGCCGGCACGGGAAGAGCACCCTGCTGATCGCAAAATTCGTCCCCGGCCTGAGCACCATTGCCCCTCCCCTGGCTGGCATCACCGGTATGACGCTTCCGGCATTCCTAATCTACGATACAGCCGGTGCTTTCCTCTTGATCATGGTCTCCGAGGGAGTCGGGGCGCTCTTTAGCAACCAGCTGGAATCCGTGATGGCTGTCTTTGATCGAGTTGGCGGATGGGTGCTCCTGATCGCGCTGATCGGCATTGCCGGTTTTGTGGCATACAAATTTTATCGCAGGCAACAAGTCCTGCGAGAGCACCGCATGGCCAAGATCTCGGCCGATGAGTTAAAGGACATGATGGATGGCGGTCAACAGGTAATTGTTGTTGACGTAAGAAATTCTCTCTCACGGGAGACGGATCCCGAAGCCATCCCAGGAGCCATACATCTGTTGTTCGAAGAGATTGAACACCGCCATGACGAATTGCCGAAGAACCAAGAAATTGTGCTCTACTGCACCTGTCCCAACGACATTTCCAGTGCCCGTACGGCGCTGAAGCTGAAAAGACAGGGAGTTCAACGTGTCCGTCCTCTTGAAGGAGGACTTGATGCATGGCGGGAACGAAGATTTCCGACCGAGCGGGTAGAGCCTAGCATGGACCTGCCACATCTACCTGACCAAGACTGAGTGATGGAACACGCCTCGCCATCGCGTTGGCTCCGGCCCACTTGGGCAATCTAACCCGTCTCACCTTCGGCGCCCTCATCAAAGGTTGGTAAACGCCCATTGAGTACATCCAGCCCAATCCCCTATAAATTGCGGTAGAGTCCGGCCACAGATACTCCTTGGATATAGCCATCCTATTCCCGACCGCGAACACCGATCTGCCATTAGCCTCACCAAGAATGCTGCAGCACAAAGGCCAGGCCTACCACCCAGTCCTTCGTCCCCATCTCCTTGGGATAACTTTGTGAGCAAGTCGAGCAATGCGCAAGCGTCACCGCTCAGCATGGTCCTTTCAACATGTTGCCTATTTTTTAGGCGTCCGCAGGCTCCGAAACAGACCAACCCTTGTGGTAGGGATCTGGGATCTTCCGAATGTATCAACACGCATGACCACCTTAAACGGGATAATCACGGGGAGTTGCGACAGGACTTTTACTATCACCTCACAGCGGCCAGCCCTGATCGGCGAAGCTATAGAGGCGATTGTCGTCACCGAGAATGAGATGGTCGAGCAGTCTGATGCCCAGTAAGTCTCCAGCTTCGCGCAGTCGTGTGGTGAGCGTCCGATCCTCAGGACTGGGCGTGGGATCTCCGGACGGATGGTTATGTTATGTGACGTTTCAAATTATGTGGAGTTCCTGCGCCCTGACGCGGCTGCGCCTGCCTGAGACGTGTGGTCCACCGTGTCTTCCTGCACATAACCACGCGCCTGATAGACTGCGTGTACCCTCACTGAAGAGGGAGACAAGGAGGCGCGACCATGCTGGAACACTATTACAAAGAACGACGGTCTTTGGTCGATTTCCGCCGAGGTCCGCTGGGTCCGTATTTTGATGGATTTGCCGCGTATCTGAAGACACGTGGGTATGCGCACCACCGCATCAAGACGATCTTGGGACGCTGTTGTCTCTTTAACACCTACCTCATCGATCAGGGAATCACCACCTGTCACCGTGTGACTCACTCGCTGATCGAGCCGTTTCTGAATCTCTACCAGCCTGGTGCTCAGCGGAGGAGCCACTACGTGATCTGGATGGATACCCAACGGGCGGTGAAGCATTTCTTTGCCTACTTGGTGAGTGTTGGCGTCCTTAAACCCGATCGCCCCAAACCGGTCGTCACCTCCTACAGCTGGGTCCTTGAACCCTACCTGACCTCTCTGCGCGAGGAGGGCGAGCGGACAGAGCAAACTCTTCAGCGGGTTCGCGGGCAGCTCAGCCAATTCCTGGACGGACTCGGCGTGACGGTGACTCGTCAGT
>LWDN01000063.1:0-5474 GCA_002083515.1 Proteobacteria bacterium HN_bin10
CGATCGCTGGTTGTTCGTTATTGAATGGTTTCATGTCATTCCCTCCGAGTTATCCCAGGCGGAATTGCCTGGGTGGAGGGTCTCCAGCACACCGAAAGCGCAGGAGTCAGGGCCGTGTGACACACGCTTGCGAGCACGAGGCGCAGCCGCGAGCGCAGGCCTTGACGTCGAGACCGGTGTGGTAGCCTCACGACACACAGGCAAGCACGCCCCCTCCCCTCCTGTCTGTCAGCGGTTTTTCTTCCCCACCTAGGCGAGTGACGAGACCGGATTGAGGAGGCGTCTTCGCACGGTCCATCTGCGCGGCGCGGATGGACGGTGCCAATCGAATAGGGGTGCGGCACGGCGCGTGCGCGGTGCCGTCCATCGGTCTGTGGGATTGGGGTCATGTGCAGGGCGTGAGTCCCGCCGTCTGACGGGATGAGCGAAGCGAACCAGGAGCAGCGCGGTCGCCGCAGGCGAGACGCCACAACGAACGTAAAGGACTGCGGCTGAAGGGTTCCTCGACGCTGATGCCCTGCAGCGTGGTGTGGGGCATGAACGACCACCACGGATTATGTTGGGTGTTGATTGTCGTCATCCGTACCCACCGTCCGCTAGCGGCCAAGTGCGGAAGTTCGATACCGAGATCGCACCGTCATAAAGCGGTCCTCAGCCCTGTCGCATTAACGACCCCGGCTCACTTGCAACCGAGGGGATGCAAGCCGACCCGCCCCCGGGGCAGCTGCCGAGAGATCGCGCCAGGGCCGTCATGTGGCTGCCTCGTTGCAGACTGTCCTAAAGGGTAGAGCCATAACGTACGGGACATCTTCGCCCCGACTGCCGTGGAGAAACAGGACGCCCTTGTCGAGTGGCTCTGCTCCGCTGGCGCTCATTGAGGTCCGGATCTTGGGGATCGCCTCGGATATTACACTCGGCAGGTTCCCGAGATCCTCGTGCGTAACCACAAGCTGCAGCGTCCGCTCGTGGTCAAGTTGCTCAAGGGCAATCACTGCGCCGTGTGTGTTAGGACCAAAGACAACCGGGGCCTGTCCAAGAACAATGCACACGGAGACGACGACCATGAGGATGGGACTTTCCTCGGGCTCTACGAAGAGTACTGACCTTGGCCATGACTGACGGTCATTCGCACTCAAGTAGAGGCTGCCTCGAGGGACCGCGATCTGGAAACCGATCTCAATACGCTTCTCCGGAGTGAAGGTCGGTCTCCACTTCTTCCATGTGCGATCCTCACCCGGCGTGACGAGGTGGGCGTTGGCGATCTGCGCCTCTTTGGTAAGGCCGAACCGCCAGTTCCCTGACGCGTGGAGGCTTGCCTTTAACTGTTGGAAATTGTCGCGGCACGCCACATACACGTCGAGGCCGCGCTTCCAGACCTTCCAAGAGTTGCTGCTCGCGCCATGGGGCGTACCTACTGCGACGCGAAACGGTTGCTTACGCAGCGGGAGCGCTGTACTCGGTGGATCAACCCACACCTGCACAGGCCGTGTCACGACAGCCTCTCCCTCTCGGTCACTCTGGCGTCGACAGCGTTGGTCAAACTGGAAGCCTAACGGCCCGGCGGATGACCATCCCGCCGGGCAAGTGAGACGATGCGAAGCATCGTCCGAACGCCGTAGTTCATTCGGCGCCGCGTCTTCGCGGCAATCAGCTGGAACGGATTGTTGGCGAAATCACCCGCCGCGTTCAATTTCTCTCACCTTTGTGATCGCAAGCGGACCTATCCAATAGGCGACAGCGCCCAGCATCAAGCCAGCGATGACTCCAACCCACCCAACGAGCACCAATCCTAGGAATGGTGCGCCAGCGGTGATGGCGATCACAGTGACGAGGGCCAACGGTTTTCGTTCGTAGAATTCTCTTCTTTTCTCCCAAGTCACGTGCCCCGCAAAGTCGATTTCTCCTGCCACGCTAACCGAAATTCTGCGCCCCTTCTTCCCGCACTCCGGGCACGGCGATGTGTTGCCATCCGGAAGCACTGCGCAGCAATGAGCGCACTCTACCTTGTTCCTTGTCTCGGGCATTCTTACACCCAACTATGTTTAGCCCGATCCGCATAAGAATCGGATCTGCTATTTTATGTCTGCGTAACACACCTTCACTGATCGTGAACAATATCCCACAATCGACGGTGGTGCAAATGGTTGCTTTTCAATTCGGTGATCGACCGCTTTGGAAGGGGCGCTGAGCACACAAAGGGCATAGTTGCGATGCATTTCGTTTGGAACGTAGCCCTGGGGGGAGAGAGTTCCGGTTCTTGGAGGAGAAGGCTAACACCCGGTGCATCGGCCGTGTGCACCAGACGCGAACAGTGGCTTCATCGGTTTGCTAGACTTTGCTTGAGTAGTTCCTCAAGAAGGTCAAGCTCCTCAATCAACTGATGCCATCCCCGCTCCCATCGATCAGCAAGCGGTTCGCTCGGCTGGGAGATATGCCGCGAGATGTCTACAATACGATCACATCGACGAGCAAGGTCAGATAGCTGCGCTGACACATCTGCGGGAAGTTGGATGGGACCAGGAAGATCAGGACGAGGCAGCCCCGCCTCCTCAGCTACAAGAACGGCGGTAGATAGCGCCAGTCTGCCGATGCGCGACCTTGCCACATACGATGGCGCGTGTCCGTCAGCTACCTCACGGATCGCCCGGATCTCGGCAAGACAACGATCAATTGCATTCATTGATTCTCACCTCAAGCTCACACAGAAGCGCCTCTGCACGGTCGCACCAGAGGCACGCCATATCGCGGCTGGGTTTCTCAGGCCGTCCAGAACGTCCGTCAGCATACATTCTATAGGCATACAGAATGGGAAAATCATTGGACCAGCTGGAGGCCAGTCCCCAGCGCCGAACGAGGCGTGTCACTGGCTCAAATCGAGAAAAACAAGGGCTATCGGATAAAGCGCAACCGAGAATGCACGCGTGCCGAAACAGCGTCGCGACCGTAGCCAGTTCGAACAGTAGATACGCATCCGAGCCGAGCGAGCCTCGCACATCATCGAGGACGTTCTGAAAGCCTTTTAGGTCACGACCAGCCAACGAGTACTTGGGAAGCGACGACAAGAGCTGACCTAGCCGACCTTGGACTGCGATGTCCTCCGAAACTGCACGGGCCTCGAGCTGAAGATGTCGCAGAAACAGCGATCCATACTCAGCCATCGCTTCAACTTCGCTCCAAGCATATCGAGCGACCGAGAGGCGCGAGGGAGAGCCGACAGCGGCCCCGATCGCGTCCAGACTCGGGGCGCGGTCAGAGATTACGAGCACGTCAACGTCGCTAAGCGAATCGGCATCGCCCCGCGCGTGTGATCCATACAGCCAGATCGCACAGTCGCTGCTAAGGGTCATCGGTGAAGGCTCCAACGAAAGACATAAGACGCGAATAAAGCGATGGCTACGACGCCGAGGACCGATTCAATTCCGGCGACTGTACGGGCCACAACTCCGACGGCAGACACGTCAGACTCGATGCCTGCTGGAAGGATGTTCTGGAGACTGAAATATATAGCATCCTGGAAGCGAACGTCTGGTCGCCGCGCATGCGCCAGGCCATCTCGCAATAGAAAGAACATCGCCGGAAAGATCAGCAACCCAAGCGACAGGAGATTTCGGACCAAGACCCAAGCACGTTCGCCATAGCCCCACAGCCAGCGATTGCACAGGCTGGCACTCAATTGCGCGACTGCTTGCATTCGAGCGAGTCCATCGAAGTGATCCTTATACCACTGTGAGTCCCCCCTGATTGCAGCGCGAAGATGACCCTCCCGCGCTCGTATCTCTGTCATGCGATACTGCCGTGACTCGGACGAGAGGCCCAGACGGCTCGACTCAAGGGCGAGATTGCGAGCAAGTTCCTCGCGGAGATTCGGTTGTGAGGGAAGGCTGTGACGAAATTCCGAGAATGGCAACTGGCAGCCGCGAAAGGAGGAATGTCTGAAATCACAGCTCTTAATGGCAACGTGACTAAAGTTGCAGTCAAAGAACCGACACCCTACGAAACGCGAACTGGCGAGCTCAGCTCGCCGGAAATAGCAGCCAATAAAGACGCAGTTCAGAAAGCCACTGTTACGCAGGTCAACTTCCTTGAAACTGATATTTGCGAAGGTGCAATGCGAGAACTCACCGTTCTCGATCCGCTGCCCATCAAGACGTGCGGCACCAAAAGCGAGGTCTGCTCCCTGGTAAGGAGCAGCGAGCTTGCCGCTTGGCCTACCGAGCAGGTACGCAGATGCGTCAGTTTCAGCCATGATTTCTTCGATACGATACTTTATACGCGGCGTTTAACTCAGTGCGGGGCCTATCTGTGCAGTATGCACAGCAGACATATCGATCCAATCAAAGGCAAGTGTATTGCAACTCCGACACTTTTTCAAAACCTTTTACCGCTCTGCCTGCTGGGATATGGAGAGACTCACACAGTCGTTCCGCCTCCGCCAGGTATGCTGACTTAACCTCTTTGTTCTAGGGCCTGTGGTTGATGAGCAAGTTATTCCGAAGAGATATGTCTGTGTGCTCGAGCCGTGGATATTCGGAGACACAACTTGCGTAACCAGCACCAGTATTGAAGGTGCAGAAAGTGTCCCAACTCAAATCCCGGCTTCTGCACTACTGTAAGGCGCAAGTGTTGCTATGAACGTTCTTTCTTTTACACCCCGTGGGATCCTGATGGCGCTGTCATTCGATCGGACCACCTGATAGCCGTCGGTCGTGTACGTCGGTTCAGGGTCGAGGACTGCCATCGGCCACCTTGAGACGTTCGCAGGCCCTTCAAACACTTTCCGCAAAGTGGACCGCCACGTGCTGCGAAGAGGACCGCTGGCTTACTCCGTTCCACGTCCGTGAGCTATGGTGTGGCCTCTTGTTCTTGGTGGCGATCCGTTCCCGGATCCCCTCGCCAGCCAGCTCGGCACACCTCGACAGCCAAGAGGACAGATCGAGCCCGCTCCGGTCCGGCTGGTCGTGATAAAAATGATGAACTGTCACTGTGGTACCATTCCCGTTGTTGAAGGGGAGGCCCGGCTCAATGGCATGCTGATGGTGCGTGATGTCTTACTACCGCTTTCAAGGGCGCGGGGCATGCGCGTTCTTCGGTTCAACAACACATGTTAATGGAGGTACGACGATGAGAATAATTTTCTCAGTCCTCTTGATTCTGGTCTTGGTCCAGACGACCCTTGCAGTGCGTGCAGAGCCACAAGATTTCACCGTGACAGCGGTGATGAAAGGTTCAACGACGATCAGTGGCCAGAAGATCGAATATCCCAAAACCGATAAGGCGGAAATGGCCTCGGTCCTGGTCGAAATCCAACCGGGGAAGGAGAACGGTCGCCACATGCATGCCGTGCCCACCTACGTCCATGTCCTTGAGGGAACCATGACGGTGGAATTTGAGGATGGCGCTCGACAGACATTTAAGGCTGGGAGTGGGTTTCTGGAGGTTGTGAACACCGTGCATAGCGCAAAGAATTTAGGCGA
>LWDN01000063.1:5534-11216 GCA_002083515.1 Proteobacteria bacterium HN_bin10
GAAAAACATCAGGCATCAGATGCGACACCATGATGCAAAACAAATGTTTCTGAACCACGTTGTGACCCCTTCCAAGCTGAGTATGTCGCGAGGTCGGCTTGTGAATGAGTCGGAGGGTGTTTCCTGCATCCCCAATTCAGCATAGGCCGAAACATAGTCAAAGTCCTCTCGGTATACAGGTCTGGTTGATTGTCAGGGGCAGGAGCATGCACGCAGAGCGAAGACAAGCCTACGACAGGGAGATGTAGCAGAGCACTACTCTGGTACTAACCTCGACCTCCTACCATAAGAATGCAGACGTTGAACGGCCGCTTCTCAATTCGGAGATCGACCGGTTTGGGGCGCAAGCTGAATACGGATCGGACTTGAACGAAAATTGACGCCTTGGATCAATGAACGTCTGGATTCATGTGAGTACCGGCCTCTTGATTATGGTGCGCGTCTCGAAGAGTCCTGCAGGACCTTCTTCGGTTGTCCTACCCAGCCGTCAAGTTTGTGCTTTTTCCCTTCTCGTTGAAATGCCGCGACCAACGCGCGGGCTCTTGTCGTTCGAATGCGTCGACTCAAGGCCAGCTCTCGAACTTCCGCCATCACACGGTGCCGAATCGACCGACTAAAACTATCGATTACTTTTTTCCAGAATGGCTCATAGGCCTGATCGCGATATCCGACGAAATCGTAGATTTCCTTTAATGCGTACGCCCTGTCTTCTATTTCTCCAGAGATATCGAGACCGAACTTCGTGGTATCATCCTGCTGGACAATGACCTCGCGCACAGGTCCACGTTCAATCTCTCGTAACTTCTCCCGCTCATGTTGATACACTTCATGCCATGTTGGGCCCGCTTCCCAGACAATAATATATTCCTTTGTCTGTGACGGCAGCAGTTCCAAGGACCATTTCCCAAGAAATCCAACTTTCAGCAACTCATCGTGCGCAGGCTTCAATTGGCGCCGAATTTCAGAAATAGCTCGCAACCGCTTTAAACTCAGGTTCATGGATAATTCTGCATAGGACTCACTCGCAGCTCCACGCCCCACCCGAAACAAAGCATGTAGATGTTGATAGAGAAGCTTTGTCAAATCTCGCTGTAGCGCCCAAAAGATCCGTTGATCCTGGATATGACAATGAAAATTATTCAAATTGGCCCAATACCAATCCGCTAGGCGAATCTGATGTGTCCATTGTCCTTCACTTCGATCACCAACAGATATCTCCTCCCGATCAATTCGCTCGAAGATGTGTACCCCTGTTTCCGCACGTCGGCCTTTCGCATTCTTCCTGTGTTCTTGCAACACCAAGCCACTCAGTCGATCTAAAAATTCACGCACTTCCTGCTGACGATCGCCATTCGGCGTTCGACCAGTTAGTCGTATCAATTCGCGACCGCTAATTCTTAAAACATCGGGCACCACACCTTCCCGTTCCCACATCATAGTTAGAGCACGTTCGAATGCCCGAAAATATTCCAAGTCTAAGACTGTAGGGTATCCCCACTTGGCACTGGGCATGATTTCAATCTCAACCTTGCGTGGGGTTCCGTCTCTTTCCATCACTCTCGTCACGACTTTCGAAAGAGTGTCTGGACTGACCTTTCCTTTACCTGGGAGCTGCCACATAGGGATTTCTGAGATCGAGACCTCAGAATGGATTAAGCCATCCAAGACAGGAGCCGTTTTTTCTTTCTTTTGAAGAGTGGTATCCATCAGCGTGGTCGTAACGTATTCTTCTCTTTAACGTAAGGGTTTACGTGGGAAAGGAATATGGAGAAACAATAAAGAGATAAGATAATGAAAGAGATAAGGAATTGCAGATCAGACATTTGTTTCAACCCTCTCACTTTGTGTCAACCCTCTATAGCCTTTGTGCGAACCATCTCACCCGGCTCTTGTGCGAACCCTCTCGCAGTTGTTTCAAGCCTCCCAAATCGTGGACTCTAGCTTGTGCGAACCCTCTCACCTGTGGATAAATCCCTGAGAACGGCGGTCAGAGATATCATTGCAGAGTTCACATCGTTACGTGAAAGAATGGGAGATGAAAGGTTTTCGGACAAGACAAGATATTTGTCGATTGAGGATGAGAAGGAAAAATGGGAAGAAAACGTTCAGCCATGAGAGGGTTGGAACAAGAAGTTTACGATGAGACATTGTCACCAGGGTTTATGAATGTTTAAGGGTGAACGGTAAGCAGAATGCAATTAGGAGGAGTCAGTTCGTTGAAAATTATCCAAGTGTTCCTGGGCCTTCCGTAAGCCTTCTTCAATAAGCCTGATGTCATGAGCACGGTTCGGGTGAAAACGGATAACAAGGCGAAACGGACCATCGGTTCCCCTGGCATCGAATCGAACTGATTGAGCACCCTGGTTGGTACGGGGAACTCGTGTTACCTCCTCCCGAATACGGCGAGCGGTCCAGCCACCTTCGATTGCTTGGCGCGCTACCCTCTGTAGTCTGACGAGATTGGACCGTAAGGGAAGAAGCTCCTGAACGTGTGTCAATGTTAGAGGTGATCCAGCTCCAAGCGTGAGCTCAATGATGTGTTCGGGTAAGTCAAGAACTTGGAGCGCACGAGTGATCCGCGTTTTATCACACCCGAGGCGTTGGGCCAG
Organism: Proteobacteria bacterium HN_bin10; assembly: GCA_002083515.1. GTDB lineage: Bacteria > Pseudomonadota > Alphaproteobacteria > Caulobacterales > Aquidulcibacteraceae > Vitreimonas. The sequence continues at coordinate 8,144 of LWDN01000063.1, forward strand.
TTCTGATTTCAAATAGCGGTGTTGTTCAATCAGCCGCTTATAGCCCTTTGCTTCTTCATAACCAGTCAATTCTTTTCGCAGAAGATTGTCGATGAGGGCTTCGGCTGCTGCAACGTCCAGATTGTCATGCCGGATTAACGCTGGGATTGTAGCCTTTCCGAGAATCTGACATGCTCGCCATCTCCGTTCGCCTGCCACAATGTGATAACGGCCGTTGGCCACAGGACGAACATGAATGGGGGTTCGCACGCCGAATAAGCGGATGTTCTCCAAGAGTTCAGGATCAGGTTCAGCCTGGAGTCGTGGTTGGTCCGGGCTCGGATCGAGAAGCTCGAGTCGGAGATTGTGGACACGCTCCCCTTCCGATTCGAGAGAGAGAGGGGTTTCGAGAGAAACCGAGGGGGCAGTTGTTGCTGAAGCAGCGACTGGAGCACGTGGGGGGCTTGGTGGGATCTCAGATGCGGCAGGGTGAGTCTCTGATGGCGGAGGAGTCTTATCGGTCGATGGCGAGGATGTGACGGAGGGTTTTGGCTGTGGTGAAGGGGCCGTGACGCCGAGTGTTTCAGCAAGGACTCCGTGGATTGCGGTCTCATTGGTAATACCCAATCCCATCAAAGCTCTACGGCTTTGTTCCTCGAGCTCTTGGCGTTCTTTGGATACTCGCTGCTTTCCACTCATTAGCTCACCACGACCTCAGCGGAGGGTGATTCTGATTCCGTCGCTAGTTGAGCCTCCAAGAGGTCTCGTTTCTTGCTGGCCTTCGCCACACGCGATACGACTTCAGCGGCGAGCCCGGCATAATCCTCAGCGCCCGAGGCGCGCAATTCCTGCTGGAAAATCGTCTTGTTCACCATGATGGCTTTACCGAACTCTGTGTTCTCGCGGATGATGGTCGAAAAGACCTGATCTCCGAATGTATCCCGCATGGTCTTGACGATGGTCTTCGCCACGTTTGTACGCATGTCACAACGGGTCAGAAGGTACCCCAATAATTCGGTCTTGCGTTCTGTCTTCACGACGTTGACCTGTTGAACTTTGTTCTGTAAGGAGCGCAGGCCGTCCAAGGCGTATTTGTCTCCGGCTGCAACGGGCACGATGACGTAATTGGCTGCATACAAGGCGTTGGACATAAAGGTGCCGAGATTCGGAGGGCAATCAATGATGACCATGTCATAGTTATTAAGTAAGGCAGACTGCCGAAACGCGGCATCCAAACCAAGCAGTGCACGGGGAGTTCCTTGGATATAACTCTCTTGTTCAAAAAGATCGATATGGGATGGAATGAGATCTAGATTTTTGGTGGAGGTTTCAACGATGGCTTCATCAAGTACCGCAGTGCCTCCAAGGACGTGGGCCAGCGTCGTCTGCCCTTTATAATCCCGACGTTCGTGAGGGAACAGGGTGGCTGTGAGGTTTGCCTGCGGATCAGCATCGACCACAAGGTATTTCTTCCCTTTACTGCTGCGAGCAAGGCCCGCGGCGAGATTCGACGCTGATGTGGTCTTTCCAACACCTCCTTTATGGGTGGCTATGGCAACTATCACCCCCATTGCAGACCTCCTAGTTATGATAAAAGCAGACTAAGTGTTCATTGAAGTATAGAACTGTAGCAACAAAGTCAAGGGGAAATGCGTGGCCAAATGGTAGGACACAGTGAATTACCCACTTGTTATAGGGCCAATTAGACTTGGGAGTAGATATATTCAGTCAGATGAGGCGCCTTACTTATGATGATTATGAGGCATGAGTTATCCAAAACTCGGATCAGACCCTATGACATATCTTAAGAGACAGCCATGGTATGTCCTCCATCTCAAAACGAATAGTGGTTGCGTCAACGCAACTAATAAACATTACACGATATGTAAAAGAAAACTGCATGAATTTATAAATATTGTGAATATATAAACGATATGACTGTAAAGTCATGAAAATATGTTGGAAAAGTTTTATATAAATTAATAATATCAATTAGTTTATTCATAAATATGAAGGAACATTTAATAGGTGCGTTGACGCAACTTATCGTATTGTGCGCTCTCGACTGTATCCCATCGATGGACCAAGGAAGAGCTCAAATGATAAGAGGTCCAAGTTAGAAAACTGAAGTTGCTGTGTATACTCTGAAGGCCAGCCAGGGATCACTCATCAATCGAGAACTCCGACCGCTATGTATGAAACTTTGACTATATAGAGCGGAATAAGTTTAGAATTGTTTTGAAATACAACGTAAAAGGTTTCAGCATATTAGGATGGGAGAGAAATGAGGTGTCTAAATAACGTCCCACTCCTTGAAGCGAGAGGTAATTCTCCACCGTCCGGTCAAGCGCACGAAAGCTAAATACTTGTAGATCTTCGTTTCAGTTTCAGGCGGAAGCTCGAAACCTCCTCTTTTCATATCAACCAAGAGCTGACGGGTGTCGTCAAGCAGGGCCTCGCGGATCTCAGGCTCGGCTGTTCGAATTTGCGAATCGAGGATTTCAAGATCTTTCGCTGTGAATTGATGAAAGCGATGGATCATGGTGTCTGGCGAGATGTGTGGGCGAGCCTGTGGCGAGAAGAGTCGCACTTCAAATTGACCTTTGACAAAATGACGTGGGCGAACGGTGATTTTGAGTAGGCCGGCCGTCACCAGTTGCTGTCTGGCGCGGAGTGCATTCTTTCCGCGTGTCCCCACCCATTGCGCCATATCGGCGATCGACGCCTGAACATGACTCGTGCCACATCCGTGGCTGTGTCGAAGGAATTGTACATAGAGGATCTGTTGATGAGAGGGGAGGGCGCGAAAATCAGGATGGTCAAGTGTTTGGCAGACGAGTTCCGAAAACCGAGCCGGGTTGAAGTCAGGTGGTGCTGGTCGGGTCTCTGAGGTAAGTTGGGGAGCAGATTCCCGTTCTTCAAACTCTCGGGCAAGTGCTTCTTCATCAAAGACTTCAGAAGATTTCACGATGTCCATTGAGGCCTCAAAAGTCGATGTACGCATAGATCGAGTGCCATACCTAGACGTATCATGTCAAGTACTTATATACAGATTGATCCAACATGGCTCAATTCATGTTAGTATCCGGGATGG
>LWDN01000064.1 GCA_002083515.1 Proteobacteria bacterium HN_bin10
GCGTCCAACGAGGCCCGCCATTTCACCCCCCAGCCCCGCGGACGCCGAGACGTCCGCTTCCCCGGCGGGCGCGCGTTGCGCGAGCACAGAAATCGCCCTCGCCATCCCTCACTCTATCCTTTAATATTCCCAATCGGCCGCAGCTCCGCCACTTTTTTGGTGATCCCCGCCCGATCCACCGTCTCCACGACATCAGAAATATTCTTGTAGGCGAAACCCGCCTCTTCGGCCAGACCCGACATGGACACGGCCTTCACGATGATCCCATGCTCTTTCATCTGTTGGCGGACCTGCTCGCCCCGCACCGACTTCTTCGCCTGGGCCCTCGACATGGTGCGTCCGGAGCCGTGCATGGTGGACCCGAAGGTCTCGCGCATGGCTTGATCGGTGCCGACCAGCAGATACGAACCGGTTTCCATGGAGCCGCCACAGATGACCGGCTGGCCGGTCCGGCGGTACAGCTCCGGCAGCTCCGCGCGTCCCGGGCCGAAGGCCCGCGTCGATCCCTTGCGGTGGACCAAGAGTTCACCTTCGGCATAGCGTTCCACCTTGGCGATGTTATGGGCCACGTCGTACACCAGGTGCATGCCCAGCTCTTCCGCCGATCGCCCGAAGACGCGCGCAAACGCCTCGCGAATCTGATGGGTGATGACCTGGCGGTTTGCAAAGGCGGTATTAGCGGCGCAGTTCATCGCGGCGAAGTAGTCTTGCCCCTCGGGCGACTGAAAGGGCGCGCAGGCCAACTGCTGATCCTTGACCGAGATGCCGTACCGACGCATGGCCTTCTCGAAGACTTTGAGAAAGTCGCTGGCGACTTGATGGCCGAACCCGCGCGAGCCGCAATGGACCATGACGACGATCTGGTCCTGCCCGGTGATCCCCAGCGCCGCTGCGGTGTCGGCGTCGAAGATCCGATCGTTGGAGGCCACCTGCACTTCCAGGTAGTGATTCCCGGACCCCAAGGTGCCCAGCTGGCTGATCCCTCGCTGGAGGGCGTGATCGGTGACTTTCGACGGGTCGGCCCCGGGGATGCAGCCCTGCTCTTCGATGCGCTCCAAGTCCTCATGCCACCCATAGCCCTGGTCGACACACCAGCGGGCGCCCCGGCGCATGACCTCCTCGAATTGGTTCCGGCTGAGCGACACGAATCCCTTCGATCCGACTCCGGCCGGCACCGCGCGAAACAGCTCGTTGAGCAACCGGTCCAGGTTCGGTTGCACGTCTGCCAGCGTGAGGTCGGTCCGGATGAGCCGCATCCCGCAGTTGATATCATATCCGACGCCGCCGGGGGAGACGATCCCTTCGCGAAGATCGAAGGCCGCGACGCCGCCGATCGGAAATCCGTAGCCCCAGTGGCCGTCGGGCATGCAGAGGGCATGGCCGCGGATACCGGGCAGGCAGGCGACGTTGGTCACCTGCTCGAAGACGCCGCGATCCATGCTCGTGAGGATCGTCTCGGTGGCATAGATGCGGGCGGGGACGATCATCCCGGGTTTTTCGGACGGAGGAATCTCCCAGATCTGGTCCGTGATCCGGTTCACGGTCATGTCGGTCTGGAGTTTCATATTTCCATCGGTGACGCGCGTTGTCGCGCGCGTCAAGGTGATGGGCAAGAGGCGAGTAGCGATAGGCTATGGGTCAAAGGCGATAGGCAATGGGCGCGAGGCCATAGGCAAGAACATCGGATGTCCTTGTCCTCGCCCATAGCCCCTTGCCTCTGGCCCCTGGCCTCTTGCCAATTCAAATATCCAACACCACCCGTGCGACCCACTGTGCGCCGTCCTGCCGGACGTCGTAGAGGTGTTTCGTGACGGCCTTGACGTCGGCGCGAAGCTCTTGTCGCGCGGGATCGATCGGCGCGCCGATCACGGTCGCAGTCAGCGACCACTCCGTTCCCGGACGGCCATCGACGACGAGAGGCGAGACCTCGCGAAACACGACGGCGTCCGCGTCTTTGAGATACACCAGTTCGGAGAGCCAGTCAAAGAGGAGATCGGGGAGATCGACGGCGCGGAGGGAGACAGGGCGGCTCCAACCGGGTTCGACCGTTGCGGGGTCCGCGAGGGTTTCAATCAGCGCCTGGGCGGCGGCCAGGCAGAGTTCCGAGGGGGAATCGCCGGTCGCTTCGAAGGCCGCATCGGCCAGCGCAATGTCCTCGATCACCCGGAATCGGGCGGTCATAGATGCGCCGTGCGTCGCCGGGCGGTGTGGAAGATGGAGCGGATCTGTCGGATGCCGGTGAAAGGCGCGCCCAGGGGATTCGGCACCTTTCCCTTCAACAGCATCTTGATGCCGAGGGGAACGATCCGCCAGGCGCGAAGGGGATTGAGCCCGACGATCGTGATGGGCATGAGCGCTTCATTGAGCCGGCCGAACTGATGGATGAGCGAGGTGAAGCCGGTCACATGGCGGGCCCCGCCGGAGGTCGTCA
>LWDN01000065.1 GCA_002083515.1 Proteobacteria bacterium HN_bin10
TTCAAGTTTCAAATTCGGCCCCCCCCCCCGCCCATGATCGACATCGTCACCGTCAGCACCCATGACGCCAAGAAATTGGTGGCGGATCTCGTGCGCTTGCTCGAAGCCGAAGAGCATCGCGTGCGCGTCATTTGCGGGCGCCATCAGGCGTCGGAGATCGAAGCGGCGAAGACCGCGCGCCACGCCGTGATGATGGTGTGGTCGAAGGATGCGCCAAGCTCGTCCTATATGCTCGAGTGGCTGCGTCAGAGCGATGCGTCGCGCCTGATCGAGATTGCGACCGCGCCGGGCTGGCCCGAGCGCAAGGATCGCAAGGCGAGCGTCATCGATTTTTCCAACTGGCGCGGCGTGCGCGGCGGACGGGCTTGGCATGCGCTGAACGAGCGCTTGCGAGCCGTCGCTAACGCGATCGATCCGCCCAAGCCGCCCGCCAAGCACGCCGCGGCCGCGCTCGGCGTCGCCAGTCTCGCCGCTGTCGCTGTCGCGATCGGGGTGCGCACGAACGAAGCGCCAAACGGCGCGCCGCCGCTGGAGCCGCAACAAACCGCGCAACAGCTCGAAGCGCCGACCGTGTCGGTCGGCGGCGCCGTGTTCGCCACCGAGCCGGCGTCGTTGGAAGACTTGGCGCTGGTGCCCGACGTGCGCCCGCTGCGGATTCCGCTGGTCGAGATCACGCCGGCGCCGCAACTCGCGGAGTTGCAAAACGCGCCGCTGCCCGAGGTGCGCGATCCGACGTTCCTGGAGCGCTTGCGCGAATTCAATCCGCTCGGCGGCGACGAGACGCCCTCGCCACCCAGCCAGTAAAATCTGCTATCCGCCGCGGCGCAGCCGCAGCCAGTGCATCACCACCCAGGCATGGGCTTCGTGGCGCAGTTTGAGCAACGCTTCGCGCGGATCCATCCAAAGCAGGACGTGATCCGGTTCCGTAGGCGCGCTGTCGGAGGCGGAGAGTTCGACTTCGTAGAAGGTCGACAATGAATTGCGCGGCTCGCCCTTGTTCACCCAATACTGCCCCGCCCGGCCGAGCACGCGCGTCGGCCAAACCGTAAGCCCCGTCTCCTCCTGGAATTCGCGCATCAAAGCCGCGGCTTCATCCTCGTCCGCCTCGATGCCGCCGCCCGGCAGATCGTACTCGTAGGGCGCCTTCTTGCCGATCTGGACAATGGCGATGTTGGCTTCGCCGCGCGGACAAATGCCGTAGGCGCTCATGCGCTCGATATAGGTCAGGCCGGATTGGGTCTGGCCGAACTGCAACGCGAAGCGGGTCATGCGCCGCGATATAGCGCGCGCCGCACCCCATGGCGACAACAGTTGAGGCGCCGCCGGGCTCACCGTAAGGACGAGGGCGCGCATGCAGATTCGACTGAACCCCGTGAGCTTGGTGGTCGGCGCCGGTTCCGGCGTCGGTGCCGCCTGTGCGCTCGAACTGGCGCGCAAGTCGCAGGGCGGGCTGCTGTTGGCCGATGCGGATGAAGCGGCGCTCACCGCCGCCGCCGACGACATCGAAGCGGCCGGCGTCGCGCCGGAGCGAATGTCGACGCTGGCGTTCGATCCCGCCCAGGCCGGCCGCTGGGACCAGGCGATCGGCTTCATCCAAAGTCAGTACGGGCGCCTCGACTGGGCGGTGGTCAATACCGGCGCCGCCCAACCGAAGACGGAGCTTGTCGACTGGCGCGGCGGCAGGCCCCTCGAAAGCGCCATCCACAGTCTGCGCGCTATCATGGAGCTGATGAGCAAGAATGCTCAGGGCGGGGCCATTCTCGTCACCGGCGACGCCGCCGCGATCAAGCCGCCTGCGGATGCGCGCGCGGCGCCAGGCCTGCTCGAATTGATCCGCGCCGCGGCGCACGAGGGCGAACAGCGCAAGGTGCGCATCAACGCTATCGCCGCGGGCGGCCCCGAAACGCCCATGTGGTCGCAAGCGCCCGTCCTCGATGAGCTCGCACGCGACGCCGGCGGCGAGGCGGCGGCGTTCGCCCGGATGCAAGGTGCGCCCTATGCGCGCTCTTCCGGCGATATCAAGCGCCTGATCGCATTGCTTTTGACCGATGACGCGCCCGTCACCGGCGCGACCCTGGTCGTGGACGGCGGCTACACGCTGTGATCGGATCGGGCGAGCACGATTCGGCGGGGTCCCCATGTCGTCTTTTCTGCAGCGTCTGTTGAGCTTCGACCGCCTGATCGGACCAACGCTGGTGAAGCTCGTCTATTATTTCGGCGCCGCCGTGATCGCGATCGCGGCGATCGGCGCGCTGCTGACCGCGGTCTTCTCGCTCGTCGGCGGCAATTTCGGGCTCGGCCTCATGCAATTGCTCGCCGTGCCTGCGGTGGGCGCGGTGGCGCTGATCTATTGGCGCTTCCTGTGCGAACTCTTCATGCTGGCGTTCCTGGGCTATGAGCGGCTCGGCCAAGTGCGCGACCTGATGCGCATCGCCACGGGCCAGAGCGAGCCCGATCCCAATCACCCTGCGTTCTGAGCCCAAGCATCAGGAACGCCCTGCGCTTTCGCAGAGCCGGGGTGCGCGGGCGGCTTGAAATCCGAAGCAAATGTCGCACGCGGTTTCCTTGACCTCTAGGGGGCCGCTGCTAGGTTCCGCGCGCGCGAACGGGGGGCCCTCATGGCGAGTCGGCCCCTTCGGGCGCGTGGACCGTTCTATGGCTGACAATAAACCGCCCGAGGACGCCCTTTCCGACCTGCGGCGGCGTGTCGACGCCGCCCGCGGTCAGGGCGCCCCAAGGTCCTCGCAACCGGCCAGTCCAGCCTCGCTGGCGCTCCGGTTCGGCGGGGAATTCGGCGCGGCGATTATTGTCGGGGCCTTGCTCGGGTACGGGGCGGATTACTTTCTCCACAGCTCGCCGTGGGGGCTGGTGATCGGCTTTGGACTGGGGTTTGCGGCTGGCGTGGTGAACGTCGTGCGCGTGGCGCAGTCGTTCAACAAGGCCAACCCGCCGGACCCGAACGCGGCGTCGATCCCCGACGACGACGATTGAGGATTTGAGTTTTGGCGAACGACCCGATCCACCAGTTCCACATCGAACCGATCAGCGAACCGATTCAGTTCGGCGCCGTCGACGCGACCTTCACCAACGCCTCGCTGTTCATGGTGGCGGGCGTGGCTGCGGCCGCCGGCTTCATGTGGTGGGCGATGAAGCCCGCGGCGGTGGTGCCGGGGCGGGCGCAAGTGGTGGCCGAAGGCGCGCACGATTTCATCCACAACATGGTGCGCGACGCCGCCGGCGAGGAAGGCGTCAAGAAGTTCTTCCCGTTCGTGTTCACGCTCTTCCTGTTCATTTTCGCGGCGAACATGATCGGCATGTTCCCGTATTTCTTCACTCCCACCAGCCAGATCGTGGTCACCGCCACCATGGCGCTGATGGTGTTCTTCACGGTCATCGTGATCGGCTTCGCCAAGAACGGCTTGAAGTTCCTCAAGCTGTTCGTCCCCTCCGGCATCCCGTGGTACATATTGTGGCTGGTGACGCTGATCGAGGTGATCTCGTTCTTCTCGCGTCCGCTCAGCCACGCGGTGCGTCTGTGGGCCAACATTCTGGCCGGCCACCTGGTGCTGAAAGTGTTCGCCGGCTTCGTGCCGATGATGGCCGCCGCCGGCGCCGTCGGCATCGTTGGCTCTCTGTTGCCGCTGACAATGACGGTTGCGCTCTATGCGCTCGAATTTCTGGTCGCGTTCCTGCAGGCGTACGTGTTCGCACTACTCACCTGCATCTATCTGAACGACGCCCTTCACCCTGGCCATCACTGACGGCCACACGTTAAACCTAAACTGGAGCAGGAAGACTATGGACGCTGAAGCAGCGAAACTGATTGGGGCCGGCATCGCGGCGATCGGCATGGGCGGCGCCGGCATCGGCGTCGGCATCATTTTCGGCAACTTCCTGCAGGGCGCGCTGCGCAACCCGTCGGAAGCGCCGAAGCAGTTCGGCAATCTGATCTTCGGCTTCGCCGTGACCGAAGCGCTCGGCATCTTCTCGCTGCTGATCGCGCTCTTGCTGCTGTTCGTGTTCTAAGCGGAGCGAAGCAAGATGGCGGGCGATCCGCACGCGACAACGGCAGATCCGGCAGCGCATGGCGCGGCCGATGCGGCGGCGCATGGCGGCGAGGCCGGCAGCGCCTTTCCGCCGTTCGATCCGAGCTTGTTCGCAAGCCAGCTGTTCTGGTTCGTAATCACGTTCGGCGCGCTTTACTTCGTTCTCTCGCGCGTGGTTCTGCCCAAGGTCGCGGCGGTGCAAGCCAACCGCGCCGGGACGATTAAGACCGATCTCGACGAAGCGGCGCAGAAGAGCGCCGCCGCCGAGCAAGCGCGGGCGGACATGGAGAAGGCGGTGGCCAAGGCCCGCGCGGAAGCGCGCGCCATGGTCGATGCGGCGCGCGCCGACGTGATGGCCAAATTGACGGCCGAACAGGAAGCCGCCGATCAGCGGCTCGCGAAGCGGATCGCCGAAGCCGAAGCCAAGGTCGACGCCGAGCGCAAGAAGGCGCTCGCCGAAGTGCCTGGCATTGCGGAAGCGCTTGCGCGCGAGATCGCCGACAGGATTGCGCCCGCCAATGTGGCGCCGCGTCAGCGCGCGGCTGGAGAAGCGTGATGTATTTCGACGCGACGCTCGTCGCCCTGGTGGCGTTCGTTCTGTTCTTCGGCCTGCTGATCTGGCTGAAAGTGCCGGCAATGGTGCTTTCGATGCTCGACGCGCGCTCGAACGAGATCGCCACGGAATTGCACGAGGCGCGCCGGCTGCGCGAAGAAGCCGAAAAGCTGCACGCCGAATACACCGCCAAGCGCGCCGCCGCCGAAGCGGAAGCGCGCGAGATTGTCGCCACCGCCAAGGAACAGGCGGCCGTGGTGGCGGAAGAGACGCGCGCCGCCATGCAAGCGGCGATGGCGCGCCGCGAGCGTCAGGCCGATGACCGCATCGCCGCGGCGGGTACAAAGGCCGCCGACGAAGTCCGCGCCGCCGCCGCCGAAGCCGCGATCGCCGCCGCCGAAAAGATGATCCGCGACCGCATGAGCGACAGCGCCCAAGCCGGCCTGGTGCAAGATGGCGTCGCCGACCTGAAGCGCAAGTTCGGCTAAGGGCCTTAGGCCGCTGCACCGCAGCATTTCTTGAATTTCTTGCCCGATCCACACGGGCAAACTTCGTTGCGCCCTACTTTGACGCGCAATGGCAGTTCGACGTTCTGCACAACGCCCGCCTGCCCCCGGCGTTTTCTCCTCCAGTGCGCATGAGCGTACACAACGCACGCTGGAAGGAATTCAATGGCGTCGCTCTGAAGCTCGGCCAAGTCCGCAACCGGCATATCGCCGAAAAGATCCGGCGCCTCTGGCAGCAGCGCCAAAATTGGGGCCAAGAATTCTCCATGCCGACGCGATCTCAAGAATGGGTCCCACGCGTCGGCGCGCAGCCCCACGCCAGCCATGAATCCGCATGCCCAGCCAGTAGCGTCCAGGCAGCCATTCTCATCCTCGTACAAGATCGGGACGAACAGCTCCGGTTCGCTCTCTAGCGTTCGGATGATCTCGTTGTAGCGCGCCATAATGGCTGTGAGCACGCGTTCAGCTTGCGCGGCGCTATCAAAACTTGGGCTTCCCTCGCCCCAAACCACCTCAAGCCACTCGCTCGGCGGAATCAGTTCGGGGCCGATGGCGACGGCGGTCAGGATGCCGTCCAATTCGGAGAGTGACGCCGCATCCTCGGGCGCATCACCGGACTCCAGGAACGCTTCGATGACGTCCAGGTCTGGATCGGCAAACAAGGGTGACTGTTCGCCTCCCATGCCAGCACTACTCTGCCGCGTGGCGGGCGGCGGCGTCGTTTTCGCCTCGACGCCAGCGCAATTTCGGCTGACGCGCGGCGCGCGTGTCGTCGAGACGGCGCAGCGGCGTCAGCACCGGCGCCTGCTTGAAGAACTGCGCATCGCCGGCGTTCACGCGCTCGGCCAGCGCGATCATCACATCGGCGAAGCGGTCCAGTTCGCGCTTCGGTTCGGTTTCGGTCGGCTCGATCAGCATGGCGCCGTGCACAACCAGCGGAAAGTACGTTGTGAACGGGTGGTAGCCCTCGTCCAGCAGCGCCTTGGCCACATCGATGGTCTCGACACCCTTCGGCTTGATCGAGCTGTCGTCCAGCAGCACTTCGTGCATACATGGCCTCTCGCCGAACGGCGCATTGAAGTGCGGCTTGAGGCGCGCGAGCAGATAATTGGCGTTCAGCACCGCGTCTTCGGCAACCTGACGCAGACCATCGGACCCATGGCTCATCATGTAGGCCAGCGCGCGGGTGAACATGCCCATCTGGCCGTGGAACGCGCACATGCGTCCGAACGCTTGCGTGCCATCGGCGTGTTCGCGGAGGTCGCGCTTGCCGCCGCGCAGCACGATATGCGGCACGGGCGCGAACGGCGCGAGAGCCGCACTGAGCACGGTCGGGCCAGCGCCCGGACCGCCGCCGCCGTGGGGCGTTGAGAAGGTCTTGTGCAAATTGATGTGCATGGCGTCGACGCCGAGATCGCCGGGGCGCACCTTGCCGACGATGGCGTTGTAATTGGCGCCGTCGCAATAGAAGTAAGCGCCGGCCGCATGGATGGCGTCGGCGATATTCTTGATCTCCGGCTCGAACAGGCCGCACGTGTTCGGATTGGTGATCATGATGGCGGCGACGTCGGGGCCGAGCTTCGCCTTCACGTCGTCGAGATGAACGCGGCCGTCATCGCGCGCCGGAATTTCATCGACGGTGAAGCCGGCCGCCGCGGCGGTGGCGGGATTGGTGCCGTGCGCGGAGCTGGGCACGAGCACGCGCTTGCGGTGGTTTTCGCCGCGCGCTTCGAGCGCAGCCTTGATCGCCAGCATGCCGGCGAACTCGCCGTGTGCGCCAGCTTTCGGCGACAGCGCCACGGCGGGCATGCCGGTCAAAGTGCAGAGCCAGTGCGCCAGTTCGTCCATCAGTTCGAGCGCGCCTTGGATCGTGGACCTCGGCTGCAGCGGATGCAGATCGGCGAAGCCCTCGAAGCGCGCGGCGCGCTCGTTTAAACGCGGGTTGTGCTTCATCGTGCACGAGCCAAGCGGAAAAAGGCCGAGATCGATGGCGTAATTGCGCTGCGAGAGCCGCACGAAGTGGCGCATCGTCTCCGGCTCGGAGAGGCCCGGGAGATCGAGTGCGGCTTTACGGCCGAGGCCGCCGAGTTTGTTCGGCGCGCCTTTCGGCGCGGGCAGATCGACGCCCGTGCCGGTCGCATGACCGGTTTCGAAGATCAGCGGCTCGGCTTGCAAGAGGCCGCGATTGCCGGAGGTGGTTTCGGTGATCATGCGTGACTCCAGCGGAAGGTGTTCGTGCTCCCCCGACAGGGGGAGCTGTCAGCCGCGAGGCTGACTGAGGGGGCGGCGCGGAAGGTTGCAGGCGCTGGCGCCCACCCCTCCGTCGCGCGCTCCGCACGCGCCACCTCCCCCTCACGGGGGAGGACGGGGACACCACGAACCATCACAGCACCCCCTTCAGCGCATCGGCATACGCGGCGATGTCTTCGTCCGTGTTCATCTCGGTCGCACAGGCGATCAGCACATCGTCCATGCCCGCCTTCGGATTGAGGCGGCTCATGGCGACGCCGCCGATGACGCCCTTCTCGGCCAGCGCATCGACGATGCTCTGCGCATCGCCCGGCACGCGGATGGCGATCTCGTTGAAGAAGCGCTTGGTCAGCACCTCGACGCCCTTCACCTTGGCGAGCGCGTCGGCGAGATCGATCGCCTTCTCGTGATTGAGCGTCGCCAACTGACGCAGACCCTGTTCGCCCAACAGCGTCATGTGAATGGTCCAGGCGAGCTGGCAGAGGCCGGAATTGGTGCAGATGTTAGACGTCGCCTTTTCGCGACGGATGTGTTGTTCGCGCGTCGACAGCGTCAGCACGAAGCCGCGCTTGCCGTCGGCGTCGATGGTCTCACCGGCGACGCGGCCCGGCATCTGGCGGATGTATTTTTCCTTCACCGCGAAGAGGCCGACATACGGCCCGCCGAAATTGAGCGCATTGCCGATCGACTGGCCCTCGCCGCAGACGATGTCGGCGCCGTAGCTGCCTGCCGGTTCGATCAGACCGAAGGAGACGCACTCGGTGAAGGTCGCCACCATCAGCGCGCCGGCGCCGCGCGTCGCTTCGCCGATTTTGGCGAGATCGGTCACCGTGCCGAACACGTTCGGCGATTGCACGATCACCGCCGCGACATCGGCGGAGAGCTCTTTCGTCACCGCCGCTTCGTCATCGACGGCCGCAGGCAGCGCGACGATCTCGAGGCCGAGCGCTTCGCAGGCGGTGCGCGCGGTTTCAACGTAGTGCGGATGCACGCCGCCGGAGAAGATGATCTTCTTCCGCTTGGTGACGCGCGCGGCCATCATCGCCGCTTCGGCGCAAGCGGTGGAGCCGTCGTACATGGAGGCGTTGGCGACCTCCATGTCGAGCAGCATGGCGACTTGGGATTGGAATTCGTAGAGCGCTTGCAGCGTGCCCTGTGCGATTTCGGGCTGGTAGGGCGTGTAGGCGGTGAGGAATTCGCTGCGCTGGATCAGGTGATCGACGCTCGCCGGCACGTGATGGCGATAGGCGCCGGCGCCAAGGAAGAACGCGGTGCGGCCGGCGGGCGTGTTCTTCTCCGCCAGGCGCTGCAGGTGCCGATGCACTTCGATCTCGCCCTGTGCGCGCGGCAGATCGACCAACTCTTTCAGCAGTGCGCCCTTCGGCACATCGGCGAACAGTTGATCGATGGTCTTCGCGCCGATGACGCCCAGCATTTGCTGGCGATCGGTGTCGGTGAGGGGGAGATATCTCACGAGAAATGCTCCAGCGGCGCCCCGCCCCCTTGTGGGGCGGG
>LWDN01000066.1:0-26712 GCA_002083515.1 Proteobacteria bacterium HN_bin10
GGAGCCGGCCGGCGGGGCGCCGGCGGTCCATATTAGCCCAGTGCTTCCTGAATATCCGCAATCAGGTCTTCGACGTCTTCGATGCCGACCGAGAAGCGCACCAGCCCATCGGTAAGCCCGATCTGCTCGCGCAGGCGCGGTTCCACAGAGGCGTGGGTCATGATGGCGGGGTGCTCGATCAGGCTTTCGACGCCACCCAACGATTCCGCCAGTGAGAAGATCTGCACCCGCTCCAGGAAGCGCCGCGCCGGTTCGAGCCCGCCCTTGAAGTAAGCGGTGATCATGCCGCCATAACCGCNNCTTGAGCCCGAAGGTGAAGACGCTGCCGGCGCCCTTCGGGCAGATCTCCTTGGCAATCGCGTGGTACTTGTTGCCGGGGAGGCCGGCGTAGTTCACCCACTCGACCGCCTTGTGCCTGGAGAGGAAGTTGGCGATCCGCGCCGCGTTCTCGCAATGGCGCTGCACGCGCACGTGCAACGTCTTGGTCGAGCGCATCAGCAGGAAGCTATCCCAGGGCGCCGCAATCGCGCCGACCGCGTTCTGGGTGAACTTCAGGCGTTGCGCCAGCTCGTCGTCATTGCAGATCAGCGCGCCGCCGATCACGTCGGAGTGGCCGCCGATATACTTGGTGCACGAGTGGCTGACGATATCGGCGCCGAGCGAGAGCGGGTTGGTGAGCACCGGCGTCGCAAACGTATTATCGACAATGGTGAGCGCGCCCTTGCTTTTGGCCAAGCGCGCTACCGCGGCGATGTCGATCACCTTCAACAGCGGATTGGTCGGCGTTTCCAGCCACACCAATTTGGTCTTCGAGGTGAAGGCCGATTCCGCCGCCGCGAGATCGGTCAAATCGGCGCGCGTATAGGTGATGCCGAATTGTTTGAACACCTTGTCGAACTGGCGATAGGTGCCGCCATAGACGTCATCCGAGAGCACGACGTGATCGCCAGATGACAACAAATGAATGCACGCCGCCTGCGCCGCCAGCCCCGAGGAAAACAACAGGCCGTGGCGGCCGCCTTCAAGCGAGGCGATATTGCGCTCGGCCGCCTTGCGCGTCGGGTTGGCGGAGCGCGCGTAGTCGTAATCCTCGATGATGACGCCGGGGCTCTGCTGCACGAAGGTCGAGGTCTGATAGACCGGCGTCATGATCGCGCCGGTGGTCGGATCGGGCTGCTGGCCGGCGTGAATGCAACGCGTGCCGAAGCGTTTGTTGTCGTGATGCATGGCGACTACCTGCCCCGTCCCGCCAGATATTCGATCAGATCGATCTTCGAAATCACGCCGACCACGTTGGAGGCGTCCACCACCACCGCTACGTGATCGGTGGCGAAGATATGGAAGAGCTCTTCGATCCGCGCCTTCGGATAGATGAGGCCGGCGATCGGCGACGCGACGCTCTTGGCCGGCGCATTCAGGTCGAACTCGCGCTTTTGCATTTTTCCGAGAATATCGCTCTCGTGCACGATGGCGTTGAGCTTGCCGCGCTCGATCAGCGGCACTTGGCTGACCCCATGCTCACGCATCAGATTGACCACATCGCGCAGCGGCGCGTCGGCGTTTGCCGTGATCGGCTTGGTTTTCAGCCCTTTGAGCAATTCCTCGACAAAACCGAGTTCCTTCTCGGTTTCGGTGAAGCCGTGCTCCTTCATCCAGGCGTCCGAAAGGAACTTTGAGACATAGCGATTGCCGTGGTCGGGCAGCACCGTGATCACCACCTTGCCCGGCCCGATCTCCTTGGCGATCTCGATGGCCACATGCACGTTGGAGCCAGACGATCCGCCGCAGAAGAGCCCCTCCTCGCGCACAAGCCGGCGCGCCATGACGAAGCTGTCGCGGTCGTTTACCTGCCGCATGTCGTCGACGACCGAGAAATCCATGGCCCGGCATTCGATATCTTCGCCGATGCCTTCGACCATGTAGACGTGCGCGGTCGGCAGCGTCTTGGTGTGGAAGAGATGATAGTGCACCGAGCCCAACGGATCTGCGCCGATGATTTTCACGTTCGGCGCATGCTCTTTCAGATAGCGCCCAACGCCTGAAACCGTGCCGCCGGTGCCGGTGCCGCCCACGAAAACATCGAACTTGCCGCCGTCGGTGTCTTCGAAAATCTCTTTGCCTGTAGAATAATAGTGCGCCTCGATGTTCCACTGCGAGTGATACTGATCGACATAGAAGGCGCCTGGCGTATCCTGAGCGATCTTCTTGGCGACGTTGACATAGTGCTCGGGTGAATCTCCCGGCACGTCTGTCGGGGTGATGATCACTTCGGCGCCGTAGGCGCGCAGCGAGTCCTGCTTCTCCTTGCTCATCTTGTCCGGCATGGTGAAGATGCAGCGATAACCCTTGATCGCCGCGGCCATGGCGAGGCCCTGGCCGGTATTGCCGGAGGTGTTCTCGACGATCAGCCCGCCCGGCTTCAGGATGCCTTCGCGTTCGGCCTTTTCGACGATGTAGTGGGCCATCCGATCTTTGATCGAGCCGGCGGGATTGAGATACTCGCACTTCACCCACACCTCGGCAGCGCCCTTCGGCACGACCTTGTTGAGCTTCACGAGCGGCGTGTTGCCGATCGCGGCGAGGATATTCGGCTTCAAACGCATGCGGGCAGGTTCCCTGAACGTCTCTGAGGATTGATGGGCGGGGTTTAGAGCGGCGGCGGCGGAAAAGCCACTAAGGACCGCCGCCTTCCAGGCGGCAATCTGGGACACTCCCTTCCATCTTTGCAGTTGGACCGGGAACTAGGCGCGCCCGATCCGCTTGATTTCCCATTCCAGTTCGATGCCGTGCTTGGCCTTCACCGCGGCGCGCACCTCTTCGCCCAGGCCCTCGATATCGGCGGCGGTGGCCTCGCCGACATTGATCAGGAAGTTGGCGTGCTTTTCGCTCACCTGGGCGCCGCCGCGGCGATGGCCGCGCATGCCCGCTTCGTCGTTGAGCTTCCAGGCGGAAAGCTTTTCGCCATCCGGTCCAACAGGGTTCTTGAACGTCGAGCCGCCGGTCTTCTCGCGGATCGGCTGCGAGGCTTCGCGCCGCGCCGTGATCTCAGCCATGCGCGCGGCGACAGCATCAGGATCGTCGCGACGGCCGCGGAACACAGCCTGCATCCAGATGATCGGTTCCTCGATAGCGTTATGGCGATAGGTGAAGCCGAACTCGTCAACGCCAAACGTCCGTTTTTCACCGCGGCGGGTGAAGCCCCAAGCCGCCTCGAGCACGTCCTTGGTTTCGGCGCCGTAGCAGCCCGCATTCATTGTGAGCGCACCGCCGATGGTGCCGGGAATGCCGGCGTAGAATTCAAGACCGGCAATGCCCGCTTTCGCCGCCGCCTTCGCCACCATCGCATCGAGCGCGCCGGCGCCGGCGACAATGCGCGCCTCCGGCGGATCCACGCCGTCGAAGTCTGTGACGATCTGCGCGAATTGGCGGCCGGCCAAGCGGATGACGACGCCGGACACGCCCCCGTCGCGCACGATGACGTTGGAGCCGACGCCGAGCACCGTGATCGGTATTGCTTCCGGCAACGCCGCCAGGAACTGGCCCAGGTCGTCTTCGTCCGCCGGCAGGAACAGCGCATCCGCCGGGCCGCCCACCCGAAACCAGGTGAACGGCGCCAGCTTTTCGCCCCGGAGCAGCTGGCCACGCACCGGCGGCAGGTCGAGTTCACTCATTGTTGATGGGGTATCGCAGGCTTTTGAGCCCCGTCAACGCACTGCGCCGCTCGCCCAACCGCGTCTGCGCCCCCATAATGCCGGCACAAGGAGACCGCTCCTCATGCAGAAAATTTTGATCGCCTTTTCCGCCCTGTTCGCCCTGTGGACGCTTGCCGCGTGCGCCAGCACCGACGCCGCCGGCGGCCAAAGCGCCAGCGTCAACGATTGCTTCAACAGCGAACAAGCTAACGGCTTCACCGTAATCGACAACACCCATATCGGCTTGCGGGTCGGCGCCAACCGCAATTACGTTCTCACTACGATGTGGAACGCCCGCGATCTCGACTGGACGCACGCCATCGCCCTGCGCTCCTCCACCGGGCGCATCTGCACAGGCAACGGTCTGGGCGTGGAACTGATCGGCGGCGATCCGCGCCGCACCTATCCCATCGTTTCCATCACGCGCGCCGCGGAAGACGCCGCTGCGCCGCAGGGAAGCTAATCTGGAGATCTGCTTCATGCTTCGCATCACCCTGCTCTCCGCCGCTTTGGCGCTTTCTGCGTGCGCCTCGACGGAAACCTCCAGCAGCGCGGCGGAACGCGACTGCTTCCGCACTCTCGATGTGCGCGGCTACGGCGTCGTTGACGAGCATCGCGTGCGCCTACGCGTCAGCCCGCAACGCGAATACATCGTCACAATTCCTTCGAACACGCGCGATCTGGATTGGACCCACGCCATCTCCGTGCGTTCGGTGACGAGCTTCATCTGCGTCGGCGATCCTTCAGGGGTGCAATTGATGGGCGGCGATCCGCCGTTCCCCTATCAGGTCACGGCAATAGAGCGCGCGCCCATAGAGCACGCCGACCAGGGCAGCTAGGCGTTCACCGGCAGGCCGGCGCGCAGCGCAATGCGCCCCAACGCGCCTTTGACGATCACGTCGAGCTGGCTCTTCGGCTGATAATCGGCCGGCGCGACGTAGCTGACGCGATCCTCGGCGATTAGGCGCGAGACCTTGTCCAAGCTGCGCGGCTCGGTCCATTGATAGGGATCGAGCACGGCGATGGCGCAGCCGCCCTGGCTCGTCACCATCTTCATCGACGGAATGTCTGTGTCGCCATCGCCGATGAAGATCATGCGCTCGAACGGCAGCGTGCGCGCATCGTCATGCACCCAGCGATTGATGCTCTCCGTGTCCCAGACGTTCTCGATGCCCTTGTTGATGCGAAACAGGAATTGCGTCTTGGTGGTGTAGTTGATGGCCACGCTCGGCCATTTGGCTTCGCCGTTCTTGTCGTAGAGAAAGCGAGAGGCGAAGACATTGCGGAAGCGATGGAAGAGCGGGCAGCCCTCGATCATTTCGTAGATGCCGGACGAGACGACGTAATGATCGAGCTGCAAGCCTAGATCGTCGGCGAACGAGTCGATGCGCTCGAACCAATGATCGAGCCCATCGAAGAAATCGGGATCGGCGCCGGTTTCCTGCAACTGCTTGCGCGTGACCGGATGGCCGGCGGCGCGGGCGCGATCGAGCATCAAATGCATGTAGACGAGGATTTCGTCGGCGTCTTCAAGCTTGGCCAGACGCTTCACTTCAAGCCAGAAATCGGCGTGCTTCATGCCGGCGATGTCGGGGATGAAGCTCCGCTCTTGCAGGTTTCCGCGCGCCAGCGTGCCGTCGAAGTCATAAACGATCGCCGCGCGCAGCGGCTTGGGCTTGCGGTGGGCGGTATCCGGCATTTGACCCTGGGGCCAGGAGTCGGGCCAAAGGTCAAATGTTTCGTCCTCGACATGCTGCGCCCGGCGCAGGTGACAGCTCCAATGGGTGCGCCTAGTCTCGCGACCGGGGCGTTTCTGGGGGACGGCATGCGCAATTCTTCTTTTGTTGCTGCGCTTGCGATCTTCGCATGCGCCCTCTTAGCCGGATCGCCAGGTTCCGCTCAGCCCGAGCAAGCAACAGGGGCGGCGGCGTTGGCGCAGGCGAACACGCCTGACGCAACATCAGATGCGCCTGTCCGCGACATTCGATCCGGCAGGGCGCGCCTCCGCCCGGCGACTTATTCTGAGGAAGAATTCTACGGCGAGCAGTGCCGGGGGGTCGCCGCAGCGGTGGAAGGCCGTTGGACTGGGCGCGCAAGCGAGCGAAGAGATTCTCTATTCTGCAGCATTGCCGGCGCTTCGCGCACGCGTCTGCGGCAACCTATCGATCTCACGGTCGAGCGCGGCGGCGAACGCTCATGCCGCGCGGCTGCGCTCGTGCTGCGCGCCGCCTGGCCCGCACTCTGGTGGCGGGATGGCGAGAACGTCGTGTGCGCGCTGACGCCGAGAGGCGCCACAAGCTTGCCGTTCAGGGCCAGCAGTGGCGGCGAGTATTGCTACGACGACGGAGACGAGGGCGCCTGCGAGCAATATCCGGTATCGATGCTTGCGTCAGGTTCCGACAGCGTGGCGCTGCGTGAGCGTCCGATTGCATCGGCGCGCGTCGTCGCCGAGGTCGCGCCCGGAGAGACGGTCGACGTCATCGGCGACATGAGAGTTCGCCACTATGCTCATCGCGGCATTGTGCGTCGAGCCGGCGGCGGGCTGAGGGCCGGCGATACGGTCTATCCGTCGATGTGGCCAGACGCATACCCGTTCTTGGACTGGGACGATCCTACGGACGAGTCATACCTGGTGGAAACAGACGAAGAGCAAGAGGAAGTGTACTTTACGCGACCCGATGCGCCCCGCATCGATTGGCGACAAGTGCGGCCGCAGGAACAAAATGAGGCGTGGCTCCGGATCGTGCGCGCTGACGGATCTCAGGGGTGGGCGCAGGTGGGTCCTTGCGCCTTTCGGCTGGCGTTCGAGAGTGAATGCCCCGCGGGCGGGGCTGAGCCAGCGCCTGCGGCGCCGGAGACCGCCCCTCCTCGGCTTCTCTACACGCTCCGCGACGACATAATCACCTCAGCACGCTTCTCCGCTGACGGGCGCCGCATCATCACCGAGAGCGTCGAGCGCTCGTGGGACGACGCAGCCGAGGTCATCGCGCGAGAGTGGGACGCAAGCAACGGGCGCCTGATCGGTGCCGCGCCACGAGACGAACCGCGCTCCGTGACTGTCGAAGACGGGACCGCTCAAGTTCGCGGCGCGGATGGGAGCGTCCTGATTTCGGTTCGCGATGACGAAAGCCGTGTGAACACCGCCGTGCTTGCGGCCGATGGCGCGCGCATCGCCACGCTCTCCGATAACTACACGGCGATCCTTTGGGACGCCGCGACCGGCCGGCGCCTGTTCAGGTTCGCGGGCCGCTTCGATCGTCTGAGCGGGGTCATCTATTCTCCCGACGGCGCCCGCAT
The DNA here is from genome assembly GCA_002083515.1 of Proteobacteria bacterium HN_bin10. Classification (GTDB taxonomy): domain Bacteria; phylum Pseudomonadota; class Alphaproteobacteria; order Caulobacterales; family Aquidulcibacteraceae; genus Vitreimonas. The sequence continues at coordinate 6,990 of LWDN01000066.1, forward strand.
CGTGACATGGGGCGGAGGGCCGCCCGATTGGGAAGCCGAAGAGCCGACGCGAGTCTGGGACGCCGCCAGCGGGCGGTTGTTGTATGCGCTGGGCTTTGTCGGCCCGGTGCACGCCTACTCTCCCGATGGGCGCCGGTTCGCCATAGTCGGCTGGGACAGCGTGACAGTGTACGACACAGCCAACGGGCGAGAGGTCCGCACTGTCGCAATTGCAAGTCGGCATGAGCCATTTCACAGCGTTGCGTTTTCGCCGGACGGCACAAAGGTCCTCACCGGCGATCCTTGGAACACAGCGAGCATCTGGGATATCGCCTCAGGCGATATCGTCCTGAGGTTCGCGCCATTCGATCCTACAATTCCAGGCGTTCGTCCTGGACCTTCCGGCGTCGTCGCCGACGCGCATTTCTCTCCCGATGGAACGCGCATGCTCATTGTAGGGCGCGGCGTCGCACAAGTCTGGGAAACGCCGCCAATCACGCACTGACCGGAGATCATTGGCGCTACGCTCAGCCTGCCGATATTCGACACTGATCGCGGCAGGCCGCCGCCAACGCTCGGACGGGCGGGACCTGGAGCGCCCCTGACTCGCAACACATGTGCGGCGGCGCGTAGCAGCTACCTCGCCTCTTCCGGCGTCAACTGCGCCCGCAGCGCCCGCACGCGATTGAGCAGCGGTTGGGCTGATGCAAGTGAAGCGCCGTGCTCGAAAGACACGCTTTCGGTTTCGCCTGCGCTCTCGACAACAAGCCCCTCGGCGCCGCCGTCGGCGCAATCGGGGCAGCCGACCACATCGGGCATCGCCTCAAAGTCGGCGCGCGCCGCGAGGCGCTGAATGTCTTGCCACTCAGCTGTCGTGAGCGGGCGCGAGGTGCGCTGATCGGGCAAATCCTGAGGTGCGCCGCGACCGCCGCGCGCCTGGCGGATAAGAACGGCCTCGCCCTCGGAAATCTCAAGCCGCGTCGTGCAATAGCCTACGCACATGCCGAATGATGTCGTCGACACGACGCGGGTGACGCCTTCCGTTGGTGTGGCCGTGCTCGCGCAGGCTGATAAGGCAAGGGTGGCGACAGCCGAGAGCCAGATTCTCATGGCTTCATTCATGCGCCACATTCGGGCGGAAGTTGGAGGCAACACTGACTCAGGCCGCCGCCGCGCCGAGCTTTCCGGGAAGCGCGTTCGCGTACGCGGTGATGTCGCCAGCGCCGAGGCATACGACGATGTCGCCGGGCTTTGCTTCAGCGCGCACGAACGCCGGCAGATCTTCCAGAGAAGCCAGTCGGCGCGCGTCGCGGTGACCGTGACTCTTCAGGCTTGCGGCCAATGTATCGGCGCTGACGCCATCGATCGGCGCTTCGCCGGCGGGATAAACATCCGACACCGCAACGATGTCGGCGTCGTTAAAGCAGGTTGAGAACTCCTTGAACAAGTCGCGCAAACGCGTGAAGCGGTGCGGCTGCACCACGGCGAGCACGCGCCCCTCGGTCATCTCACGCGCGGCCGACAACACGGCGGCGATCTCCACCGGATGGTGGGCGTAATCGTCGACGATCCGAACTTCGTTCCAATAACCGGTGGTGGTGAAGCGCCGCTTCACACCAGAAAATTTCTTCAAACCTTTGCGGATGCCGTCATCGGTGACGCCCAGTTCGCGTGCAACTGCGATCGCCGCCACCGCGTTCTGCACGTTGTGACGGCCCGCCACGGGCAAGAACAGATCGTGCAGCGTCACGCCAGGCCCCTCGCCTTTGCGGCGCGCCACCACATCGAAGGTCGAGCCGTCGCGCGAGGGGCGCACGTTCACAGCGCACACATCCGCCTGCGGATTGAAGCCATAAGAAACGATCCGCCGGTCGCGCACCTGCGCCGCGAGCGCCTGCACCTGCGGATGATCGAGACACATCACCGCGAAGCCGTAGAACGGAATATTCTCGACGAACGTCTGATACGCCGCATTCATCGCCTCAACCGAGCCATAATGATCGAGGTGCTCAGGGTCCATGTTGGTGACGACCACCGCAGTGGCGCGCAGGCGCGTGAAGGTGCCGTCGCTTTCGTCGGCTTCCACCACCATCCACTCGCCCTCGCCCATGCGCGCGTTTGCGCCGTAGGCGTTGATGATGCCGCCATTGATAACAGTGGGATCCTTGCCGCCTGCATCGAGCAGCGCCGCGATCATCGAGGTGGTCGTCGTCTTGCCGTGGGTGCCGCCGATGGCCACGGTCCATTTGAGCCGCATGATTTCGGCCAGCATCTCGGCGCGGCGGACGATCGGCACGCCGCGCGCGCGCGCTGTGTCGACTTCCGGATTGCCGTTCTTGATGGCCGAGGAAATCACCACCACGCCTGCGTGGGCGGCGCTCTCGGCCTTGTGGCCGATGGTGACATGGATGCCCTGGGCGCGCAGACGTTCGATATTGGCGCCGTCCTTGGCGTCGGAGCCGGTCACCTCGTAACCGAGGTTCTTCATCACGGCGGCGATACCCGACATGCCAATGCCGCCGATGCCGACGAAATGAATAGGCCCGGTGTCGAAAGGAATGGCGCGGCGGATCATGTATTCCCCTGTCTGCGCCATTCTACGCGCGCTGCAAGCGGCGCCAAGGACGGTTCAGCGGATGCCGTGCATGGCCGCGAACTGAACGATCGGGTAGTATTGTGCCGCGTCCGTATCGCCGATCTGCAGATTCCGCTTTCCCTTTTGCTCGAACTCGCGCGCCTTGCGAATGGCGTCCGCAGGGGTGTCAGCCTCCGCTATAGGCATCGGCCGCGGCACCGTCATCATCGGCGCGAGGATTACGTACCGGGCCATTCGCTCCTCCCCTAGACCCTTATGAGCGACGTCCGCAGCATGGCGCGGGATCGCGCCAGCGCGGCGCGCGGGCCGTCGATGGTCAACACCGCGAGCACATAGGCGAGACCCAGCGTGCCCGCAACCAAGAGCAACGGCTGCAACTCGGCGAAACCAACGCCAAAGGCCTGCGCCAGAGGAAAAATCAGGCCGATGAGGGTGAAGGTCGACACGAGCCGCAAGGCCCGTCGGCGCGCGCCCTGGCGGCGGGCGCGCTCGGCGGTCAGCGCCAGCACGTCGAAACGGAAACCCGGATCGGGCGTCCGTGGCGCGTCTCCCAACAGAGCGGCCAATTCGAGGTCGTCGCTCATCGCTCAACTCCCGCGACGCCGAGCGCCGCCTGCAAGCGCGCCCGGCCTCTGGTCACGTGGGACTTTACCGTACCCAGCGGCAAACCCAAAATCTCCGCCGCCTCGGCGTGCGTGAATTCCTGGCCCAGGCAAAGCGCCAGCGCCGCACGCTGATCTTCGGGCAACTCCTCCATAGCCTTGCGCAGCGCCAGACGCTGGGCGGCGCGCTCGGGCGGCTCGTCCGTCTGCGTGTCGCTCAAGTCCGCATACGCCGTCTCGCGGACCTCGCGTCGGTTCTGCGCGCGCCTGGCGCGGCGCCAATACTGGAACGCCACGCCGCAGATGAAGGTGCGCAGCGAAGAGGTTCCGTCGAAGCGATGCAGCACTTCCCATGTTCGCGCGAAGGCCTCCTGAGCCAGATCGTCCGCGTCGGCATGATTGCCGGTGACGCGGCGCAGAAACGCACGCACCGCGGCTTGATGCAGATCGACCAGCCGGCCGAAGGCGGCGAAGTCGCCCGCGCGCGCCAGCCCGATCAGCCGCGCCTCCTCCCCGGCGGCAGCCATGGATCAACGCTTGGCGCCGGTGATCAAGAGAATTAGAGCGCCAACCGCCATCACCGCCATGGTGACCGCCACGGCCAGGAAGACCCAGGCCCAGTCCTCCGTCTGACCGATGAAGGCATAGGCCACCGCGAACCCTGCGGCGAGGCCGGCGAACATGAAGAAGGACCAAGCGCTATTGTTGCGCATGCTCGGCGGGGTCCAGCCGTTCATATCCATATCGTAGTCGCTTCGCTGCGCCGCCAGTTTCAGCAATTCCGGCGGCGGCTCCTTGCCCTGATCCACATACGACTTGATCAGATCCATGACCTTGCGGCTGCGGCTCTCGCTCTGAACCATGCCCATGAACGCGATGAACATCCCGAAGACGGGAAACATCAGCCACCAGAAGTCGCGGAAGAACTCTTCGAAACTCATCACCGACGCTCCAGCTGCTCGCGGGCCCGACGCACGATATCGTCCTGCGCGGCGTTATCGCGCGCCATGCCCAGAACCGCCATCACCATCCCGAAGATCGGGAACAGGAGCCACCAGAAATCCCGAAACAACTCGGCCGCCATGTCTGCCTCGTGCCGCCTCAAGGGGCGCTTCTGCCCCTTTACCGCCGCCGGCGGGGCAGTTGGATGCAGGCAGACGTCAGGCCGTTGGCACGCCCAGCCTGCGGGCGCTGGAAAGCAGATTCCTGTCAAAGCTCAGGATCGGCGCGCGGAGCCGGCTGGCGATGGCGATGTGCAGGGCGTCAGGCGTTCGCAACGGCAGGTCCAGGCGACGGAGATACTTGGCGCACTGGGAAATGTCCCCCGGTTCAGTCGGCGCCACAAACACATGGGACGACACCCACTCATCGAACGTCGCCAGTACGCGTCGGCCCTGCGCCACCGTCAGCGCGCGCATCCGAACACGCTTGGCGACGACGGACGCGAACTCGGCGCAAGCGAAGTCGCTGGCCACGACATCCTGATCGATCGAGGCCATTGCTGCCGAGGCGCGCCCAGTATTTGCGTCTGGGGAAAAGAGCGACGCCAGCACGTCAGCGTCGACATAGACGCTCACTTCCAGTCCTCGTCCCGCATTTTGGACAGAAGGGTTGTTGCGTCTATTTTTGCCGGCGTAAGCCCCTTGCGCCGCTCGGCCAGCCAATCGAGGTCGGCTTGGGTAATGCGCCGCGGCACGGCGGCAGTCGCACGCAACTCCACCACCGGCTGGCCGTGGCGCGTGATAACCACGCTTTTGCCCTCCATCGCTTCATTGATGAGGGCCGAGAGCTTGGCTTTGGCTTCGGCGACCGAATAGGTACTCATGACCAGAGTATAGTCATGGTATGGTCATTTTATCAAGCCGCGACGGCTTCGGCCAAGTCCGCCAAGCTTTTCGCCGCTTCCGGTTTGGCGGCGGCGCGAGCGGCGGCGGCGCGCACGGCAAGCGCGTGCGGATCGGCAAGGCGGCGCTCCAGCAGCGCCGCAAGCCCCACAGGCTCAAACGCAGCTTCCGCGATAACGTCGGCGGCGCCGACGGCGGTGAGCCCCTCGGCGTTCGCGGTCTGGTGATCGTCCGCCGCCGCGGCGAAGGGAATGAGGATCGCCGGCCGCCCGGCGACCTGAAGTTCGGTTACGGTCGAAGCGCCGGCGCGCGCGATCACCAGATGCGCGGCGCCGAGCCGGCGTCCCATGTCCTGGAAGAAAGGCGCGACTTCGGCGTTCACCGCAGCCGCGCTGTAGGCTTGCCGCGCCGCCTCGACCTGCTCCTCGCGCACCTGATGGACGACATCGAGGCGCGCGCGCAAAGCCTCCGGCAGGCGCGCGATCGCAGCCGGAATCACGTCGCCGAAAATGCGCGCGCCCTGGCTGCCGCCGATGATCAACAGATTGAGCCGCCCGCCCGCCGGCGCTTCGGGATAGGCTTGTTCGCGCACCGCCAGAATGGGCAAGCGAACCGGATTGCCGACGACATGCTTGCGCGCCGCGGCGCTGTCCGGCAGCCGGTCCAACCGCTCGAAGCCGCAAGCGACGATGGCGGCGCTTCCGGCCATGGCGCGATTGACGCGGCCCAGCACCGAGTTCTGCTCGTGAATCAGGATCGGAATCCGGCGCGCGCGCGCCGCCATCAAAGCTGGAAATGAAGGATAGCCGCCGAAGCCGGCCACCAGCGAAGGCGGCGCTTCGCTGAAGCGCTGCTTGGCCGCATTGATGCCGCGCCAAATCTTCAGCGCCGCCGGGATCGCGGTGACCGGGTTTGCCGACAGCGAAGCGGCGGGAACGTCATCGATGCGCTCAGCCGGAAAGTTCTCCGCGTAGCGGCGTCCACGCGCATCCGTCATCAGCATGACGCGCCAGCCGCGGCGCGCCATCTCTTCTCCGAACGCGGCCGCCGGAAACAAATGCCCGCCGGTTCCCCCCGCTGCGATGACGACGATCTTCTTGGTCATGGCTCTGCGCGCCTGCGTCCGGGATAGAGATAGGCGCCAGGCCGGTCCCGCAGCAGCGAGAGGCAGCAGCCCAACGCCAAGGCCGAGCCGATCATCGACGAGCCGCCGAAGGAGATGAACGGCAGCGTCATGCCCTTGGCCGGCACGAGGCTCAGATTGACCGCCATGTGGATCGCCGCCTGCGCGACCAACAATGTGATCAGCCCCGCCGCCGCGAGCTGCTCGAATGGTTCATTCAACCGACTGGCGCGCGAGAGCCCCCGAAACGCCAGGGCCCCGAATACGCCGATAATGCCGAGCGACGCGATCAGACCGAATTCTTCAGCCGCCACGGCGAAGACAAAGTCCGCGTGCGCGTCGGGCAGGCGCGTCTTGATCACGCCCTCTCCGGGGCCGCGTCCGAACACCCCGCCGGAGGCGATGGCGTCAAGCGCGCGATTGACCTGATAAGCGGCATCGCCGGTCGGATTGAGGAACGCGTCGACCCGCTCACGCGCGTGCGGGTAGAAGCGGTAGATCGCCCACGCGCCCGCCGCCGCAAGCACGCCGCCGCCCAACACGTAGCGCAACGCCACGCCGGACAGGATCAGCATCGGCGCCAAACAAAGGCCGAGCAGCGCGGTCTGCCCGATGTCAGGCTGCGACAGCAACGCCGCCGCCGTCACCGCATAGAGTCCAATGGCCACGGCGCGGCCTGGAAAGCCCGGGCTCTTCATCGCCTCGCTTAGCATCCAGGCCCAGACGACGATGAGAGCCGGCTTCAACAATTCCGATGGCTGCATCGAGAGCGGCCCCAATTCAAGCCAGCGTTGCGCGCCCTTGATCTCCGGTCCGACCAGCGAAGCCAGCAAGCAGAGCGGCAAGAAGACCGCGACCGCGATGGTCGCGCCGCGCCGCAACTGGCGCGGCTCCAACGATGCAACCAGGAACATCACGAGCGCGCCGAGGCAGGCATACGCCGCCTGGCGGCCGGCGAAATAGAACGCCTCCTCGATGCGGATGCGCGCGGTTGCGGCTGGACTTGCCGCCATCGACAAGAGAATCCCGATCGCGAACAAAATGGCCGCGATGACCAGCAGCGGCCGATCATAGGTGCGGGCGCGCTCCCATAAGGAACCGAAGCGCTCGGCAATGGCCGCGCTCACGCCGCGCCTCCGTTGCGCTTGCCGGGCGATGCCGCGCCAAGCGACGCCACAAGTTTCTTGAATTGCTCGCCGCGATCTTCGTAGCTCTTGAATTGATCGAACGACGCGCACGCTGGCGACAGCAGCACCACCGGATGCGGCTCACCCGAGGCTTTCGCGTCGGCGAATGCCTGCTTCACCGCCGCCTCGAGATTGCCCGCCATCGCCACGGAGACCTTGCCGCGCAGCGTGTCGGAAAAATCGCCGGCCGATTGTCCGATCAGATAAGCCTTGGCGATGCGCGGGAAGAACGGCGAGAGTTCCTCGATGCCGCCCTCCTTGGCGACGCCGCCGGCAATCCAGTAGACGCGCGGGTAAACGGCGAGCGCCTGCGCGGCGGCGTTGGCGTTGGTGGCCTTGCTGTCGTTGATGAAACGCACGCCTTCGATCTGGCCCGCACGTTCGAGCCGATGCGGCAGTCCCGCGAAGGTCGTCAGCGCTTGCGCGACGATGCGGCGATCGACGCCAAGCGCGCGCACGGCGGCATAAGCGGCGGCGGCGTTTTGCGCATTGTGCTTGCCGGCAAGCGCCGGCGCCGACGCCAGGTCGGCGGCGATTTCCGAACGGCCGGAGAGCGCGTCGATGATTTTGCCGTCGAGCGCGCAGACGCCGCGGCCGAGCGCCTGGCCTGACGAAATCGGCGCCACGTGCTGGACCGCCGCGCGCGTCAGCTCGGTGCAAATCGCGGCGCAATAGGCGTCATCGACGCCGATCACCGCCCAGTCAGCGGCGCCTTGGTTGAGGAAGATGCGCTTCTTGGCGGCGGCGTAGGCAGCCATGTCGCCATGGCGATCGAGGTGATCCGGCGTCAGGTTGAGCCACACCGCAACATCCAGACGCAGCGACGATGTGATGTCGAGTTGGAATGAACTCAACTCGATCACGTAATGGGCGCCAGCATGCAGCGGCGCCAGGTCGAGAATCGCTTCGCCGATATTGCCGCCGAGACGCACGTCCTTGCCGGCTTCCGCCAAGATGTGCGCGATCAGCGCCGAAGTTGTCGACTTGCCGTTGGTGCCGGTGACGCCAATCAGTTTTGGGCGCTGCGCCGCCGGCAACGCGTTCACCGCGCGCGCGAACAATTCGATGTCGCTGACGATCGGAACCCCGGTCGCTTCCGCCAGCGTGACAACGCGATGCGGCTCGGGAAAGGTCAGCGGCACGCCCGGCGAAAGCACCAAAGCCGCGAACGAACGCCAGTCGCGGCTGTTGATGTCGGAGACTGGAACGCCGGCGGCTTCGGCCTTCGCGCGTGTGACGTCGCTATCGTCCCAGGCATGCACGCGCGCGCCGCCAGCCGACAAAGCGCGCGCCGCCGCCAGGCCCGTGCGCGCCAAGCCGAACACCGCAACGTCGCGGCCTTTGAATTCCGTAATCGGGATCATGACTTCGCCCGATCTGCGCTGCTTCGCGCCGTTAACGCAACTTCAATGTCGCAAGACCGGCGAGCGCGAAGATCACTGATATGATCCAGAACCGGATGACGATGGTCGGCTCCTGCCAGCCTAATTTTTCGAAATGGTGGTGAATGGGCGCCATCAGGAACACGCGCTTGCCGGTGCGCTTGAACACCGCCACCTGCACCATCACGGAAAGCGTTTCGAGCACGAACAGACCGCCGACGATGGCGAGCACGATCTCGTGCTTGGTCGCCACCGCCACCGCGCCCAACAGCCCGCCGAGCGCCAGCGAGCCGGTGTCGCCCATGAATACACGCGCCGGCGGGGCATTGTACCAGAGGAAGCCGAGCGAAGCGCCGAGCAGCGCGCCCAAAATGGTCGAGAGTTCGCCGACGCCGGCCACGTGCGGAATGCCCAGATATTCCGAATAGTCGACGCGGCCGACCAGATAGCAGATGACGCCGAAGGTGCCGGCGGCGATCATCACCGGAACGATGGCGAGGCCGTCGAGGCCGTCCGTGAGATTCACAGCGTTGCCGAAGCCAACGATCACCACCATCGCGAAGATCAGATAGAAGCCGAGCAGCTGTACGCCCCAGCCCTGAATGAACGGCAGCGCCACCGCGGTGAGCGGATCGCCGCTCCACAAGGCGTTCCAGAAACCAATGAGATCGTGGGTCTGCTCTGGCGTGGTCGCGACCCATTCCGCCGCCAGCATCGCCAGCGCCGCGCCGAGCGCGATCGAGAATTCGAAGAACAAGCGCAGCTTGGCCGACAGCCCGCCATGGTGCTGCTTGGTGACCTTGGCGAAATCGTCGACGAAACCGATGGCGCCGAAGCCCAGCGTCACCGCGAGCACCCCCCAAACATAGGCGTTGCTCAGATCCGCCCACAGCAGGGACGAGATGCCGAGACTGATCAGGATGATGAGCCCGCCCATGGTCGGCGTGCCCTTCTTGGTGAGCAGATGGCCCTGGGGCCCGTCCTCGCGGATCGGCTGACCCTTGCCCTGCTTCTTGCGCAGCCAGGCGATGAACGGCGCGCCGATGGCGAAGGCGAGGATCATCGCCGTGAACATCGCGCCGCCGGTGCGGAAGGTGATGTAGTTGAAGAGGTTGAAGAATTGCGAGCGCTCGCTGTACTGCGCCAAGAGCTCAAGCATTCTTATCCCCATTGAGGCGCTGCAATGCAGCCACCACACGGCTCATCTTCGAGCCGTTCGATCCCTTAATCAGCACGATGTCTCCGGATTGGAGCGAATGCGCAACAATCGGAATCAGCGCGTCGGCGTTTTCGGCATAGCCGCCGCGGCGCGATGCGGGAAGCGCCTCCATGAGCGCCGCCATGCGCGGACCGGCGGCGAACACCAGATCGATACCGGCTTGCTCCAAGGGCTGCGCGAGGCCTGCATGGTAGGCGCGCTCGCCGGGCCCAAGCTCCAACATATCCCCAAGCGCAACGATGCGGCGCCCGCCCGGCCCCGGCTGGCGCGCCGCGAGCGTCGCGATCGCCGCCGCCATCGACGCCGGGTTTGCGTTGTAGGAATCGTCCACAAGCAGGAACGAACCGAACGGCGCCTCGATGCGCTGCGCGACGCCGCGGCCGTCGAATGCGCGCAGATGCTCCAAAGCGTGCGCGGCGGCTTCGAGGTCGGCGCCGACCACATCGGCGGCGGCGAGTGCGGCCACCGAGTTCAGCGCCCAGTGCGCGCCCTCGACGCCGACGCGGTACTTGATGGTGCGGCCGAGTATCTCCGCCTCGGCGTTGGAACCGCTCTCATCCATGTCGAAGCGAATGAGCCGCGCTTCGCACACGCTCTCGCGGCCGAAGCGCACGAGGTTGGCGCCGTTGCGTTCGGCGGCGGCGATCAGGCGCTCGGCGTGGGCGGCTTCGTTCGGGATGATGGCGGAACCGCCGGGTTCGAGCCCGGCATAGATGTCGCCCTTCTCGTCGGCGATGGCTTCGAGCGAGCCCAGATTTTCGATATGCGCCGGCGCGATCGTGGTCACCAAGGCCGCATGCGGCTTCACCAATTGCGTCAGCGGCAGAATTTCACCGCGGTGGTTCATGCCGATCTCGAACACGCCGAACTGACTGTCGCGCGGCATCCTCGAAAGCGTGAGCGGCACGCCCCAATGATTATTGTAGCTCTTGACCGAACGATGCGTCGGCCCACTGGCGGACAAGCAGAGCGCCAGCGCCTCCTTGGTCGAGGTCTTGCCCACGGAGCCGGTGACGGCGACGCGCTTGGCGGCGCAGCGATCGCGCGCCGCTTCGCCGAGCTTGCGCAACCCTTCGAGCACGTCGGGCACCGCGAGCGCCGCGCCCAGGCCCTCGACCTTACGCGCATCCGAAATCAGCGCAGCGCTCGCGCCCGAGACAAACGCTTGCGCCAAAAAATCGTGACCGTCGCGGACGTCCTTCAACGCCACGAACAGATCGCCCGGTTCCAACGTACGCGTGTCGATGGAAACGCCGGTGACCGTCCAGGCATCGCCGTGAATGAGACGCCCGCCCGTGGCGACCTGCGCTTCTTCGGCGGACCAGAGTTCAGACATTGCGCAACTCCGCATAAATCTCGTCATTCCGGGGCAACGCGGAGCGTTGAACCCGGAACCCAGGAGCAACCAGCGCAGTGTTTGCCCCTGGGTTCCGGGTTCAATGCTTCCGCCTTCGCTCTACGATCTTCGGCGGACAAGTCGCATTGCCCCGGAATGACGATGTATTGCGGCATCATCATTGCCCGCCCAACGCCGCCCGCGCCACGTCCTGATCCGAGAACGGATGGGTGACGCCTTTTACGATCTGACCGGTCTCATGCCCCTTGCCTGCGATCATCAGCGCATCGCCCGCTTTCAACATTGCAACGGCGTCGCGGATCGCCTGCCCGCGATCGCCGATTTCCATCGCGTTCGGCGCCGCCTTCAAGATTTGTGCGCGGATCGCGGCGGGCTCTTCGCCGCGCGGATTGTCGTCGGTGACGATGACGACATCGGCCTGCCGCGCCGCGATCGCGCCCATCTTCGGGCGCTTGTCGCGGTCGCGGTCGCCGCCGCAGCCGAACACCACGATGATACGCCCCGGCGCGTGCGGACGCGCGGCGCGCAACAGCACATCCAGCCCATCCGGCGTGTGCGCGTAATCGACGAACACATGCCCGCCGCTCTTGCTTTGACCGACATGCTCCATCCGGCCTCTGACCGGCTTGAGTTTCGCCATGCCATCGAACACGGCTTCCGGCGCCTCGCCCGTCGCCAAAGCCAGGGTCGCGGCGCAGACCGCGTTCAGCGCCTGGAACTCGCCGATCAACGGCAGTTCGACCTTGTGCTCCTTGCCCGCCCAGCGCAGCACCATGGTCTGTGCGTTCGGGCGCGGCAGAATCTCCACGATCTTCAATGCGTGCTCGCGCGGCGCGCGCCAGCCGCAGAGCACCACATCCAGGCCGCGTTGCTTGGCGGCCCGCTCGAACGGATCGCACTCGGCGGCGTCGGCGTTGATGATCGCCGGGCCGCCGTCGCGAACCAAATCCCAAAGTTTCAACTTGGCCTGGCGATAGGCGGCCATGTCGGCGTGATAGTCGAGGTGATCCTGCGTGAGATTGGTAAAGGCGCCCGCCGCGAAGCGCACGCCGTCGATGCGGTGCTGATCGAGCCCATGGCTCGACGCTTCCATCGCCGCGTGGGTAACGCCCTCGTCGGCGAGCGCCGACAGCGTCGCGTGCACGGCGGCCGGATCGGGCGTCGTGTGACCGAGATCGATGACACCGCCGGGACCGATGGCGCCGAGCGTGCCCAAGCTTGCGGCGCGCTTGCCCGCGTGCGTCCAGATCTGGCGCAGGAAATCGACGGTCGAGCTTTTGCCGTTGGTGCCGGTGACGCCAACGATCGTCTCGGGCCGGCGCGGATAGAAGCGCGACGCCGCCAACGCGAAGGCGCGGCGCGGTTCGTCCGCGACCACATGCGCAACGCCAGGATCGGCGCCGAGATCGCCCGCGGAAAGCACAGCAACCGCGCCATTGGCTTTTGCTTGCGCCACATAATCGCGCCCGTGCGCGGCGACGCCCTTCAGCGCCGCAAACAAGAAGCCCGGACGCACGCGCCGCGAGTCCGCGGTGAGACCGGCAATCTCAATGTCGCCCGCGCCCTCTGGAACGGATTCAAACAGAGATGAGAGTTTCATGAGCGCACGCCGTGGCGATGCGCGATGTTTGAAGGTTCGCTCGAATTATGGACCGCCGGCGCCCTCGCCGGCACGGCGCCGCCGCTACCGACCAGCGCCGGCGCTTGTTCGATTGAGCGCATGCCGGCGAGGGCGCCGGCGGTCCAAGACAACGCAACCATGTCCTGATGCTGCGGCGCCGCGTAGATCATTGTCTCTCCCTAGCGCGCGGCGCTCGCCGGCTCCACACGCAAACCGAGCATCGGAGCAATACGCCTCAGCGTCCGCGCCACGACCGGCGCGGCGACCAGCCCCCCTGCTTCGCCCGCGCCTGTATCATCAAGCGCCACGACAATCACGTAGCGCGGATCGTTGGCCGGAAATACGCCGGCGAAAGAGGAGAAATTGCGGCTTTCGTCATAGCCTTGGGCGCCGCCCGGCTTCTCCGCCGTGCCGGTCTTGCCGGCGACCGCCAGTCCGCGCACGTCGGCGGCGCGGCCGGTGCCGTCGGTGACCGCCGCGCGCAGATAGACCAGCAGCTGGCGCGTCACGTCGGCTGTGAATATCTGGGTGCGCTCGATCTCCGCGCCCGGCGCAAGCGCGAGCATGGTGGGCGCGACGCGAGCGCCGTTGTTTGCAAACACCGTATAGGCGCCGGCGAGCGTCGCCGGCGTGGTGGCGAGGCCATAACCGAAACCCAGCGCAGCGACATCGCGGCGGCTGCCGGCGTGCGGCGCCAATGGCGCCTGGTGACGGCCAAGCTGCAAGGTCGTCGCCGAGGTGAGGCCAAGGCGCTCCAAATAGGAACGCTGGCGGGCACCGCCCAATCGCAGCGCCAACCGCGCCGCGCCGACATTCGACGATCGCGCCAGGATATCGCGCAATGTCGCGTAGCCGCTGATCGGTTCGTGATCTGCGATGACGGTGTTGTCGAGTTCCAGCGGCTGGCTGAGATCGAACAACTCGCCAGACGATGCGAGCTCCTCCTCCAGCGCCATCGCCACCGTGAACGGTTTTATGGTCGACCCCAACTCGTGCAAATCGCCGGCGACGCGGTCGCGGCGCGCGTCTTCCGGGGAGCGGCCGATATTGTTGGGATCGAAGCTCGGCCACGACGCCAGCGCTAGAGTTTCGCCGCTGCGGCCGTCGAGCAGGATCGCCGCGGCGCCCGAAGCGCCGGAGGCTCGCGCCGCCGCATCGAGTTCGGTTTCGAGCGCATATTGCATGCGCACGTCGAGCGACAGCCGCACAGCGCGCCCCGCCTCGCCGGCGGCGCGGATTTCGCGGTCGAGTCCAAGCTCGACGCCGGCGCGCGGATTGAGATCAATGTCGGCGAAGCCGAGCGCGTGCGCGGCGAGCGCGCCTTGCGGATAGTCGCGGCGATGTTCAGCCTGCGCGCCGATGCCCGGCAGACCGAGACCGAGAGCGCGATCCCGCTCTTCAGCCGTCAAGCCGCGATCGAGAAACACCAGCGTCTGATCGGTGTTGGTGAGCCGCCGCAGCAGCGTCTGCCGATCGAGCGACGGAAACTCTTGCCGCAGCACGTCCGCCGTCGCCCCTGCATCGCGCACCAGCGCCGGCTCGGCGGTTAGCGCCCAAGCGCGCACCGTGGTCGCAAGCAGCACGCCGTTGCGGTCGACAATATCGGCGCGCGGCAACGCCAACGCGCCAACGCTCGCGCGCGGGGCCGCCAGCGGGTCGCCGGCAAAGGCCAACTGCACCGCCCTGCCCGCGAGCAGCGCCAGAACGGCAAAGACGCCAAGCGCCAGAAAGCGCACGCGGTTGCGCGCCGGCGCGGCTTCGAGCGGCGCCTGCGGCAAAGGCCGGTCCGGCGCAAACACATGAGCGCCGAGCGGCCTCACTCGCGAGCTTTCTGTTGTTGCGGCTGCGGCGCAGGCAGGCGGCGCGCAAGTTCGGCTTCCGGCAACGCCGCCGCTTCACTGCCAACCACCAGGCCTAGCCGCTCGGCGTTCAACGCTTCGATCCGGGCCGGGCTCTCGCGTTCGGCAATCTCGGAACGCAGTTCGCGCAGACGCGCTTCGCGCTCGGCGATTTCGCCCTGCAGACGGCGCACATCCGCTTCGGTTTTCGCCGCATCGCTCTTGGCGCGGTAAAGCCCGACCGCCAGCACGACGATCAGCACCGCGGCGGCGATGTGAAACCAGCGGCTCAGCTTAATCTTGCCCATTCGGCCTCCGCGCGCGGCGCCAGGGCCGGCGGTTCGAGTTCATCCCAGGCGGGCGCGTCGGTGCGCGTCGCCCAACGCAAACTTGCCGAGCGCGCGCGCGGATTGGCGGCGGTTTCGGCATCGCTCGAAACCGTCGCGCGCTTACGGTCGAGCGCGAAGCTGGGCGCCCGCCGCGATGGATCGTTCGGCGGCAAGTCCGGCATGAAGCGCGAGCCCCGGCCCAGCGCGTCGGCGCGCGCGGCCAGGAATTGCTTCACCATGCGGTCTTCAAGCGAATGGAAGGAAACGGCGACTAGGCGCCCGCCAGGCTTCAGTGCGCGCTCCGCCGCCGAAAGCCCGCGCGCCAACTCGCCCAGTTCGTCATTGACCAGCATGCGCAGCGCCTGAAACGTCTTCGTCGCCGGATGCGTGCGCGCGCCTTTGCGGCCGCCGACCGCATCTTCGACGATCTTCGCCAACGCCAAGGTGCGCGTAATCGGCGCGGCGGCGCGCGCCTGCACGATGGCGCGGGCGATGCGGCGACTGTCGTCGTCTTCGCCATATTGATAGATCAGATCGGCGAGCGCGCCTTCGCTCAGCCGGTTCACGGCGTCGGCGGCGCTCAGACCTTCCTTCTCCATGCGCATGTCCAAATCCGCGTCGGCCTGGAACGAGAAGCCGCGTTCGGCTTCGTCGAGCTGGAAGGACGAGACGCCGAGATCGAACACGACGCCATCCACCTTGTCCTCGGTAGACAGATCGCCAAAGCGGCCTTGATGAAGCGTGAATTTACCTTTCGCTGACGCTGATAATTCAGCTCCCCTCGCGATGGCGTCCGGATCGCGGTCGAAAGCGATGACATGGGCATCCGCCCGCGCCAGCATTTCGCGCGAATAGCCGCCGCCGCCGAAGGTGGCGTCGACATAGACGCCGCCATCCTTGAGCGCGAGCGCATCCATCGCTTCGGCAAGGAGGACGGGGGCGTGGGACACGGATCTCTCCTGCAGGCGCAGCGGACGCTACAGCGAGTCCTTGCCCGTTGCGGATGTCCTTGCTCAGGACCGAGGCTGAGCCGGAGCTAGGCGGCCTTCGGCGAACGGTCCCGGCTCAAGACCTCCTGCGCGCGGCGCAGCCTGCGGGACAACCTCATGTCGTCTTGCGTCAATTCCCGTTCGGTGTGCCGCTGCTGGCGAGCATGAAGCTCCGCATACCGCGCCGCCCGGTCGGCCAACCAATGGAAGTCATCCAGGAATCCCATTCCGCCGATCAAACGATCGCGCTGGTGCAGATAGAGCTCCAGCCTCAGGTAATTCTGCAGGATGTGACGCGCCCAGGCGCTAACGATAATGTCGCGGTCGACTTGGTTGCGGCGCGCGAGATACCCCACGAGCCCAAACAGCTTGCTGATCTCTGTACATGCGACCTGCTCAGGTTGCGCCAGGTTTGCCGCCGAAATCTTGCCTCCCTCGCACCGCTCCGCCAGCGCCTTCACCAAGTGGCGATGCTCGATGATCGCGGGATGTTCCAGCCGCTCAATCACCCGCATAGTGTTCTCAAAACGCTCGCGCCTGCGCCCGAGATAAAGCTGCACCATAACAATAACGAGGCCGGTCACGCCTATGACGGCCCCAGGATCGAGTTGAAGGCCTCCCATCTTTTCCTCCCACGCTGTGCGACAGCACCGAATTGTAGCACGCGGACGCCAGCGAGCGCATCCATCGCTTCGGCGTGGAAGACCGGGGGCGTGGGTCATCCCCCTCCCCCGTGTGGGGAGGAGCTGCCCAAGCTCGCCATCGGCAAGCCGCGCAGCGCCGCGACGAGCCGCGCTTGATCGGCGGCGCCGGTCTTTCGCAAAACGCCTTTCATGAGGAACCGCACCGCATTCTCGGTGACGCCGCGGCGTATCGCAAACTCGCGAACCGTTTGGCCGTCGGCCATCGACGCCGCGAGCGTCGCCTCAGCGGGCGTCAAACCATACCACGCCGCCAGGTGATCCACCGGCAAAGACGGCGCTTTGCCCTTTGCGCCCACCGTCATCAAGATCGAGGCGCCCTCCACGTAACCATCGAGTGCGAAGGCGGATTGCGCCGGAATGCGGACGGCGATCACAGCGTGCTCGTCACCCTCCCGGTTTCGAGCCGTGAACGCGGCGCTTGCTGGCGTTGCCGCGCCCGCAAGCCGCTCAAGCTCCGCTTGCGCCGCGCGTTCGGCGAATGTCCACCGGCCGTCGGCGATCCGGCCGGCGCCATCTTCTATGAAGCTGCGCGACGCGGGATTTGCGTTCACGATCGAAAGATCGTCGCGCAACGCAAAAATGCCGGAAGCGCACAACGCCAAAGATGCTTCAGCGGCGCCGGCGCGCAGATCCGCTTCCGCGATGCGTCGGCTGATGCGGACGGCGCGCTGGATGTGGGGTGCAAGCAGCCGCATGCCGCGCTGGAGATGGGTCAGGTCTTGGCCGTCCGGACCCGGCATCACCCAGGCTAGACGCGCCCGGCCATCTCTATCGAGTGTGGCGACGAGCGCGCGCGTCATTTGCCAGTTCGAGAGAAAGTGTTTGTAGAGAGCGCTCTCGAATAGTTCTTCGCGGCTACAGAGATCGTCCGTGCACACGACGCGGCCTAACGGGACTCCGCTCAAGGCGCGACTCCATGGATTGGCGCCGGCGAAGTTCGTTGCATAAATCTCGCGCGCGTGCGCCGCCAGATTTGCGCTCGCCACGAACCGCGCGCCAAGCTCGGGCGGCCGTTCCCACAACAGAAAGTTCGCGCCCCACAAGGGGGGTGCGTAGTGACTGATGAAGCGCGTCAGCGCTTCATCCCAAGTCTGCGCATCAAGCGCGGCCTGATAGATGCCGCCGACGACTTCGTTGAATGCCTCCAGGTCAGCGCTCATCGCCAGTCCACCGCTCTCTCGCTATGGCTAATGCGGCGGCGCGGCGGCGACAAGTCGGCGTGCGCATCGCGCGCACGCCGGATGATTCAAGGGACGATGACTGGAACGGCTGTTACGCCGAATGAGTGAAATTCATCCACCATACAGCCGCCAATATAGCCCCAACCCCATATGCGGTAACGATGCGCGCCTCGCGGGAGATCGCTAGCAATGGGGAGTGTTTGACTGGCGCCAGGCGGCAAACGGACGGACGTGACGCCGGTTTCCGTAGCCACGCGTTGAACGTAGTACTGAATGTCAGAACAATGCGTCGTCGGCGCGGTGAGTTGCAAACCGATCATTGCGCCCGGCCCATCCGAATTGATCGTGATCTCAGCGAAGCCGAGACAGAGCAGGGCATTCGCGAACGGCGAACGCTCGCTGCCCTGACACATCACGACGATGGGCTGACGCGCCGCTTGGACAGCTCCCGGCGCTATCTGATGCTGCGCGCT
The DNA here is from genome assembly GCA_002083515.1 of Proteobacteria bacterium HN_bin10. Taxonomy (GTDB): domain Bacteria; phylum Pseudomonadota; class Alphaproteobacteria; order Caulobacterales; family Aquidulcibacteraceae; genus Vitreimonas. The sequence continues at coordinate 25,414 of LWDN01000066.1, forward strand.
GGCCGGACCCACGATCGCCAGCGACATCACAAGCGCCGAAAGCGCCACCCGGACATTCAATTGCATCTCACTCTCCTTCGCTTTGCCCTCGCTTCAACGGCCCGCTTGGCTCAACCGGGCCGCGGCAAACGCAACAAGAGCACAGGCTGCAAGGACGCCAAATCGGATCACATGCCGCTCCATTTCAGAGCGTTATCCGCCGCCGCAGCGCGACCGCGCGCTACCCAAATGGGTAGCGCGCTCCATTTCCGGCAGAGTTAGCGTGCCGTGGATTCACGCCTGAAGACTTGAAAGGAGCGACGCCGTGGTCCGAAATATGCTCATTGCGACAATGGCCGCAGCTGCAATGACCGCGCCCGCCCTGGCGCAAACCAGCGGCTCGATCGAGGTTACGCGCACCAATCACGACCGTGACGTCGACATCGACGTAACCGGCGTCAGCGGCGTCATCTATCATGGTTTCAGCAACGGATTCGGCGTGCAGGGTGAAATCCTATACCACGACATAGAGGCTGGCCCGGCCGAGGAGCAGACCACGCGCTACGCGGTGCATGGAATCTATCGCAGCGAGAACTGGGCCGTGGGATTGCTCGCTGGCACAGGTGACTGGTTTGGCAGCGACTTCGATCACTTCGGCGTTGAAGGCGCGCTCTACTTCGATCGCTGGACGCTCGAGGGCTCATATATCAGCGGTGATTTGCCGTCGGTTACATACGATCGCCTCAATATCGCCGGCCGCCATTTCGTCACCGACAATTTCTCGATCGGCGGCGGCATCGCGTTCGCGAACGCGGATGATTTCGATTGGAGATCTTATGATCTGAACGCGGAGTACCGCTTCGGCGCAGCCCCGATTGCGCTCTTTGCCGGCTACAATCGCGCCGACCTTGATGACGACGATGTTGACAGCGTGCGCTTCGGCCTTCGCTGGGACATCGGCACGGGCAGCTTGATCGAACGCGACCGCCAGGGCGCGAGCTTCAGCGACGTCGAAGCCTACATTCAGGACCTCTACCGCCCGGATTGAGCTTGGCTGCGCAACTCAGTGAAAGGAAAAACGCCAGTCGGCCTGTAAGCCGGGTTCTGTAGCCTGGATCGTAGCCCAGGTGACGACCATTCCTCTGGACCATGCGTCGCCGCATGGTTCTCGCGACCAACCCGGATGCGGCCCGCAGATGGACCTGTGGCTTGCGCCACGCGCATCCCTATTCGGTCTTGCTCCCGGCGGGGCTTGCCGTGCCGCCTTCCTTACGGTCGGCGCGGTGGGCTCTTACCCCACCGTTTCAGCCTTGCCTGTGC
>LWDN01000066.1:26766-44031 GCA_002083515.1 Proteobacteria bacterium HN_bin10
GGCGGGCGTTACCCGCCGCCGTATCCGCGTGGAGCCCGGACTTTCCTCCCCGCCAGTATTGCGGCTCCTCTCTCGAAGCGCGCTCAATGGCTGAGCCGCAATACAGGCGGGGCGGCCGTCCGGCCGACTGGCGAGCGCAATGTAGACGCTGATCCTTTCCGTGAACAGGCCGGTTCATGCTCAAACGGCAGGCAGCGCGCGCATCCGCACGCGCCCCGGCTCAATCACCGAAAAATGCCCTGCCCAGTCGCTTCGGGCGGTTACGAGCTGCGCGAGCGTTAAGCCTGCGGCCTCAGCGCGCGGCATCGGAATCCGAAACAGAACGACGCCGCAAGCGGCCGGCAGACCCGCTTGAAACGCCCAGTTCGCCAAAATCCTTGTCGAACGTCAGCAGCACGCGCTGCTCGCGCACCGCCCAAGCAAGCACCTCCGGATCGATCATGCCCGGCGCGCTCTGCCTGACCCACGCAACGTCAAATCCCGACTTTCGCAGCGCTTGGACGGCCTCCAGCGGCACGTTCTCATTGGCAAGAAACCGCATGTCAGTCCAGGACGTAGACACGCTCAGCACCGAGAACATCCCGGGCGTAGGCAAGGCAAGCCGCGATGTCTTCTGTCGTCACGCCGGGATATTGGCGCTCGATTTCGGCTTGGGTCCATCCGTCCGCAAGCAGCCCGACTATGAAATCGACCGCCAGCCGCGTTCCCCTGATGACCGGCTTGCCGGCGAGAATATTGGGGTCAACGATAATGCGGGGTTCCGCCATGGGGAAAGACTAACACAACAAGCACGTGCGCTGCTACAGGGCGCCCATAGCCGCTTCCATGCGAGGCCGCGCTGGCTCGTCATCGGACGGACCGCCTATCGCGCTTCCGCAACACCCGCGTCCGCCAAGCGCTGCCATGGAAACTTCTCCCCCGGATCGCGTTTGCGACCCGGGGCCACGTCGGAATGGCCGACGACGCGCGCAGCGTCGAGTTGCGGCCAGCGCGTGAAGATGTCCTTCAGCAATGCGATCACCGCATCGATCTGCGTATCGGGAAAATCCGGCAAACCGAAATCGTGGCCGCCATTGACGATCTCGATGCCGATCGCGCGCGCATTGACGTCGCCCTCGCCTTCCCAGCTGGAGACGCCGGCGTGCCAAGCCCGCTCCGTTTCAGGCACCAGCGCATAGATCGCGCCCGCTTCATCGACGACATAGTGCGCGCTGACGCGCGCCAGCGGCGTGTTCGGATCGATATCGGTGCGCTGCCAGGGTCCTGGGTACTTGCCGGCGATCGGCGCCGGATCGGTGAGGCGCGCAAGCGCGACCTCGGCGTTCTGCATGCCAGTATAGTGCAGCACCACAAGATCGATGGCGCGCGTGCGCGCGTCGAAATTGGGCGAGGGGCGCTGAATGGTTTGAATCATCGAGGCCGGCATCTTGCCGGCAAAGTCGGCTGGACGCTACTTGGGCCGCGCCGCGGTCTCGACGACCCAGCCCTGCGGCGTGCGGTGCGCGTCGAGCACTTCGGGGCCAGCCGCGCCCGTGCGCCGGCGCGGCCAGAGGCGCATGGCGAGCGCGGCGCCCGCGATCATCACGCCAACCACAAGCGCCGCCGCAAACGCAAACATCAGCGCCAGCGCCGCGCCGATCGCCAGCGCCAGGAAGCCGGCCGCGCGCGCGAAAGCGCCCAAAGCGGCGGAACCAAAGTCGGCGGCGTTAGCGGTCATTGGCGAACTGCTCTCCTGTCGCATCAATATGGAGCGGAAGGCTCGCCGATCAATGCGGCGCCCGTTTGACGCTCATTTCGCGCCAACGCTGAGTTCTTCGCGTATCTTGGCGTAAGCGGCGTTGATGGCCGCGGTCTTGTCGCGGGCGATTTCCACAAATTCAGGCGGCGCGCCGCGCTGGAGCATGCGGTCAGGGTGATTTTCGGCCGCCATGCGCCGCCACGCTAGACGAACCTCCTCCATGGTCGCGCCCGGCAACAACCCCAGCACGGCGTAAGGATCGCCCGCCTCCGGACCCAAATTGGTCGCCTTGATGCGGCGGAACTCCATGTCGCTGAAGCCGAAATGGCTGGCGACTTCGGCAAGGTAGTCGATCTCGGCTTGGGTTACTCCGCCGTCGGCGCCGGCGATGTGGAAGAGCCCGTCGAGCACATCCTCAAGCAGGCAGGGCCGCGCCCGGTACTTGCGGCCGATTTGGCGCGCGTAGGATTCAAATCCCAAAACCGTCTGCTGCGCCAGCATGAAGGCGCGGCGGAAATGTTCCTCTTCGCCTGGCGGCGGACGGAACACCTGCGCCGCAGCCGCCATCTCGACCTCGCTGGTGACGCCATCGGCCTTCGCCATTTTGGCGGCGAGGCCGATCACGGCGGCGGTGAAGCCGACATCGTTCGGGCGCGGGGCGCACTCCTCGCCAAACTCGGGCGGTTCGGCCTCCGGATCGAAGGCGCGCGCCGCGAGTTCGACAATTCGGGACCAGACGGACATGGGCGCATTCTTGCCGATGCGATGCCGCCGCGCTACCCCGGTGCGACGTTAGCCGCTTGTCGGATTGCCGGCCCCGCGCAGCGCCGCGAGCTCCGTCCGCAGCGCCCGCACTTCTTCGAGAATACGCTGCTGCACGACAGCCGCGTCCTCTTGCGCGACTTGGATCTCTTCGACGTCCTCCTGAACGTCTTCCAGCTCTTCCTTGATCTCCTCCTGCGGCGCGGCCTGCACCGCCTCGACGATCACGCCGATGAAGAGATTGAGCACCGCGAACGCCGCGATGATGGTGAAGCCGATGACGTAGACCCACGCATAGGGATTCTGGCTTTGCAGGCGCGCGATGGTGTCGCCCCAGCCGTCGAATTGCGACAGTGCAAAAAGCGAAAGCAAAGCTTGGCCGAGATCGCTGAAACCCGGATCGCTATGGAACAAGGTCGTTCCCATCACAGCGCCGATGTAGAAAACCACCGCCAGGATCGCGAACGACGCCATGATCCCAGGCATCGCGCCGAACAAAGCTTCGACCACGCGCCGCATTTGCGGCACGGCGCTGACCAGCCGGAACACGCGCACCACGCGCAGCGTCCGCAACGCCGAGATCGCCGGGCTCACGGCGATGTAGCTTAAGCCGACGACGAGCACGTCAAAAATGTTCCAGCCGCTGGAGAAATATTTGCGCGGACCCTGCGCCAGGAACTCGAGCACGAGTTCGCCGGTGAAGATGAAGAGGAAGTACATGTTCCACTGCTCGATCAGAGCGTGGTACTGATTGGTCTCGCCGTAATGCGCGTCGTAGCCGAGGATCGCCGCGTTGGCGACGATGCAGAGCAAGATGAAGGTGTCCCATACCCAGTTGCGGGTGATCCACCTGAACAGCGGGATGCCGCCGCGCGATTTGGCTTTCGATTTTTTTGCTTTGCGCGCAGGCTCCGCGCCCGCAGCCGGCGCTCCGTTGTTCGCCATCCTTGTCCCCTCCCGCATCGGCGGTCCGCTCGACGTCAAGCGAAGCTAGCCCGCCTGGGCGGGGGATGTGAACGGGCGAAATTCCGTGAGTGGGCCGGTTAGCCGACGGGCGTGGCGCCTGCGCCGGTTTCGTGGCGCAGCGCCGCTTCCTGAACCGCGCGCGCCCGCGCTGCTTCCGTCAGCATATTGAGGATGAAGCCCTGGACGCGATAGGTGCGCCCGCCCCAGTGGCGCCCCGGCACGTTCCAAACCCGGATTTCCGACCAATCGCCGGCTTCCGACACATCCATGACCGGCACGTCGCGGGTAATCTCGCCGCCGTTCAGCCAATTGGCGTGATCGACGATGATGAGGCGCGACGACACCTCTTCCTTCACCACCGCGACGTGGCCGCGCGCGCCGGTCTGATAGCCATGCAGCACCATGACGGCGCCTTCGCTGGGCGCCTGAGCGGTTTCGTAGCGCCCAGCGGCTTGACGCCACCACGTGTTAGCGTTGCCGTAGATTTCAACGCCGGATTCGCGGCGGGCAAACGGCACGCACTGCAAGCGGGCGCGGCCATTGGTGACGCGCGCAATCGGCTCGTACGCCAAATCCGGAGCGCGTTCGAAAGCGCTCGGCGCCATCGTCGCGTGTTCAGACGGGCCCTCGGTGACGGTTGGGTCGATCGCGAGATCGAGCGACAACGGCGTCAGCGCATCGGCGTCAGACGGAAGACCGGCGAAGCCGGCAGCCGTCGCAGCCGCGAGGAGAAGCGCGCGGGAATCAAACATGCCCTGATCGAGCCCAGGCGGGCTTTTGCCCCAAACTGGGACATAGAAACGCCCAGGCGGAGTTAAGAAAAACCTAAACCCCAAGCTGAACTTCCAGAAAGGTGAGGTTGTCTATGGTAAACAACATCTGCGAAAACTAGATGTTGTTCCAGATCAGCGGTAATAGAGGTTAACGCCAAACCGATCTGTTCTGGGCGCTAGACTTGCGAACCGCCGTTAACTCATTGCGGCTTGCAGCTGGAACGGGTGAATGAACCCTTCCGCCTGGTAGACCCGCCCGCCCCAATGGCCGCCGGGAATATGCCAGACCCGCACCTCGCTCCAATCGTTGTTCGGCGAGACATCGAGCACCGGCACGCCGCGGCTGATCTCGCCGCCATTCAGCCAGTTGGCGTGATCGACGCGAATGAGACGGCTCGAATCGATGTGGGTAACCACGGCGACATGGCCGCGGCCCGGATTGTTGTAGCCGTTAAGCACAAACACCGAGCCATAAGCGGGCGAATTCGAGCGCGGGTAACGCCCCGCCGCTTGCCGCCACCAGGAGTTCGCATCACCGAAAATCTGCACGCCTGAGGCCTGCCGTGCGAACGGCACGCATTGGAGGTTGGCCCCGTAATCGACGACGCGCGCGTCGTCGCCGTCGAAGTCCCGCTCCACGGCGCTAGGCCGCCCGCCGGCCATGATCGGCGCGGGCGTCGAGGCGCAGGCGGCCAAAGCCGCCCCCGCCAGCCCAAGACATAGCGCCCTGGCCGGACCGATGTTTGCGAATCCAGACATTCCGCAGTCGATACTAATCGAAGCCGGTTGGCGTCCGGTGAACGACACACGACGCCGCAGGTGGTATTTTAATACCTCCAGCCCTTGACCGGCCCGGGCAAACCGCGCCACCCGGGATGAATCGTGGCTGCCAAACACCCCCGACTCATCGCTCGCCCCTGCTTCCAGCAGGACCTGCAATTCGTGCAGCTGATCTACGCCCATCACGTGCTCACCGGCACGGGCACGTTCGAGATCGAGCCGCCCTCGCTCGATGAGATGACCGCGCGCTGGAGCAAGGTGGTGGGGCGCGGCTGGCCGTTCATGGTGGCTTCGCCGCCCGAGGATGTGAGCCGGGTCTTGGCTTTCGCCTACGCGGCTCAGTACCGCGAGCGCGCCGCCTACGAAAAAACCTTCGAGGTCTCGGTCTACGCGGCGCCGACCAGCCTTCGCCGCGGCGCCGGCTCCGTGGCTTTGGCGGAAGTGCTGGTCGGTCTCCGCGCCGATGGCGTCCGCGAAGCGCTCGCCTTCATCGGCGACAGCGCCAACGCTGCGTCGATCGGCCTGCACAAAAAACTTGGCTTTCGGCACGTCGGAACACTCACCGAGGTCGGCGAGAAGTTCGGACGGCTGTTAGATGTGATCGTGATGCAGCGCACGCTCGCACCGTCAGCAGCGCAGACAGAGCCAACAAACTCTTAGCAATTTCGGTCTTCGCACCCGCAAACTGCCATGCATCTGCGTTGCGGCGGCGCAAAAACTTAGCACTTCGGTAACCTTACTTACGCGATCCTCATGCACATGGGAGGTAGATCGCGATGCTCATTCGTAGGCTCGTGGTCGTTGGTTTGGTCGGGTTCGTAAGTTTGGCAGCAAACATCGCAACCGCCGAAGATGCGGTAGCGCCAAGTAATTTCGCAGTCGACGGAGTAGATCTCGTCGACCCCTCGCAAATCTTCTCAAATCGCTTCGAACTTGGAATCGGTGATGGTCAAGCATCGCGCTTCGCGAACCTTGGCCCGGCCGAACCAGGCGCGCGCGCCGGCAACACAAATCACGACTACGAGGTGCAATTGGCGACGCGAATGTCGGGTCTCGATGTGTCGATCGCTCAGCGCGGCGGCGTCGGATTCGACAGCCAGGGCGACGTTTCGCGCCAAAGCCGCGCTTCGGAACTGCGGCTGGGCCGCGGCCTACGCGGCATGGAGCGTGACAACGGCCCCTCGTCCGAGCCGGCTTGGTACTTCTTCGCCGCCTCCGAAGATGAGGCTCTGGTCTGGCGGCCGGGCGTGCGCAACGAGTTCGGCGGCTCCGGCTCGTCCTTTGCGCTCCAGGATCAGGTCGAAATCGGCGACCTGCAGATCGGCATCACCTACGAGCGGTATGGCGTGCAGGCGTCGCTGGCCTATGTCGAACGTGAGTTCAGCGTCACCAGCGGCAACCAGCACTTCAAACAAGACGAGGCTTTCGCCGGCCTAACCTTAACGATGCGTCGGTGAACGTACGGCGGCGAGGTTTTCCTCGCCGCCGCTTAACGCTGGGGCTTAACAGGCCGAGCTAAGTGTGGCAGCCAATATGCATTGCTGCTTCGGAAAGAGACACGAGGCTGTAATGGGTGGAACGACAAGACCCCGGACGGCGATGCTCGCCGGCGCGGCGCTCTCGGCAGCGCTGCTCAGCTTTTCTGTTGCTGCCGCGCAAGAAGCGCCCGCCGAACAATCCGATCAGCACGCTGTCGGCGATATCGCCCTCACCGATCCCGCCGCCGCGCTTCGCCGCTCCTCGGCAACCATGCGCGCCAACGTGGCTGAGCGCTTTGCGCCGCCGGCAGCCATCGCACAGGATAGTCGCGAAGGCCCTCGCCGGCTCGAAGTCGAGTTCGCCGCCGGCGACGGCGATCTGGATGTATCGTTTGCACAGCGCGCCTCGCTCGGATCGGGCGGCGACGGCAACGTCACCCGCCGGGGCCAAGGCTCCGAAATTCGCATCGGCAGCGGCCTCGTCGAAGAGCGCGATGGCCGCGACCGCGGCGCCTCGACATACGTGTTCGTTGCATCCGACGACGAGGCCCTGACGTGGCAGCCTGGCCAGCGCAGCGAATTCGGCGGCCGCGGCGGATCTCTCGCGGTGCAGGATCAGGTTCAGGTCGGCGACATGTCGGTCGGCGTGACCTACGAAAACAGCGGCGTGCAAGCCTCGCTCGCTTATGTCGAGCGCGAAGCCTCGACCACGGTCGGCACCCAGAGCTTCAACCAAGATGAAAGCTTCGCCGGCGTCACCGTGACGATGCGCCGGTAAGCCTTCTCAAGGCTGGACCGAGCGCCCCCGCCCCGGCATGCTGCCCGCTCCTCTGGGGGTGAGGTGTGAGCGCAAGACTAGCCACTATCGTCGCCATTGACGTTGACGGCTTCTCAAAGCTGGCGGCCGCTAACGAAGCGGCGGCCACCGCTGCCGTCGCCCGCTTGATGGAGCGCGTCGCCCAAGCCGCCGCTGCTCATGGCGGGCGCGTGTTCAACACCTCCGGCGACGCGGTGATGCTGGAATTTCCCAACATCGCCACCGCCGTGCACACCGCAGCAGAACTCGCCGCCAATCCCGACCCGCCCATCCGCGTCGGCGTGCATTTGGGCGAAGTCTCGCAACTGCCGAGCGGCGATCTGCTTGGCGACGGCGTCACCGTCGCGGCGCGGTTGCAACTCCAGGCCAAGCCAGGCGGGGTCATGGTGTCGGACGCAGTGCGGCAAGCCTTGCGCGGGCCGCTGGCGCGGCGTCTCAAAGCCAAGGGCTCGGTGAAGCTCGAGAAAACCGGCGAGGCCATCCGCAGCTACGAACTGACCGCTGACGACGCCGACCCGCAAGAGCATCGCAAGCGCCTGCTCATTGCCGGCGCGGCGGCGCTGTCGGCGCTCGCGCTCGTCGCGCTCATTGCCTGGCCGTTGCTCGCGACGGATCAACCGCATCGCGCCGCAGTGCTGCCGCTGACCGCTCCGAACGAAGATGCGCTGCAAGGTCTCGCCAACGCCATCGCCGAAGACATCACGCTTCAGGCCGATGCCCAACGGCTGAACCCGATCGCGCGTGCGTCGGCGTCCAGCGAACCGCGCGAACACCAATTGGAGCATGCGCGGCGCGCCGGCGCGCCCTACGCGCTGGATGGATCGGTGGAGCGCAGCGCAGCGCTGGTTCGAGTCGCGATGAACCTGACGCGCACCGCCGACCGCACGGCGCTGTGGTCGCAGACCTTCGAGGGCGCGCTCGACGATCTTCCCGCGCTGCGCCATCGCGCCGCCATCGCCAGCGCCGACGTGCTGGCGTGCGGCTTGCGCGCCGCGGACGCACGCGGCGATGCGCCTGACGACGCAACGTTGGCGCTGCTGTTCACCGCCTGCGGTCAAGCGCGGGATGTGGATCGTCTGTTCGACACGCGTGAATTGTTGGCGCAGGCGGCGGCGCGCGCGCCGAACTTGGCGTTTGCGCAAGCGATGCTGGCGGCGGCGCATGCGCGCGCCCGCGAAGCGGCAAGCGAGCCGATGCGCGAACAGCTGCGCGCCGAGGCGCGCGAAACGGCCGAGCGCGCGCTCCGCCGCGATCGCACACTCGGAGACGCCTATGTTGCGCTCGACATGATCGAGCGCCGGCGCAGCTGGGACGCCCGCGAAGGCGTGCTGCAGCGCGGTTTGAGCCACGACGAGCGTAACGTCGATCTCAATGCGCGCTACGCCGCCTTCCTGCTTGACGTCGGCCGCTCCGACGACGGCTTGGCGCGGGCGCGCAACGCCAGCACGCTCGATCCGCTTTCTCTGGATCGGCGCTACGCGGTCGCCGGCGCGCTGCTCGACCGCGGCGACGTCGACGCTGCGCGCGACCTTGTCGATACGCAAATGCGCGCCTGGCCGGACGCGCCTAATCTGTGGCCGCTCCGATTCCGGCTGGCGTTCTGGAGCAGCGCCGCGGGCGACGCTTCGGCTCTGCTCGAGGCGCCGGATTCGCAAGTGCGCTCCACGCGCGCCCGCCAGTGTTGGCGCGACGCTCTGCTCGCCGCGCGCAGCGCGCCGCAATCGCCGGCGCGCGCGCTGGGGCTCGGGCGCGTGTTGAACTGCAGCCGCAGCGGCGATCTGCCGGCGGGTCACGGGCTGATGCTGCTGTCGCAGCTGGGCGCGCTCGACGACGCCTTCGCGCTTGCCCGCGATCACTTCGTCGACGGCCAAGGCGGCGGCGAAGAGGCGCTGTTCGCGGCGGCGACGCGAAGCATGCGCACCGACCGCCGGTTCATGCCGCTGATGAAGGACATCGGCCTCCTGGGCTATTGGCGCTTGAGCGGCCACTGGCCCGATTTCTGCCGCGAGCCCAGCCTGCCCTATCGCTGCGAAGCCGAGGCTCAGCGGCTGCTGTAGGGCGACGCGCCCGGAAAACATCCGGCGCCTCGGTTCACTCGGGAGGCGCAGCCGCCTCCGCCGCGGCAACCTGCGCTTCCAGCTGCGCGATCTGCTGGCGCAGTTGCAGTATGCGCACCTGGTTCTCAAGTTGCGCCACTTCCGACGTGCCCGGCGCACCCTCGGCATTCGCCAATTGCTGGCGCTGGTTCGTGAGATTGAGCCGAAGCTGAACAAGTTGCGAAGCTGCTGCGGCCGCCGCATTTACGATTCGGAACGGCGCCCCGGCGGCGATGGCCGCTTCGCTCGGATGATCGTAGGTCAAGGAGACGAGCGAACCGTTCGAGAACGCGACATCATCGCGGCGGGTGACGAAAAAGGCGTCGCCATATGGCAACACGTAGAGCGGCGAAGCGTTGGGAATGTTGGCGATGAACGTGCGCGCCACGTAGCCGGGGTCGGCAACCGTGGTCGTGTCGATCTTGCGCACATCGATCCGAACCGGCTCGTCCTGACGATAAACCAAGCCACCGCACTCGGGCGTGCACGGCGAGGCTGTGTCCGCGAACGTCGTTCCAGTCGAAACGGCCGACCATGTCAGCGGTTGGCCGGGCGCGCTCGCAGCGTTGGGAACTTCCGGCCTCACCCGGTAGGAGAAACCCAGGTTGCACAACGCTTGATTGACTTGATTCACTTGCGTCGCATCGGTCGGATCGAAGTCACGCGTGTAGGTCGCAGGGCCCAGCATCAGCGTTTGCGCTGCGGTGAGGTCGCCATCCGCTTCGCAGGCTGGCGCCGCGGCGCCGGCGCCCTGGCGGGCGGCAGCGGCGGCGCGGATCGGCCGGCTTTGTAGACCGACGATCGATTGCGCGATGCCGACGAGCGTCGCTTCGACGCCGCCGGCTGTGGTGACATTGGACGATTGCAGCAACCCGTTCGGCGCATGAATGGCGCCGGCCACGCCGCGGAACGCACTATCTTGCAGACGAGCGACGAAGCGATGACGCGGGTCGCCGAAGGGCTCGCCGAGCGTGAGCGTAATGGTCTCTCCCCAGCCGGGTTGGGCGGCGTTCTCCGCGTTTGCGAGGGCCGTCTCGTAGGCGGTGCGTTTTTCTGTGACCACGCGCTGCGCCGCGCTATGGCGGTCCGACGCGACATCGGCGTGAGCGCGAGCTAATTGTGCGGCTTCCTCCAACGCCGGCCTCACTGCCGGACCAGCCCTATCCGCCAGCGTGCGCGCAGCGGTCGCTTCGGCTACGAGCCGGTTCCGCTCCGCCTCGATCGGCGCAGCCCGGACAATCTCGGCAAGGTAGGCGGTTCGCGCCTCATTGAGCGCCGCCCGGGCCTGTGCCGGCGCCACCTGGGCGCGCACCGCGGTCACCCGTACGAACCGCATCGGCGGGCGGTAGGCGACGCCTTCATGGGCGGTCGTGCGGCTCTCGCTTTGGATCGTCGCGCATGCGCACAGCATTCCGCTGAGCGCCAAAGCAGCCCAATTTTTCATGGCTTTATGTCCCCCTACCCGCGCGGCCGCGCAGTCCGACCCTAGGAGGCGCCCCAGTTATCCACAATGTGATTTTACTCACAGTCCCGACAGGCAAAGGCGCTTACCGCACGCCTGAATCGCTCCATCGTCGCCCCTCGGGGCCGGTAACCAATCTTAAACGAGACTCGGTCCCAACTACGCCAGATATGGTGGTCGCTTGACCGCTCAATCCCTATATCTAGGGTTACGTTTCGGCTTCGAAGGGAGTTTCGCGGATGGCTGTCGACAACGGGGGCAAGAAGCCGGGGCTACGCACGCCGTCGATCGGCTACAAGCCGTTCCGCTATCCCTGGGCCTATGAATTCTGGCGCCGCCAGCAGCAGGTTCACTGGATGCCGGAGGAAGTCCCGCTCGGCGAGGACGTGAAGGACTGGGCCTCCAAGCTCACCGATCAGGAGCGCAATCTGCTGACGCAGATTTTCCGCTTCTTCACCCAGTCCGACGTCGAGGTGAACGACAATTACATGGAGCGCTATTCGCGCGTCTTCAAACCAACCGAAGTGAAGATGATGTTGGCCTCGTTCTCCAACATCGAGACCATTCACGTCGCCGCCTACGCGCTGCTGCTCGAAACCATCGGCATGCCGGAAGCGGAGTTCGCCGCCTTCTACGATTACCAGGCGATGCGCGATAAGCACGACTACATGGGCAAGTTCGGGGTCGAGAGCGACGCCGACATTCTGCGCACGCTGGCGATGTTCGGCGCCTTCACCGAGGGGCTTCAACTCTTCGCCTCGTTCGCGATGCTGATGAACTTCCCGCGCTTCAACAAGATGAAGGGCATGGGTCAGATCGTGACCTGGTCGGTGCGCGACGAGAGCCTGCACTGCGAAGGCATGATCAAGCTCTTCCATGCCTACGCGAAAGAAACCGGCGCCCTCACCGACGACGTGAAGGCCGACATCGCCGAATGCTGCCGCACGGTCGTGTCGATGGAAGACAAGTTCATCGATCTCGCCTTCGAGATGGGCCCGGTGCAGGGCATGACCGCCGACGACATCAAGCAATACATCCGCTACATCGCCGATTGGCGCCTGGGCCAGCTCGGGCTGCCGAAAATCTACGGCGTCACCGAGCACCCGATCCCATGGCTGACGGCGATCCTGAACGGCGTCGAGCACGCCAATTTCTTCGAAGCCCGCGCCACCGAATACTCGAAGGCCGCCACAAAGGGCGAATGGCACGGCAGCGAAGGCGTCTGGGCGAACTTCGAAGCGATGATGGAGAAGCGGAAAGCGGGGTGAGCAGCTTGCGTTTCCGGTTTCGCTCCAAGTCAGCCAAGCATCGCGAGGAAGCCGCCAAATTAGCCGCTTCGGTGCTCAATGGCGTGTCGATCGCGTGCCTGATCGGGGCAACGTTCGGGCCCTGGCTCAATCCCGCCCTGGATTGGGGTTGGACCAGCTTGGCGTTACTTGCAGGCGTTGCTATCTTTCATGGCGTCGCCCAGGCGATCTTGCGCGCCGGGTTTGAGGAAGCGAACGAGTAATGTCCCCTTTGCTTCAGTTCCTGATCGGCGGAGTCTGGGCCATCGTCGTCGCGGTTGGCGGGTTTTGGTTCGCTGGCGGTTTTGACCGCCCGAAGAAACCTCCCCACATCGCGGCGGAATAGTCACCCAGCCAGCCTCTCCCGCAGCCGCGCCCGCTCGCCCTCCCCCACGCCCAGCGCCTGCTCCATGTAGGCAAGCGCGGAGCCGTAGCGCGCGTCGATCGCATCGAGCGCGGCGCGGAGATAGTCCACTTCCACGCCCAGCATCGGCCGCAGCGCTTCCGTATCGAGCTTGCGCGCGAGGCGTTCCTCCATGCGTTCTTGAATCCGGGGCAAGCGCTTCTCGAGATCGACAGCGGCGTTGGTGAATTCGTAATCGGCGAACACCGCCTCTTCATCGACGCCGAGCGCAAGCAAAGTGAGCGCGCAGCCAATACCGGTGCGGTCTTTGCCGGCGGCGCAATGGATGACGCCGGCGCCGCCCTCACCCAGTTCCGCGAACCAATCGCGATAGAGTTTGATCAGACGCGGATCGAACGGAATCTCACGATAGAGGCTCATCATGTAGGCGCGCGTCGATTGCGGGCTGAGATCGCTCTGCATCAGCGCGATCAGATGCGGCGGCAAGGACGGTCCGCCGCTGGCGCCTTCGTCGCTGCAGATGACGCGCGCGCTCTCTCCCGGCCACCGATTGGGCTCATGCGCGCGTTCCTCGGGACGGCGTAGATCGACCAGAAAACGCACGCCCATGGCGTCGAGCTTGGCTACGTCCGCGTCGGTGGCGTCATTGAACGCCGCGGAGCGCCAAAGCACCCCGCGCACGACGCGTGCGCCATCCCCTGTCTCCCAGCCGCCGAAATCGCGGAAGTTCAGGACGCGGTCGAAATTGATCAGGCGGTCATGCATCGGGCGGGGTTCTAGGTGTTAGGTTCTAGGTGCTAGCTGACTTTGAGTTTGGCGTGCAGCGCATTCAGCATGCGGCCTACCTCCTCGACGTCCGCCAAAACAGGCTCCACCTTGTCGCTGGATAGAAAATCCACATCCATCGCCAAGATCAGCAGGGTCTCCAATTCCGCAGCCGAGCCCCGCGCAATGCTGATGAAGTGTGCAAAATCCTTTCGCGTCGCCCGCGTCCGCCCCTCGGCGATGTTCGCTGGCGCCGAAATGGCCGCCCGGATCATCTGGGCTGTCAGGCGATACTCTTCCTTCTTGGGCATGAGTTCGGCGAGAGCGTAGACGGACTTCGCCACGGCCATCGCCTTGGACCAAACCGCCAGATCACGATAGTTCGTTATCGCCAAGGCTCGCCCCTAGAACCTAACACCTAGAACCTAGAACCTATCTGAACGGCGGCTCGTCCAGGGCGCGCAATTTGCGCGAATGCAGGCGGTCGCGGTTCTGCTTCAAGAGCGCGATAGTCTCGAGGCCAATGCGCAGATGCGCGCCGACGGCGCTGTCGTAGAAACGGTCGGCGACGCCGGGCAGTTTGATTTCGCCATGCGCGGGCTTGTCGGAAATGCAAAGCAGCACGCCATAGGGCACGCGCAGCCGGAATCCTTGCGTGGCGACGCACGCGCTTTCCATATCGACGGCGATGGCGCGCGACTGCGAGAGCAGCTGCCGCTCCTGATTGTAGTTCAGCTCCCAGTTGCGGTCGGCGTAGGAAACCACCGTTCCGGTGCGCAAGCGACGGCGCAGATCCTCCTTCTCGCCGCCGGCGACCGACATCGCCGCCTGTTGCAGCGCGATCTGCACTTCGGCGATGGCGGGGATCGGGACTTCGAGCGGCACGCGATCGTCCAAAATCTTGTCGCGGCGCAGATAGGCGTGCGCCAACACGTAATCGCCGATGCGCTGCGTGTGCCGCAAGCCGCCGCAATGGCCGATCATCAGCCAGCAATGCGGACGCAACACCGCGAGGTGATCGGTGATGGTCTTGGCGTTCGACGGGCCGACGCCGATGTTCACCAGCGTCACGCCGTCCTTGTCCGGCGTCGTCAAATGGTAAGCCGGCATCTGATACTTGCTCCACGGCGCGTCCAGCGCGCGGCGCTCAGCGTCCTTGCTTCCCGCGTCAATGCGCACTTGGCCCGGACACGATAGCGCCCAGCCTTTCGGCCCGTCCGTGACGCCAGCGGCCGCCCAGCGCACGAATTCGTCCACGTAACGCTGGTAGTTCGTGAACAGGATCCACGGCTGCACATCCTGCCATGGCGTGCCGGTGTAGTGCTCGATGCGCTTCAGCGAATAATCGGTGCGCGGCGCATCGAAGAGGCCGAGCGGTCGTGCGCCGTCGAGGCGCTTGATGTGCAAGCCATCGACGACGGCGTCGCCAACTTGCGTCAGCCGCGGATTGGGAAAGAAGCGCGCCAATTCTTCCGCCGGCACCGTCTCGAACGCCGCCGCGCCCGCCGCATCGAGCACGAACGAGTACGGAATTTCCGTATCGCTGGCGCGCACGCTCAACTCAGCGCCGTAGTCCTCGACAAGGAATGTCAGCTGCTCGATCAGATAACGGCGGAAATATTTCGGCTGCGCGATCGAGACCGCGTATTCGCCGGGCCACATCAGCTGGCCGTAGGCGCGCGCCAAGCGCGGCGCCGGCGCGCCCGGATGATAGGTGACGCGCAATTCGGGATAGCGGAACAGCGCGCGTTCTTCGGCGCTGGGCGGCGTCCCCTGCTCGGCAAAGCGGCGAATGGCTTCGATCAGCGCGGTGACGGCGCGGTTGTGCAGAAACTCAAGGCGATCGACGGCCTCGGCCGGCGTTTTCGGATCTTCCATCGCGGGAGTGTCCCGCGCCGGCCGGGCGCGTCAAGAGGCGATTCCGCTAGCCGCGCGCGATCGGATCGACCAGGCGCGAGCGGCGATAGGCCGTGTGCGTCATGCTGATCTCGCCCGGGAACAGGAAGCGCAGCGGCGCATAATGCTTGTAGGTGGATTCCGCCATGATGATGCTGGTGCCCGGCACCATCATCCGGCTGTCGATGCCGCCAACGGTCGAGCCTGTCGTGCGCCCGGACATGCCGCCGTGACCTTCGCTCCAGACCACCCGCGCCGTCGTGGCGTTCTCGATGCTGATGCTGGTGATGCGGATCTGCATGTCGCCGGGATCGTTGGGGAACATCAACAGATCCAGCGCTTCCCACATGCCCGCCAATTCGGCGTCGGTGACTTCGGTATCGCGTGCGACCACGTCGGCGAGCGACGCGGCGGCGTTCTGCGCGCGCTTGTTGGCGCCCATGATGTCGATCAGATCGACGGTGCCGAGCAGCAGCGGCACCATCAAGAGCGGCGCGATGATGGCGAATTCGAGCGCCGCCAAGCCTTGGCGCGCGGCGCCGAAACGGCGAAGGTTCGCGATCAGCTTCATTGATACGGCTCGTTGCGGAAGAGCAAAGTGGTGACGAGGATGCGTTCGCCGCCTGCGACGTTCTGCAGGATCGGCTCGAACAGCGGCGTGATCACCTTCCAGCGATAATAGGCGCGCACCACCACGATGTCCGACGGCGCCCCCGGCACATAGCCCATGCCGGCGCCGGTGAACTGGTCGTTCTGAATCGGGTTGGCGTCGTCGCTATTGGCGTCGACGAAGGAGTCGAAGCGATCGACATCGAGGAAGAGATTGCCGTCGCAGCCCATGACGATGAACTTGTTGAGCTGGGTGCAGAGCTGCGCCTTGATCTCGCCTTCGGTGACGCCGCCCAGCTGCGCTTGCCCGGTGCGGATCTGGCGCGCCACCTGCGACGAGGCGAAATCGAGGCTGGTCTGCGCAAAGCCGAGCATGGCGACTTCCGCCAGCCCGAACGTCAGCAGGAAGAACGGCATGATGACCAGCGCGAACTCGACCGCCGCCGAGCCGCGTTTGGCGCGGCCGAAGCGGCGCAACGTCCTCATTCGTGTCAGTGCACGCGTAAACATGCCGCCTCCGGAACGGACACCTTACGCCCGGAGTGGCTGAAAAACCGTCAAAGGAAAGCGTAAACGCGCCTTAACGGCGTCCGGCCGCCGCCGTGGCGGCGCGCGCCGTAATTTGCTCGTTGACCGATTGGGAAGCCTCGCCGTCGCCGATGTCGGGACGCGGGCGGCAGAGCGGCGTGCATTCGAGGCGCGCGGTTTGGTTGCCGCGCGTGACCATGACGACGTCGGTCTCGTCCGACGTCACCACCACGCGGCCGGAATAGAGTACGCGTCCGTTCTGGCCGACGACGACGAGATTGGTGGAGCCGTACGAACGCCCGGTCACGAACAGGAACATGTCGTTCTGCACGGTGACCCCGGCGATCGAGGGATTGCCGATGGCGACGCCTTCGGCTGCTTCCGAGAGCCGGATCGGGAACGCCTGGTCGAGCGCGACGCGAATATCGCGGGCCGAAGCCGGCGCGGCCAGTACAAACAGTGCAGCCGCGGCGGCGGCGAGCGGACGCAGAACGCGCATTGGCGTTTCCTTCTCTATCTCTCCTTATAGTCGCTACGCTGCATTGGTTTCGGGATCGCTAAGAACTTCAGCACGCGCGCGCGATGACAAAGCGGCAAGGCCGCAAGAAACAGTTTCGTCGTTAACGACATTGAAACCAGCTTCATGCGCCGGAAAATTTACTCCGCTCCCGTAATGTCTGCGGGCGTCTGGTATGGGTGTCGGGTGCGACGCTTAACCGGGCCGGTGAAAGAGCACTCGACAAACGGAGTTATTACAATGT
This sequence comes from Proteobacteria bacterium HN_bin10, assembly GCA_002083515.1. Taxonomy (GTDB): domain Bacteria; phylum Pseudomonadota; class Alphaproteobacteria; order Caulobacterales; family Aquidulcibacteraceae; genus Vitreimonas. The sequence continues at coordinate 43,848 of LWDN01000066.1, forward strand.
TGAAGCGTTTCCTGAAGAACGAAGACGGCGCCACCGCGATTGAATACGGCCTGATCGCCGCCCTCATCGGCGTCGCCATCATCGTCGCCGTGACGTCGGTCGGCGACGGTCTGAACACCACGTTCGACAACGTCGCTGCCGAACTCGGCTAATAGCGATTGCGTGACAGGCGCGGCGTCCCTCG
>LWDN01000067.1:0-32965 GCA_002083515.1 Proteobacteria bacterium HN_bin10
CCGATGGCGGCGCCCGAGGCGAGGCGGTCGCCCATTTGCGTGCCGCATCCGGCAAGCGCGGCGGCGGCTGTCACAGCCAGGATTACGGTCTTCATCGCAATGCTCCTCAGCAAAAAATCGGCGGCATGTTTCGCGCCGCCGGGAATAGCAAGATGCACCCGCTAAGCGCTAGTTTTGGCGCGAGTGAGGCGAAATTGCTAACGCGCGTTAGCAAAGTTTGCCGCGCTGTCATGCCTGCCTCAGAACCAGCGCCGCCATTTGGCGATGGCGAACAAAGCGGCGGGCGCGACGATCATCATCAGGAACGCGACCCACGGTCCCCAGCCGGTCTTGAACCAGTTCATCGCCTCGAAATTCATGCCGAAAATTGAAGCGACGAGCGTCGCCGGCACGAAGGCGATGGTCGCCAGCGAGAGCGCCTTCAGCACATTGGTTTGCGCCGCGTTGATGAGGCCGAGCAGCGCGTCCTGCAGAAACGAGAGCCGCGGCTGCATTTGTTCGGCGATGCGCTCCAACTCGCCGACATCGCGCGCCAACGCCGAGATGCGCGCCGAGTTGAGCCCGTGTTCGCCCTTGGAGGCGCGCGCGTAAACCAGAAGACGCTGCATGCTGGTGAGCGAATCGTGCGCCAGCGAGGCCAGCGCGCCGATGCGGCCGAGTTCCTTCAAGGCTTTGTGCAGGTCCGGCGCCGCACCCTCGGCGAACATGGCGGCGGAGATGGTGTTGGCGTCGCGCGTCGCTTCCGCCAGCACGTCGGCCAGACGCTCGGCTGCGCCCTCGAGGAGCGCCAGCATGACATCGGCGCCGGTTTGCGCCGAGCCGATGCGAGCCGAGGCGCGGCCCTGTCCGATGTCGAAGGCGCGCGGACGCACCTGGCGGACGGTGACCAGCTTGCCCTTGATCAGAATGAAAGTGACGGCGCCGGAGACAAGCGGGCCCTCGTCGCGGCGCCCGAGCAAGGTGGCGGTCAGATGCAGCGCGCCGTTTTCCTCATAATAGCGGGCGGATTCTTCGAACGCAGCGCGTTCCGCCGGCGTCGGCACGTCCACGCCGAGCGCGGTCTCGACCTCTTTTTCTTCCTTTTCGCTGGGCGCTTCGAGGTCGAACCAGATCGCGTTGGCGTCGGTGCAAGTGGCGGCCTCGGCGCCGCCGCGGGAGATGGTGCGAAGCATGGGTCCCGTGTGCCATGATTTCGGCGTGGGCGGCTAGCGCGCGATCGGGGTGTGCGGTTGGCGCCGATGCTGCCTTGTCTGCGCCGAGGCCGGTGGGCTAGCGTTGCCCGTCACGAATGGGGGGAAGTTAGATGAAGTCTCGCTTATTTGCGCTTGCAGCCGCGCTCGCTGCATCTCTGGCCGCGCCGGCCGCCGCTGACGAAGTCTGGTCGCTGCCGAGCGGCAATCAGGTGATCTACGACCGCGACGTCGGCGCCACGGCGGTGCTCACCTACACGCCGGAGCAAGGCGCCGGGCGCGGGCAGATTTTCGTTGTCGGCATGGCGGGGCAGGTCGAAGGGCGCGGACGCTATCAAGCTTATTGGGTCGAGAACGACGATGCGGGCGCGGCGTGCCCTGCGGCGCTGACCGACGCGGAAGGCAATAGCTGGCGCCGCTGGGGCCTGGCGACGGTGACGTTCCAGCGCCCGGGCTTTCCCTCTGCGATTACGATTTCGCGCGGCGAATGCCTGACCGCGCCGGCGGGACGCGTGATGGCACGGCCTGTTGTCGGTGCGGGGGTGCGTTAGGGGTTTCCGCCTTGGTCCGTCGCACTCTTCACCCGAGGAAGAGCAGACCGTCATCCCGGGCGAGCGGAGCGAGACCCGGGACCCAGGGATCATAAAGCAGCGCGTTTGCCCCTGGGTCCCGGATAACGCCTTCGGCGTTTCCGGGATGACGGAGTTTAATTCGGTTATTGGCCCAAGGCGGACATTCCGTCGCCCGCAATGGTCACGTAGACTTAGCCCATGTGCCTCAGCGTATATCTAGGAACTTCACGCCCAATCGCGATTCCAGACGCCGCGCCGGGTTAACTTGGCGTCGAGAAGGCAAGCTGGACGCCGCCGCCGCTCCGACGCAATCACGAGTACGTCTATTATCTCGGAGCCAAAGGAAAAGGCGAGGAGCCGTTGGCCTGCTCGTGCTTGCTTGTGGAGCACGTGGAATGGACTGATGCGGGCGCAGTTGTCCGGCCCGATGCGACATATCCAGACGATGCATGCCCCTTATGGCGCTCCGAACGCTCTGCGATGAGGCGACACGAGACGGCGGCTTCGCGACCATCGTTTGCGACGATAGCAACGGCTTGGAGCAAGCTTGCTCGGAGGACGACTACTGCACCGGCGGTCTTGTTCGCCTCGCGATGATTGCTCCTGGCAATTTGTTGTTCGCCGACGCCAGCGGCGGATTCCCGTGGCGGGTCCTGCACGTTGTCAGGTAGCGCAATGACCGCTCTCGGCGAAAAGCAGAATTCACGGCCCGCGGGCGTGCTCACTCCGCCCTGTGCACCGCGCCGCGGGCCATCACGAAGCGGACGTTCATCAACGTGGTCACGTCGCGCAGCGGATCGCCGTCGACAGCGATGATGTCGGCGGCGTGGCCGGCGGCGAGGCGGCCGGCGGTTCCGTTCAATTGCAGATGATCGGCGGCGTTGACCGTCGCCATCTGGATCGCCTGCAGCGGCGTGAAACCGGCTTCCACCAAGAGCTGGAACTCGCGCGCGTTCATGCCGTGCGGCGAGACGCCGGTGTCGGTGCCGAAGGCGATGCGGGCGTTGGCGGCGCGGGCGCGCCGCGCCATGGCGACGAGCGCGGGACCAACGGCGCGCGCCTTCTCCGCTTGCGCGGGCGAGAGCGTGCCGCCTTGGTCGGCGAGTTGGCCGACCCACCAGCCCGCCATCATGGTCGGCACCAGATAGCGATTGCCTTGGCGCAGCAGGCGGAAGGTCTCCGCGTCGGCGTAGGAGCCGTGCTCGATGGAATCGACGCCGGCGCGCAACGCCGCGTTGATGCCGCCGACGCCGTGCGCATGCGCGGTAACGCGTCGGCCCATGGCGTGCGCCGCATCGACGATGGCTTCGAGTTCGGGATCGCTCAGCTGTTGGCCGACGCCGGCGGCGGTGTTGGACAAGACGCCGCCGGTGGCGGTGATCTTGATCACGTCGGCGCCGGCCTGGATTTGCCGGCGCGTGGCGCGGCGGCAGGCGTCGGCGCCGGAGCAAGCAGACGTGGAGCGCAGCACGTCCAAGACATCGGGCGCGAGGCCGTTGGCGTCGCCATGGCCGCCGTCCGGCGTGATCGAGCCGCCTGAGGCGATGATGCGCGGGCCGGGCACGCGGTTCTCGGCAATCGCGCGCCGCAGCGCGAAGATCGCGTCGTTCGCCGCGCCGAGATCGGCGACGGTGGTGAAGCCGGCCATCAGCGTCTTGCGCGCGTTCTCGGCGCCGCGCAATGCAGCGTCTGAACTCGTGAGCGTGACCTCTTCGATGAATTGGTTGGGGCTGAGTTCGCTGGTCAAGTGCACGTGGCTGTCGATTAGGCCCGGGAGCACGAAGCGGTTGCGCTGATCGATGACGGTCGCGCCCTGGCGCTCGACGTAGCCGGGCTCGACGCCAAGCACGCGCCCATCGGCGCCGATGAGGATCGATTGTTGCGTCAGCACCCGCCCGGTTGCGGGGTCGGCGAGCAGGCGGCCGGCGTGGACGATGGTGGCGACGCGTGGCTCTTGCTGCTGCGCAAAGCTCGATCCAGCCAACAGAACCAGGGCCGCCGCGGCCCCTGCAAAAGTCATTGCGCGCTGCAACATGATGTCCCCCGAAAACGAGCGGTTTTGATCCGCCCAGAGGGCGGACGCGTCAACTGCTTACGCCCGCTATTCGTCGCTAACCCAACGTGATCCAGACGAAGGCGATGAAGCCGACGATCAAGGCGGCGGCGATGGCCACGGCGATGGCGGGCCCGCGGTCCGCGCCCTGCATGACCGGCTTTTCCGCCGGCGGCCGAGCGCCCTGTGCGAGCATGTTCTGATACATGGCTTCCTGTGACGCGAACACGCGATTGGCCAGGAAGAAGCCAATGCCGGCAAACGCGCCGATGGAAAGCACCAGCAGCGTCCCGCCGCGTTCGATGAACGGAAGCATTGCGGAGAGGCCGGTATAGGCGCCGCGCTCGGCGGTTACATCGGGCAGCAGGATCAGCGCAAACACCACGCCGCCGAGCGCGCCGATGATTGCGCCGCGCAGCGCGATCGCTGCTTGCCCCGGCTGGCGCCGGCGCGACCACAGATACATGAAAAGATCGCGCTGGCGCTCGTTCACTTGAGGCCGGCTTTTTGTGCGTAGTGAAACGAGGCCGCTGCGAGCGGACGAATGCGCGCGATCATCTGAGTGGCGTGCGCGCTCGCCGCCGTGCCGTCGCGCACGCGCCCGGCAATGCCCTGCAGAATACAGGCGAGGCGGAAGGCGTTGTAGGAGAAATACCAATCGAGCGCGGGAATGCCGTCGCGGCCGGTCTGCGCGCAGTAGAGCGCGACGGTTTCTTTGAGCGTAGGAATGCCATGCGGGGCGAGATCGACGCCGCCAAGGCCGGAACGGCCATCGTTCGGCATTACCCAATTCATCAGATAATAGGTGAAATCGCCGAGCGGATCGCCCAGCGTCGAGAGTTCCCAATCGAGCACGGCGATGACGCGCGGTTCGCTCGCATGCAGCACCATGTTGTCGAGACGATAATCGCCGTGAACGATCGAGGTGCGCTCGCCGGGCGGAATCGTCTGCGGCAGCCATTCGATCAGGCGGTTCATCTCATCGATGGTTTCGGTCTCGCTCAGTTTATATTGCTTCGACCAGCGGTCGATCTGGCGGCCAAAATAATTGCCGGGCTTGCCGTAATCGCCGAGCCCGATCTTCTCGTGATCGGTGTTGTGCAGCTTCGCCAGCGTCGCGATCTTGTCGAGGTAGGCGGCGCGGCGGTCTTTTTTCGACATCTCCGGCAACAGCCCGTTCCAGAGCACGCGGCCTTCGACCATTTCCATGACGTAGAACATGGCGCCCAAGACGCTGTCGTCGGTGCAGAGCGCGTAAGGGCGCGCCACCGGGAAACCCGTCGGATAGAGCGCCGAGATGACGCGGAACTCGCGGTCGACCGCGTGCGCGGAGGGTAGCAACTTGCCGCCCGGTTTCTTGCGCAGCACATATTTTTGGCGCGGCGTGACGATCTGGTAGGTCGGGTTGGACTGCCCGCCCTTGAACTGATTGACTGTGAGCGGTCCTTCGTAACCATCGATATGGGCGCGCATCCACGCATCAAGCGCGACTTCGTCGAGCTTGTGGCGCTCCTCGACGGGCTTGACGCCCTTGAACTGGGCGTGGGGGTCTTCGGCTGGTTCGGTCATTGCGCTACTCTTTATTCCTAGCTCAATGCTTCGCATCGCCTCGGAATGACGACAAGGGGGAGCGCGACGCGGCGTTACCCTGTCTTGAACGGGTTGAGCGTCTTGACGCCGAATGGCGCGAAGTCGCGGGTGTTGCGGGTGACGACCACGAGGCCGTGGACGCGCGCGGTGGCGGCGATCATCGCGTCTTCGAGCAGATGCTCGCCGCGGCCATGCATCAGCCGCGCCCAAAGCCGGAACGTGCGCCCGTCCATGTCGAGCACGTTGTAGGTCGCGGCGACCTGGTCGAGCCAGGTTTCGAGTTCGGCCGCTCGCGCTTCGTTCTGTTCCCGCGTGATCTCGATCCCAGCCTGGATTTCGGCGAGCGTAATCGCGGCGAGGCGCAAGTCGCGGTCATCGACGCTCTGTAACCACGCAACCACGCCGCCATGCGGCCGTTGCCGGCGCAGTTCCGAGATCACGTTGGTGTCGAGCAGGTACAAGGCTCAGCCGAGACTGGGCGGCGGCCGGCGTTTCTTGCTTCCGCGCGCGGGCAATTCGAGATCGCCGCGCCCGGCGTCGGCAAGCAGCAGTTGTTTGAGCGACGGCCGCGTCGCGCCCTGCAGTTTGCGCCAGGCTTCGGCCGGCACGAGCACGGCGGCCTCTTCGCCCCGGCGCGTCACCACCTGTGGGCCTTCGCGCAGGCAGGTGTCGAGCAATTCGCTAAAGCGCGCCTTGGCGGCATGAACGGGCCAGTCCTTCATAACTAGTCATATACCTAGTCATCCGGGGACAATCAAGATCACCCCAGCGCCCGCCAGCCGATGTCGCGGCGGCAGAAGCCGCCCGGCCAGTCGATGCGGTTGACGGCGTCATAGGCGCGCGCGACCGCGTCCTTCAGCGTCTCGCCGATCGCGGTGACGTTGAGCACGCGCCCGCCGGCGGCCCGCAGCAGGCCGTCGTCATCGAGCTTGGTGCCGGCATGGAAAATCTCGACGCCTTCGACCGCTTGTGCTTTCGCGAGCCCTCGGATCACCGAGCCGGTCAGCGGTTCATCCGGATAGCCTTGCGCCGCATAGACGACCGTGACCGCCGGGCGCGCGTCCCATTCGAGGGTCGGCGCCGACGCAAGTTCGCCTTTCGCAGCCGCCAGCAGCACCGGCGCCAGGTCGCTGTTCAAGCGCCGCATCAGCGTCTGGCATTCTGGATCGCCGAAGCGGACGTTGAACTCGATCAATTTCGGCCCAGCTGGCGTGATCATCAGTCCTGCGAACAGCACACCGACGAACGGCCGGCCCTCCGCCTTCATGCCGCGCAAGGTCGGCAGGATGATCTGCGCCATGGTCTGATCGCGCACCGCGTCAGTGAAGATCGGCGCTGGCGAATAGGCGCCCATGCCGCCGGTGTTGGGGCCCTTGTCCTGATCGTAGGCGCGCTTGTGATCCTGCGCGGCGACAAGGGGAACCGCCGTCTCGCCATCGCAGAGCGCAAAGAAGCTGGCTTCCTCGCCCGGCAGAAAATCCTCGATGACGATGCGCTGGCCCGCCGTGCCGAATTTGCGCAAGAACAAGATTTCATCGATCGCGGCGTCGGCTTCGCGGCGGGTCTCGGCGATGACCACGCCCTTGCCGGCGGCGAGGCCATCGGCCTTGATCACGTAGGGCGGTTCGCGATCGCCGAGATAGGCCTTGGCGTGGATCGCATCGTCGAAGACTTTGTACTCCGCGGTCGGCACGCCGTGGCGGACGCAGAATTCCTTCATGAACGCTTTCGAAGCTTCGAGTTCGGCGGCGGCCTTGCTCGGACCAAAGCAGGGCACGCCCACTTGGCTCAGCGCATCGGCCAATCCCGCCGCCGCCGCAGCCTCCGGGCCGATCACCACCAGGCTCACCTGCTCGCGCATGGCCAACGCCGCCAGCTCGCGCGCGTCGTCGGCCTTGATGGCGACGCAACGACCCAGTTCGGCCAGGCCAGGATTGCCGGGGGCCGAAATCAGTTCGGTGACCAGCGGACTTTGGCGGAGTTTCCAGCCCAGCGCGTGCTCGCGCCCGCCCGAACCGACAACGAGAATCTTCATGGACGCTGGCTTTGCGACCGCGGACGCGTACGGTCAAGCTGAAGCGAGGCGACATGAGCGATCTGATCAACCCCACCAAGGAGCAATTCGCGGCGTTCCAGAGGATGCCGGACGAGGGGCCGATCCACATGCTCAATCTGGTCCGGCTGCGCGATCGCGCGGCCTACGAGGATGGACGCGAGGCCAGCGGCGCGGAGGCCTACAAGGCGTATGCGCGCGAGAGCGCGCCGGTGTTCGAGCGCCTGGGCGGGCGGCAATTCTGGGTCGGGCGGTTCGACTGCATGGTGATCGGGCCGGAGCAAGAGCGGTGGGACCTCGTGTTCATCGCCGAGTATCCGAACCCCGCGGCGTTCGTGGCGATGGTTCGCGATCCGGCCTATCGCGAAGCGGTAAAGCATCGCACCGCCGCGGTGGCGGAAAGCCGCCTCATCCGGCTGACGCCGCAGCCGCTCGGCCAAGGGTTTGGCAGCGTGCTGCGCTAGCGCGCCGAAACCTATCGCGCCAAATCGGCCAACAGCTGGTCCCATGCGCCAGCCATCTCCTCGGTCCATGCCGGACCGCATGTGGCCTGAACCTCGTCGCGCACGATCGCGAAGAACGACGCAAACGCATCGCGCGGCACGTTGTAACCTTCGTGGGTGACGATTTCGCTCTCGATGAAGCGATGCGCGTAGCGGCGCTCGCCGATGAAATCGAGAATCGTATCGAACACGTGTGTGAGCATATTGCCGCGCACCGCGCCGTCGCGATCCAGGGCAAAGAGCGGCTCAGTATCGGGAAACTGCGCGAACAAAGCGAGCATAAATGGCCGCTGTGAGATCTCCGCCGCGTGCAGCCGCGGTTTCGAGGCTTTCGACGATCAGCGCCGCGTGGGCAAAGGCGGCGGCCATGGGCTGGGATCAATCGTCCTTCGGTTTCATGATGCCGGAGAAGGTCACAATGGCCAACGCGGTCAGGATGGCGCCGAGCATGGCGTAAAGCGCGTGCGCCCAACGCCAGAGCGCCACGCCTTCGAACAGCCGCCAATCGCTGTTCTCGGAAACCGCCATGCCTTGCGAAAGCTCAGCCCGCGCCGTGCGGCCGGGCGCGCAGCGGCTCTCCTGGCCGAGATCGATCACGGGCAGGGCCACGTCGAGCGCGTAGAGCGCGGGCTCAACCGCGCCGTTGCAGGCGCGTCCTTGCGGCGTCACCAGCGCGCCCTGTGCGTTCATGGTCAGCACGCCGGCGACGCCGAGCGCCAGGAACAGCGCCAAGGCGCGCACGATGCGGATCGGCGCCAGCCCATAGCCGGCGATCAGCCCGAACAAGGAAGAGAGCGCCCAAGTGAATGGCCCGGCCGAGCCGGAGAGCGTGCGCAGATCGTGCTGCGCTAATTGCACGCGGCGTGCGAATTCGCGCCGGCCCATGCGGGCGTAGGCGCTGGCCGCTTGTGCGAACGGTTGCGGCGAGAATTTCTCACCGTCGCGCCGCGAACGTTTGAGCCAGCTGAGCCGCGCGCGCCACTTCTCGCCGTCGCTGTCGATGCGACCAAAGGCGAAGCCGTCGAGTCCGAGGCGCGCGCTCTCAGCGCCCCAGCCGGAGCGCACATCGTCGTCGAGCGCCGTGCAAGTGGCGCCCGCCGCATCGATGAACGCATCCTGCTGCGTCGTCAGCGCGCGCGCCTGCACCGGCCCGGCGATGTGCGCGTCGGCGAACGAGAACACCGCGCCCTTGGCGCCGTCCGGCCCGGGACCGCGCAACTCCAGGTTCGCCCAAGCGAAGGTGCCGTCGATGCGGGCGCGGTCGAATTTGGCGCCGCCTTCGATGACGGTTTTCTGGCCGTGCGGGGCAAAGCCGTTGTCGGCCAGTTTGAAGGTCAAATTGCCGCCGACGCGCACGTTCGGCGCGCGGATCGCCCAGGCGCCGGGATTGATGTAGCGGCCGCCGCCGAACGAGAGATAACCGTCGATGCGCGCATCGGCGAGGAACAATTCGCCCTTGATGTTGGCGCCGTGCAGGAGCGCCGCCCCGCCGACACTCAGGCTCGCCGCATCGATGGCGCGCCCATAGGTATTGCCGCTGAGCGAGGTGCGGTGTGCGATCTCGGTGCCGCGCAGTTCGAGATTACGGGCGATGGACGCGCTTTGCAGCCACAGCATGCCGAACATCTTGGCGCCGTCGCCGAACACCTGGCCGCCGATCTCGGCGTTGGCGAGCATCAGCGCCACGCCCATTTCGTTGCGCAGCGAGGCGCCGTCGCTCACGTCGAAATCGCGCGCGATCCGCGCTCCCGAGAAGCGGACTTCGCCTTCGGTCTTGGCTTTGCGCAGCACCACTGTATCGAAGCGGGCGCCGTCGGCATTGAGCGCCTGGCCGCTGGTATCTTCGCTGCGGTTAAGCAGCGTGGCGCCTTCGCACGAGAGGCCGCCCTCGACCTTGGCGTTGGCGAGCCAGATGCAGCCGAAGGCTTCGAACGAACCGTCGAGCAGCAGATTGCCGGCGATCTCGGCGCCTTGCAGCATGAGCGCATCGTCGTCGCTGTCAGTGGCGCGTGCGAACTTGGCGCCGCGCGCCAGCAGATCGCCGTCGACGCGGACGCCGCGCAGCTTCGCCGTCAGCGTCTCGCGGCCGGCGGCGCCCAAGGGCGCGACATCGCAGAGGTTCAATTCGCCGTCGATCTCGGCTTCCACCGCCAGCAAACGCGTCATGCGGCTGCCCGCGAACGAGACCCGCGCCAGCCGCGCATGGCTGAGGTCGACAAGTTCGGGGAGTTCGCATTCGGTCAACGCCAGCGCCGGCAGGCCATCGCCTGAACAATCGGTAAGGTCGAGTACGCCCTCGACCCGCGCGCCTTTGATCCGCACGCCCGGCGTGCGTATGGTCCAGCTGGGGTCGAGGCGCAGCAGCAGTTTGCGCAGGAAGCCGGCCCGGATCGCGGCCTTGGCGCCGCCCGGCCCGCCCATGGCGGTGAAGTCGGCGACCTCTCCGGCGCTGGTGCGGTCGACCACGAAGTGCTCGTGCGGCGACAGGTCGTTGGCGTCGAACGCCATGCGCTGATCCCCCGGCTCCCCCAAGCCTTGGGGATGTATAACCACCGGGCGCGGCCCCGCGCGAGTCGCCTTATATGAAACTGATGTCAGAAGCCGCGGCCGCCACCGCCCAGTCCAATCTGCCGGAACTCACCGTCAGCGAACTCGCCCAGGCGGTGAAGCGGACGATGGAGACCAATTTCGATCGCGTCCGCGTGCGCGGGGAACTCGGCCGGGTGCTGATCGCCAAGTCGGGTCATCTCTACGTCGACCTCAAGGACGCCGACGCCACCATCTCGACGGTGATGTGGAAGTCGAACGTGCAGATGCTCGCCTTCAAGCCGGAAGAGGGTTTGGAGGTGGTGGCCGAGGGCCGGCTTTCGACCTATCCGGGCCGTTCGCAATACCAGCTGATCGCCGAGCGCATGTCGCCGGCGGGTGTCGGCGCCTTGCTGGCGCAGCTCGAAAAGCTGAAGCAGAAGCTGCAGGCGGAGGGACTGTTCGCGCGCGAGCGCAAGAAACCGATCCCCTATCTGCCGCGCACCATCGGCGTCGTTACTTCGCCGACCGGCGCGGTCATTCGCGATATTCTCCATCGTTTGCGCGAGCGCTTTCCGCGGCGCGTGATCGTCTGGCCGGTGCTGGTGCAGGGACCGGAAGCCGCGGGCCAGGTCGCGCGCGCCATCAAGGGCTTCAATGCAATTCAGGGCGGCGATCGCCCCGACGTGCTCATTGTCGCCCGCGGCGGCGGCTCGATCGAGGATTTGTGGGCGTTCAACGAGGAGATCGTGGTGCGCGCCGCGGCCGAGAGCGCCATACCGTTGATCAGCGCCGTGGGCCACGAGACCGACACGACGCTCATCGACTACGCCTCCGATCACCGCGCGCCGACGCCGACCGCCGCCGCCGAAAAAGCCGTGCCGGTGCGGGCTGAGTTGATTGAACGCGTCACCAGCGCCGAGGGCCGGTTGAAGAACGGGCTGGTGCGCGGGCTGGAACGGCGGCGGACCGAATTGCGCGCGGCGGCGGCGCGGCTGCCGCGCCTCGAAGTGCTGTTCCAAATTCCGCAACAGCGCTACGACCGCGCCGCCGAGCGCCTGACCGCCGCACTCGTCGCCAACACCCGCGCCGCGCAGTCGAAGTTCGACCGCGTCGCCGCGCGCCTCCGTCCCGAGGCGTTGGCGCAGGACATCTCTCGCCGCCGCGATCTGCTGGCGCGCACTGCGGCGCGGCTTGCGCCGGCGATGAAGCGGACGCTTGAGGCGCACAAGAAGCATCTCGACGGCGCGACGCGCATGCTGGAATCGCTCTCGCACAAGAGCGTGCTCGCCCGCGGCTTTGTCATGGTGCATCGCGAGGACGGCAGCCTAGTCCGCGCCGCCAAGGAACTCTCGCCGGGGGATGCCATCGAACTCAGCTTCGCCGACGATAAGCAACGCGCCGTGGTGGATCCAGCGCGCGCGCCGCCGGCGGAATCGGCCAAACCCAAAACGAAACCCAAGCCTGGCGGCGCGCAAGGTGATTTGTTCTGAGCGCAGCCGCTTGGCGGATGGCTCGGCGGCGCGCTACAAGACTCGCATGAACAAGCACGATCCCGGCGGGCCGGAGGCCAAGGTCCATTACGGCGACAACGAGATTACCATCATGCGCCAGGGCCTGTTTGTGCGCTGCGCAGTGACCGGCGAACGCATTCCGCTCGATCAATTGCGTTACTGGAACGTCGATCTGCAGGAGGCCTATCGCGGGCCGGCGGAAGCCACCGCGCGCTGGAAGCAACTGAACGCGGAGAAGTCTTCGTGAGAGCGCTCGCTGGCGCACTCGCGGTGCTGCTTGTCGCCTGCGCCGCGGCCGAGGCGCCGGCTGCGCCGGAAGCGCCGGCGGCTGTCGCCGAACCGGTGGTCGAAGCGGAAGCGCCGGTTGCAACGCCGCCGCCGCAGACTTTGTCGTTGCGCTGCGCCGGCGCGTTCACGCAGGGGGGCATCGCGCTTTGCCGGACGCTGCCCGGCGCTATTGTCAGCGTCGATGGCGCGCGTGTCGATGCGGCCGATCCGCAAGGCTGGATCGTGATCGGTTTCACCCGCGAGCATGGCGCGTCCGCTGAAGTCGCCGCCAGCGCGCAAGGTGCGGTGGTCAGTGAGCGATATGAGATTGCGCCGCGCGAGTTCGATATCCAGCGCGTCAACGGCCTGCCGCAACAAACCGTCACGCCCACCGATCCGGCAGTGCTTGAGCGCATTCGCCGCGACAGCGCGCTGAAGGCGGAGGCGTTTCAGAGCCAAGCCGACATCGAAGGTTTTCTCGACGGCTTCATCCGTCCGGTCGAAGGCGGGGTTGTCACCGGACGCTGGGGCAATCAGCGCATCTTGAACGGCACGCCGTCAACGCCGCATTTCGGTTATGACATCGCCGTGCCCGAGGGCACGCCGATCCGCGCGCCCGCCGCCGGACTGGTGACCTTGGCCGAGACGGACATGCATTATGAGGGCGGGCTGGTCTTCATCGATCACGGCCAGGGCCTCATCACCATGTATCTGCACATGAGCCGCGTCGACGTGCGCGCCGGCGATACTCTGGAGCAGGGACAGATCATCGGCGCTGTCGGTGCGCGCGGCCGCGCCACCGGCCCGCATCTGTGCTGGCGCATGAAGCTGCGCAACACCCAGCAGCTCGATCCGAGCGTGGCGATCGAGGGCCTGGCGCGGGCGCGGGCGGAGTTGCTGGGCGGGAATTAGTTCCGCGCTACCACGTGCGCCACCAGCACGACAGCCGGCTCGTCGCCGTCATTGCGCCAGCCGTGCGCGGTCTGCGCATCCTCAATAGCGACATCGCCCGCCCGATAGCGGATCAGATCCATGCAGGAATTGCGCACCTCGGTCATTTCGCCAGTGACGATGAGCGCCATGCCCTGCACTTGATCGTGCGCATGCCAGGCAATGACGCCGCCCGGCTCGATCGTCAGCCTGCGCAGACGCACGGCGCGCGTTGGATCGCTGGCAAGCGGCGTGAAGGCGATGTCCTGCGCAACCACGCCATGTTGCGGGCCGAAGGCTTCATGGTTGGCGCCGTCCAATGTCCGCCCCGGCGGACAGGTTCGCGGCGCCGCCGTTTGAATCGCCGCTAGCGCGGTGTCGGGCGCGGGGCCGCGGCCATCGCTCAGGCCCACGCTCTGGCCGACGCGATCGACGGTCGCGCATCCCGCCACCAGCGAAGCCGCCAACACTGCACGCCACATGGTCTGCCCTCCGTGAATCGTCTCACATCGCGCGCAATATCTCGCGCAATGTCTTTTCCTGCTTGTTTGCTTCGAACCAGAAACCGCCCATCACCATCAGGTACGGGGCGAGAGCGAAGAGAAACGCAACACCAAGAAAACCCCCCGCCGCGGTGAACATGCCAAAGACCGCCAAATACCAGATCGCCAGGAAGACGAGGACAAAAACCGACGGCTGCATCGTGATATTGATCCGCGACATGGCGCCGGCGGAGTCGATTTCGCCACGGACAGCCGGCGCGAAGGAGTTGCGATAGCCCATGATACGGCGGAGGTTGAATCCGTTGGCGGTCACTTCTCCCTCAAAGCGCTTGTCGTTTGTGTTACTGGGCCAGTCAAAACGAAGCCATCGCGGCGCTTCGGTGTGGGCTGCAAGCGCCGCCACAGCGTCCTCGCGCTTCAGCGGCGACATGATCTCGAACCGGTGATAGGGAAGCCACTTCACATCACGCCCGCCGCGACCCAGGCGCTCTTCGGCCAGCGCCGGTGCGACCAGAACCATTGGCCGGGCGCCTCGCGCACGCGCGCTTCCATGAAGGCGTTGACGCGCTTGACGCCATCGATGACCGATTGTTCGCTGTCCGGCGCGTCATAGTTCAGTTCGATCGCCGGGTAGGCGGTGGCGATGAAGCGCGTGCCCTCCACGCGTCGCCCGGTGATCGGAATCAACGGAACCTTGAACTTGAGCGCCAGCCGTGTCGGTCCGTCGGCGGTCATGCAGTCGTAACCGAAGAACGGAACGGCAAGGCCGGCATTGTATTTCTGGTCGTTCATCAGCGCGACGCTGCGCCCGCGCTTGAGCGAGCGCAGCAGTCCCATGCCGCCCTCTTTGCCCTTGGCCGCTTGCAGCACCAATCCGAACTGCGCGCGCGTGTCGACGATGTATTTATCGATGATCGGATTGTTGGCGGGACGATAGGTAAAGTGCGAGGTCGGATCGACCTGCGCCAGGCAGAGCGAGGTAATTTCCCAATTTGAGAAGTGGCCGCCGATGAAGACGGCGCCCTTGCCGAGCGTAGCCTCGATGATTTCCCTGCCGCGGAACTCCACCTCTCCGCTTCGGTACTTGTCCAGGAATTTCGGCATGTGCGGAAACTCGCCGGACATGCGGCCGAGTTCCACGAACGATTCCTTGCGCACCTCGCGGTGGAAGGCGTCGCTCTCGTTCGGAAACGCCATGCGAATGTTGCGCATGGCGGTCTTCCAGGCGCTGTTGATCGGGGCAATGGCCGGCACCACCGCGCCGCCCCAGCGCGAGGCGCGTTCGAGGCCCAAAGCGCCGAGCCCGCCGACATAAGCGTTCCACGCCAGCGCTTCGATCTGAAAGCCAAGATTGAGCGGTTTAGGCTTCGCCATGCGCCGCCGTCATCTTCGATCGGATCGGTTCGAGCAAGGCGTCGAGTGCGGTTTCGTCGTCGAACGTGGCCGTCACCGGCAACACCGCCACACGCGCACGCCACTCCGGCGAAAGGCGAGCGGCGTCTTTCTCGGTGGTGATGAGCTGCGCGCCGCGCTCGTCCGCCAGTTGCATGAGCAGGCGCAGATCGTTTTCGGAATAGGGATGGTGATCGGCGAAGGGCACGCCTTCCTCGACGTCGCCGCCCGCCGCTTCGAGCGTGTCGAAGAATTTCTCCGGCCGCGCCAAGCCGGCGAACGCCAAGAGCCTCCCCGACGGCGGCGGCGCGGCGGGGACGAGCTTGGCGAACAGAACAGGCTTCGAAAACTCATCGAGCCAGGACGCGTCTTGGGTCAGTTCGCCCAGCATGACGATGGCGTCGGCGCGCGCGAGGCCGGACGCGAGGCGCTCGCGCAGCGGGCCGGCTGGAAACACCTGGCCGTTGCCGATGCCGAACCCGGGATCGACGGCGACGATGGAAAGATCCTTGGCCAAGGTTGGATTCTGAAAGCCGTCATCCAGCAGGATGACATGGGCGCCCGCTTGTGCCGCGGCCATGGCGCCGGCAAAGCGGTCGCGCGCGATCCAGGCCGGGCCGTCGATGGCGTGCAGCAACGGTTCGTCGCCGACCTCGCCGGCGTCCATGTCGGGTGTGACGCGCAATGGCCCGATGGCGCGTCCGCCATAGCCGCGCGAGAGTGTGTGCGCGTGGGGACCGAGTTTGGATCGGATGGCGCGGGTGATCGGGGTCTTGCCGGCGCCGCCGACGGTGAGATTGCCGATGCACACGACGGGCACGGGCGCATGCCGCGAAACGGTGCTGCGGATGCGGTGCTCGGCCGCGGCGGCGTAGGCCCACGACACCGGCGTCAGCAGCATGCGCAGCGTCCAGGCGGCGTCACGGCCGCTGGGATTTGCGCTCCAGAACTCAGGCGGACGCATGGGCGTTCTTCCGCGCTGCGGTCTTGGGCTGAAGCAAAGCCAGAACGCCTTCGAGCGTAGCGTCGAACGCGGCCGCGCCTTGCGCCGCTACCGCGCGCGCGGCTTCGCACTGGCGTGTGCGTGCGGCGTCATCTCGCCACAGCCGCGTTATCTCCGCGGCCAACTCGGCTGCGTCTCGCACTACAGTCGCCCCGCCAACCGCGAACAGCGTGTCGAAGATATCCTGGAAACTCTCGACATGAGGGCCCGTGACGATGGCCGAACCGAGTTTCGCCGGTTCGATCGGGTTGTGGCCCTTGAGATCGGCAAGCAGGCTGCCGGCGATCAGCGACGCCGGCGCGAGATCGTAGAGCGTTCCGAGTTCGCCGAGCGTATCTGCAACGTAAACAGGGTCATCTGCGAGCGCCGCACCGCGCGAGCGCAACGGCGCGCCGTTGGCGAGTGCGGCGATGGCGGCGCCGCGCTCAGGGTGACGCGGCGCGACGATCAGCAGCGCACTGGGGAACTCGCGCCGCACCAATGTATGCGCGGCGAGTGCAATTTCGTCTTCGCCGGGATGCGTTGAAGCCGCGAGCCAGACCGGACGATCGCCGATCGCCGCCGCGAGTGAGGCGCGCGCGGAGAGGTCAACCCGCGGCGCCGGCGCGGCGAGCTTCAGATTGCCGGGTTCGCCGAGAGGCGCGGGCCGCAGATCGGCGAGCGCATCCTTGGTGCGCGCGTCGGCCGCGGACACGTAGGCGAAGGCGCCGACAAGCCGCCGCCCGGCTGTGCGCCAGCGTGACCAGCGCCGCAACGAACGCGGGCTCATGCGGGCGTTCACCAAGGCCAGCTTCACGCCGCGCGCTTCCGCCTCCAGGATAAGGTTGGGCCAGAGTTCGCTTTCGACGAAGACGCCGACCTCGGGGCGCCAATGATCGAGGAAGCGGCGCACGCAATCGGCGCGGTCCAAGGGTGCGTAGACGTGGATGGTGCGCGCGGGTGCGCGCCGCGCGACGAGTTCGGCGGAGGTGCGTGTTCCGGTGCTCAGCAGAAACGAAAGCGAGGCTTCGCGCGCCGCCATTGCGTCGATCAGCGCCAGCGCTACGCCGCTTTCGCCGACGCTGGCGGCGTGCAGCCACACGATGCGGCCGTTGGGGCGCGCTGTTTGATAGCGGCCGAAGCGCTCGCCGAGGCGCGCTTCATCTTCCTTGCCGCGTCGGGCGCGATCGCGAAGATACGCGCCCGCCAGCGGGCCGAGGAGTGCAGTGGCGCCGCGATAGGCGGCAAGGATCGGCGAGAAACTCACGAGTCCAACGCCGCCGGCTCGGTTTCCACTGTCGCCGCGGGCAGCGGCGCGGGTTCGACACGCGCGACGCCGGCCAAACGGTCAGCCTCGGCGCTGATGCGATTGAGTTCGGCTTCAAGCTTCAAGCGTACGGCTTCGATCTCCGCCTCGGTTGCGTCGGGCGAGGGCGGCGGGATCGGGTCGCCCCAAATCAACGCGCCTCTGCCGAACGGCAACGGCAGAACGAAATGATCCCAGCTCTCGCGCATGACGATGCGGTGCGAGGTCGCCCAGGCCAGCGGCATGAGCGGCGCGCCGGCGATCTTGGCGACGAGCACCGGCCCGCGTTTGACGCGCATGCGCGGGCCGCGCGGCCCGTCGGGCGTTATCGCCATGGCCCCGCCGCCTTCGATGTGGCGCGCCATCGCCCGCACCGCCTCGACGCCGCCCTTGTTGTGCTTGCCCGCCTTGGCGGCGGAGCCCCGGATGACTTCGGCGCCAACGGTGCGCGAGGTGTGCGCCACGATGCCGCCGTCGCGCGATTGCGAGATCAGCATTTTGGCTTTGGGGACGCCGGGCCCAAACGACCACATCTTATGCAGCAGCGAAAACCGCCCGTGCCACATGCAGATGATGAGCTTGCCGCCGTCCGGTCTCCAGAAGGGCTCGATCGCGGCCCGGTTCATGCGGGTCCAGCGGGTGGTGGCGCCCACAAAAAGCATGTAGCCGCCGATCAGGCGGCCCAACAGGAACTGCACAAGGGGGTTGGCGAGGAGGGATTTCACGATGCCTGCTGTCCGCCCGCTTCCGAACCTGTGACCGGCCCCTTATAGGGGGCGGCCCCCGGCGGGCGCCAGCGAGTGTGCACAGCCAATTTATGGCCAACCCTGTGAAATTTCCCGCTTTCGACCTCGCGTCCCCGGAAGGACGGCGGGCGGCGGAGCGCGACCTGATGTGGGGCGATCACGGCTTCCTGCGCAACCTCTACCAGAATTTCCACTGGATCGAGCCAGGCGTCATGGCCCGCTCGAACCAACCGTCGCCGCGGCACATCGCGCGCTATGCGGCGATGGGCATCAAGACCATCGTCAACGCGCGGGGCAAGTCCGACACCGGCTATTATCTGCTGGAGAAGGAGGCGTGCGAAAAGCACGGCATCACGCTGATCGATCTGCGCTTGCGCTCGCGCGAGCCGCCCAGCCGCGAACTCATCCACCGCGCCAAGCAGATTTTCGAGACCATTCAGTATCCGGCCCTGGTTCATTGCAAGTCCGGCGCGGATCGGGCCGGCGTGGCGGCGGTGCTCTACAAGCATTTCAAGATGGGCCTGCCCATCGATACGGCGATCGAACAGCTTTCGCCTAAGTACCTGCACATCAAGCAGGGCAAGACCGGCATGATCGATTTCTTCTTCGAGACCTATCTCGCGGAGACGAGAGATACCGGCAAGCCGTTCCTGCAATGGGTCGACGAGGACTACGACGCCGAGCAGGTGAAAGCGTCGTTCATGGGCGAATGGTGGGCGAACATCTTGGTCGACAAGATTTTGCGGCGCGAGTGAGCTATTTCGCGGCGGCTTGGAATTGGAGTTTTGAAAGCCGCGCGTAGAGGCCGCCTTTCGCCGCCAGTTCGTCGTGGGCGCCAATCTCGACGATGCGGCCCTCGTCCAGCGTCACGATGCGGTCGGCGTCGCGCACCGTGGAGAGGCGGTGGGCGATGACCAACACCGTGCGCCCCTTCGAGAGCCGTTTCAGCGCCTCCTGCACCTGCGCCTCGCTCTCGGCGTCGAGCGCGCTGGTGGCCTCATCCAGCAGCAGAATCGGCGCATCGCGCAGGAACGCGCGCGCGAGCGCGATGCGCTGGCGCTCGCCGCCGGAGAGCTTGCCGCCACGCTCGCCGACCAGCGTCTCGTAGCCCTGCGGCAGCGCCATGATGAAATCGTGCGCGGCGGCGGCGCGGGCGGCGGCTTCAATCTCCGCATGGGTGGCGCCGGCGCGCCCGAGCGCGATGTTGGCGCGCACGGTGTCGTTGAAGAGCGTGGCTTCCTGAGACACCAACGCGATCGCATTGCGCAGCGACGCGACGGTGACGTCGCGCACGTCCTGCCCGTCGATGCGCAGGGCGCCGGCGGTGACGTCGTAGAGGCGCGGCAGCAAGTTGAAGATCGTGGACTTGCCGGCGCCGGACGGGCCGACCAGGGCGACGGTCTCGCCGGGCGCAACTGTCAGGCTCACGCGGTCGATGATCTGGGCGCCGTCGTAGGAGAAGCTCACGTCGTCGAATTCGATGCGGCCGCCCTTGATCTGGAGCGGCTTCGCGTCATCGGCATCGTTGATCGCCGTCGGTTCGTCGAGCAGCGAAAAAATCCGCGCCAACGCCGCCGAGGCTTCGTTCAGAACCGTGTTGAAACTGCCGAGCGATCGCGCCGCCGGGGTCGCCACGCCGATAGCGGTGATGATGCCCAGGAGATCGCCGAGCGTCATGGCCTCGCCGGCGATGCGCAGGCCGGCCGTCAGCAACACTGCGGCGAAAGCAATCCCGCCGACGATTTCGAGCAGGGGCTCGCTGCGGGCGCGGTTGGTCGCGAGCTTCATGGCGATCTTGCGCCGCTCCTCGAAAGCGGCTTCGGCGCGTTGGGTTTCGCGGCGTTCAAGACCGTAGGTCTTGATGAAGCGCGCCGCCCCGAAAATCTCGCTCAACAGCGCCGTGAGCGAACTCAACTGCTGCTGGGCGGTGTCGGTGCGCCGGCGGGCGCGCTGGGCGATGCCTTGCAGCGGCGGTCCCGCCAGCGCAAAGGCGCCGATGACCAACAGCGTCAGCACCCAATCCGACCACAGCATGAAGCCGATCGCGCCCAACAGGGTCAGCGCATCGCGGATGACGGCCTGTCCGCCGCGCACAAGCCCTTCGGCGACGACATTGATGTCGTTGGTGAAGCGCGACACCAATCGCCCCGGCGCCTCGCGGGCGTGACGGGCGAAGTCGACGCTCATGAGCTTGGCGAACATGGCGTTCTGGATGTCGCGCAGAACCTTAAGGGCCAATCCTTGCGACAGTACGGCCTGGACGAACATGGAGAGCGCACGGACCGCGACGGCCGCCAGAACAAACAACGGCGTCAGCTGGATGGCGGAAAGATCGTCGCGCGCGATGGCGTCGAAGGCGTGCTTCGTCACCCAGGCGTAGGAGGCCGCCGCGCCGGCGACGATCGCCAGAACCGGGATCAGAGCGGCGATGTCGCCGCGGTAGCGGGAAACAAATTCACGCCATAGCCGCGCAATGAGCTGGCCGGTTCGCATCAGCGGATCACATCTCGCCTTCGGGATCGGTCCCCGGATCGAGCAGGCGATGGGCGTGGATGATGAAATAACGCATGCGCGCGTTGTCGATTGTGCGCTGCGCCGCGCCTTTCCAGGCGTCGTAGGCGGTTCTGTAATTGGGATAGGCGCCGACGAAATCGACGGCGCCGAGATCGATGAATTCCGGGCGGTCGAGGTCCTTCAGCTCGCCGCCGATGACGAGGTGCAGGAGTTGTCGTGTAGGTTCGCTCATGGGTCTCAGCTGGCGGCCTGCGCGCGCGGATCGGGCAGGACTCGCGTGCGCTCGATTAGCAAAGGGTGCAGGCGCGCGCCAGCGGCGGCGACGCCTGGCACGCGCGGGATATCGTTGTTGAAGCTGAGCGCGCCGCCCCAGAGATCGCTGACCGCGCCACCCGCGGCTTCGACGATGGCGGCGCCCGCGGCCACGTCCCAATCGTGCTTCCAGCCGAACAGCAGGGTGGCGTCGCCCATGCCTGCCGCGACGAGCGCCAGGCGATAGGCGATAGACTGCCGCTCGATGATCTCCATCTTCGGCCAGTTGGCGCTCCAGCGGCGGTCGGCGAAGCGGCTCTTCTGACCGATCATGCGCGCGCCTTCGATTGCCGACGCTTCGCTGACCTTGATCGGCCGGCCATTGAGGCGCGCGCCGTGACCGACGGCGCCGGCGAAGAACTCATCCGTCATCGGATTGTAGATGACGCCGGCGACGGCGCGGCCCTCTTCAATCAGGCCAGCGCTGATCGTCCATTGCGGAAACTTGCCGATCAGCGCGGCAGTGCCGTCGATCGGATCGAGCATGAAGGTGCGCGGCTTGCCGATGCGATATTCCGGCTTGTCGGGCGTTTCCTCGGAGAGCCAGCCATAGTCCGGCCGCTGCGAGAGCAGCTTCAGTTCGAGCATCGCATCGACGGCCTTGTCGACATTGGTGACCGGACCGGCTTCGCCCTTGGACTGAATCTCCAGCGGCTTCATCGACAGCTCGCGCGCCAGCGCGCCGGCTTCGCGCACTGCCGCTTCCATCAGTTCGAGATCAGACGCCGCCGATTGCAAGGTCATCAACGATCAAACTTGGGATTTCGAGGGAGCCGCGGTTGTCGAGATCGGCGCCGCAGCGCAGGCGCTTGAAGATGTCGAGCAGATTGCCGGCCACGGTCACTTCGCTCACCGGATGGGCGATCTCGCCATGTTCGAACCAATAGCCGGCGATGCCGACGGACCAGTCCGCCGTGTTCATGTTGAGAGAGGGCGAGAACATGTCGGTGACAAACAGACCCTTGCCGGCGTTCTTCATGAGCGCCGGCAGGTCCTCGTCGCCGGGTTTGACGAACACGTTGGACGTGCCGATCCCGGGCGGGCCGCCATGTCCGGCGGTGGCGTGGCCGTTGGGTTCGAGATTGAGTTGACGCGCGGCCGCGGCATTCAGCAGCCACATGGTCAGCACGCCATCGTCGATCAGGGTCGCCGGCGCCACCGCGCCGCCTTCGCCGTCGAACCAATGGCTGCCGGGCAGTCTCTTCACGAACGGGTCTTCGTGAATGCGGAAGCCCTCGGCGAAAATCCGTTCGCCCATCTTGTCCTTGAGGAACGAAACCCCGCGCGCCACCGACGAGCCCGAGATCGCTGAGAAGAAGGGCGAGATGATGCGGCCAGCCAACCGATTTTCGAAAATCACCGGCGCTTTCTGGCTTGCGATCTTGCGTGCGCCAACGCGGCGCGCCGTGCGCTCGCCGGCGATGCGGCCGATCTCTTCGGGAGAGGGCAAGTCGGCGAAGAAGCGTTTGGTGCGCCACTCATAGTCGCGCTCCATCTCGTCGTCCTGCTCCGCCACCGGCTGTGTGCCCAGGCTATAGGACGTGCCGGACTCATAACCCTCGAAGCCGTTCGAGGTGATGTGCACGAACGTGGAGTGTTCGCTCGAGGCGCCGGCGCCGCTGGAATTGGCGATGCCCGGTACGGCGAGGGAGGCCGCCTCGCAGCGTCTGGCCAGATCGAGCAATTGCTCCGGGGTGGGGCGGGCCGTGTCCGATTGTTCGAGGTCGGGCGCAGGGCCTTTGGCGTGGAAACGCGCATCCAAGAGCCCGCAGAACTTATCCTCGGGCGCGGCCTTGGCCATGGCGACCGTACGCTCGGCGAGGTCTTTGAGGCCCTTGGCGGAAAGATCGGTCGAGGAGGCGGCGGCCTGACGCTTGCCGATAAAGGCGCGGAGCGCCACCGAACGCGCTTCCTCGCGCTCCATGCCTTCAAGGTCGCCCATGCGGACTTCGGCCGAGATGCTCTCCCGCACCGCCAGCGAGGCTTCCGAAGCGTCCGCGCCGGCGCGTTTCGCGTAGTCGATCAGCGCCGCCAGCGCGGCCTGGGAATCAGCGTCGAATGCCATAGGCGCAACATGGGCGTGCCGAGGTCTCCGGGCAATTGATCGGGTTGACCCTGGCGAGGAGCGACCTCACGTGCTATCTAGATTTCGGTTCTAGAAATGGCCCTTAGCATTAAGACTCCCAAGGCCGACCGGCTCGCCCGCGAACTTGCCCAATTGACTGGCGAGAGCATGACCGAGGCTGTGACCAAGGCGTTGGCCGAACGGTTGGAACGGGAGCGCGCCAATCGCGACGGGGCGCTGGCGGAGCGCCTTAAGGCGTTCGCGGCTGAGATTGCACCCCAGTACGACCGCCGTCCGGTGACCAAATCCGAGTGGGACCGCGCCAGCGGCGACCAGGATTGATCGTCGTCGACTCATCGGCGGTGGTCGCAATCATGTTCGGTGAACCTGAAGCCGGCCGGTTGATCCAGCGCCTAGCCCAAGAACGGGAGCGGTTGCTGTCGGCGGCCAATTATGTCGAGACCGGTACGGTGTTGGCAGGGCGTCACAAGACCCCACAAAAGGCCCTGACCGATTTAGACAGGTTTCTGTCCGAGGCGGGGATCGCGCTGGCGCCGGTCGACGATCAGACTGCGCGAATTGCCCTGCACGCGCGCATCCGGTTTGGCCGAGGCTTCGGCGGCGGCAAACTGAACTTCGGCGATTGCTTCGCCTATGCGCTGGCCAAGAAGCTCGATGCGCCGTTGCTGTTTGTCGGCGACGATTTCGCGGCCACCGATGTCGGACCGGCTTAGAGCTGCTGGCTGAGCCCGGCATAGAGCAGGCCGCCGCCGATGAGCAGGTAGGCGATCAGCGTCAGCAGCATGCCGAGCACGCGCCCGGCATTGAGCGCCCCGGCATGCAGGCCAAAGCCGTGCAGAATTCTGCCGGCGGTCAAAGAAATTCCAGCGGCGTGCACCAGCCAAGGCGGCGTTGCGGGGTCGAACAGCGCGAGCAAGACGAGGCCAACGAGGCCGGCAGGGATCCATTCGGCGGCGTTGGCGTGGGCGCGCACGGCGCGGGTGAAGTCCTGGTTGCCGGCGTCGCCCAACACGATCTTGTGCCGGCGGCGCCCCATCATCACCAGCACTGCGAGCCCGGCGAGGAGGAGGATGTTTATGCCGGCATAGAGCGCGGCGATCTCCAGCAGCATGAGGTCGTCTCCTTCGAGGTCAACGCTCTAGTCCGCCCGCAATCCGCATTTCAACGTTTTGTTTTGCTTTCGGAAACTGCGTGTTCATCGCAGCTAGGCATAATCTGCCTCAACAAGATGCCTCGAAGGCAGGGTTGGGTGGTTTTGATCGACGCTGATTTCCTCTGGGGCGTCGCATGGGCGATGTTCGCGGCGGCGGCAGGCACGGGCCTAGCAGCCGCCGCGATAGCCTTGTTCCACAAGGCCGAGGACGCCGATTACGATTTCGCCGCCGGCTACAATGCCCTCGCGCCGGTGCTGGGCGACTAAAGCTGGGCGACTAAACCTTACAAAAAACAAAACGACCGCGCTTGCTCCGGCCGCTAAGGTTTGGCGGAGGAGGCGAACTCATGAAACTGCGCGCGATCGTGTTGGCGCTTGTTTTGGCTGCGTGCGGCCAAACCGGTGAGAAGCAGGACGCGGTTCCGACCGCGCCAGCCGGGCCCGACCCGTTCAATCTCAACATCGAGATCGGCCGCTACGGCGTGATGCTGAACCAAGTGACGGGCCATACCGGGGAGCGCCCGGGCTCGGCCGAACCGGAAGTGACCGCGCCGCGCGAACTGGCGCGGCGGCTGCGCGAAACGGTCTGGGAGTACAATATCGAGCGCTCCAAGATCTGCGCCAAGGGGCTGTTCACCGAGATCACCTGCTCGCCCGCCTACGAACCGGTGTGGATTTCCGAACCGCCGAATGTTGAGCCTACGCTGGAAGAAATCCAAACCCGCGCCGACGCCGTGGGCGACGAGGTGATGCGGCTCTGGAACGCCGTCTGCGAAGACGCCCGCACCCGCGCGGCGACGGACGAAGAGCGCGATCTGGCGTGCGCGATCGAGTAGGGGCGCCCCCTGAGCTCAGCGATTGCTTCAGCAGGGCGTCTGACGGGACTGGACTCTCGACGCCTCGCACAGTGGCGCGTCACCTACAACGGCGACGGTTACACGACGGAAGAGACGGTGCAGACCTATTGGCTCTATCGCAGCGCGGAGCTCGCGCTGGAACAGGGTTATGACGGATTTCAGATCATCTCCGACGTCGAACTGATCGCAGCGCCGGCGCCGGACGCGGACGCCAGCTTGATCCCAATCGTGGAGAGCGGGCTCGGAAAGCCATACATGGTGGCGGACATCTGCTTGCTGCGCGCGCCGTTGCTTGAGCAGGGCCGCTACGTGTTCGACGCGGCGGCGCTGAAGGCGTTCCTGGAGCCCTACGTGACGGGCGAGCTTTGCAACTCGAATGTCTGCCCTCATGTCCACCGCTACCTCTTCCCCGGCTTCGGACAGAGCGCCGGCGAGGCGTCGTAGGCGCGCTTCAGAATGCCGGCGCATTCTCAACCGCCAGCCGTCGATGCTTGATTGGTCCAATGGGTTGGTCTAATCTGACCCCATGGTGCAAATGAACATTGCCGAGGCGAAGGCCAAGCTCAGCGAACTGGTCGCGCGCGCGGAGGCGGGCGAGGAGGTCGTAATCGCGCGAGATGGCAAGCCAGTGATTGCACTTACCCCGTTGCCCGATCCTGGCGCGCGGCGCGTGGGCTTGTTGGGGGAGGCCGAGGAAAGCTGGAGTCCCCATAATGCGCTCGACGAAGATGATCCGCGCGACTGGGGCGATGACGAATGAGCCTCTTGCTCGACACCCATGCGGTCATATGGGTGTTGAGTGATGCAAAGTCGCTTTCCGCGCGCCTCCGGCGTCTGCTAGAGCGAAGGCGAAAGCCCGTATTTGTCAGCGCCGTCAGCCTCTACGAGATCGAGCAGAAGCGGCGGCGGGGCAAGCTTCCGCGTGCGATAAGGCAAGGGTTCGAGACGGCGCTATCGACCGCGGGATACAACTTCCTGTCCGTTTCGCCGGCGGACGCCATCGCTGCCGCGGCGCTGCCCGAATTGCATCGCGATCCTTGGGACAGAATCCTCATCGCTCAAGCGCTGGAGCGAGGATTCGAGATCGCGACCGTCGATGAGGAATTCGCGCCGTACGGCGTGAAGGTGGTTTGGTGAACAACGCTTGCCACCGGCCCAGAGTCGGGCAAGGTGGGAAGCAACAACACATCTAAACAGGGAGGCCTTCATGGCGCGCGTGGCATTCGTAACCGGTGGTACCCGCGGGATCGGCAAGGCCATTTCCGCCCGGCTGAAGGCCGACGGCATGAAGGTGGCGGCCGGCTATTCCGGCAATGACGCCGCCGCCGAAGCCACCGCCAAGGAACTCGGCATCATGGTGGTCAAGGGCAATGTCGGCAATTTCGACGATTGCGTGAAGGCGGCGCAGGCCGTGGAAGCACAGCTCGGACCGATCGACGTGCTGGTGAATAATGCCGGGATCACCCGCGACGGTTTCTTCCACAAGATGACGCACGAGCAGTGGAGCGAAGTCATCCGCGTCAATATGGATTCATGTTTCAACATGACGCGCCAAGTGATCGAAGGCATGCGCGCGCGCGGCTGGGGCCGCATCATCAACATCAGTTCGATCAACGGGCAGAAGGGGCAAGTGGGGCAGGTAAACTACTCCGCCGCCAAGGCCGGCATGATCGGCTTCACCAAGGCGCTGGCGCAGGAGAGCGCCAACAAGGGCATCACCGTGAACTGCGTGGCGCCGGGCTACATCGACACCGACATGGTCGCCGCCGTGCCGGAAGAAGCGCTGAAGAAGATCATCGCCACCATTCCAGTCGGGCGCCTTGGCAAGGCCGAGGAGATCGCCAGCGCAGTGTCGTTCCTGGCGTCTGAGGGCTCGGGCTTCATGACCGGCTCGACGCTGACCATGAACGGCGCGCAGTACATCGTCTGAAATCGACCTGGACGCGAATTACATAATAGCGTATGTAACTCGTATGGCTCACATCAGCATTCGCGAGTTGCAGAAGATTTCCGGTGAAACCATCGGCGCTCTGGCTGGCCCGACCGCCGTGAAGTCGGGCGAACGAACGGTTGGGCTGCTGGTTCCGCTGAAGGCCAGCGATCCCGCGCGTCTCGGGCGCATTCTTGCGCGCGCGGAAGCGTTGGCGAAAGGACGGGACAGCACGTCCGATGACGCCGCGCTTGCAGCGTTCGGCGATGTCGATCCGGTGGACTGGTCCGTCAAAGCGGTGAGGGCGCTGACCAAGACCTGATGCGCGCGCCCACGACAACGCTCGTCGTCGACGCTTCAATCCTGATAGCCGCTGCGCGCGGCAGGAGTTCGGGCGCGTTGCTGCGCGCTGCCGAGCACGCCAATCTCGTGACGACGGATCGCGCGCTCCAAGAAACTAGGCGCCGAATAGAGCTTGGCTTGAAGCGTCCGGAATTGCTTGAGATCGTCGACGCGCTGGCTGGAGAAATCACCGTCGTTCCCATGGCGGCGCTCTTGCCGGTGCTGCCTGTGGCGGAGTTGGCGTTGCGCGATGCGGTCGCGAGCCGGACCGGATCGACGGATGACGCGCACTTGCTGGCGCTTGCTTGGAGCGTCGATGGCGATGTCTGGAGCGCCGACCGCGACTTCGCCGGAACAGGCGTCGCCTCTTGGTCGACGCCGAACCTAATGCGCGCAATGGCGTGAGAGGTTACGCCTACGGCTTGAACACGTATTCCAATTTCAGGCCATCCGGATCGGCGAAGAAGACCGCGTAATAGCCCGCGCCATACTGAGGGTACTCCGCGGGCGGATCGAGGATGGTCGCGCCGATCTGTTTGAGCAATGCGTGGAGCGCGTCGACATCGGCGCGGCTCGACGCGGTCCAGGCGATGTGATGCAGGCCTGGCGAATAGCGGTCATGCGTGCGCTCTGCGTTGGCGCCGCTCGCGCGCATGACGCCGACTGAGCAAAAGCCCTCGGGCGTCTGTAAATCCATGTCGAAGCCGCGCTGATGATCGTCCTTCAGCGTGTAGCCCATGAAGCCCAACACGGCATCGTAAAAGGCGCGCGATGCGTCGGGATCGCGAACGGTGAGGTCGATGTGATGGATGGCGCCGCGCATCACGTCCCTCCCCACCCGTCGCCTTCGGCGACACCCTCCCCTCGCGGGGAGGGACGAAGAGATGCTCGCATCACCTGTTGGCGCCCGGTTTCCAAAGCAGATCGGCCTTGCCTTGGTCGTTGGCGTAGCGCGCGGCGACGAACAGCAAATCCGAGAGTCGGTTGGCGAACCTCACGACCTCGGGCGAGATTGGCTCGACATCCGCCAGCGCCACGATGGCGCGTTCGGCCCGCCGCGCGATGGCGCGGGCCAGATGGAGGTGCGCCGCTGCCGACGATCCGCCGGGCAGGATGAAAGAGGTGAGCGGCGTCAGTTTCTCGTTGAGCTCGTCGACCTCGCGTTCCAGCCGATCGGTCTGGCTCGCCTGGATGCGCAGAGGTTCGAACTTCAAATCGTCGGCGTGCGGCGTGGCGAGATCGGCGCCGAGATCGAAGAGATCGTTCTGCGCGCGTTCGAGGATCGCATCCAATAGTACATCGCTTTTGGTGTGGAGCCGCGCCACGCCGATGGCGGAATTGGCCTCATCGACGGCGCCGTAGGCTTCGACGCGGGCGCTGGCTTTGGATACCGGCTCGCCGGTCGCCAGCCGGGTCTTGCCGCCGTCGCCGGCCTTGGTGACGATTTTGTCGAGCCTAACCATTGTTCTGCTTCCACAACATCGCTGCGACCAAGATCAGGATCACCACGAACTGCGCCAGCACGCGAAAGCGCATGGCCTTGTTTGACCACGAGCGCGAAAAGTCGCCGCCGCGGAACAAGGTGTAAATGCCAAAGCACAGGGTGAGGAAAACGACGCCGAGGCCGATGGGGATGAGATAGTCGAAAAGGTCCATGGGGACGAAGCCTACGCCTGCAAGCGGGCCTTCGCCATGCGCCAAATCAGGCTTATGGTCGTTGGGCATGTGGTCGGGCCGGCGCGCGATGCTAGGCTTCCGAAATGATCGAATCAGTTCTTTTGATTGCGGCTCTGGGCGCGATGGGCGCGGCTGCGTGGTTCGCCTACCGCTCCGCCGGCGTCGAGCCCATCCGCGCCGAGCGCGATCGCGCGGTGGCGGAGTTGGCGTCGCTGCGGGCCGAGAACACGCGCCTGATCTCTGAACTGGCGGCGGCGAAAGCGTCAACCGAAGGCCGCTCGGAATCGGAAGAGGCGCGGTTTTTGGCTTTGGCGCAAAAGGCGCTCGAGGCGTCGCAGACCACCTTCATGTCGCTCGCCAAGGAGACGTTCGAGAAGCACAGCCAGGCGGCGGCGGGTGGCGTCAAGGAAGTGTTGGCGCCGGCGCAAGAGCAACTCGCCAAGCTCGCCACAAGCGTCGAGGCGCTCGACAAAGCGCGCCTGCAAGACAAATCGGCGATGGGCGAGCAAGTGCGTCAGATCATGGATGCCGTTGGCTCGACAAACAAGACGACGCAAACGCTGCTGACCGCGCTGCGCGCCTCGCCCAAGATGCGCGGGCGCTGGGGCGAGCAGACGTTGCGCAATGTGTTGGAACTTTCCGGGCTCGCCGCGCATGTGGATTTCCACGAGCAGTTTTCGACGACGGACGGCGAAGGCGCGCGCCTGCGGCCCGACGTGGTGATCAATCTGCCGGGCGGGCGCTGCATCGTCGTCGACTCGAAAGTGGCGCTCTCCGGTTATATCGATGCGATGGAGGCGACCGACGATGTCGCCCGCGAGGCGCACCTGAAGAAGCACGCGGCGGAACTGAAGGCGCACGTGCGCAATCTGGCGTCGAAGGATTATTGGAAGCACGTGCCGGCGACGGCGGACTTCGTGGTGCTGTTCGTGCCGGGGGAAAATTTTCTCGCTGCCGCCGCCGAGCGCGATCCCAATCTGTTCGACGAGGCCTTCGCGCAGAAGGTGATCATCACCACGCCCTCGACCATGGTGGCGCTGGCGAAATCGGTCGCTTACGGCTGGCGCCAGGAGCAGAGCGCCAAGAACGCGCAGGAAATCGCCGAACTCGGCCGCGAACTCTATCGCCGCATGGCGGTTATGGCCGACCATCTGGGCAAGGTCGGCGACGCCATCGGCGCCACGGTCACGCGCTACAACGCGCTGCTCGGCTCGGTCGAGAGCCGGGTCATGCCGCAGGCGCGCAAGTTCAAGGAGCTGGGCGCGGGCGACGCCGGCATCGATATCGCCGCCGCCGCGCCGATCGAGACCGCCCCGCGTCTGCCGGCGCCGCCGGAACAGCTCGAACTGACGCCGCCGCCGCAAGCGTCGAAGCGCGCGCGATAGCAGCCGTTCGTCGCGTTTTTGATGAAGCTCGTCCCGGCGCGCGCTAAGGCCGAGCCCGGAGGAACGCACATGAGACATCTGCTTTGGGCCGCCGCCGCGGTCGCACTGGGGCTCGCCGCCTGCAGCCCGCCGGCGCAGCAAGAAGAACCGCCGCCGGTGCAAGTCGCGGTGTCGCCGGACGCCGCCAACATTCAAGCCGCAATCGCTGACGCGCGCCGTCCGGCCGAAGATGTCGCCCGCGATGCGGCGCGCCATCCGGCCGAGACGCTTGGCTTCGCAGGCATCGAACCCGGCGACAAGGTGGGCGAGATCTTCCCCGGCGGCGGCTATTTCACGCGACTGTTCGCCGTCGCCGTCGGCGAAGAAGGCCGTGTCTATCCGACCATTCGCCCCGATGGCGTCGCCGGCGAATTCGAGACGCCGATTCTGCCGATCGCTGCGCAGTACCCGAACGCGGTAATGGCGCGCACGCCTTACGATGCGCTAGCGTACCCCGAGCCGCTCGACGTCGTGTTCACGGCGCAGAATTATCATGACATGGCGCTGACGGCGTACAATCTCGGCGACCGCGCGCGGATGAATGCGACGGCGTTCGCGGCGCTGAAGCCGGGCGGCGTCTACGTCATCATCGATCATGCCGCGACGGCGGGTTCGGCCTTGGAGACCGATGCCGAGACGGCGCTGCATCGCATCGATCCGGCGATCGTGCGCGCCGAAGTCGAGGCGGCCGGGTTCGTGTTCGACGGCGAGAGCGACGTGCTGCGCAATCCCGCCGACACGCATACGGTGAGCGTCTTCGATCCCACCATCCGCGGCCGCACCGATCAATTCATGATGCGGTTCCGGAAGCCGGAGTAGGGATTCTAGCAGGTCAACTCGACTTCGGAGAAGTCGCTAGCCGCGAGTTTTGCGGGATCAATCCAAAAATGGTATGATCCTTCTGAGCCCAGAAGCATTGGATCACCGCAGTCGAGTCGCAGCAGTAGCACCTTGTCAGTGCGCTGGTTCGGTTGCACCGCTGTGTGATCATACGAACCGTGACCGAGCATGTGATGCATCGTCACGTAAAGATCGACATCGTCGGCGGTGCGACGGATGGTTGGCTGTATATCGAGTTCCGCTTGGAGTTCTTTTGGCACAGATGACAGTTGACCGGCTTCGGAAGCTAAGTTGGCCGCATAGCGAAAGACTTTCTGGCACAGCGTATAGAAACGCATTTGGAGATCGTGGCTAATCCGTCTTGCATTGCGGCGCTCAGCAATGCCGCAGAGAAACTCCAAAAATCTCTCGGCGCTGGCTAGGCTGGGCCTCCCCAACAGTGGCAAGTCCGCCGTCAGGCGCAGCCATCGAAGGGCCTCGTCTCGTACCCAGTCGTTTTCGGTTCCTGCTTCTCGTTCTGTTGCGTAGTCAGGCAAAGGATGCAAGAGTCCCCGCGCAAACGCCGCGATCACGGCCCAGCAAAAGATCAGGTCCGGCATGAATTTCGCTGGGTTGTGGAACCCCAGGTGTGTCCGCTCGCCGCGCGCGCGTGATCCAACCGCGTCTACCAGACTATCGCGCTGCAGACGTCGCAAAACACTAAGCCCCTCGTGCTCGCAGGCGTACACCCATGACGTCTCAAGGCCTGCAAATTCCACGTAGCCGGCACCCAGTTTCCCGGTGGATGGGTGAACGCCAAGCAGACTGGAGAGTTCTAACGCCTCTTTATCCGACAAGGGGCCAAGCGGGACGTCGCTCAACTCAATGTGCTCTGGCGCGCTCCTGAAGGGCGCGAATGTTAAATTGAAGCGGAAATGGCCCCGATTGCGATAGTCAGCGGCGTCGATATAGGTTGCCGCGCTCGCCATAGCGTCGTTGGCTGCGACCATGCGCAGAGGCTGAGCCCTGCGCGCCCATTCCTGGGACGAACTCTTAGAATAAAGAACGGCGCAGGGCATAACGCCTTCTTCGTGTTCGTCGCTCTCGTCGCCCATCTCCCACGTGTCTTTGTAGAAAAAATAGAGGACTCCCGCTTCCGGCAGCGTGGGGCGTCCCTCGAAATCGGGCAAGTCGGCGAGATCAATCTGCCCAGCGAAGATGAGGCCAGCAGGCTCGCCACCTTCTTCAATTGTAGGCCATTCCATCTCCGGCGGTAGGAAGGGCAGGCCTCCTAGAAAGCTCCGCCCTGGCGCGTCAAGTGGATCGGCGAACGAATTGGGCATGAGAAGCACAGCCGACCGGCGCGGATCGCTCTCAACAAATTCGTCGATTGCTTGTTTCGGAGTCCGCATGGGTTGATACGGTATCAGAAGTTGCACAAGACGAAAAGGGCCGCTCCCAAAGGGGTGGCCTCTCCTTGCGCCGCTCGACAGTGCGACATTGGCCTGGGGGAGGTTCGGGTTTTTACCCCCAGTCCCGACCCTAATCTTCGCTCCGCACTCTGCCGCGCTTCGCCTTGACGTCGCCGCGGCGGGCTTTGTCATCGCGGCGTTTCTGCTTTTGCGCCTTCGGCACTTTCGTCGCTTTGCGCGGCTTCGGCCGGTGCGTGGCGTGTTCGACCAGCGCCACCAGCCGCGCCAAAGCTTCGGCGCGATTGCGATCCT
>LWDN01000067.1:32979-45090 GCA_002083515.1 Proteobacteria bacterium HN_bin10
TGACGATCTCGCCGTCGAGCGTCAGGCGCCGGCCCGCGAGCTTTTCCAGACGCGCGCGCACGTCATCGGGCATCGCGGTGAAACCGCCCAGGCGGAAACGCAACTCCACCGCGGTCGAGACCTTGTTGACGTTCTGCCCGCCCGGCCCGGCGGCGCGGATGAAGCGCTCTTCGAGGTCGCGCTCGTCCAGGGCGAGGGAGGGCGTCACGGGGATCATGCGGGTTCCGGCCCGTCAAATATCAGATTCGGTGATGCGGGCGGGTCTGACACCTGATAGCTGACACGTTGGACACCTTAATGGGAGGACGAGATGCGGAATCTGCTGGCGGGACTTGGCGTGGCGCTCTTCATCGGCGCCTGCGCCGGCGGGGCGGTGCCGGGTCTGATGATGGCGACCGAGGCCGCGCGGGTGACGGCGACGTCGCCGCACGTGCTGGCGGCGCTCGCCGATCCGCGCCGCCCGGATGCAGATCGGGAGCGCGATGCGCTGCGGCTGCCCGGCGAGATCATGGCGTTCACCGGCGTGCAGCCGGGCTGGCGCATTGCCGACGTGGGACCGGGCGGCGGCTATTATTCGCGTCTGTTCGCGGTCGCTGTCGGCGACGCAGGCCGCGTCTATGCCGTCGATCGCCCGGGCACCGCCGAGCGGCCGCGCCCGATGGCGGCGGTCGCGCCGACGTACGGCAACATCACCCACCTGACCGACGGCTACAACGTCTTCAACACCGGCGAACCGCTTGACGCGATCTTCATTTCGCAAATCTACCATGATTTCTATCTGCCGGTGTTCGCCTTTGATGTGCCGGCGCTGAATCGCGCCATGTTCAATGCGCTGAAGCCGGGCGGCGTCTTGCTGATCATCGATCACTCGGCGGTCGCGGGCAGCGATATTTCCGTCACCAATACGCTGCATCGCATCGATCAGGCGCAAGTGGTGCGCGATCTCGAAGCCGCGGGCTTCGTGCTCGACGGCGAAAGCCAAGTGCTGCGCCATCCGGAGGACAACCGCACGCTGCGCGTGTTCGAGAGCGATGTGCGCGGGCGCACCGATCAATTCGTGCTGCGGTTCCGCAGGCCCGCGAACTGACAGTGCTGTTGCCGCACAATCCGAACGCGTTCACGCGTTCGCCGCTGGATCGCGCCGGTCACCGCCGGCGCGATGCAGCTTGGCTCGCGGCTGCACTGGAGGCGCCCGAGACGCGGCTCTTGCCGTTTCACCAGCACCGCCCGTTCGTGATCGAGGAGGGTGACGTGCTCGCGCCGGGCTGGCTGAACGGCCAAGCGCGAGCACGCATCGCCCCCGCCGACGCGCCGCTGCTGTTCTTGGGCGTCGACGCAGAAGGCGCGGCGCATTTCGCCATCGCCGTTCCAGACGCGGCGCCCTTGGGCGATCTCGGTCGCTTCGACGATATGCGCGCCGCCGCCGCGCGGCTCTCGCGCGAAGACATCGCCACCATAGGCCCGGCCAAGGCCGTGTTCGAGTGGCACGCCAAGAACGGTTTCTGCGCCAATTGCGGTCAGCCTTCGGCGATCGCCGAAGCCGGCTGGGTGCGCAAATGCGCCGACTGCAACGCCGAGCATTATCCGCGCGTCGATCCGGTCTGCATCATGGTCCCGACTTTCGGCGACAAGTGCTTCCTAGGCCGCCAGCGCGCCTGGCCGCGCGGCATGCATTCGGCGCTCGCCGGCTTCATCGAACCGGGCGAGGCGATCGAGGAAGCGGTGGCGCGCGAGACGCTGGAGGAGGCGGGCTTGCGCGTGCGCGAGGTCATCATGCACTCGACCCAGCCCTGGCCATTTCCGCACTCGCTGATGATCGGCGTGCTGTGCGAAGTCGAGGATGATGCGGAGACGGTCGACACCACCGAACTCGAGAGCGGGCGCTGGTTCTCGCGTGACGAAGCGCGGCTGCTGATCGCGGCCAAGCATCCGGATGCGTTCTGCCCGCCCCCGTTCGCCATCGCGCATCAGTTGCTGAAGAGCTGGTGTATGGGGTAGGCCACAGTGCGTCCCTTCTCCCCGTGGGGGAGAAGGTGGCGCGCAGCGCCGGATGAGGGTGTCAGCATCCTGCCGCATGCGGCGCCATCGCGTTGAAAACGCCGGTAAACCTCATCCGTCCTCGCTGCGCTCGGACACCTTCTCCTTAACCAGGAGAAGGGACGCGTTGAGTTTCAGCAATCCTCGCAATCGTCGCGCTGGGCGCGTTCGATTTGCAGCGTGACGTGCGCGATGCCGAAGGTCTGCGTGATGCCCGCGGACACAGCCGCAAGAAATGCGTCATCGCCGCCCTCGGGCCGCACCAGATGCGCGGTGAGCGCAGGCTTGGCCGCCCCCATGGCCCAGACATGAAGATCATGCACCGCCGTCACGCCGGGCGCGGCGGCGAGATAGTCGCGCACTTTGACCACGTCGATGTTCGCCGGTGCGGCGTCGAGCGCCAGATCGAGCGATTCCCGCAACAGTCCCCACGTGCCCCAGAGGATGAGCGTGACGACGGCAAGTGAAATCGCCGGATCGATCCAAGCAAGGCCGGTAAAGTAGATCGCGGCGCCGGCGACAATGACCGCCGCCGAAACGCCCGCGTCCGAGAGCATGTGCAGATAGGCGCCGCGGACGTTCACGTCGTGCTTGCGCCCGGCGAGAAACAGCATCGCCGTCGCGCCATTGATCAGAACGCCGATCGCGGCCACCGCCATGATGAAAAGTGGCTGTGTCGCTTCCGGCGCAAACAGGCGCCCGAGCGCCTCCCAGAGAATGCCGCCGCACGCAGCCACCAGCACCAAAGCGTTGGCGAGCGCGGCCAGCACCGTCGCTTTCGAGAAACCGTAGGTGCGCTGCGCGCTCGCTTCGCGCTTGGCCAGCCACGCCGCGCCGCCGGCGAGCGCCAAGCCCAGCACGTCGGAGAGATTGTGCGCGGCGTCGGAAAGCAGCGCGGTCGAGTTGGCGTACAGGCCCGCCGCCGTCTCGACGGCGACGAAGCCGAGATTCAGCCCGATGGCGATGGCGTAGCGCCGGTCCGCCGGCGCGGCGTGGCCATGCGCATGATCGTGATCGTGGTGCGCGTGCCCGTGCATGGCGCAGATGTGGCGGGGAATCGCGGTAACGGCAACCAGACATTGACACCGGCGCGAACGCGTTTCTCATGGGACGCGAGGGGATGAGATAACATCATGCATACACGCCGTTCTTGCATGGCCATTGGCGCGGCGGGGTTGGTTTCGTCGTGCGCGGCCGCGCGCGGTTTTAGCGGCGGTCTGATGCGCGACCTCCGCATCGCGCCGGGCACGCCGCCGGTGCGTCTGCCGCCGGTGCATGTTTCGGAGGAGCGCATCATCCGCATCGATGTCGGGCTGCGCCCGTTCCGCCCCAGTGGCTTCCGCGTCGAGCGTGAAGCGCTGGGCGATCATGTGCTGGTGCACAATTACGGCCATGGCGGCGGCGGCATCACGCTCTCTTGGGGAACCGCCAAGCTTGCTGTCGATCTGGGCTACGACGCCGCCAAGCCGGACGTCGCTGTGTTGGGCTGCGGCGCCGTCGGCCTCGCCACGGCGCGGCTGTTGCAGGAGCGCGGCGCGCGCGTCCGCATCTACGCCAAGGACTTGCCGCCGAACACGACCTCCAATGTCGCCGGCGCGCAATGGTGGCCGGCCTCGACCTTCGATAGCGACCGCATCACGCCGGAGTTCCGCGAGCGCCACTTCCAGGCGGCGAGTTTCGCCTTCCGCCGCTATCAGTCGCTGGTGGGCGACGCTTACGGCGTCAGCTGGGAGACGAATTATTCGCTCTCCCACCGGCCGGGCAGTTCTTATCCTGCCGGCGAAGACGATCCCATGCGCCAACTCGTCGTCAATCAACGCGATCTCGCCGTTGACGAACACAATTTCCCGCATCCGTTCGTGCGCCAGTTCGACACCATGATGATCGAAACGCCGCTCTATCTGCGGCGCATGGAGCTCGATGTGCGCCAAGCCGGCGGCGAGATCGTCGTGCGCGAGTTCGCGGACGTGGCGCAAGTGCGGGCGTTGCCGGAGCGCACCATCTTCAATTGCACGGGCTTGGGCGCCGGGCGTCTGTTCGGCGATGCCGAACTCGAGCCGGTGCGCGGCCAGCTCGCGATCCTGCTGCCGCAGCCGGAGGTGACCTACAACACCATCGCTCGCGAAGGCTACATGTTCGGCCGCCGCGACGGCATCGTGCTCGGCGGCACGTTCGAGCACGGCGAATGGTCGCTCGAACCCGATCCCGCCGCCATCGCCCGCATCATCGCCGGCCACCGATCGATCTTCGATCGGATGAGCGGAGCGAACCGCTGATAGCTCAGTGCGGCTTTTCCGCGGGCGGAGCGAAGGCGCGCAGCGTATCGCGTTGGGCGACGATGAAAGCCCGGCCCATGCGGCCATAGGCGCGCGTCGCCTCCATCATCGGCCGCATCATCAACACGGCGGCGGCCTCTTCCCTTTCAGGCTCGGCGGCGGGCTCAGCGGCGCCCGCTTCGGCGGCGTCGCCAGCATTCTGCACCTGCGCTTCAAGCGTCCGCAAAGCTTCGTCCATCTGCAAACGCGCCACGGCCCGCGCGCCGTCGAGCGTCGCGCGCCACGCGTCGATCGCCACGCGCGTGGCGTTCAACGACGCCAGCATGACATTGCGCGGCGAGGTGAGCGCCCACCAATTGAGCGGGGTGAACGCCGGGAACGGCATGAGGGCAATCCAGCTCATGCCGTCATGGGCTGAGGGAGCAGATTTCTGAGCGCGCGCCATTGTGTTTTCTCCGCACGGACCCCGCCTTTGTCCCGATGGGACGAAGCGATGCGCCCGACATTGATCGGGCTCAAGTTACGGTTTGGGCGGCATCGGGTCCGAACGCACGCCTCTCTAACGGGCGGGATGGGGGAGAGCCTTGAAATCGCGCCGGCTTTCATGGCGCGAAGAGTGTCATCGCCGTTTATCCGCGCTGCTCCTGTCATGGCAAAACAGCTCGGCGAATGGACTTCGGGCTGCGCCTACAAGGCCTCGGCCGCGGCCCAGCCGCTCGACCAGGCCCATTGAAAATTGTAGCCGCCGAGCCAGCCGGTGACGTCGACCGCCTCGCCGATAAAGAAGAGCCCCGGCGCGGCGCGCGTTTCCATGGTCTGTTGCGAGAGCCCGTCGGTGTCGACGCCGCCGGCCATCACTTCGGCCTTGGCATAGCCTTCCGTGCCGATCGGGGTGAGCGGCCATGCTTTCAACGCCTGCACCAACTCGATCAGTGTGGTGTCTTTCATGTCGCCAACCGCCGCTTCGGAGGAGGGTGACTGTCGTTTCACCCCACCGCCTGCACCCTCCCCATCAAGGGGAGGGGGAATCTGTGCAAGCGCTTCCGCCAACCTTTCCGGCAGCAATTCCGCCAACACTGTCTTCAGCTGCGCCTTCGGGCGGGCGCGCTTGCGCGGCGCGAGCACATCGGACGGCGCGTCCGGCAGCCAGTCGATCTCGATCGCTTCGCCTTGGCGCCAATAGGATGAGACTTGCAGGATAGCGGGGCCGGAGAGGCCGCGATGGGTGAACAGCGCCGCTTCGCGGAATGCGGCTTTGCCGGCGCGCGCGATGACCTCAACAGAAACGCCGGAGAGCGGCCGCATCCAGGCGAGATCGCTTTCGGCGAAGGTAAGCGGCACGAGGGCGGGACGTGTCGCGACTACCGGGATGGCGAACTCCCGCGCAATGTCGAACGCCATTCCTGTGGCGCCGAGCTTGGGAATGGCGAGGCCGCCCGTCGCGACGACAAGGGCCGGCGCTTCGAAGGCGCCGTGGCTTGTCTCAACACTGAAGCACTCGGTGCGGCGCACGTCGTTGATGCGGCAGCCGGTGCGGATATCGACACCGACAGCCGCGCATTCGTCAAGCAGCATCTGCACGATTTTTCGCGAAGAGCGCGCGCCCTCGCAGAAGAGTTGGCCGAGCGTCTTTTCGTAATGGGCGATGCGGTGCTTTTGAACCAGCGCGATGAAGTCGTGCTGGGTGTGGCGCGTGAGCGCCGAGCGGGCGAAGTGCGGATTGGCGGAGATGTAGCGCTTGGGATCGCTGGCGTGGAGATTGGTGAAATTGCAGCGCCCGCCGCCGGAGATCAGAATCTTTGCGCCGACTTCCGCGTTGTGCTCGATCACCAGCACGCGCTTGCCGCGGCGGCCGGCGTGCAGCGCGCAATAGAGCCCGGCTGCGCCGCCGCCAAGGATAATGGCGTCGTAGCTCAGCGCGCGAACTGCACCCACGCGCCGTTCTCTGCGTAACTCGGTTCCAGCATGCGCACGATGTCCGGCGCCACGTCCTCCGGCTCCGGCAGCGTCATCGGGTCTTCGCCCGGAAACGCCTTGGCGCGCATCGATGTGCGTGTGGGGCCAGGATTGAAGAGATTGACGCGAATGCGGGTGACGTTCGCGCACTCGGCGGCGTAGCTCATGATCAGCGCGTCGAGGGCCGCTTTCGACGCGGCGTAGGGCGCCCAATAGGCGCGCGGATTCTTGGACGCGCCCGACGTGAGGAAAACCGCGCGCCCCGCGTCAGACTCGCGCAACAGCGGATGCAACGCGCGGATGAGGCGCTGGTTGGCGAGGAAGTTGACCTGGATAGTCTCGTCCATGATCGCGGGCGTGGCTTGATGCGCGGGCGTGAGCGACCCTAAAGCGCCGGCGCAGGCGGCGAGGCCGTCGAGTTTGCCGAAACGTTCGAACAAGGGCGCGGCGAGCTGATCGATGGCGGCGCCGTCGCGCAGGTCGAGCGGAATAAGGGTGGCTTCGCCGCCGAGGGCGCGGATATCGTCGTCGAGCTTCTCAAGCGCCTTCTGGGCGCGCGCCACCGCGATCACGCGCCAGTTGCGCCGCGCCAGCTCCAGCGCCACCGCGCGGCCAATGCCGCGCGACGCGCCGGTGACGAGGGCGATGCGTTTGGTCACTTGGCTCCCCTCCCCGTGAGGGGAGGGGGAAGGGGGAGGGGTGAAGCGCGGCGTCTCAAGGCTGGAGCGCGGGCCCCCGGCCCGCACTGCGCCACCGCCTGCATGTTCATGCGCGCCAGGCGGCGCGCACTCCCACTCGGGGACATTGGAGTTTCACCCCACCCCCTGCCCCCTCCCCTCACGGGGAGGGGGAGTGTCGCTTGCGCGCGCCTCATTCCGCGGCGTTTTCGACGATGAGCGGCAATTGGGTTTCGCGGCCGGCGCGTCCGGCGTGATAATCGAGCAGCGGCGTCGGGTAATCGCCGGTGAAGGGGTGATCGGTGTATTGCGGATTGGCGGCGTCGCGCTTGCCTTCGCCCATCGCCCAATAGAGGCCCTCGATCGACAAAAAGCCCAGCGTGTCGACCTCGAGCGACTTGCGCATTTCTTCGAGGGTCATCTGCGCCGCCATCAGCTCCGAGAGCGCCGGCATATCGATGCCGTAGAAATCCGGATGCTTGATCGGCGGCGAAGCGCTGCGGAGATGTACTTCCTTGGCGCCGGCCTCGCGCACCATTTGCACGATCTTGCGCGAGGTGGTGCCGCGCACGATCGAGTCGTCGACCAGCACGACGCGTTTACCCTTGATCACATCGCGATTGGCGGAGTGCTTGAGCCGCACGCCGAGGGCGCGGATTTCCTGTTTCGGCTGGATGAAGGTGCGCCCGACATAATGGTTGCGGATGATGCCGAGTTCGTAGGGAATGCCGCTGGCGAGCGCGAAGCCCATGGCCGCGGGCACGCCCGAATCCGGCACCGGCACGATGACATCGGCTTCGACGCCGGTTTCTTCCGCCAAGCGCCGGCCCATGCGCTTGCGCAATTCATAGACCGAGCGGCCGTCGACGATCGAGTCGGGCCGGGCAAAATAAACGAATTCGAAAATGCACGGCCGCGCTTTGCGGCGTGGGAACGGGAAGTGGCTCTCGACAATGACCTTGCCGTCCTTGTCGCGGGTGATGACGACGACTTCGCCAGGCTCGATAGCGCGCACGAAGCTGGCGCCGATCATGTCGAGCGCACAGGTTTCGGACGCCAGGATGTAGGCGCCGGCGCGCTCGCCCAGCACCAGCGGGCGAATGCCGATCGGATCGCGCGCGCCGATCAGCTTCGATTTGGTCAGGCAGACGAGCGCGTAGGCGCCCTGGATGTCGTGCAGCGCCTCGACGAAACGCTCGACCACGCGCTGGCGGCGCGAGCGGGCGATGAGTTGCAGGATGCACTCGGTGTCGGAGGTGGATTGGAAAATGGCGCCGTCCTGCACAAGGCGCTCGCGCAGATCGCGGGCGTTGGTGAGATTGCCGTTGTGGGCCACCGCAAAGCCGCCCAGCGCCAGATCGGCAAAGAGCGGCTGGACGTTGCGGAGAATGGTGCCGCCGGCAGTGGCGTAGCGGGTGTGGCCGATGGCGGTGACGCCGGGCAGGCGCTGGGGCACGTCAGATCCGGCGAAATGCTCGCCGACAAGCCCGAGATAGCGTTCATGATAGAAGCGGTCGCCGTCATAACTGACGATGCCGCAGCCTTCCTGGCCGCGATGTTGGAGCCCGTGCAGGCCAAGCGCGGTGAGCACCGACGCGTCTTCCGAACCGAACACCCCGAACACGCCGCACTCTTCGCGCGGCTTGTCGTCGAATTCCCATTTATCGGCCGGGTCTCCGGGCGCCGTCTGGAAGTGGAGGGAGGGGCGCTCGGCTGTCATTCAATCCTCAGGTGGGCGGGGCCTGGGTAGCGGGCTCAGCCGGCGGGATGGGCGCCGACTCGCGTTCTCGACGGTCGATCATATCACGGGCCCGGTCCCGGGCCTGCGGCACGAACACCAACAGGGCGGATGCCACGCTTGAATAAATAGGGTAG
Source organism: Proteobacteria bacterium HN_bin10 (assembly GCA_002083515.1). Classification (GTDB taxonomy): domain Bacteria; phylum Pseudomonadota; class Alphaproteobacteria; order Caulobacterales; family Aquidulcibacteraceae; genus Vitreimonas. The sequence goes on from LWDN01000067.1 coordinate 41,801, forward strand.
GTCCGCGCGCCTACCACCCCGTCATGATAGAGGCTGGGCTCGTTCGAACGCTCCTCCGGCACCAGCAGCCGGATCGGCAGCACAAAAAACACCGCCACGAACACGATGCCGCGCAGGATGCCGAAGGCGAGGCCCGCGGCGCGGTCGAAACTGCCGATTTCGGTCGATTGGTGCACGGTCTTGGCCATGGTCGAGGTCACCACCGTGATGGCGATGAACACGATCAGGAATACCGCAAGCCCGCCGGCCAGATCGGCGATCAGGCCGCTCAGCGGGGTGATTTGTTCCACGAACGGACGCGTAAACCCGGAGAAAAACAGGAAAAGCGCGACCAGCAGGCCGGCGATGAAGGCGATGATGGAAAAAACTTCCCGGATCAGGCCGCGGGCGAACGCCATCACCCCCGACAGGCCGACAATCGCCAAAGCGGCGAAGTCGAACCAAGTAAAGCCGAGATCCATTCGCCTCTCCCATGCCGCCCGTTTCTGAGCGCGCCCCGCGCCCTGGATTAGACGGCCCGCGTGAGCTTGGGAAGGGGAGGCCGCTGCTTTGGGGCAGGCGAGCATGCTTTGAGAATGGTTCCGCATTCGGAATGTCAGCCGTCTCCCGTCGCCCCCAGCGCCGCGGCGAGTTCGGCGATGTGGCCGATCTGCTTCAGCTTCACCGCGCTCGCGCCGGCGCTTTTCTTTTGCGGCGGCGCGAAGGCGTTGGTGAAGCCCAGTTTCGCCGCTTCCTTGAGGCGGAGATCGCTGCGCCCCGCTGCCCGCACTTCGCCGGAGAGCGCGACTTCGCCGAACACCACGCATTGCTTCGGCAGCGGCGTATCGGCGAGCGCCGACACAAGTGCGGCGGCGACCGCGAGGTCGGCGGCCGGTTCGGTGATGCGTAAGCCGCCGGCGACCGAGAGATAGACATCGCGTCCCGAAAATGAGAGCCCGCAGCGCGTTTCCAGCACGGCGAGGATCATGGCGAGACGCGCCGAATCCCAGCCGACGACGGCGCGGCGCGGCGTGCCGTAAGCGGTGGGCGCGGCGAGCGCTTGAATTTCCACCAGCACGGGCCGCGAGCCTTCGACGCCGGCGAACACCGCCGCGCCCGATGGCCGCTCGCCGGCGCCGCCGAGAAAGAGCGCCGAAGGGTTGGGGGTTTCCACCAGGCCTTGCTCGATCATCTCGAACACGCCGATTTCGTCGGTCGGGCCGAAGCGGTTTTTCACCGCGCGCAGAATCCGGAACGGCAGCCCGCGTTCGCCCTCGAAATAGATCACCGCGTCGACCAAGTGCTCGACCACGCGCGGCCCCGCGATCTGGCCATCCTTGGTGACGTGACCAACGAGGATCACAACGCTGCCGCTCTTCTTGGCGAAGCGCACCAATTCATGCGCGCAGGCGCGCACTTGCGCCACCGTGCCCGGCGCGGCCTCGACGCCATCGGCCCACAAGGTTTGGATCGAGTCGACGACCACCACGTCCGGCTTCATGGTCTTGAGGCCGTCGAGAATTTTGCGCAGGTCGGTCTCCGCCGCGAGGCTGACGCTGGCGTCGGCGGCCTTGAGCCGGCGCGCGCGTTCTTGAACCTGTGCTTCGGCTTCTTCGCCGGTGACGTAAGCGACCGAGGCGCCGCCGCGCGCCAGCGACGCCGCGGCTTGCAGCAGCAGCGTCGATTTGCCGACGCCCGGATCGCCGCCGATCAGGATGGCGGAGGCTGGCACGAGCCCGCCGCCGCAGACACGGTCCAGTTCCGAAATGCCGGTGGCGATGCGCGCGGGCGGTTCGGCGGCGCCGGCGAGTTCGACGAAGGTGAGGCCTTTGCCCTTCTTGCCGCTGCCGCCGACCGGCGCGGCAAAGGCGCCGGGAACCACTGGGCGCGCGGCTTCCTCCACCAGCGTGTTCCATTCGCCGCAGGCGTCGCACTTGCCGGTCCATTTGGGCCAGATCGCGCCGCAGGCTTGGCAGGTGAACACATGATCGGGCTTGGCCATTCTGACCTCGGTGCGAATCCTTCCGGTTGAGCTTAGCGTGGGCGCTCTGCTAACGCATGCGCCATGAGCGTGCGCGATCTGCATCCGCTGAAGGGCGAACCGGACTTCCACTGGCGCGGCGGAAGCCCCACGCGCGTGGAGGCGCTGAGCGACATGGTGTTCGCTTTTGCGTTGACGCTGCTGGTGGTCTCCAGCGATCCGCCGTCGTCTTTCGCCGAACTCAACGCACAACTTTGGGGCTTTCCCGGTTTCGCGGCGGCGTTCGCGATATTGCTGCTGATCTGGCACTCGCACTACATCTTCTTCCGCCGCTATGCTCTGGAAGACGCGTGGACAACCGCAGTCAATGCCGCACTGCTGTTCCTCATTCTCTTCTTCGTCTACCCGCTCAAGTACCTCGCAACGATGCTGTCCCGCTTCGTTGAGACCGTGGCGCAAGGAGCTCCGCGCCCGCCTTTCACGTTCGAGGAGGCGGAATACTCGCTCGCGCTGCTATCGATTGGCTACGCGGCGGTGTTTTTGCTGTTCTTCGCACTCTATGCGCACGCGCTCAGCAAGAGCGACGCACTTGAGCTAAGCGAACGTGAGCGGCAGCAGACGCGCTTTGCGCTCTGGCAGCAGGGCGTGCACGTCGCCGTCGGCGCGACGACCGCCGTCGCCGCATTGACACTCCCGGCGCCATGGTCGACGCTTGCCGGCTTCATCTACAGTTTGATCGGCCCGCTGATCTTCGTCGGCGGCTTGATTTTCGTGCCAGGGCCAAGGCGGGCGCCGAGTCCCGGTTTGTAGGAGCGCCCATTGCCAAGCATCTATGACTTCACCGCCCGCGATATTGACGGCAAGGAACGCTCGCTCGGCGAGTTCCGCGGAAAACTCCTGCTCATCGTCAACACCGCAAGCCAATGCGGCTTCACCTATCAGTACAAGGGCCTTGAGGAGCTGCATCGCAAGTATGCGGGCCAGGGGGTCGAGGTGCTGGGCTTCCCCTGCAATCAATTCGGCAAGCAGGAGCCGGGCGACGCCGACGAGATCAAGAACTTCTGTTCGCTGAACTATGACGTGACGTTTCCGATGTTCGCCAAGGTCGACGTGAAGGGCGCCAACGCGCACCCGCTCTACGATTATCTGACCCGCCAAAAGGGCGGCGGGCTCTTGGGGCGCGGCATCAAGTGGAATTTCACCAAGTTCTTGGTCGGTCGCGACGGCAAGGTGCTCGGCCGCTACGCGCCGACAGTGAAGCCGGAGGCGTTGGATAAGGTGGTTCAGAAATATCTGGCCTGAGTGAGTGCAAGTTGGAGCGCGTCGCCTC
>LWDN01000067.1:45100-72807 GCA_002083515.1 Proteobacteria bacterium HN_bin10
GGCCGGAGGCCGCGCGCTCCAGTGCTGAAATGTCTGCGCGTAGCTGGCGAGGACGCCGGTGTTCCAAACTAAACCACAGCCTGGATCGGCCCGTCGGCGCGGCCGGCGACGAATTGATCGACCATGGCGTTGCCGCTTGAATCGATGCCGGCGGCTGGTCCACGCCAGACAATTCTGCCGTTGTGGAGCATGGCGATTTCGTCGGCGATCTTGCGCGCCGACGCCATGTCGTGGGTGATCGAGACGGCGGCGCAGCCGAGTTCTTTTACCATTTCAACGATGAGATCGTTGATCGCGTCGGCTGTGATCGGATCGAGGCCGGTGGTGGGTTCGTCGAAGAAAAGAATATCGGGCTTGGCGATGATGGCGCGCGCGAGGCCCGCGCGCTTCTGCATCCCGCCTGAAAGTTCGATCGGGCGAACGTCGGCGAACTCGGGCGCGAGGCGCACTTTGCGCATCGTCTCGATGGCGCGCTCGCGGGCCTCGCTGCGGTTCACCTTGTCGGCGTTGATCAGGCGGAAAGCGATGTTCTCCCAGACGCTGAGGGAGTCGAACAGCGCGCCGCCCTGAAACAGCATGCCGAACTTGCGCATCACGCGAGCGCGGATTTCTTCCGGCATGCGGGTGACGTCGGCGCCGTCGACCAGCACCTGGCCGCTGTCGGGTTTCATCAGGCCGAGCGCGCACTTCAGCGTCACCGACTTGCCCTGGCCCGAGCCGCCGATGACAACCAGCGAACGGCCCTGCGCGACGTCGATGTCGACGCCGTCAAGCACTTGCCGCCCGCGCAGCACTTTCTTGATGCCGACGAGTTGGAGCTTGGGGCTCATGCGCGGCGATACCTTTCCACCCATCCCCGGATGCGAGCGTAGCGAGCGGTCCGGGGCCCATAACCCCAGCTCTCGCCGCGAACTTCCGGGCAGTTGTGTTTATGGGTCCCGGGCTCGCCGCTTCGCGCCGCCCCGGGAATAGGTGTGGAGGGAGCCGCGCGCATGCTCATTCCACGAAAAACGCCGTGATCAGATAATTCACCGCCAGGATCAGCACGATGGCGACGACCACCGCATTGGTGGCGGCGCGGCCAACGCCGAGCGCGCCGCCGATGGAAGTGTAGCCCTGATAGGAACCGACCGTCGCAATGATGAAGCCGAACACCGCCGCCTTCACCAGGCCGAGCACAACGTCCTGCGGCTCCATGAAATCGAAGGTGTTGCGCAGATAGGTCGCGCCGTTGAAGTCGAGGCTGTTCACCGCGACCAGATAGCCGCCCATGACGCCGATAATGTCGGCGACGATGACCAGAATGGGCAGCGTCAGCGTCGCGGCAAGTACGCGCGGCGCGATCAGATATTTGAACGGGTCGGTGGAGAGCGTGGTCATGGCGTCGATCTGTTCGGTGACGCGCATGGTGCCGATCTCGGCGGCGATGCCGGCGCCGACGCGGCCGGCGAGCATCAGGCCCGCAAGCACGGGGCCAAGCTCGCGTGTGATGCCGAGCACCACGATGTTGGGGACGAATTGCTCCGCGTTGAAGCGCGCGCCGCCGACATAGATGTTGAGCGCCAGCGCCGCGCCGATGAACACGGCGGTGACGCCAACCACCGGCAGCGAGAAATAGCCGATCTGCAAGCATTGCCGCAGCACTTGGCCGACGAACACAGGCGGCGAGACCGCCGCGGCGATGGCGCGCCCGGCGAAGGCCGAGAAGCGGCCGATCTCGGCCAGCATGGCGAGAAATCCGCGTCCGATCGGTGCGAACGGGTTGATCATGCTTGGACCGCCGGCGCCCTTGCCGGCGCGCTGTCTAAACTTGCGCAGACCGGGCCTAGCTTGACCATCCCTGCCGGCGAGGGCGCCGGCGGTCCAAGTGTATCCCTCATCCCCGCGCCCCTGTCTTGCGCACCGTGCCGGCGAAGGTGGTGAGAATTTCGTACGCCGCTGTGCCGGCAAGCTGCGCGACATCGTCGAGCGGCGCGTTGGGGCCGAGGAACTCCACCATCGCGCCGGGCGCCGCTTCGGCGCAGCCGGTGACGTCAATGATCGTCAAGTCCATCGAGACGCGTCCCAGAATAGGGCGCTTTGCGCCCCCCAGCACGCCATAGCCGCGCCCGCTCAAAGATCGCAAGTAGCCATCGGCGTAACCGAGCGCGACAGTGGCGGCGCGCATCTTTTGGGACGCAGTGAAGGTCGCGCCGTAGCCGAAGGTTTCGCCGGGCTCGACATCGCGGACCTGCAAAATCGGCGCTTCGATGGTCGCGGCGGCGGCGAGTTGCGGATTGTCGGCATCGAGCGCGCCGGAGCCGTAGAGGCCAACCCCAACCCGAATGAGATCGAAATGATAATCGGCCCCGATCAGCGCGCCGCCGGTCGCGGCGATCGAGAGCGGCGCTCTTGGAAAAAGCGAAGCGGCGTCGATGAAGCGGCGCAATTGCGTCGTGTTGAATGCGTGCGTGGTGTTGGAGCTGCAGGCGAGGTGGCTCATCACTAGCGCCAGCGAAGTATCCTTCAGCGCGCTCATCGCATGCGGCAACTCTTCCGGGCCGATGCCAAGCCGGTTCATGCCGGTGTCGATGTGGAGCGCCGCGGGCCCGCGCGCGTCCCAAGCTTTGATTTGCGCCAGCGAGTTCAAGACCGGCGTCAGCTTGTTGGCTTGCAAAAGGTCGATGTCGTTAACAGGCCCGTTCAAGACGAAAATCTGCGGGCCTTCGCCGAGCGCGCGGCGTACCCGTGCGCCTTCCTGCGACGTCGCGGTAAAGAAGGTGCGCGCGCCGGCCTGCGCCAGCGCCCGCGCCGCGCCGACGGCGCCCAGCCCATAGCCGTCGGCCTTGACCACCGCCGCTGCCGCAGCAGCGGGCGCGAGCTTCCGGAAGTAGTTCCAGTTCTCGACGATGGCGCGGTGATCGACCCTGAGCCGCGCCAGCCGCGGCGGCTCAGGCGCGGGCGAGGGAGGTGAAGCGGGTGAATTGTCCTTTGAAATGGAGGTGCACCGTTTCGATGGGGCCGTGGCGGTTCTTGCCGATGATTAGTTCGGCGCGGTTGGCGACGCCATCAAGTTTTGCGCGCCACTTGATCCATTCCTCAGTGTTCGGCTCGGGTTCGGCCCGGGAGAGATAATATTCCTCGCGGAACACGAACATGACGATGTCGGCGTCCTGTTCGATCGAGCCGGATTCGCGAAGATCGGAGAGCTGCGGCCGTTTGTCGTCGCGCGACTCGACCTGGCGCGAGAGCTGGGAGAGCGCCAGCACCGGCACGTTGAGGTCCTTGGCTAGCGCCTTCAGCCCTTGCGTGATCTCGCTGACCTCCTGCACCCGGCCCTCGTTCTTGCGCGAAGATGTCACCAGCTGCAAATAGTCGACCACGATCAGATCGAGGCCGGAGGCCGAGCGCTTTAGCCTTCGGGCGCGGTTGTGCAACTGGGCAATGGAAATGCCGCCGGTCTCGTCGACATGCAGCGGCAAGGTCTGCAGCATCATGGCGCTGTCGGCGAGGCGGGTATATTCCTCGGTTGTGATCCGGCCCTGACGGATCTTGTTGGATTCGATCTCGGCGAAATCGGAGAGCAGGCGCGTCGCCAATTGCTCGCCTGACATTTCGAGCGAGAAGAAGCCGACCGTACCGCCGTAATGGTCCTTGTCGCCGGCCTCGACTGCCTTTTGCTTGGCGCGCGCGACATTCATGGCGATGTTGAGCGCAAGCGCGGTTTTGCCCATGGATGGGCGGCCCGCGAGGATGATCAGGTCCGAGCCGTGCAGGCCGCCGAGCAAATGGTCGAGATCCCGGAAGCCGGAGGCGATGCCCGAGACATCCGAGCCGCGATTCTTGGCGGCGGTGGCGACATTGATCGACGCTGTGAGCGCGGTCTTGAAATCCTGAAAGCCGCGATTCTGCGTGCCGGCTTCGGCCAGGGTGAAGAGCGTCTTCTCCGCTTCCTCGATAATGTCCTTGGCGTCTTTGTCTTCAGGCGGGTTCTCGGCCAGACTTTGGATTTCGCCCCCGACGCGGATCAGCGCGCGGCGCAGCGCCAGATCGTAGATCAGTTCGGCGTAGGATTGCGCCTGCGTGGAGAGCGGCGCCGCACTCTCCATCAGCTTCATCAGATAGAGCGCGCCGCCGATTTCCTTGATGCCGCCATCGCGCGCGAATCGCTCTTTCAGCGTCAGGCCGTCCGCCAGCTGGCCCGCCGCGATCATGTCGGCGCAGGTTGCGAAAATGCGCCCGTGCACCGGATCGAAGAAGTGCTGCTCCTTGAGCTGCGGCGTTATCCGATGAATGGTCTCGTTGTCGAACAGGATGGCGCCCAGCAGCGCTTGCTCGGCCTCGAGATTGTGCGGCGCGACGCGCGGCGCCGGTTGCAGACTGGGCTGCGCCAAGGGGAGGGCGGGCTGGTTCGACATTAAGCCCCCACAATGGGACGATTCGGCGTCGCAATCGTTGACGCGCCGAAACCTTGACGCGGCTTTTCCCGAGTCGCTCACGAGTCTTTGTTGTTGACGTGAAACGACGAGTCGGAGCGGACCGGAGAGGGGAGCGCGCGGCCCCTGCCGCGCATGCGCATTGGACCGCGCCGGCTTCCAGCCGGCCCACTTCAACTTTCGACGGCCGTGGAGAGTTGACGAGAGTCTGCCGGCTTCCAGCCGGCGGTCCGAAACTGCACTACAAGAAAAAGCCCGCGCACCTTGCGATGCGCGGGCTTTGATTTTTCGACCCTTGTGCGAGCGCCTATTCGGCGCGCGCGGACGGATCGTTGGTGATCGATTGCGCCGCCAATTCCTTGGCCGCGGCTTCCGCTGTTGCGCGCTCGGCCTCGATCGCCGAAGCGATGACGTTTTCGCCGCGCGCTTGGCGCTCGGCTTCGTCGGCGGAGCGGGCGACATTGACCTTCACCGTCGCCGAAACGTCCGCGTGCAGGCGCACGCGCACGTCATAGACGCCGATGGTCTTGATCGGTTTGTCCAGCACCACCGCGCTGCGGTCGATCTTGGCCCCGCCCTTGACGATCTCGTCGGCGATGTCGCGCGAGGAGACGGAGCCATAGAGCTGGCCCGCTTCGCCGGCCGAGCGGATGAGCACGTAGGACGAACCGTCGATCTTGCCGGAGGCCTTCTCGGCCGCGGCTTTCGCTTCGGCGTTCTTGGCTTCCAGTTCGGCGCGGCGGCTTTCGAAGATTTTGCGATTTGTGTCGTTGGCGCGCAGCGCCTTCTTCTGCGGCAACAGGAAGTTGCGCGCGAAACCGTCGCGTACCTTCACTTCGTCGCCGATGCCGCCGAGGCTTTCGACGCGTTCAAGCAGGATGACTTGCATGGGCTTGCCTCCTTACTGAACGGCGAACGGCAGCAGCGCCAGTTCGCGCGCGAGCTTAATGGCGCGCGCGAGTTCGCGTTGCTTCTTGGCGGAAACGGCGGTGATGCGCGCCGGGACGATCTTGCCCTTCTCGCTGATGTAGCGCTGGAGCATTTTCACGTCCTTGTAGTCGATCTTCGGCGCAGCCGCGCCGGAGAACGGGCACACCTTGCGCCGGCGGCCGAACGGACGCCGGGCCGGGATGTTGGAGATGTTGAATTTGGGGGCGCCTTTTTGCGACATGATTATTCCTCCCCGCCTTCGAGATCGCCGCCGAATTCTTCGCCGTCACGGCCTTCGCGGCGGGCGCGGCGGCGCTCGTCGCGGTCCTTGCGCGCCAGGATCGGCGAGGGCTCTTCGTCGAGCGCCTCGACGCGGATGGTCTTGAAGCGCATCACGTCTTCGTTGATGCGCAGACGCCGCTCAAGTTCGTGCACGACGGTGGCCGGCGCATCGATGTTGATGAGCGCGTAGTGGCCTTTGCGGTTCTTCTTGATGCGGTAGGTGAGGTTGCGCAGACCCCAATATTCAGTCTTGGAAGTGCGCCCGCCCAGCTCCGATACGGTCTTGGTGACCTCCTCGACCAAAGCATCGACCTGCTGGGGCGAGATTTCCGGACGTGCGATGAACACGTGCTCGTAGAATGCCATTTTGTCCTCTTCCGAAGGACCCGCGGCGCCCTGGACCAGCGGAAGACCGGCCAAAACGATGGACCCCGGGCGGCGGTACGCCCCCGGGGCCGCGGATCGCGAAGGCGGGCATTTAAGGGACGGGCGCCGTCAAGGCAAGGACTTTCGGGGCGGTCCATGCTAGGTTGGAGGACATGAGCGACCTCTACGAGCGCGACACCTACACCTGGGCCATGCAGCAGGCCGACGCCCTGCGCCGGCGCTCGGCCAACGAGATCGATTGGGACAATGTGGCCGAGGAGATCGAGAGCGTGGGCAGGGGCCAAACCAATGAGCTTTACAGCCGCTATGTCATCCTGCTCACGCACCTGCTGAAGTGGGTTTTTCAACCCGAACGCCGGTCGCGGTCGTGGGAGGCGTCCATACGCATCCAGCGCGTCGATCTCGCTCGGTTGATTGAGGCCAACCCTGGTCTCCAGCCCAAGCGCGACGAGATTTTTGGCGCCGCCTATCGCACCGCGCGCCTCGCCGCGATCGGTGAAACGGACTTGGCCGGCGAGACCTTTCCCGACACCAACCCGTTCACCCTCGCCGAGGCGATGGACGAGAATTTCTGGCCTGAGGCGCAAGCTACGAAGTAGCGCCTTGTCATCGGCTGCGCTAAAGCCCCGCCCCATGACGATAGTCTTCATTTTCCCCGGTCAGGGCAGCCAAACGCCCGGCATGGGCAAGAGCTTGTACGACGCCTTCGGCGCCAGCCGCGAAGTGTTCCAGGAGGTCGACGAAGCCCTGGGCGAGAAACTGTCGCGGCTCATCTTCGAGGGCTCGCCGGAGGAGCTGACGCTCACCGTCAACGCCCAGCCGGCGCTGATGGCGGTGAGCCTGGCGGCCATGCGGGCGCTGGAGCGCGAGTTCGGCGTCACCGCCGCCAAGGCGGCGTTTGTGGCGGGCCATTCGCTCGGCGAGTATTCGGCGCTGGCGGCCGCCGGCGCGCTCTCGGTGAGCGACGCCGCCAAGCTCCTGCGTACGCGCGGCAACGCCATGCAGGCGGCCGTACCTGTGGGCGAAGGCGCGATGGCGGCCCTGATCGGCAAGGTCGACGTGGCTTTGGCGGAAGAGATCGCGGCCAAGGGCGCCGAAGCCGGCGCCTGCGTGGTCGCCAATGACAACAATATCGGCAACGTCGTCATCTCCGGTTCGAAAGCGGGCATCGATGCTGCGCTCGCCTACGCGAAAGAGAAGGGCGCGCGCGCCATCCCACTGAACGTCTCGGCGCCGTTCCACTCGCCGCTGATGCAACCCGCGGCCGACGCCATGGCCAATGCGCTTGCGCAGGCGGCGATCGCGCCGCTTGTCGTGCCGCTGGTGGCGAACGTCACCGCCCGCCCGGTGCATGAGCCAGCGATCGTGCGTAAACTCTTGGTGGAGCAGGTGACAGGCCGCGTGCGCTGGCGCGAGAGCGTCGAATGGATGGCCAAGGAGGGCGGGGTCGCACGTTTCGTCGAAGTGGGCGCCGGCAAACAGCTCACCGGCATGGTCAAGCGCAACGCGCCGGAGGCGGAAGCCCTGGCGCTGAACGAACCGGCGGATTTGGAAGCGTTCGCGAAGAGCTGATGGAAGCGCTTCCCAATTACGGCCTCGCCAACACCGTCACCGGTTTTGCGACGCTGTTTTCCGGGTTGATCGCGCTTGCCTTCTGTTGGTTGATCGCCAAGCACCCGCCGCGCTGGATGCTGGTTTATTGGCTGATCGTCGTCACCGGCGTTTTCACCATCACGCTGCACGGTTTTGGCGAGACCAACCCGGTGCTGGGCGAGCGCTGGTTCTGGGCGTTCCTCGACACCGGGTCGAACATCGTGGTGGCATGGGGCATTGCGCGCGCGGTGCTGATCGATTTCTACAGCGCCAAGACGCAGGCCTGGGCGCGGCCGCTGGCGCTCATCCTGATGTTGGTGGGCGTCGTCTGGCACTTCCAGGACCGCGCCAGCGCCGGGGGCTACCTTGTCGGGTTCGGCGCTTGGGGCGGGTTCAACCCGGGTGAGGCGTGGCTCATTCTGTTTTCACTGGCGAACACGGCGCTCTTCTACGCCAAACGCCGCGCTATCCCGCCGCGCGCCATGCCGGTGCTGTTGCTGGTGACCGCGATCTTCCTGGCCGGACTGGGGCTCGCCAGCGCCGCCAACGATGCCATTGTGTTTCCGTTCTTCAGTCTTCACGCGCTTTGGCACGTGGTCGGCGCGTTCGGCTTTGTCGCGCTCTGGGCGTTCAACGAGATGCGCTTCCGCGCGTGAGAAATCTGGACCGCCGGCGCCCTCGCCGGCATAAGGTTCGCCAAGCTGCAAACGATGCCGGCGAGGGCGCCGGCGGTCCATATTGGGTGCCGCATGTTCAATCTCACAGGCAAAACCGCGCTGGTCACCGGCGCTTCGGGCGGCATCGGCGGCGCTATCGCGAAAGCGCTGGCTGCACAGGGCGCGCGCGTGGCGTTATCGGGCACGCGGGTCGAAGCGCTTGAAAAAGTGCGCGCCGAACTGGGCGGCGATCACGTCATCACGCCGTGCAACCTCTCCGACACCGCTGCGGTCGATGCGCTGGTGGGCCAAGCGGAAGCCGCGCTCGGCGGCAAGCTCGACATCCTCGTCGCCAATGCCGGCATCACCAAGGACGGCCTCTTGCTGCGCATGAAGGACGAGGATTTTCAGAACGTCCTCAAGATCAATCTCGAAGGCTATTTCCGGCTTTCGCGCGCCGCGCTGAAGACCATGATGAAAAACCGTTGGGGCCGGATCATCGGCATCACGTCGGTGGTCGGCGTCACCGGAAACCCCGGCCAAGCGAACTACGCGGCCTCGAAAGCGGGCATGATCGGCTTCACCAAGGCGCTCGCGGCCGAGGTCGCCAGCCGCAACGTCACCGCCAATTGCATCGCGCCGGGCTTCATCGCCTCGCCGATGACGGATGTGCTCAACGAGACGCAAAAGGCTGCGCTCATGACCAAAATTCCGGCGGGACGGCTCGGCGAGGGCGCCGATGTCGCCGCTGCGGCCGTCTATCTGGCCAGCGACGAGGCCGGCTACATGACCGGCCAGACTTTGCATGTGAATGGCGGCATGGCCATGATCTGAGCCGCCGGGGCGGAAGCATCCCCGCTGGCGAAAAGGGCTTGCGCCGGGGGCTGCGTGTGGTCAAAAGGCCGCTTGCAAGCGCTCTCCGGGGCGTGACCAAATCTTGAGCCCAATTCTCTCAGTACTGGCGAGGCGTGCATGTCGGAAGTTTTTGAGCGCGTTAAGGCGATCGTGATCAAGCACCTGGAAGCCGATCCTGCCAAGGTGACCGATAAGGCCTCCTTCATCGACGATCTCGGCGCCGACAGCTTGGACAATGTCGAACTCGTCATGGCGTTCGAAGAAGAGTTTGGCATCGAAATTCCCGACGACGCGGCCGAACACATCCAAACGGTCGGCGACGCCGTGAAATTTATCTCGGAGAAGCAGGGCTAAGGCCCTGCCCGCGCTGATGCGGCGCGTCGTCATCACAGGCATTGGGCTCGTCACCCCGCTGGCCGCGAACCGCGAAGCCACGTGGGAGCGGCTGGTCGCAGGCAAATCCGGCGCCAACAAGATCGAGCACATCAAGGTCGACGACCTGACCTGCCGCATCGCTTGCCTGGTGCCGCGCACCGATGGGCGCGGCGGCGGCGAGGGCGATGCGCATGCCTTCGATCCGGACAAGACGATGTCGGCGAAGGACCGCCGCCGTATCGAGGATTTCATCCTTTACGCGATCGCCGCCGCCGACGAGGCCGTCGCCGATAGCGGTTGGAAACCCGAAGACGACGAGGCCAAGAACCGCACCGGCGTGCTGATCGGCTCCGGCATCGGCGGTCTCGACGCCATCGGCGTCAATGCGCTGATCCTGGAAAAGGATGGCCCGCGGAAGATTTCCCCGTTCTTCATTCCGAGCGCGCTGATCAATCTCGCGTCCGGGCAAGTCTCGATCCGGCACGGTTTCCGCGGACCCAACCACGCGGTGGTGACAGCCTGCGCAACCGGCGCGCACGCCATGGGCGACGCGGCGCGGCTGATCAAGTACGGCGACGCCGACGTGATGGTGGCCGGCGGCGCCGAAGCATCGGTGTGCAGGCTGGCGATGGCGGGCTTCTGTGCGCTGCGCGCCATGTCCACTAATTTCAACGATGCGCCGGAGCAGGCCTCGCGTCCCTATGACAAGGATCGCGACGGCTTCGTCATGGGCGAGGGCGCGGGCTGCGTGGTGCTTGAGGAATACGAGCACGCCAAGGCGCGCGGCGCAAAAATCTACGCTGAAGTTACAGGTTACGGCCTCTCGGGTGACGCCTACCACATCACCGCGCCCGCCGAGGACGGCGACGGCGGTTTCCGCGCCATGCAGGCGGCGCTCAAGAACGCCAATATGAGCCCCGGCGACATCGATTATCTCAACGCCCACGGCACCTCGACGCCGCTTGGCGACGAGATCGAGTTGAAAGCGATCGAGCGTCTGTTCGGCAACGCCGCCGCGAACCTCTCGCTCTCGTCGACCAAGTCGGCCACCGGCCATTTGCTCGGCGCCGCCGGCGCGGTCGAGGCGATTTTCTGTGCGCTGGCGATCCGCGACGGGGTCATTCCGCCGACCTTGAATCTGGACAATCCCTCAGTTGAGTCCGCCATAGATCTGACGCCCAAAACGGCCAAGAAACGGCCGGTGCGGGCAGCGATGTCGAATTCGTTCGGGTTCGGCGGCACGAATGCCGCCGTGATCCTGACAGCGGTGGATTGATGGCCAGAGCAGCGGCGCGCCGATCGAGCGGCGGCGGACTTTTCTCCTTCCTGTTCTGGGGCGCCGTGCTGGCGGGNNGGCCCGCGCCATCCACGAGAATTCGCCCCGGCGCGAGGAAGCCTTCATCGAGGTCAATTGCGCCGCGATTCCCTCCGAACTGATCGAAAGCGAGCTGTTCGGCCACATGAAGGGAAGCTTTACCGGAGCCTTTGCCGACCGGGCCGGCAAGTTCGAGCTGGCCGACCGGGGAACCCTGTTCCTCGACGAGATCGGCGACATGTCGCTCTCGGCCCAGGCCAAGGTGCTCCGGGTCCTCCAGGAAGGCATGGTCACCCGGATCGGCGCCGCCCGGTCGGTCGAGGTCGATGTGCGGGTTCTGGCCGCTACCAACAAGCGGCTGGAGGAGGAAATAGCGGAAGGCCGGTTCCGCGAGGACCTGTTCCACCGGCTCAACGTGATCCCCATCGAGGTGCCCCCGCTCCGCGACCGGGTCGAGGATATTCCCCTTCTGGTGGCGCACTTCCTCGACGTCCTGAGCCGGGAGGCCGGGGTGGCCGCGCGGAACTTCTCTCCCGAGGCGATCGCCGCGCTCCAGCGCCGGACCTGGCCGGGCAACGTTCGTGAGCTCCGGAATGCGGTCGAACGGCTGCTGATCCTGGCCCCGGGCCGCGAGATCGGCTCCGCCGACGTCGACCGGCTCCTGCCGGCCGAGCCGGAAACCGGAACCCCGGGCGAGGGGAGCCCGCGTCCGGCTACCTTCGAGAACTTCCGCCAGGACGCCGAGCGGGCCTTTCTTCTGGCCAAGCTGCGGGAGCACAACTGGAACATTGCGGAGACCGCCCGATCGATCGCGGTGCCCCGCTCCAATCTCTACAAGAAGATGATGAAATACGGCCTCACCCGGGATTCCGCATGAGCAATCCTCCTCCCCGCGACTGGGACAAGGAGCTGGCCGAGATCGACAAGCTTATCGCCCGGCAACCGGCTCCCGCCCAGCCGCCCGCTCCTTCCCGCCCGGCCTCCGGAGCGGTTGCCGGGCCGGCTGCCCTTCCGGCTCCCCCGGTTCCCCGCCACCGGCTCGAGCTCACCGGCTGGCTCCGGGTGCTGCTGGGCCTGGTGCTGGGTGTGGCCATGACCCAGTGGCCCTATGCCCACGAGTGCGGGCTCAATCTGTACCTGTACCTCGGCGCTGCCGCGGCCGTCGTGATCGCCGGCATCTGGGGGGCGGTTGCCGCCTGGAAGCGGCAAATGGCCGTGGCCCACGTGCTGTCGCTCCTGATAACGCTCTGGGGCGCCGTGCTGGCGGGCGCCGCGGCGATTTTCGCGTTCTTCTATTTCAGCAGCGCCATCGGCCGCGCCGGACCGAACCCGGATGCGCGCACGTTCGTGGTCGAGCGCGGCGCCTCCGGCGCCGAGATCGCCGCGGCGCTCGAAGCAGAAGGCCTGATCAGCGACGCGCTGCTCTTCCGCATCGCCAATCGCTTGCGCGGGGGATCGTCGCTGCAAGCGGGCGAATATCTCATTCCTGCGCGCGCCTCGGTTGGCCAGATCGTCGAGCTGATGACCAGCGGCGAGGCGCTCCAGCACGCCATCACTTTTCCCGAAGGCATCACCATCGCCGCGGCGATGAAGATTCTCGAAGAGAGCGAGGTGCTGACCGGCGATTTACCGGCGACGCCGCCGGAAGGCTCGATCTTGCCAGACACTTATCACGTCCAGCGCGGCATGACGCGCGCGGCGCTATTGCAGCAAATGATGGAAGCCCATGACGCCGCGGTGGAGGAAATCTGGGCGCGGCGTCAACCCAATCTGCCTTTGCGCACGCCGGACGACCTAGTGAACCTGGCCTCGATCGTCGAACGCGAAACCGCAATCGCGGCCGAACGGCCGATGGTCGCCGCCGTCTTCATCAATCGTCTGCGCCGGCCGATGCGGTTGGAGACCGATCCGACCATCATCTACGGCGTCTGCCTGCGCCATCCGGATCGCTGCCGCGATGGGCGCCTGGTCGACGCGCGCGGCAATCGCCGCACCATTCGCCAGAGCGAAATCGAGATGAACACCGGCTACAACACCTATCGCATCGACGGATTGCCGCCGACGCCGATCGCCAATCCGGGCCGCGCGGCGCTCGAAGCCACGGCCAACCCGGCGCAATCGGATGCGATCTTCTTTGTCGCTGACGGAACGGGCGGCCATGTGTTTGCTTCTACTTTGGCTGAGCACAACGCCAACGTCGCCCGCTGGCGCCAGATTGAAGCACAGCGCTTGGCCGAAGAACGCGCCAACCGCTGAGTCAGCGCCTCGCGGGGCTGTCACGTGTGCGATTCCACGCTAATCAGCTTCCCATGACCATTTCGGGAATGACCGGATTCGCGCGGGTCGAGGGCGAGCATGCCGGCCAGCGCTGGATCTGGGAGATCAAAAGCGTCAACGGCCGCGGGCTCGACCTGAAGCTGCGTACGCCGCCGGGATTCGACGGCCTCGAACCGGCGGCGCGCGCGGCGGCGAACGCCAAATTCAAGCGCGGCTCGTTGCAGGCGTCGCTGAATGTCGCGCGCGACGCCGCGGCGGCGGCCTCCATCAAAGTCGATCTCGACCTGGCCGAGCGCCTAATCGCGGCGGGCGAGACGTTCGGCAAGCGTGTGGCCAAGCCGCGCTGGGACGGATTGCTGGCGGTGCGCGGCGTTGTGCAGAGCGAGGACGCAGCCCCGCAGAGTGAAGAGGAGCGCGCCGCGTTCGAGGCGGCGCTGCTGGCTGGTTTCAACGCCGCGCTGCAGACCTTAGCGCAGGCGCGGCAAGCCGAGGGCCGTACGCTCGCGGCCTTCTTCGCGGAGTCAGCCGATCGCATGGAGGCGTTGATCGCAGCCGCGCGCGCGTCGGCCGCCGCCGCGCCGGCCGCCGCGTTGGAGCGGATCAAGCAGCGGCTCGAAGGCCTGGCGCCGGAGCTGAAGCTCGATCCCCAACGCCTGGCGCAGGAGGCGGCTATCGCCGCCGCCCGCGCCGACGTGCAGGAAGAACTGGAGCGCTTGACCGCGCACACGACCGAACTCCGCAGCCTCATTATTAAGCCGGAGCCCGCGGGCCGCAGGCTCGACTTTCTCAGTCAGGAACTGACGCGCGAAGCCAACACCCTGTGTTCGAAGTCGAACGATCTCGAGCTCACGCGCATCGGCCTCGATCTCAAAACCGTGGTCGACCAGATCAAGGAGCAAGCCGCCAATGTTGAATGAGCATGTCGCGCGGCGCGGCCTGATGTTCGTGCTGTCGAGCCCCTCGGGCGCCGGCAAATCCACGCTCGCGCGCAAGCTGCTGGACGTCGACGAGAACATGTCGCTCTCGGTCTCGGCCACGACGCGGGCGCCGCGCCCCAGCGAAGTCGACGGGCGCGAATACAAGTTCCTGAGCAAGGAACAGTTCGAGGATATGGCCGATCGCAACGAGTTCCTCGAACACGCCATGGTGTTCGGCAATCATTACGGCACGCCGCGCGCGCCGGTGGAGGCGATGCTGATCCAGGGCCGCGACGTGCTGTTCGACGTCGATTGGCAGGGCGCGCGGGCGTTGCACGCCGCCGCCGAGCAGGACGTGGTGCGGATTTTCATCCTGCCGCCGTCGATGGCCGAGTTGGAGCGGCGTTTGCGGGCGCGGGCGGAGGACAGCGAAGAGGTGATCGCCAAGCGCATGGCGCGCTCGCTCGACGAGATCAGCCACTGGGAAGAATACGATTACGTGTTGGTGAATACACTGCTTGAGCAGACCTTGGCGCAGATCAAACAAATTCTCGCCGCAGAACGGCTGAAGCGTCACCGTCAGATGTGGCTGCAGCTGCACGTGGAGCGCTTGAAGCAGGGGATTTGATTGGGCTCTCGGCTTCTCATCGTGACGGCGCTTCTTCTGTTGACGTGCCCGTCGCAAGCCGAAACCGATGATGAGTTTCAGCGCTGGCTCGCCGCCGACGCGGCGCGCGCGCCTGCGTTCGCGCGCTTCGAAGCGCTGCTGGCGCGGGAAGGCGTGGCGGATGTGCTGCCGACAAAGGAATTGTGGCTCACCGACCGGATCGCGCCGGAATGTGTCGTCGAGCCCTTCACGATGCCGCCGGAAGCGCTATGGCCGAACGTCGTCCCGGCGTTGCGCTACATTCGCGATTATATCGAGCCGGCGATCGGCGAGGTAGAGGCGGCGTCGGCCTATCGCGATCCGGCGTTCAACGATTGTATTCAAGGCGCCGCGCGCAGCGCCCATCGCGGGTTTCATGCGCTCGATCTCACGCCGCGCGATCCGGCCGTGACGCGAGAACGGTTGATCGAACTCCTGTGCCCCATTCATGCGCGCGAGGGACCTCGCTTAGCGATCGGCATGGGTATCTATAGCGCCCGCCGCTTCCACATTGACGCCACCCGCTATCGCGGCTGGGGCGCGGATCACCGCAGCGCGACGTTTCCGTGCCCTTGAATTCGTTCAAAACGCGCGAAGGCGTGTCCGTTGGCCGTTCAACTTTGCGCCCGCCATGCGTCGGCTAATCGCCGAAATCCAGCTTGATCGATCTCTTCGGCACGGGCGGTGGGTGCGATGCCGGCCTTGTCAAGCAGCTGCTCCGCCGCTGGCGTTAGCGTCTTCAGGGCGCTGCGCAGCATTTTGCGGCGCTGGCCGAAGGCGGCGGCGGTGACGCGTTCGAGCGCATCGAGGTGCGGGTAGGGCGAGGCTGTATCGGTGAGACGCACGATGGCCGACGCGATTTTCGGCGGCGGCGTGAACGCGCGCGCGGGCACGGTGAACACCAGCCGCGCATCGCAGCGCGCTTGCGCCAGCACGGCGAGGCGCCCGTAGGCGCCGTCGCCGGGCTTGGCGACGATACGTTGCGCCACTTCTTTCTGGAACATGAGCGTCATGTCCCCGCGCCAGGGGCCGGCCTTCAACCATTTCACCAGCAACGGCGTGCCGACATTGTAGGGAAGGTTGGAGATTATTTGGACCGCCGGCGATCCTTGGAGCAACGCCTCCTCATCCGCCGCGAGCGCATCGCCATGCACGATGCGCAGGCGCCCGCCGCTCCAAGCCATCAAAGGTTCGAGCAGGGGCAGGAAGCGCTCGTCTTTCTCGATTGCCGTGACGTGCGCGCCGGCTTCGAGCAAAGCGCGCGTCAGGCCGCCGGGGCCCGGGCCGACCTCGATCACCGGTTTGCCGGCGATGTCGCCGGCCGCGCGCGCGATACGGCGGGTGATGTTGAGATCGAGCAGGAAGTGCTGGCCGAGACCCTTGTTCGCCCACAACCCATGAGCCTCCAACTCGGCGCGCAAGGCTGGCAAATCGTCGGCGTTCATGCTGACGCGCGCCGCGCCGCCATCTCCGCCGCAAGTGTCAGCGCGGCGCGGAAGCTGTCGGCGCGCGCGATGCCCCTGCCGGCGATGTCGAATCCCGTCCCGTGATCGGGCGAAGTGCGAACGATCGGCAGCCCCAGCGTGACGTTCACCGCGTCCCAGAAATGCAGCGTCTTGATCGGGATGAGGCCCTGGTCGTGGTAGAGCGCGATGACCGCGTCGTAGGTCGAGCGCGCGGCATCGTGAAACAGCGCATCGGCGGACAAAGCGTCTGCAACGGCCCAGCCTTCGCCACGGAGCTGCGCGGCTGCGGGATTGATGGTGTCGATCTCTTCGCGACCGATGTGGCCCGCTTCGCCGGCATGCGGGTTGAGCCCGCAGATCGCAATGCGCGGCGCGGCGATGCCGAAGTCGCGCTTGAGCGCTTCGCCGACCACACGCCCGACATGGACGATGCGTTCGCGCGTCAGCGCTTTCGGCACGTCTTTGAGCGGCGTGTGAATGGTGGCGAGCGCGACTTTGAGGCTTGGACCCGCCAGCATCATCACCGGCCCGCGCGCAAACGGCCAGGCATCGTCCTTTGTAAGGTGCGCGATGAATTCTGTGTGGCCGGGAAAGCCGAAGTCGGCGCTATGCAGCACCGCCTTCGCGATCGGCAGCGTCACCAAAGCGCTCGCCGCGCCGGAGCGCACTGCATCCACGCCGCGCTCGATCGCGGCGATGGTGGCGCTGGCGTTGACGGGATCGGGCTCGCCCGGCGTTTCCTCCATCGCCAGCGGCGCGTGCAGCACGTTGAGCGCATCGCCTTGCTTCAATTGTGCAATGTGCTCCGCGACGTTCAGCTGGGGCTTGGGCAACCCTAAACGCGCGCAGGCGCGTTCGAAGGCGTCGGGATCGCCGACCAGGAAGAAATCCGGCGCGCCGCTCCGCTCGGCCCAGACGCGCGCCGCCAGTTCGAGGCCGATCCCGGCGGGATCGCCCATCGAAACGGCGAGCGGCTTCATCGCATCACTGGCGCGTGATGATGGTGGCCTCGCGGCGGAGGTCGCGCAGATAGCGCTCGGCCAACATGGAGAGCTCCGCTTCGCGGAGACGGTCTTCGATTTGTTGCCGATCGGGAATGGCGCTGCCGCCGGCTTCGCGCGAGCAAAGCGCCACGATGTTTGCCTGCTCGCCGTCGATGACGACCTCCGAGGCGGCGCCCACGCTCACACCCTGCAGGCGCGAGCGTATGGCGGGCGACAATTCAGCCTCGACGGTTTGACCCAAGTCGATCACCGAGGCGCCTTGAATGCCGTTGGCGCCATCTTCGAATTGCGCACAACCCTCAGCGCGGCGGCGCAAGCGTTCCAGCGCACTCGACCGCGCCGCCGGGGCAACGATCTGGCGCAGCGATACAACCGTGGCGGCGCCGTCCGGGATGCCGGCGCGCCGGTTGCGCATAGCCAGCAGATAGACGCCGGTGCTGGTGCGAATGGGAAGCGAGACCTGGCCCGGCTGCAGGCGTTCGGCGACCGGGCGGAGCTCGGGGGCAAGTTCTGTTGCGCTGATCCAGCCCAAATCGCCGCCGGTTGCGGCGGAGGGAGACTGCGAAAACTGTCTCGCCACCGCCGGGAACGGGATTTGACGCTGCTGCATTTGTTCCAGCAGCCGCATCGCCCCCTGTTCCATCTCGGCGGCTTCCTGCGGTGTCGAGGCCGGCAAGAAAATCTCGGACATTTCGTACTGAGGTTGCCGGGCGCTCGCGGCGATGCGCTCCTGGGTTTCGGTGACATCGGCTTCGGAGATACGCACGCGATTGCCATACATGCCGGAAATCAGGCGTTGCCAAGCGATCTCGGCCTCGATCTGACTGCGTAGGGTGCCAACCGAGATGCCGCTGCGCGCGAGATCCGCCACCATTTGTTCAAGAGAGCGATCCGCGCGCGAAGCCATATCGGCCATGCGGCGATCAATCTGGTCGCCAGTGACATTGATTTCGAACTTGGCCGCCTCTTGGATCTGAAGGCGTTCATCGACAAGATCGCGCAAAGCTTGCGCGCGGGCGCGCTGCTGCAATTCCTCAGTCGGCTGAAGGTTCGCGAACATCAACAACATCATCGCCCGCTGCCGGACGTCGAAGGTCGAGATCACCCGGTCGTTGACGATGGCGGCCACGCCTTCGGCATTCTGCGCCGACACTGGCGCAGCGAAGCCCAGCGTAGTCACAGCCAAGGCCGCGACGGCCGATGCGAACTTCAAATTCATAGTCAGTCTATGCTCCGCCTCAGCTGCCGCCTACCACGCCCAGCGAGCGCAGTCCGATCCGGATCTGCAGGCTTTCGTCAGGGCCGATATCGCCCCGCTGGGTCTCTGAGCGGGTGTAGGCGATCTCCAGGAAAGTACAGTCGTCTTCGTAAATTGCCCGAATGTCCTGGCGCAGGTTTATGTCTGAATCGAGGTCGCGGGTCAGGCCGAACTGCGCGCGCCAGCCGCGCGCCAATTCGACGCCGAACTCGCCGGAAATTTGTTCGTTGGGATCGGCCGGGTCGATGCTCAGGGAATCGTCGATTGTGAAGTATCGGGCTACCGCGCTGACGCGGCCAACCTGACCCCGGACCGCCATGTCGAGACGCTGGAACTTCAAGCTCTCATCGTCGAGCCGCATCCGCGCCTGGGCGCCGAAGCCGCTGCCCAGATCGATCTGTCCGGAGGCTACCCAGTCCGAAACTTCGCCGCCCAGATTGTTCTGGTCGGTGAAGCCAGGGGCCTGCTCATCGCGCCAGCGGCGCCCGAACATCACCGTGGCGCTCTCGCCGCTGCGCGCGCGCGCGGTGGCGCGGACCCCGGCGGCGACACGGCCGCCCGGCTCCCACAGATCGTAATTGGGTGCGGCGTTCGGCCGGAAGAGATTGGAATCGTCGAGATCGAAAGCGAGACTGTCTTCATTGACGATGCGCGGATCGTCGGCGCCGTTGCTGGCGAGCGCGCCCATGATCACGGGCTCGACGATAAGGTCGATGTTTTCGCCAGGCCGCATAAACGGCCAGCTGATTTCGGCGCCAACCAAACCGAGCCCTCGACCGAACGTTTCGTATTGATCGGACGCGGTTTCGACGCGGAAGAGATCGCCCCGCGCCTGTGCGAACGGGCTGAGCACAAGGCCTGGGCCAAAGATCATGTCGCGGCGCCACGAGGCGCCTACCGAGATCCGGCCATTGTTGCCGACGAAGGGGCCGACGCCATCGTCCTCGCGCGCCAGCGCCGTGACATTCGCCTGCAAGCGCAATTGGCCGTCGAGAAGGGGCTCGTCGATGACCCGATCGAATTCCGCAAATGGCAGAATGAAGGGCAATAGTTCCGATGTGTCGGTCTCGCGGAGCCCCTGGAAGTTCACAAAGGCAATGGAGCTGTAGGAACTGGGTCCCTGGCCGATCGCGAAGAGTTGGGTGATCAGGCGGGTGTCCTGGCCGATGTACGGGCCTCGGCGTTCGCCGGCGCCGTCGAGATCGTAACGGCGCAGATATTCGTCATCGTAGATGTGCTCGATGCCGAAGCCCCAGCTCCAATAATCGGAGAGCCTGAATGCGCCTTCGCCGAACACACTGTAGCGCCAGCGATTGTCGCCGAGACGATCGCCATCGGTGTTGAAGCGCTCTTCCTCGGTGAAGGTGGTGTCGAGGATGAGGTTTCCCGACCAAAATCTCTTGCGATACTGCAGCGTCGCCAGCGGATTGACGTTGCCATGCAGGCGGATAGAGGCGGTCAGGTCCTGCGACGGCGAGATCGCCCAATAATAGGGCTGCTCGTAAAAGGTGCCGAGGCGGCGATTGCGTCCGATATCGGGCGGCAGAAAGCCTGAAGCGCGTTCCACGCTCGGATCGGGGTGGGCGATGAACGGCAGGTACAAGACCGGCACGCCGATGACTTCGAGCACCGCGCCTTGATAGGAGATCGTCCGCGTCTCGCGGTCCTGCACGGCGCGGCGTGCGCGCAGGCTCCACGTTGGCGGACGATCGCCGGTCGTGCAGATCGGGCAGCTTGTGTAGATGACGTTGCGAAGTTCGCTCTCGCCCTCGCCATGGCGCACCGCAGCGCGCGCCGCGAGCGTGCCGCCGTCGCTCATGCGCGAACGCAGTTCGCGCGCAGCGCCGACATTCATCGCTTCGTCGGCTTGGATTTCTTCGGCGTAAGTGACCGAGCCGTCCTCAAGCACAATCTGCACGTCGCCGACGGCGCGGATCTCCCCGGTGTTGAGATCGTAGACCAAGCGGTCGGCGCGCATGGTGCGGCCTTGGTAGCGCACCTGCACGTCGCCGACGGCGGTGATGGTTCGCGCGGCTTGATCGTCGATCAGTTCGTCGGCTTCGAGCAGAACGTTCTCGTTCTGCCCGGCGGGCGGCGGCGAGGCCGATTGGGGCGGACCCGGAAGAACCTGCGCAAGCGCCTGGGTCGATGCGGTCATAGCCAAGGCCGCGGCGAGCGCCGCCCAGCCGAACGGCATCCGCTCGGCCTGCCTGCCGGCCATTTCCCCTCGGCTCATTCGCATCCCTCTGCGACTCCCCAGCCTACCTAACCGCTTGGCCTTGAAGGCGTCCAGCGCCGGAAGCCGTGCGGGGAATCCTTTCGGCCCGGCTGTGGCGGCTCAGCCGTCCTCGACAAAGGCGACCAGCGCCAGAGCTATGAACATGCCCGCGAGCGGGGCGCTCCAGGCGGCGACCGCCGCCGGGACGCTCTGGGTGATGGCGAAAGCCCCAGCCAGCTGGCTGTAGAAAAACAGGAAGAGGCCTATGCCTACCCCCGCGGCGCCCCAGCGGGCCAGGTTGCCCAGGCGCTGCAATTGCAGCGAAAAGGCCGCCCCCAGGCCAGCCATCGTCGCCAGCAACAGTGGATAAGCCAGCAGCGCTTGCCATTTCAGTTCGTAGCGAGTGGGCGCAAAGCCGGCTTCGCGAGCCTCTCGAATGAAGCCGGGCAACGCCCAGAACGAAAGCGTCGCCGGGTTGACGAAGCGGTTGATCAACTCGGTGGCGTCCAGGGTTGTGGGTATCGCCAGATGGGTTTGACGCACCGGGCGCCCGCCCGGCGTGGCCTCCACAAGATCGGTCAGCTGCCAGAAACCGGGTTTCAATTCTGCCGCGTCTGCGTGGATGCGGCGGGTGAAGCGAAGGGCGTCCTGTTGCTGCTCGAAGAACATGAACGTCGCGCCGCGAAGGCGCGTGCCGCTTTCGTCGACCTCGTCGGCATGAATCACGACTTGGCCGTCTTCGTCGCCTTGGCGGATCCAGACGCCGTTCTCGCTTTGCGGCGCGGCGCTTTCAGCCAGCGTGACTTCGCGCTCCGCCTCAAAAGCCGTGAAGAGGTAGGCGCCGAGAGGGTTGAGCGCAGTGATGGCGACGAGCCCGAGCGCGACGCCCACGAAGGCGGCGGGCGCTAGGAAACGCCAAGCCGAGACGCCAGCGGCGCGCATCGCCACCAATTCGCTGGATCGGTTCAGCCCGATCACTGCCATCATCGTCCCCGCGAGCACGACGAATGGGAGCGTCTGCTCGATCAGCATGGGCGTTTTGAGCAACGTCAGCCGAAGCGCTTCGAGGATCGAGATTTCGACACGCGTGCCGACGGTGCGCATCTGCTCGACCAAGTCGATCAGCAGAATTGCGGCCAGCACCGCCAGCAGCGCGATCAGGACGCCAGAAAACACCCGGCTAATCACATAGCGTCCAAGGCGCGAAAACAGAAAGTTCATGCCTCCGCTCCCGCTAGCACCGACGGTCCGAGCGAGGTTCGCTTCTTGCGCGCCGAACGCCCGCCCAGCATCGCACTGCAGACGAGGATGACCACGATCGGCACGGCATATTGGAGGATGTTGAGTTCGGGATCGTCCGCTGCGGCCGCTTGCGTGGCGAGCGCCGACAAACGCACGACAAGCGCGATAATCGCGGCCCACATGATGCGCCGGCCATAGCCGCGGCGGCTGAACTCGCCAACCAGGACGCCGACGAGCGCGATGAGCGCCAGCGCTATGTTCAGAAGTGGGGCGGAGAGCCTTGCGTGCCCTTCGGCCAGGAATTGCTCGATGTTGCGTTGGTCGAAGTGCGCGGTGCGGTCGGGGAAGAAGAGTTCGAACAGCGTCCGATCCGAGGCCTTGAGGAAGAAGATTTCCGGCTCTTCGAACACGCCCTCGAACTGCAATACATAGCGGTCGAAATCCAAAACGTCGACCGAGCCCTCCTCGGTTTGCCGCTGAATCTGGCCGTCGCGCATGACGATGGCGGGCGCGCCGTCGACGGTGACGATGGCGCCGGCGCGCGCGGTGTAAGTGATCGGCGGGTTGGCGCGCGCATCGTTGATCAGCATATCGCGCAATTCACCGCCGCCGCCGCGCGAGCGCGCATAGAGCGTCAGACCTTCGGCCGGATAGGTGAACGAGCCTTCCTCAACCAGGCTTGAGGCAATATCGGTACGCAACTGATACAACACCTCGCGTCGTTCTTTGAACGAGGCAGGCTGGACAACGACGTTGATGGCCAGATGCGCGAGCGCTGCAAGCACAGCAAGTTGCATAATCGGCCTGGCGATGCGCTGGCGCGATACGCCTGCGCCATAGAGCACGGCGATCTCGCTTTCGCTGTGCATCCGGTTGAGCGCGTAGACGACGGCGATGAACACCGCCATCGGCAGGATCAGTGAGATGAGTTGGGGTAAAGCCAGGATGGTCACCCAGGCGAAGGCCAGTCCCGCGCGCCGGTTGGTGATGATGATGTCGAGCTGATTGAGGCCCTGGGTCAGGATCGCGATCGCCGCCAGCGCCCCGAGGATCGCCAGCAGCGGGCCGAGCGCCTGCCGGAACACATAAGCTGAAATGGTGTTCATTGCGTCCCTTGGCTCGGCGGCCGGCGTCCCAGGGTTTTCCCTAGCGGACGCACTCAGCTTTTCAATCGCCGCGGGCATGGCTACCACTCGCCCGAGCGCGGTTGAAGCGGGGCTAGAGCCTCCAGTTCGCAGAAGGAAACCATGGATATTCGATTTGTAACCGCCGGCGGCGGCGACGTGGTGGCGGTGATGGCGACCGAGGGCGGCGAGCTTCTGGCCGCCGGCAAGGCGCTGGATAAGGCCACGGGCGATCGGATCGCCAAGGCAATGAAGGCCGCCAATTTCAAGGGCGGCCTTGGCCATGTGACCGACGTGCTGGCCCCGGAAGGCGTGGATTTCTCGCGTGTCCTGGTGATTGGCGTCGGCAAGGCCGACACCGCCGACGGCATGACCGTCGAGCGCTGGGCTGGGCACGCCGTGAAGCGGGTGCTGACGTCCGGGGCCGAAAAGCTGGTGTTGCAGCCCGACGCGCTGCCGGGCGTGTCCAAGGCGGAATCCGGAGCGCACGCCGCCATGGGCGCGCGCCTGGCCGCCTACCGGTTCGACACCTATCGCACCAAGCTCAAGCCCGAACAGAAACCGACGCTGACCAGTGTCGAAATTTCGATGGACGGTCCCGCAGCGGCGAAGGCGCGCGCCGAAAAGGACGCCGCCATCGTCGAGGGCGTGTTCTTCGCCCGCGATTTGGTCAGCGAACCGCCGAACGTGCTCTACCCGGAAAGCTTCGCTGAGCGCCTACGCGATCTCGAAACCATCGGTGTCGAGGTCGATATTCTAGAGCCGGCTGCCATGGAGCGGCTGGGCATGGGGGCGCTGCTCGGCGTGGCGCAGGGCTCGTCGCGCCCGGCTCGCTTGGTGGCGATGCGGTGGAACGGCGGATCGAAGGGCGCGAAACCTGTTGCGCTGGTTGGCAAGGGCGTGACCTTCGACACCGGCGGCATTTCGATCAAGCCCGCCGCCGGCATGGACGAAATGAAGGGCGACATGGGCGGCGCCGCCGCTGTCGCCGGCGCGATGAAGGCCGTGGCGCTGCGTAAGGCCAAGGCGAATGTCGTCGGCGTGGTGGCGTTGGTCGAGAACATGCCGGGCGCCAACGCCCAGCGGCCGGGCGATATCGTCAACACCATGTCGGGCCAGACCATCGAAGTGCTCAACACCGACGCTGAAGGGCGGCTCATCCTCGCCGATGCAGTCTGGTACGCACAGGACAAATATGAGCCGGCGGCGGTGATCGATCTCGCCACGCTCACCGGCGCTGTCATCGTCGCGCTTGGGCACGAGCATGCCGGCATGTACGCCAACGACGAAGACTTGGCACACGCGATCACGGTCGCGGGTCAAACCGAAGGCGAGTTGGTGTGGCGCATGCCGCTCGGCGCCGGCTACGACAAGATGATCGATAGTCCCAACGCCGACATGAAGAACATCTCCGGCAAGCCGGCTGCGGGTTCGATCGTCGGCGCGCAATTCATCAAGCGCTTCGTCAAGGATGGCACGCCGTGGGCGCACATCGACATCGCCGGCACCGCCTGGAAGCCGGGGCCCTACGAAGACCCGATCTCGCCCGCTTGGGCGACGGGATTTGGGGTGCGGCTGCTGAATCGGCTGATCCAGAACAGGTATGAGGATTAGTTGTGAATTAGGCCAAATTAGCTTATATTCAGGAATATCCAGATATTCCGGAGAATGACGTGGACCGTCCAACGAAAGTTTCCTCGACAGAGTTCGCAGGCAAGTTTGGCCAATGGTCATTCAAGGCTCAGTCCACGCCGGTGGAGGTGGTGAACAACAAGACCGGCGTCACTTTGGGGTACTTCATATCCGAGCGCGATTTTCACACCTTGGTGCGCGTGATGGGCGGGTACAACCGTAAGTCATTGCATGCCTCCGAGTTGCCAAACGACCTGGTGATGGAACTAGAAGAGCCAGTTGCGCCCTACACGCACGAACTGGACGAAAAAGTCGGCGGCTAGATTCAAGCCCGTGTCGCCCGAAGCTGGCCTCGTCATTCCATATTGGTTCTTGTGGAGCAGCCACCACGAGGCGGGCGAAGAGTCCGGACGAAAGGCCCGTCCGTGCGTCGTCGTGATCGCGGTCAAGCGAAGCGCGGAATTGACAGTGGTTGTTGTCGCGCCGCTGACGCACACGTCCCCAGGCAAGACCCGCCACGCCGTCGAGATTCCGGCGCGCGTGAAGCGACATCTGAGCCTAGACGCCGCGCGTTCGTGGGTTATTTGCGATGAAGTAAATGAATTCGAGTGGCCGGGCTTTGACATGGATAGGACGCCCGATGGACACCGCGCGTTTGGCAGATTGCCCCACAATCTTACGCAGCGAATTCGCGAGGAAGTGGTTGCAGCGGTGCGCGATGGCAAACTCAAGAAGACGAGCCGCGATTGATGCCTGAGCTCTGGTTCTACCATCTTGAGAAGAGCGAGCTTGAGCGCGCGCTGCCGCCGCTGCTGGAGAAATGTTTGCAGCGCGGCTGGCGCGCTCTGGTGCGCGCCGGTTCGGCCGAGCGCCTGGATCAGCTCGACATGGCGATCTGGACCTTCCGAGAAGATAGCTTCGTGCCGCACGCGCGCGAGGGCGATCCCGTCAAACAGCCGGTCTGGCTGACGGTGGACGGCGGCAATCCGAACAACGCTCAGGCCTTGTTCCTGGTGGACGATGCCGAGCCCGGCGACCTCTCGGGGTTCGAGCGCGCCTGCCTCGTCTTTGACGGGCGCGATCCCGCCGCCTTGGAATCGGCCCGATCGCGCTGGAAACAGGCGAAGGACGCGGGGCTCGCCGCGTCCTATTGGAAAGAAAGCGCCGGCGGGCGTTGGGAGAAGCAGCAATGATGCGAGCGCTGTTGGCTGTTTGCGTTGTGCTCGGCGCGGTCGCGTGCGCGCAGGACCGGCCGCTTACCTACCGCCAGATGGAGGACCTCTCGCGCCAATCCCTGCGCGAGCAGATCAACCGACCGCAGCCGGACACCTGCCAGATGGCGGCGCATCAATCCCTTATCGGCGCCGTGGGCGCGGACATAGACCGCGCGACGCTGCCGCCGCTGACGCGCGTCATTTGCCACGATTGCGCTGTCACCATGGATTACAATGCCGAACGGCTCAATGTTGAACTGGGGCCTGACGGAAAAGTGGCCCGCCTTCGCTGCGGCTAATGATGGAGAGAGAGATGCGTGCATTGCTGGTGGCGGTTTCGGTGCTGGGCCTGGTGGCGTGTGGGCCAACGACCACGGCCACGGATGAACCTGTCGCCGAAGCGCCAACCCCGCAGACCGCCGAAGAGGCCACCGCCCAGGATACATGCGGCGCTGCGCAGTACGCCGGCATGATCGGGTCCAACATCGCGGCGGTGACGTTTCCGGCGGAGTCGGGCATCCGCATCATCCAGCCCGACTCCATAGTCACCGAGGATTTCCGGCCTGAGCGGCTCAATGTCATCGTCGACGCCAACGGCGCGATCACGGCGTTGCAGTGCTACTAGCGCGGCAGACTTTGAATCCGCCTCAGTTTGATGGCCATCGTGGAGCGGATTCAAAGTCCATAGGCCGCGCTAGAAACTTTTGAATCTAAAGCCTCTTTGCACTTCAAATGCGACACGAAGTTTGATCCCAGGCGCTGAGTCGCATTTGAAGCGCGAGGCTTTAGGCCAGCAATTCTGACGCACTTGGCGGCGGCTGGGGCCGCCGCTATAGACGCCGCTCCAATCGATCCCGGAGCAACGATCCCCATGGCCGTCGAGCGCACCCTGTCCATCATCAAGCCGGACGCGACCAAGCGTAATCTGACGGGCGCCATCAATGCGGTGATCGAGAAATCGGGCCTGCGCATCGTCGGCCAGAAGCGCATCTGGCTGTCGGAAGGCCAGGCGGAGGGTTTCTACGCCGTGCACAAGGAGCGGCCGTTTTTCAAGGATCTGGTCGAATTCATGATTTCCGGGCCGGTGATGATCCAGGTGCTGGAAGGTGAAGGCGCCATCGCCAAGAACCGCGAACTGATGGGCGCCACCGACCCCAAGAAAGCCGCGCCGGGAACGATCCGCGCCGACTTCGCGCAAAGCGTGGACGCGAATGCGGTGCATGGCTCCGATGCGCCAGAAACCGCGGCGGTGGAAATTGCTTATTTCTTTTCGACGACGGAACTCTGTCCCCGCTAAGTGCAAAACCTGCTCGATTTTAATCTCCCACAACTGACCAACTGGCTGGTCGGTCACGGCGAAAAGCCGTTCCGCGCCAAGCAGGTGTTCCACTGGATGCACCAGTCGGGGGAGAGCGATTTCGGGAACATGACAGACCTGGCCAGGCCGCTGCGTGAATGGCTGTCGCGTGAGGAGGAAATCCGCGGGCCAGTCGTGGGCGCGGACAGGACATCTGAAGACAATACGCGCAAGTGGCTATTTGATGTGGGTCCTGGCAGTAGCGCTGCCGGTGATCAGGCCCTGCGCAACGGCATCGAGACAGTATTTATTCCAGAAGGCAATCCTTCCTGCGGCGAGGCGGCGGAAGATGATGAGACGCAACGTTACCGCCCGCGTCCAGGCGCGGTGGATGGCCCGCGTTACCGTGGCACACTGTGCGTGTCCTCGCAGGTGGGGTGCGCGCTGGAATGCACGTTCTGCTCCACCGGACGGCAGGGTTTCAATCGCAACCTGACGGTGGCTGAAATTGTCGGCCAGCTCTGGCATGCGGTTCGCGAGTTGAGAAAAGCCGGCTGGGGCGAACGTCCGGTGACGAACGTGGTCATGATGGGCATGGGCGAGC
>LWDN01000068.1:0-120 GCA_002083515.1 Proteobacteria bacterium HN_bin10
CCAAGCCAAATTCAATCCGATCAGGAGCGATACTGTCGCAGTTCACTTTATTATTCACGTGAGGAGGTTCGTATGGCAAAGTCCATGAGCAAATCCCTGATTGCCGATCACCTGGCCGGA
>LWDN01000068.1:278-8710 GCA_002083515.1 Proteobacteria bacterium HN_bin10
CCGCAGACCGGCGAGCCGATCAAGATTCCGGCCAAGCGGGTGGTGAAGTTCCGCGTCGCCAAGATGGCCAAGGACGCGATTCTCGGCAAGAAGTAATCGTCCCCGAGAGTCCCGCCTGACGGCGGCGACGTCGAGCGTAGCGGGCCGGCTTCCCTGGGTGCGGGAAGCCGGCCCGCTCTTTTTCGGAGATGGGTTGAGGGATAGGGGTGATCAGTTGTCAGTTTTCAGTAGACAGTCAGAATGGGCAGTCCGGGAGGAGATTTCCGAAACTGATCACTGAAAACTGTTAACTGTACACCCTCCGTCTCTTCAGAAACTCGGCCCGAGGCCGGTGCCGCCGAATCCGTCATGGGAGACCAGCCGGATTTCGTCGCCCTCTTTGACGACCGTGTCCAAACTGGCGATCTTCATATTCACGGTCACCATGAGCTTTTTTTCCCGGGCGAGTTGAAACACGTGGCGAATCGCCTTGGCCTGCTTTTGAATGAGGGCCCGGATCGTGATGGGATCGGTGACCGCACAGGCCAACTCCCGCTCGCCATCCGCCGTCTGGAGCTGCCCCATGAGGGTGATCTTCACCAGCGCGGCTTTCTTGTCGTCCTGTTCGTCCACGTCAGCGTCTCCTCCGTCCCGCCGGGGCCATTGACGCGCAGGCCTCGGCTCTGATTTCATGGAGGCCATGCCCTCCCTCGATCTTCGTCACAGCGGGATGCCCGATCTGCAATTTGCGCTTTTCATGGTGGCGCTCTGCACCTCCGGGCTCAAAGACCTCAATATTCCCGAGCCGGTCCGCGACCTTGTGTTCGAGCGGTGCTGGGCGCTCGTCCATGCCGGTCCGCCTCCCGCTCATCCGGCCGAACGGGTGATCGATCTGCGGCAGGGCACGGAGACCACGCTGGAAGCGGTGGTCGAGGTCATTCGCTCGACCTTGGCGGAAGCCGGCATCACCCGGGTAACCTGGGACCATCCCGTCAGCGAACCCTCTCTTCCCAGCTCTCCCGGGGCCTCACCGTTAGTGGATCGGCTGAACCAGTGGGAGCCCAATCCTGCGCGGCTGGTGCGCCCACCCGATTCCGGAGGCGATCCCGCCTCGACCAACTGACCCTAGCAGGATGCTGGAAAAATCCGCCAGCGGCGTTGGGGCACCCATCGCGCTTCTACATGCAATGGGTCTGGCGCGAAGAGGCTCAACGTCCGCTTCACCCGTTGCAATCTGCGGAGCAACGGGTCCCCGGTACGATTCGCCTCTTCGCTTGCTGCGGCCCGGGTACCCGCCTGGCGGGTGCGACGGCCTTTGTGAGCATCCTGCGTGGCCACTGGTTCTCATCCGCGATCTCGATGCCTGTGACGATGGCGAGGCGCCATGACCGTTTTTCCGCAGCCTGCTACGGCAGCAAGGCCACGATTCGCACCGGCGCCCCCGTGCCCCCTTTGATCTTCATCGGCAACGCGAGCACGGTCGCGCCCTTCGGCGGAAGCCGGTCCAGCGAGGCCACGTTCTCCAACCCGTAGGCATTAGCCCCGTTCACGATCCGATGCACGGGAAAGTCCGAGGATCGGCCGGGATCGATGCTGGCCGTGTCGATCCCCACGCCCCGAATCGCCCGTTCCTTCACCAGGAACTCCGCCGCCTTGGCCGAGAAACCGGGGAAGTGCAGGGTGCTTGCGTCATCAGGCGTGGCGCTCCCCAAATAGGCTGTCCTGTTGGGCCAATGCCGGCCCCATCCGGTCAACATGAAGACCACCGCCTGGTCTGCGATTCGGCCGTGTGCGGCTTCCCAGGCTCGAAGATCCTCCACCGTCAATTCGTAGTCCGGGTTGGCCTGGCACTGGGGACGCAGATCGATCACCACCGCGGAGGCCATCAGCTCCTCGACCGGAATCTGGTCCACGGCGCGCCGGCTTTCGCCGAAATGGAGCGGCGCATCCATGTGCGTGCCGCCGTGCTCCGAGGTCGCGAAGACGGCTGAGCTGTACCAATAGCCCGCCGAGGTCTGTCCCCAGGCCGTCTTTTCCCAGGTAAAGGCCTTGTTCTTGGGCCAGTAGATGGTCTCCTCGCCGAACGAATAGGTCAGGTCGACGAGTTGGCGGGGCGCCGTCGAACCGCAGCCGGGGAGGCCGGTCGCGACGAGGGAGAGGGCCAGGAGGCTGCCGGTCATGCGTGCCACCATCGTGATGCGCCACGTCCACGATCTCATGGGCTCGACCGTACCAGGTTCACTCCGGGCTTCGCAACCTACTCAGGAGGCCATCTTTTCTCGGTGGGGGAAAGCGGGTAAGATGCGGCTCGAAACGGGGAGTGCATCGCCATGAAGGTGACCGAAGGGGACTTGAAAGGGCTCTTGATCATCGAGCCTCGGACGTTCGAGGACAGCCGCGGCTGTTTCTTCGAAACCTTCCATCAACAGCGGTATGCGGAGATCGGAATTCCCGGTCCCTTCGTGCAAGATAACTTCTCGCTCTCGGTGCGCGGCACCTTGCGCGGCCTGCACTTTCAGGAGCCTCACGCGCAGGGCAAATTGGTGATGGTGACGGAGGGCGAGGTCTTCGACGTGGCCGTAGACATTCGGCGCGGGTCGCCGACCTTCGGCCGCTGGTTCGGAACCCCGCTGTCGGCCAAGAACCGTCGCCAGCTCTACATTCCTCCGGGCTTCGCCCACGGCTTCTGTGTCGTGAGCGACCAAGCGGCGTTTGTTTACAAGTGCACCGACTTCTACGCGCCTGAGCACGAGCACGGGATTCTCTGGAACGATCCGGCCATCGGCATCCGCTGGCCCGTGCAGCAGCCGATTCTCTCTCCCAAAGACGCGGCCTATAAGCCCCTCGCCGACATGATGGCCTGCCTGCCTGCGTAAGCCTCAGTCGCGGTGCACGCGGGCGTCCGGAGGTTCTTATGCGAGCGAGCTTGATCCTCGCTTGCGCCCTATGCTAGATAGGATTCATTCCTAGTCAGGAATTAAATGAAGCTCAGTCAGGACGACATTCGCGCCCGATTCAAGGCTCGGGGCCTTAAGGTCACGCCGCAGCGGGCGGCGATCTACCGGGCCTTGGCGGAAACCACCAGCCATCCCACCGCGGACGCGCTCTATCGCGCCGTCAGGCGTCGGTATCCGATGATCTCTCCCAACACGGTCTACTACACCTTGGGGGCCTTGCGGGATGCCGGGCTGATCCATGAAGTGAACTATTGGCATGACGGCGCCCGGTTCGATGCCAACATGCAGCCGCATCATCATCTTGTCTGCCTGGGATGCCGGACCATCCACGACGTGATGGACGCGGGATTGAGTCGACTCCAAGCTCCGGCCGGGTTTCGGCGTGAGTTTCAGATCACCGGCCATCGGGTCGAATTTCATGGATACTGCGAGGCCTGTCGGGAGACCGGTCCTCGCCGTACCGCACGAGTGACCACCAGACGATCGGCGCCGGCTGCTCGCGCCTGATTCGCCATTATCATCACGCATCATCAACCAAGGAGGACTGTGCGATGGGAAAGAGCCTGAAGGGGACCAAAAGTCATGACAATTTGAAGCATGCCTTCGCCGGCGAGTCGCAGGCCAACCGGCGCTATCTATACTTCGCCCGGCGCGCCGACATTGAAGGCTATCCGGATGTCGGAGGGCTGTTCCGCGATACGTCGGAAGCGGAGACCGGCCACGCCTTCGGCCATCTCGACTTCTTGAAGGAAGTCGGCGATCCCGCGACCGGGGTGCCGATCGGGAGCACGGAAGCCAATCTGAAAGCGGCGATCGAGGGTGAGACCTACGAGTACACGCAGATGTACCCGGGGATGGCCAAGACCGCGCGCGACGAGGGCTTCCCCGAGCTGGCCGAGTGGTTCGAGACCCTCGCCAAGGCCGAACGCTCCCATGCCAATCGATTCACGAAGGGACTGGAGTCGCTGAAAAGCTGATCGCCGATCGATGTGAGGGGGAGCGGGCGGCGCCCGCTCCCCTGTGTTTCCCCCCAGGCCGGCTCGCATCGCGTTCCCATGACCTCGCGAAGGAGTCTCAGTCCGCATGAAAACATTGGATCTCTTTGCGCCGGCCCTGACGGCGGCGGAATTGGACAACGAATCCAACCGGATCTACGAGATCTGCGACGGATGCCGCCGGTGCATCAACCTCTGCCCCTCCTTCAATACCTTGCTGGATCGCATCGATGCGGTCGACAGCGATGTGGCCAAGCTGACCGCCGGCGACCGCGCGCGCGTAGCCGACGAGTGCTACTACTGCAAGCTCTGTTACAACCATTGTCCCTACACGCCGCCGCATCACTATGCCCTGGATTTTCCGAAACTCATGGTGGCCTGGAAGCGTCGGTTGGCGCAGGACCGCGGGGTGTCCTGGCAGGACCGGCTCTTGGCCAAGACCGACCTGATGGGCGCGCTGGCCCGTTGGTTCGCGCCGCTGATGAATGCCACGATGGCGTTGCAACCGCTGCGCCCGCTGGTGGAGCGGCTGCTCGGGATCCATCGACGGCGTCAGGTGCTGTCTTTTCAGCGGCAGACCCTGGCCACCTGGTTTGCCCGGCGGCCGGCGGCGAGTCGTCCCTCTGCGGCTCCATCGACGCCGCGCGGCAAGGTGGCGCTCTTTGCCAGTTGCCTGGTGAACTATCAAGCGACCGACGTGGGCAAGGCGACCATCCAGGTCTTGGAGCGGAACGGGGTCGAAGTGGTCTGGCCGGAGCAACGCTGCTGCGGCATGCCCTCCTTCGATTTCGGCGATCTGGCGGCGATCAAGCAGGCGGCAGAGGCCAACGTGAAAGCCCTCAAGCCTTGGGTCGATCGCGGCTACGACATCGTGTCGCCCGTCCCGAGTTGCAGCCTGATGCTCAAGCGGGAGTATCTCGCGTTGGCCCCGGGCGAGGCGGCGCAGGCGGTCTCCCAGCGGACCTTCGATGTTTGCGAATACTTGATGCGGATGAAAAGGGCCGGCCACCTCTCCGAAGCCTTTGAGCGCAAGCCGGGCCGTGTGGCCTACCAGATTCCCTGCCACCTGCGCGACCAGAACATCGGCTTCAAGTCCAAGGAGTTGATGGAGGCGGCGGGTGCGACGGTGGAGGTGGTGGAACGCTGCTCCGGTCACGACGGGACCTGGGGCGCCAAGACGGCCACCTTCGAGCTGTCCATGCAGATCGCCGGGAAGGCGGTGCGGGAGCTGGGGAGCGTGCCGGCCGATCTCGTCGCCAGCGACTGCCCGCTGTCGGCCCTACAACTTGAGCAGGCCGGCGCCACGGCCCAGCGCCCCGGTGCGAGGGTGCTGCATCCCATTCAGATCGTGCGGGATGCCTACGGGATTGCTCCATGACCATCACGGCGGCGGACCTCATTCCCTATGCGGAGTACGAGCGGGTGCGCAACCAGGTGCGCCAGGCCGTGATCGCCCGCAAGCAGCGTCGGCGAATTGCGATCGGCGATCGGGTCACGCTCGTCTTCGAGAATCGGGAGACGGTGCAGTTCCAGATTCAAGAGATGATCCGGGCGGAGCGGATCGTCGATCCGTCGAAGGTGCAGGAGGAGCTCGATGTCTACAACCAGCTGCTGCCGACGCCGGGGGAGCTGAGCGCCACCCTTTTCATCGAAATTCCCAATGAGGCGGACATCAAGGCCGAACTCGATGCCTTTATGGGGATCGATCGGGGAGAGACCCTCGCGATTCACATTGGACAGGACCGGATCTCTGCCCGATTTGAGAGCGGGCACAGTAATGAGGAGAAGATCAGCGCGGTCCATTTCGTGCGGTTTGCCCTGCCGGCCGGCCTGTCGGCGCGTCTGTCCGACGAGAAGGAGCCGGTCAGCCTGACCCTGACCCATGGACGTTACCGAGCCTCTGCGCCCGTCCCGGCGGCCCTGCGGGCCGAATGGCTGAGCGACCTGGAAGCGGCGGAAAAGGATCGGGCGCTCCCTTGACCCTCGGGGGTGGGGGCCTTATCATTGAGTCAGTCGTGTCTCAGGTCTATTGAAGGAGGAGCGACCATGGTGACGATTACGGCAGGAGCGGAGAAGAAGATACAGGAACTGATTACGGAAGAGCAGGATGCGGTCGGCCTTCGGATTTACGTCCGGGGCGGGGGCTGCCACGGCTATCAGTACGGGATGGCCTTCGAGAGCAAGATCAGCGATGACGATACGGTCATCGAGCGTGGCGCTGTGAAGGTGATCATGGACCCCCAGAGCGCCCCCTTGCTGCAAGGGGCTGAAGTGGATTACGTGGACAGCTTGCAGGGCTCCGGGTTCTCCGTGAAAAATCCGCAGGCGAAGACGACCTGCGGCTGCGGCAGCTCCTTTAGTGCCTAACTGCCGATTGGTTTGTGAAGAGGCCGGGCCCTGTCGCGACATGCGCAGGCCCCGGCCTTTCTGCTTATGGAGAGCCTGTTGTGCGTGAAGTCCGTCTGACCAAGCGCATCGAATTCGCCGCGGCCCACCGGTACTGGCGCGACGAGTGGGACACGGCCAAGAACCAGGCCGTCTTCGGCTCCTCGGCCCGCGAGCACGGCCACAACTACATGCTGGAAGTCACGGTGATCGGCCCGGTCGACGCCAAGACGGGCATGGTGGTCAATCTCTACGATCTGAAGCGGGTGCTGAAGGAACTGTTGGAAGAGTTCGATCACAAGCACCTCAATCAAGATACGCCCTATTTCAAGCACGGGTTGCCCACCGGCGAGCATGTGGCCGGCGTGCTCTGGCAACTGCTGTCTCACCGGCAGCGAGAGATCGGTCGGTTGGAGCGGATCAGGCTCTTCGACGATGAGAGCGGGTGCGTGGACGTGACGGCGGCCGACATGGCCGGAGGCGGCGCCGTCCCTGCCACGGCCTTTGCGATGCGGCGGTATCCCTTGTCCCCGGCCGCCGCCGAGTTGCACGTCACGGTTCATGGCCCCCTCGACCCCGATCGCGGACAGGTGATCGATCCTCAGGCCTTCGATCAAGCCGTCCAGCGCAAAGTCCTCTCGACCCTCACGGGGGGTGGCGAGGCGGGCGGCGTCAATGAGCGGCTGGCTCGCGATCTCTGGGGTCGTCTTGCGACCGCACTCCCCACCGGCCTTCTTCACCATATTCGGCTCGTGCAGTCGCCAGACTGTCGTCTCGACTACGTCGGATAAGTAATCGCCTCTCACCGGGGCCTCCCGGACTCCGCCCCGCCTCACGTCCATGCGAGGGCCATATGAACAAGAGTGTCATCGGGTGGTCGTTGGCCGTCTGCTTGCTCCTCGGCAGCGCCGTCGCGCGAGCCGCGACGGAAGACGAGGCGGTCCGCCAGGTCATCCTACAAACCGTGAGGGCGGTGGCAGAGTTTCCCGCGAGTAGAGACCGTCACGCGGTGTTGCGACTCTATGCGAAGGACTATTCGGGGTTTCAGGACGGAGAGGCGGAAACGCTCGACGCCGTCAGGGCCTGGCTGGAGGAGTACGAGGGCCTCCTCGCCCAGGGCAGTTCGGTGCGCTATGCGGGGGACATCACCGATCTCACCGTTCGCCTGTCCGAGACGACCGCCTGGGCCACCTATCAGTATGTGTTCCAAGTGCTCAGCGCGGGACAGGTGCAGGGGGAGGATAAGGGCCTCTGCACGAACATCTTGAAGAAAGAAGCGGGCGCCTGGCTGATTCTCCACGAGCACTGCTCGCAAGCGCGGAGGTCCCGCGCGACGCGCTGATGGGCGGATGCAGCGCGACGCGCGCCGGTTACTTCAGCAGGTGATCCGAGATCAACGCCGAGAGCTCGGCGGGTTCGAGCTTCCCCTCTCGCGTGAGGAGCAATTGCCCTCGCGAGAAGAAGTGGGTGGTCGGGTAGGTCTCGAACGAGTGCGTCTTCTTGATTTCGCGGCAGCGGCCGGGCACGTGCATCTTGGCCTTGCCGATCTTCACAGAAGGGAATTTCGGGGCGGTCTCTTCCAGCACCGGGTCGTAGGCCTTGCAGGGCTCGCAGGTTGCCAAGCCGTAGGCCACCACGGCCGCCGGGGCGTCCGTGAATTCCTTATAGTTGGTGTCGCTGACGTCTTCGACGATCCCAGCCATTCGAGTGCTGAGGACTGAGTGCTGAGGACTGAGTTGTCGGATCTTGCGAATCCTTACTCAGTCCTCAGTCCTCGTGGCTCAGTCCTTCGGTTTATGAGAGCTTCGCGAGGGCGGCGAGAATCTCCTTGTCTTCCCGTGCCACCTTGATCTCCTGCACCTTCGCGTAGGCCACCTTCCCCTGCTTGTCCACGATGACCGTGGCGCGCTTGGAGCAGTTCAGCGGCTCGAAGTAGAGGCCGTAGGCCTTCGCCGTCGTGCGGTGCACGTCGGACAAGAGGCGGTGCTTGAGGTCCAAGGAATCCGCCCAGGCCTTGTGCGAGAAGAAGCTGTCGCAGCTGATGCCGAACAGCTCGGCGTTGGCGCCCTGGAACTTGGGGAAGTCGTCCGTCAGGCACTTGTTCTCGCCCTGGCAG
>LWDN01000069.1:0-136 GCA_002083515.1 Proteobacteria bacterium HN_bin10
GGTCGGGCGCGGCAAGTCGATGCTGCTCGATCTGTTTTTCGAAGCGGCGCCGGTGAAGAAGAAGCGCCGCGTCCACTTCCATGAATTCATGCAGGCGCGTCACGCCTTCCTGCGCCAGGCGCGCGCGCGCGGCGGC
>LWDN01000069.1:194-57866 GCA_002083515.1 Proteobacteria bacterium HN_bin10
GACATCGCCGACGCCATGATTCTGGGACGGCTGTTCGAACGTCTGTTCGAGGAGGAGGTGGTGGTCGTCGCTACCTCCAACCGCGCGCCCCGCGATCTCTACAAGAACGGCATCAACCGCCAGCTCTTTCTGCCGTTCATCGCGCTGCTTGAGCAGAGGCTCGACGTCATCGAAATCGCCGGGCCCGACGATTTTCGTCTGCGTCAGCTGATGGCCGCGCCGGTCTATTACGCGCCGCTCGGCCCTGCGGCGGAGGAAGCGATGGAGCAGAGCTGGCGTCGGCTCACCGCCGGCGCCGCGCCTCAGGCGGTTGCGCTCGATGTCGGCGGCCGCACGCTTCGGGTCGAACGCGAAGCCGCCGGAGTGGCGCGCTTTTCCTTCGAGGAACTCTGCGCGCGGCCGTTGGGCGCGGCCGATTATCTCGAAATCGCCGAGCGCTTTCACACCGTGCTGTTGGAGAACATCCCGCGGCTGTCGCCGGCGATGCGCGAGGAGGCGGCGCGCTTCCGCACTTTGATCGACGCGCTCTACGAAGCGAAAGTGAAGCTGGTCGCCTCGGCCGAGACGCAGCCTTTGGAACTTTATCCCGCCGGCGATCAGAGTTTCGAATTCGAACGCACCGCCTCGCGGCTGATCGAAATGCGCAGCGAAACCTATCTGGCGCTGCCGCGCCGCGACGCGGAATGGAAACGTGGCGTGGCGGAGTAGCGCGCACGCCGGCGCCCGCGGCGAAGCGTTCGCTTCGCGCGGCGCGTAGCTCTGAGGACCGCCGGCTTCCAGCCGGCATTCAGGTGAATCGAATAAGCGCCGGCTGTTGTCGGTAGCGGTCGGTCCGAGGGGTGACACACACGCACCCCTGTCGCTCGCGCGAGCCTGGCGCGGTTTGCGCGGGTGCGTGTGTGTCACCCGGTACCACGAACGCGAAGCGTGCAGGGCGGTTCTTCGGCGTCCGCCTGCGCCTTGAGCCAGTCGCGGAAGCGTTGGGCGTCGACGCTGGGGTTTCGCCCGGTGGGCCAGCATAGCCAGTAGGCGAAATCGTCGCGCACCGCGATGTCGAACGGCGTGACCAGCCGTCCTGCGCGAATTTCGTCGACGGCGAGCCATTGGCGCCCGAGCGCCACGCCCTGGCCGGCGAGCGCCGCTTTCAGCAAAAGCGGCGCATCGTCGAACTTCGGGCCCGTTGTCGGCTCGGGCCAATCGAGGCCGGCAACGCGCAGCCAGCGCGCCCACGGCGTCCACGGATTGCGCAGAAGCGTCGCGCGCCGGAGATCGGCAGGCGTCCGCAGTTCGAATGCGTCGCGATATTCGGGCGTGCAAACCGGCGTCAGCGCTTCGTCGAAAAGCTTGACTGCGTGGAGGCCGCTCCAGCCGCCGAGACCAAGACGGACGCCAAGATCGATGCCTTCCTTGCGATAATCGCTCAGCGTTTCGCTGATCCGGAGTTCGATATCGATCTCGGGGTTCTCGGTGCGGAATTGCGCCATGCGCGCGAACAGCCAGGTCGATGCAAGGCTGGGCACCGAAGTGAGGACGATGTGGCGCGGCGCCTTGGCCTGCGCGCGCTGCGGCGCCGGAAACGCTTGTTCGAGGATCGACAGACCTTGGCGCACTTGCGCCTCGAGCCGCTGACCGTCAGCCGTCAGCTGCATGGAATTACCGACGCGGCGAAACAACGTAACGCCGAGGCGCTGCTCAAGCTCGCGGATGCGATGGCTGACTGCGCCGTGGGTGAGCCCGAGTTCGTCGGCGGCCTTGGAATACGACTTCAGGCGCGCCGCCGCCTCGAACGCGCGCAAGGTCTGGAGCGAGGGCAGGGACATGGGGCTGACCCCCCTTGGATGTGAATTCCGCTCACAACCAAGTCGTGAAATCGTCGTTCGGATTCAAGGGGTGGGGCCACCATCTCGGACCTGTCGCCGAGAAGATTTCGGCTCAACCCTTGGAGGAACGACAATGCATC
The DNA here is from genome assembly GCA_002083515.1 of Proteobacteria bacterium HN_bin10. Taxonomy (GTDB): domain Bacteria; phylum Pseudomonadota; class Alphaproteobacteria; order Caulobacterales; family Aquidulcibacteraceae; genus Vitreimonas. The sequence goes on from LWDN01000069.1 coordinate 2,155, forward strand.
GTGGTCTTTATATCGACGCGCTGGAGCACGGGACGCCTTTCGCCGTGAAGGCAGCTTCGATCGCGGTCTCGACGGTCCTGTTTCTGATCGTGGCGCTGCCTGTGCTTGCGGTCGGCGCGGCGGTGGTCGCTTGATCGCTGCCTGCAGGGCGGGGCCGCTTCCCCTGACCGCCCAAAGCGGCCCCGCCACTCTTATGCGGCCAACAAGCTCGCCAGCGCCGCGTCGGGCGCGGCGCCTTCGGTGTGGATGCGGCCCCAGAGGCCTAAGAACAGCAGCGGATAGCGCGACGCCGCGTGGCGCTCGTCAGTGAAAATGGCGCGGATGGTTTCGGCGTTGGCTGCGGCGCGGACGGCTTCGACTTGGGGCAGTGTCTGCGCCAGATCGGCAGCGCGCGGCGCGATCCAGGACGCAACCGGCACGGTGAACCCCATCTTCTTCGCCCATGGTTCGGCGGCAGGGCAGTTTTTCTCAAGCCACGCGCGCAGGATGTATTTGCCAAACTTGCCGCGGGTTTTGAGATTGTCAGGCAAGTGAAAGGCGAACGCCGCCACTTCGGAATCGAGGAATGGTGTGCGGCCCTCGAGCCCGTGCGCCATCAGCATCCGGTCGAGCTTCAGCAAGAGATCGTTCGGCAGCCAAGTAGCGATGTCGGCGGCTTGCGCGCGCTGGAGTGCGCTCAAAGGAGCGCGGACCTTCAGGTCCGCATGCGCGTCTGAAGACGCGCGGTCCTTTGCAGCTTCGCGCCACCTATCCAGCGCCGCCGTTCCGAATATCGCGTCCGTCTGCGGTTCGGCGACCCGTCCGCCCAACCAGGCCGGACGCTGCGCGCGGCGATAGCGCGAATAGCCGCCGAACAATTCATCGCCGCCTTCGCCGGTCAGTACGACGGTGAGGCGCTTCTTTGCTTCTTGTGCCAATTTGTAGGTCGGCAAGCAGGCGTAATCGGCGACAGGATCGTCCATCGCCCAGGCCACGTGCGGCGCGATGGTCCAGAAATCTTCTTCGCCGAAGCTGACATTGTTCCAGTCGAGATTGAGCGCGCGCGCGACGCGCTCGGCTTGCACGCGTTCGTCGCGGGCGCCTTCCGCCTCGAAGCCGCACGTGTAGGCGACGACTGGCCGTTCGTTGAGCCGCGCCATCATCGCAGCGATGACGGTGCTGTCGATGCCGCCCGAGAGGAAGAGGCCGTACGGCACGTCGGCGCGCTGGTGAACTTTGACCGTGTCTTCGAGCACGCGATCGAGCTGCGCCAATACCGCGCCCTCCCCCCTTGTGGGGGAGGGTGGGGTGGGGGGGCGACCGGCTTGCGCCTGTATGTCGGAACGCCCCCCGCCCCCTGCCCCCTCCCCACGAGGGGGAGGGGGGATTTGAGCGCGAACCCGATGTCTTCGCGGTTCGCCGTTGACGATCTCGACGATCTCGCCCGGTTCGAGTCGGATGACGCCGGGCCAGGCGGTTTCGTTCTCAAGCGAATAGTGCAGCGCCGCGACTTGGTTCGAAATCGCCGGCACAACACGGGCGCGGCCGAACGCGCGCGGCTCGGAGGCGAACGCCACGGCGCCGTCGCGCGCATGAATGTAGAGCGGCTTGATCCCGAACGGATCGCGCACCAGCCAAGTGCGGCCGTCGCAGCCGATCAGGCAGAAGGCGTACATGCCGCGCAGGCGATCGAACGCGGCTTCGCCTTCTTGTGCGTAGATGTGCAGCAGCGGCTCGTAGTCGGAGCCGGTGGCCAGCTTGCTCTTGAGTTGAAAGTCCTCGGCCAGTTCGACGTAATTGTAGATTTCACCGTTGCCGATGATGGTGGAGCCAGACGCGTGCAGCGGCTGCCAGCCGCCTTCGAGGTCGATGATCGAAAGCCGGGCGTGGGCGAGCGAATATTTCTCACTCTCCTCAACCCGAATGCCATTGGGACCGCGATGAGCGATGGTCTCGATCAGCGCACGCGCGCCTTCGCGTTCGCCGACGATCCCGGCAATGCCGCACATCAGAGGCCTCCCATGGCGTCGAACAGCGCCCGCCATTGCGCCACCACGGCGGCTTCGGAGAATTTCGCCTCCACCCGGCGCAGGCCCGCCGCCGCCAGCGCCGTGCGGCGCAGCGGATCGGCCAGCAGCTCTTGCACGCGCGCGGCCAAGGCCGCGGCGTCGTCGATCGGGATCAGATAGCCGTCGTGGCCGTCGGTGATGAGCGCGCCGGGTCCGGCGGAGTGCGCCGCCACTACCGGCACCCCATGCGCCCAGGCCTGGATCACGACATTGCCCAGCGGCTCGAAGCGCGAGGGAAACACGACGATGTCGGCGGCGCGGTAGAGCGCGGGCGCATCGTCGCGCCAGCCCAGAAAACGCACGCGATTGGAGACGCCGAGCTCGGCCGCCAATGCCTTGAGTTTTTGCTCCTCGTCACCGTCGCCAGCGATCCAGAGATAGGCGTCCGGGATGCGCGCGAGTGCGCGCAGCGAAACATCGTGCGCCTTGCTCTCGTGCAAACGCCCCATGCCGAGCAAGAGCGGAACGCCTTCGGGCGTATCGAACGTGGCGCGCGGCAAAGCCGCGCCATCGCCGGCGGCGGCGAAATTGGGAATGTAGTGCGCGCGCGCCTTCGGCCAGCCTTCGCGCACCATCCAATCGACGATGTCCTGCGTGTTGCCGACGAGCGCGTCGAAGCCGCGATAATTCTTGAGCTTGTAATAGCCGCCGAGGCGGCCGATGCGCTTCCATGGTCCGGCTGGCGTCAAGCTGGCGGCGCGGTTCATCCAGGCGATGACGAAACGCGCCTCCTGCTCGCGCGCGATGGCGGCGATGCCGCTCGCGGTGCTGAAATCGAACGGCTTGGTGAACGGCAGCACCGATGCAGCGACGCCGAGGCGGGCCAGCGCCGCCTCGCGCCCGACGTGCGCGCGGATCGCCGCGCTCTGCGCGATGCCCGCGTGTTTGAAGGCGCCGACAAGGCTGACGAAATACGCTTCCGCGCCGCCATTGGCGTTGGAGCCGAGCGCTTGGATCAGGCTCATGCGGAGAGGGCGGTGCGGGTCATGGTGGTGGCGGAGACATAGGCGGCAAGCGAGAGCGCCTCAACCCACTACCATTCCCGGATGCGCGAAGCATCGTCCCGGGAATGGGTGGAGAGAGCTTGAGCAACCATCCGGGTCGTGAGAGACCGCGCCCATGTCGATCATCACGCCCGCCGCCGCCATCGCCGCGGCTCAGGACACCATCCGCGCCGAGGCGCGCGCCTTGGAGCAATTGGCCGAAGCGCTCAACGGGCCGTTGAACGCGCCGTTTGTCGAGGCGGCGCGGCTTCTGGCGGAAACCAAAGGCCGGGTCATCGTCTCAGGCATGGGCAAATCGGGCCACATCGCCCGCAAGATCGCCGCGACCCTGGCCTCAACCGGCACGCCGGCGCAATTCGTCCATCCCGCGGAAGCGAGCCATGGCGATCTCGGCATGATCGTCGAGGCCGATTGCGTGCTGGCCATCTCGCGCTCGGGCGAAACCGCCGAGCTTTCCGATCTGCTCTATCATTGCCGGCGCATCCACGTGCCGGTGATCGGCATGACCTTCAAGCCGGGCTCATCGCTGGCGAACGCGTCGACCGCGGCCTTGGTGCTGCCCGAATGCGGCGAGGCGAGCGAGGAAGCGCCGGCGCCGACGATTTCGACGACCATGTGCCTGGCGCTTGGCGATGCGCTGGCGGTGGCGCTGATTAAGGCGCGCGGCTTCAACGCGGAGAAATTTGGCGCCATCCATCCGGGCGGCAAATTGGGCGCGGCGCTGAAGCGCGTGCGTGACATCATGCGCGTCGGCGGCGACGATCCGCTGGTCTCGCCCGATATCGCCGTGCCGGAGGCGATGAAGGCGATGAGCGTGGGCGGCATCGGCGCCGTCGGCGTGATCGAGAACGGCAAGCTCATCGGCATCGTCACCGACGGCGATCTGCGCCGGAAACTCTCGCCCGACATGTTCGCCAAGGCCGTGCGCGAGATCATGACCGCGAACCCGAAGACGATTCAGCCCGATGCTCCGATCGCCGACGCCATCGCCATTATGAACGAGAAGCGGATTACGCTTTTGTTCGCGGTTGAGGACGGCAAGCCGGTGGGCGTCGTGCACATGCACGATCTGCTGGCGGCGGGGGTGCGGTGAGGGGGCGCTACTCCGCCAACAACCGCTTGAGCATGGCGCGGCGGTGATCCTGGCCGCCGAAGAAGATCGCCAACACGCGCACGCGCTTTTGTTCGTCGTCGATATCGAAATAGAAAATCGCGCGCCGTTTGGTGGCGCAGCGCAAGCCGGGCAGAATGTGCTCGACCAGCGTGCCTTGGTGCGGCGCCTTGCCGAGCGCCATCATCGCCGACTCGATGCCCTCGACGCGTTTGCCGGCCCGGTTCAACGCTTCCGCGCGGCTGTCGCCGAAGGCGATGTAACTCTCGGTCAGGAAATCGAAGATGGCTTCGAGGTCGCGGTCGGTGTCGACCGAACGCTCGACCCTATAGGTCATCGCCGGTCTTTTTGGCGGCGATCATGGCGCGGGTGCGGGCGCGGCCTTTCTCTATGGAAACGAACGCCCCGCGCCGCCGTTGCTTCAAGAGTTCACGCAGCGCCGCCAGTTCCGCCGCTTCCAGCTCGGTTTCGCTGCGCAGCAGCTCCAACCCGTGCTGCAACACCGCGCTCAAGCTCGGATAGCGCCCGCGCTCGACCAGTTCGCGCGCGAACGCCTCTTGGCTGTCGGTGAGGGAGATGGAGGTTTTGACCGTCATGAGATGGGTGTGGGGGTATGACTGAGTAGCACCAACCCGACTTTCGGTCAAGCGCGGTGCATATGCGCGATCCGCTGACTGAGGTGAGGTTCCGGCGTTGAGTGCGGGTCCCTTCTCCCCGTGGGGGAGAAGGTGGCGCGAAGCGCCGGATGAGGGATGGGGCCCGTCAGGAATTGACGGCGTGAAGTTCTGCGATCACCGGTAGACCCTCACCCGTCTGCTTCGCAGACACCCTCTCCCGAACCGGGAGAGGGGAAGGTTCGAGCGTGTGGGGACGACATGAGGTTCGTTGCAAGACTTGTTGTTGTGGCGGTTGTGCTCTTCGCCGCACCCGTGCACGCCCAAACCGCAACGGGCTTCGCGCCGCCGGTCGAATCCTCCATCCAATCCGTGATCCCGCGCATGATCGCGTGGCGGCGGGATTTTCATCAGCATCCGGAGTTGTCCTACGAAGAGGTGCGGACGGCGCGGATCGTGGCGCAACATTTGCGCTCGCTCAGACTGGAAGTGCGTACGGGCGTTGCGCAGACCGGCGTCGTCGGCGTGCTGCGCGGCGCCCGGCCAGGGCCGGTGATCGCGCTCCGCGCTGACATGGATGCACTGCCGGTGACGGAGGAGGTGGACCTGCCGTTCCGCTCCCGCGCGCGCGGGCGCTACAACGGCCAGGACGTCGGCATCATGCATGCCTGCGGACACGACACCCATGTCGCCGTGCTGATGGCGGCGGCGAGCGTGCTGGCGGCGCGGCGCAACGAAATCGCCGGCACGATCATTTTCGTGTTCCAACCCTCGGAAGAGGGCGCGCCTCCGGGCGGCATGGGCGGCGCGCGCCGCATGCTGGCGGAAAACGTGTTCGGCGACCTTCAACCCGAGGCGATCTTCGGCTTGCACGCTTGGCCGGCGCCGAGCGGCACGGTGACCATGATCCCAGGCCCGTTCATGGCCGGCTCCGACCGCATCGACATCACTGTAACCGGCAGCCAGACCCATGGCGCGCAACCGCACGCCGGCATCGATCCGATCGTGGCGTCGTCCCAAATCATCAATGCGCTGCAAACCGTGCCGTCGCGGCAGATGGATGCGGTGCGCTCGCCGGTGATCGTCACCATCGGCATGATCCAGGGCGGCGTGCGCTACAACATCATCCCGCAGACCGTGCAGATGCAGGGCACCATCCGCTATCTCAATCCCGACACGCGCGCCGATCTCTATGCCCGCATTCGCCGCACTGTCACGGAAACCGCGGCGGCGACCGGCGCGACGGCTGAAGTCACGATCACCGAAAACGCCATCCCGACCGTCAACCCGCCCGCCTTGATGGCGCGCACGCGCGCGGCGGTGGCGCGGAGCTTGGGCGAAGAAGCGGTACTGAGCGGCCTGCCGGTGATGCCGGCGGAGGACTTCGCCTATTTCCAGCAAGCCGTGCCGGGCGTGTTCTTCTTCTACGGCGTCAATCCGCCGGGCGTCAGCGCGGCGGAAGCCGCGCCCAACCACAACCCGCGCTTCTTCGTGCACGAGCCGGCCATGGAAACGGCGCTGCGGGCGATGCTGGCGATCGCGCTGGACCGGGTAGGGGGCGGCGCATGATTCGAACGTCTTTCGTTGCGATTGCGCTGCTGGCCGCGCCGGCAATCGCCTTGGCGCAGGCGCTTCCGCTGCAGATGGAACGTTGGGCTGCTCAATGCAACAACAACAACCGCGAGTATGACGCCAACGCCGCGCGAGCTGCGTGCACAGCGATCATTCGCTCCGACAACGCCTCCAGCGGCGCGCGAGCCTTCGCCTACCGGCAACGCGGCGCAGTTCGGCTGGAGCAGGGTGATGTCGAGGGTGCGCTGGGCGACTTTGGCAGCGCCATCCGGCACAACCCTCACTTCACGGCCGCTTACATCAGCCGAGCCTCCGTGTACGAGGCGCAGAGGGACTATGACCGCGCGCTGCTTGACTATGACCAAGTGCTTCGCATCGCGCCGGACTTCGGGCCGGCTTACAACGCGCGCTGCTGGCTGAAAACGTTGTCCGGGCGGGACCTTATCTCCGCGCGGTCGGACTGCGATCGCGCGATCGACATGGGCGTGGGCGCAAACGCCTACGACACGCGCGGCCTGCTCAACCTGAGGTCAGGCCAGTTCGAGGCAGCCTGGGCGGACTATGATCGCGCCGTGACGCTCTCTCCGGCAAGCGCGCATCAACTGTACGGGCGTGGCCTGGCGGCTTTGGGCCTTGGGCGCGAGGAAGCAGGTCGAGCTGATATTGCCGCCGCCATTGCGCTCGATGCAGCCGTGGCTGGAGCGTATCAGACCTATGGCTTCGTACCTTAAAGCCGGAAGGGGCGGCTGAGCGCTTTTCCGGCGGCGCCGGTCTTGGTAGTGTGCGACGTTCAGGGGAATTCCATGCGGTATCTGGTTTTTGCACTGCTTGGCGCGGCGTGGTTCATGCTCGCTGCGCGACCGGCTTCGGCGGACGTGCAATGGCACGTGTTCAATTTGCGCCGTGAGCAATGCTTCAACTCGCTCAACGCCTACACGCCGGAGGAATCCATCCGCGGCTGCAGCGATATCATCAGCATGCGTAGCGTCACCGGCGACGGGCGCGCGCAGGCCTACAAGCTGCGCGGCGACCGCTTCCGCCAGCTCCAGGATTACGAGCGGGCGCTCTCCGACTACAATCAAGTGATCCGCATGCGCGGCGATCATCCGGCCGCCTATTACCGGCGCAGCGAAGTCTATCTGGCACAAGGGCAATACCAATTGGCTCTGGCCGACGCCGATCGGGTCGTGCGGCTGGTTCCGGAAACCTCCGGCGGCTTTCGCGTGCGCTGCGAAGCGCGCATCGAAACGCATGAGTTCGAGGCCGCGCTTCAGGATTGCAACCAGGCGGTCGCCATCAACACCATCGATACCGCCGCGTTGGCCGCGCGCGGCATCCTCAATCTGCGGGTGCGCTCCTATCAGGAAGCTTGGACCGATTTCGACGCGGCGATCTTCAATGGCCGGCGCAACGCGCGCACGCTCTATGGCCGCGGTCTCGCCGCAACCCGGCTTGGCCGCCCGCGCGAAGGCGCGGCCGACATGGCGGCCGCCGAACAGCTCGATCCCGCGATCGCGGCGACGTTTGCAGGCTACGGGCTGGCGCCCTGAGCGGGCTCGCGCCTGCTTTTGCTTGACTTCACGGCAGGGCGGGGGCCCTATGCGCGCCGGACGACGGTCGGGACGATCACGACCCGCGCGGGCATGTGCGCCGCGTTGGCTACTCACCCCAACAAAGTCCAGCCGCGCATCGCTCGTGAGTGCGGCAATTTTCGAGGAGTGAAGCCATGGCTACCGGCGTGGTGAAATGGTTCAATATGACGAAGGGGTTCGGCTTCATCGCGCCGGACGAGGGCGGCGCAGACGTGTTCGTGCACGTGAGCGCAGTCGAGCGCTCGGGGCTCACCGGCCTCAAGGAAGGCCAGGCGGTCAGTTTCGATGTCGAGAACGATCCGCGCAAGAACAAGCCGTCGGCGGTGAACATCAAGCCGGTCTGAGCTTGCGTTGAACCACTTGCAGTTTTGATCGCCGTGCGGTTTCACCGTGCGGCGATTTTGTTTCCGGGAGAATTCCATGACCGCCCCGTTCCGCCTCTATGGCGCGGAGCTCTCGCCCTATTCCGTGAAGGTGCGCTCCTACCTGCGCTACAAGGGGCTCGACTTCGAATGGCTGGCGCGCAGCAACGCGCGCCAGGAAGAGTTCCAGCGCTACGCCAAGCTGCCGCTGATCCCAGTGCTGGTCGACGCCAATGACGAGGCGATGCAGGATTCGACGCCGATCATCGAGAAGCTCGAGGCGGACCACGCCGAACCGTCGATCGTTCCGGACGAGCCGGCGCTCGCGTTTCTCTCGGTATTGCTCGAAGACTATGCCGACGAATGGCTGAACAAGGCGATGTTCCACTATCGCTGGAGCTATCCGGAGGATCAGGAAAGCGCAGCCCGCCGTATCAGCGATGCGATTTTCGACGGCGCCGAAAAGCCTGACGGCATCGAAGCGCAGGTGCGCGCGCGCATGATCAGCCGGCTTTATCATGTCGGCTCGTCGCCGGAGACGGCGCCGCTGATCGAGGCCTCGTACGCGCGCCTGCTTGGATTGCTCGATCCGTTGCTGGCCAAGCGCGCCTATCTGTTCGGCGGCCGGCCTTCGCTGGCGGATTTCGGCTTGGCGGGGCAGCTGGCGCAGCTCAATTCCGATCCGACGCCGGGCGCGCTCTTGCGCGCGCAGGCGCCGAACGTGGCGCGCTGGCTGGCGCGCATGGAGCATCCCAAGGCCGAGGGCGCGTTCGCGTCGTTCGCCGAGTTGCGCGGCGATCTTGCGGAGCTGCTGCGCACCGAGATCGCCGGCGCCTACCTTTTGTGGATGGACGCCAATGCGCGCGCGGTCGCCGACGACGCCTCAGGCGTCAGCGTCGAGATCGGCGGCGTGGCGTTCACGCAGAAGCCCCAGCGTTACGCCGCCAAAGCGTTCGCCGAATTGAAGCGCAAGCGCGCGCTGGTCGAGGATGAGGCGCTGGCCGCGTTGCTGGCCGAAACCGGCGTCGACGCGCTGCTGGCGGGCGGCGATGACGATGTGGACGACGGCGATGATGACGCCGAAGGCGACGAATGACGCGCCCTGAAGCCTCGCGCTTCAAATGCGACCCAGCGCCCTGGATCGGACTCCATGTCGCATTTGAAGTGCAAAGAGGCTTCAGATTCAAAAGTTCCTAGCGGTGGCCATCAACTTGAAGCGGATTTGAAGTCCGCCGCGCTAGCCCGCGCACGCGGCCCTGAAGTCATAGGCGACCTCGTCCGCGCAATCGGGCCACGTGTCGGTCTCGCGCCAGTAGCGTGACAGACCGAGCCGCGTGCACAGCTGCGGAAAGTCCGGGTTCATGCGCAGCTGCACCGTCTGGTCGATGAAGAGCAGCGCGGTTTCGTAGCCGATGTGCGGGCGCGTGGTTTCTAGCGCGCCGGCGCGCCAAGCGTCGACGTTGTCCAAGGCTTCGGCGAAGATCGCGAGCGCGGGACCGGTGAGGCCGAGCACCGAGAGCGCGACCGCGAGATCGAGCGCCGCAGCCGGCTCCGCTTCCGCCATGGCGGCAAAGTCCTCGCCCAGCTTCATGAACGCTTCCGGGGAGGGCGCCATCATCAGCTGCTGCATGCGTTCGCCGGCCTTGTAGGGTGCGCTATCCTTCAGGCCGGGGAGAAGGCGCGCGCCGTCGGCGCGCAGCGCTTCCGCGCGCGCGAACTCTCCGTCCAGCGCGGCGGTGTTGAGGCGCATGAACCAGACAAAGACGTTGTCAGGGTAACGCTGTGCGGCGTCCTCAAGAATTTTCTTGCCGTCGTCTTTCGAGTGCTTCGACCAGACATTGTAGCCGTGGAACGCCGCCAGCATCGGATCGAGAGGATCGAGTTCGAAGGCGCGCGCCTGCTGGGCGTAGCCGGCGCGGACACGCCCGGTCGAAACCAGGAATTGGCCGTGACGGAACAGCAGGTGCGGATTGTTCGGTTCGAACTCCAACGCCTTTTCGATCAGCGCCTCGCGCTCGCGCCAACGGCCGAAGAACTCTCCCTCGAGCGCGGCCAACACGGCGTACGCTTCGCCCATTGTGGGATCGGCGCCGAGCGCCCGCTCGGCCGCTTCGCGAGCATCCTCGACCAGACGAGCGCGATCTGTCCGCGACAGACGCAGCAGTTCAAGCGTGGCGCTGGCGAGCGCCGCCCAGGCGCGAGCAAAATCCGGCGCTTCGCGCACAATGCGGTCGAGCGCGGCGGCCGCCGCCTGAATGCACGGAACGGCCCCGCTGCGCATCAGTTCGCGCGCCTCGAAGTACGAGTCCGATAGCGCCGCGGTCAACTTGGGAGAACGCGCGCGTTTGGCTTCGCCGAGGGTTACGGCGAGCGCCTTGGCGATCTCGGCGGCGATTTCGTCCTGCAGCGCGAAGGTGTCGGCGAGGTCGCGGTCGTACCGCTCGGACCACAACACCACGCCGGTCTGCGTTTCCGTGAGATGAACGGCGATGCGGACCCGATCTGCAGTGCGCCGCACCGAGCCATCGAGAATGTGCGTGGCGTTGAGCGCTTTGGCGGCGCGTGGCTTATCGCGGCCGCGGAAGGCGAAGCTTGACGTCGAGCCGATCACCTTGAGGCCGGGCACGCGCGAAACCGTGTACAGAATTTCCTCGCAGACGCCGTCGGACAGCGCGCGCGTGACGCCGTCGCGTGAAGCCGCATCGAAGGCGAGGACGGCAAGCACAGGCGCAGCCGAGGGGGCTTGCACCGGCGCGCCCGACGGATCGAAGGCATAGACGCTCACCAGCGTCCGCATCTTGGCGAGCTTCACCTTGCCGCGCGGCGCAAGCCTCTGTGCTTGTTCCGGGGTGGCGTTGTCGCGCACGATCTCGGACACCAGGATGGCGCCCGGGCTTGCCTCAGCCTGCAGGCGGGCGGCGATGTTGACGCCGTGCCCAAGCAAGTCGCCGTTGCCGGCTTCGGTCACCTCGCCCAGATGCACGCCGCAGCGGAGCTTGATTTCGGAGCGGGAGAGATCGAGCGCCGCGTCGAGCGCGTCGGCGGCGCTCGGAAACTCCATCATGACGCCGTCGCCGGCGGTATTGAAAACCCGGCCCCGGCGCCGTTCGGCGGCGGCGCTGGCTTCTCTTCGCAGTTGCGCCACCTGGGCCAGCGCCTGCGCCGGATCGCGTTCGGCAAGGCCGGAGAAGCCGGCCATGTCGATCGATACGATAGCCACCAATCTGCGGGGCGTTTCGGCCATGACCGGCAATGCCTATCACGCGCGACGGCGCGCGTCCGGGCAAACGCGCGCCGCTCGTCGGCTGGGGAGGAAGGGGGGCTCGCCGCGCGGCGCGGGGGGAGGGGATTGCCGCGCGGCGAGCGGGAAGCGGGGGATTAAGCCGCTTCTGTTTCGTCGTTGGCCGCGTCCACTACTTTCGGCTTGGGCTTGGACGCGGTTGCACCGCCGATCTCGATTTTGCGCGGCTTCAGCAGTTCGGGCAGCTCGCGCACCAGATCGATGGTCAACAGGCCGTTCTCGAGCTTGGCGCCGGCGACGCGGACGTGATCGGCGAGGCCGAAGCGCCGCTCGAAGCTGCGCTCGGCGATGCCGCGATGCAGGAAATTGCGTTGCTCGCTGGCCTGGCGCTGGCCGGTGACGACCAAGGAGTTCTGCTTGAACTCGATCGAAAGATCGTCTCGACCGAAGCCGGCGACCGCCAGTTCGATGCGGAAATTGTCTTCGCCGATCTGCTCGACATTGAAGGGCGGATAGCCAGGCGCTGCATCCAGGCGCGCAGCTTGGTCCATCAGATTTGCGATGCGGTCGAAGCCGACCAAAGTACGGTAAAGCGGGTTCAGTTCGTTGGCAGCCATGCGTTTTGTCCTCCAAAAAGCGACATACGGGCGCTCCCGTGGGAGCCTTGGCGCTGGCCTCCGCCCCCGAAGGCTGCGGACCGGCCAGTCTGCACGGCCCCGTCGGGCGCCGTGCTCCCAGAAGGTGGGAAGGCTTACCCTGCGTTCAAGGGGCGCGTCGTTTTGACAATCTTAGCGGTTCGGGCTTAGCGCTCGGGCCGATGTTGCTGACCCGCCGCTCCGCTGCGCTTGCACTGACCGCGAGCCTCGCCGCGTGCGGCCGCCGCGAACCCAGCGCAGCCGACGCGCCGCCGGAAGGTTCGCTGGCCTGGGCGATCGCGGGGCCCTGGCGCATCGATCCGCACCGCGATGAATGGCGCCATCCGCTGCAGACCTTGTTGTTCTGGGGGCTGCAGGGCGACATGACTGTGCTCGAAGTGCTGCCGGGACTGGGCTGGTACACGTCGATCCTCGCCCCATACCTCAAGGCCAACGGCGGGCGTCTCATCGCCGCCGGCTTCGACGCCAACGACGCCTCGGTGGCGCGGCGCGAAGTGGCGGCGCTGTGGGAGGCGCGCTTCGCGCGCGATCCGGAGCGCTTCGGCGACATCGCGCGGGTGTCGATGTACGCGGACGCCTTCGCGCCGCCGAACAGCGTCGATCTCGTGATCCTCGCCAATGTCGCTCATACGCTGATGGCCGAGGGCGTGCTCGAACGCGTCCTCGACCGCTGCTTCGCGGCGCTCAAGCCGGGCGGCGCGCTGGGCGTCGAGCAGCATCGCGCCAAGAACAGCGGCATTCAGGATTCGCCCGCGCTCACGGGTTACGTTCAGGAAGCCTACATGCGTTCGGTGGCGCAGCAGGCCGGGTTGGAGTTTGTCGCCGCCAGCGATCTCAACGCCAATCCGCGCGACACCCGCGATCATCCGTTCCATGTCTGGAGTCTGCCGCCCGACCTGCGCACCGCGCCGCTCGGCCAGCCCGACGATCCGGATTTCGACACCTCTCCCTATCAGGCTATCGGCGAGAGCGACCGGATGACGCTCAAGTTCCGCAAGCCTACCGGTGTTCCCGCGGCGCCGTAGAGAGCTTGACGCCGCCGTCACTCTTGCGGCGGCGCCCGCCGTAGTGTTGAAGGACAGGCGAACGGCGATGAAGTCCGGAGGAACCAGCCCATGACCTATGACGAAATCCTGAACCGCTTTACCAGCGCCGCTGTGACCGTGCCGGGCAAGAAGGTGAAGTTCGACTTCGGCGACGCGGGCAAGATTCATCTGGATGGCTCGGCCAACAAGGTCTCGGCCAATGACGATCCGGCCGACACGACCATCAAGGTAAAGCTCGAAGATTTCGTAGACATGGCCAGCGGCAAGCTCGATCCGACGTCCGCCTTCATGCAAGGCAAGTTGCGCGTCGAAGGCGACATGGGCGTCGCCATGCAGCTGCAGGGCGTCATGGCCAAGCTGCGCGGCTAAGGCGTAGCGTTCGCGAATGGCCTTTGTCCGCGTTCCGGGCAACGACACGCCGGATGGCGCGGAGGAGCATTGGCTCGAGGGCCGCGGCGGTGTGAAGGTGCGGGTGATGACCGCGCCTTCCATACGCGGCCAGCCGCGCGGTTCGGTGATCGTGGCGCCGGGGCGAACCGAGTTCATCGAGAAATACTTCGAGGTCGTGCGTGAGCTGCAGGGGCGCGGCTTCGCTGCGTTCTGCATCGATTGGCGCGGCCAAGGATTGTCGGGCCGCGAAGTGCAGAATTCGCAGAAGGGCCATTTCGCCACCTTCGACGATCCGGTGAACGATCTGTCGACGGCGCTGAAGCTGCTCGCCGATCGGTTGCCGCGTCCTTACATCGGGCTGGCGCACTCGATGGGCGGCGCCATCGTTCTGCGGGCGCTGCAAACCCGGCGCATCGATCTCGACGCGGCGGCGTTCTCGGCGCCGATGTGGGGCATTCGCGGCCTGAGCGATGCCGCCAAGAGATACGCGCGTTTCATGGTTTCGCTTGGTCTCGGCGGCACGTTTGCGCCGAGCGTCGAGAAAAGATGGAAGCGCGAGAACTTCAAGAAGAACCCGGTGACGCACGACAAGGCGCGTCACGATCGCTGCCAAGGCCTGATCGCCGAAGAGCCGCGCCTGGCGTTGGCGGGTCCGACGATAGGCTGGGTGGCGGCGGCGTCGGACGCGACCGAGGCGATCCAGGTGCAAGGCTCGCTGGCGCACGTGCGCATACCGGTGCTGGTGGCGAGCGCGGGCGAAGAACAGCTGGTCGACAATGCCAGCCACGAGGCGGTGGCGCATCAATTGCCGGACGCCCGCCACATCGTCATCGAGGGCGCCAGGCACGAAATCCTGATGGAGACGGACGCCATCCGCGCGCAGTTCTGGGCGGCGTTCGATCAATTGGCGGAGCGGGTCGTCCCCGCCCGCGTTTAGGCGGACGTTGAAGGATGCGCGGCCAACGCGTATCTTTGTCGGGGCATGAGCATCGAGATCACCAATCCGGAGACGGAGCGCGTCGTTCGTGAACTGGCGCGTCGGCTGAACGTCGAGCCCGACGAAGCCGTGCGCCGCGCGAGCGAAGCGGCGCTTGAGGCGAACCCCGATGATGAGGACGCGGCGATTGAGGGAATAATCGCCGAGGTCAAGCGCCTGCCGGTTTCCGACGCTCGCCCGATTGATCAGCTCTTGAGTGAGGAAGAACCTGGCTGATGGTGATCGATACCTCGGCTCTCATCGAGATATTCATCGACGGTCCGGACGCGAAACGCGTCAAGTCGGCCATGAGGTCTGCTCGCGGAAATCGCTTCATGTCTGCCGCGACCCTTGTTGAATGCCACATTGTTGTCCGCAGGCGCTTTGGGGAGGCTGCGGAACGATCGCGTAATTTGCTGGACAGAATGATCCAGAGATACGGAGTGGCGATCGAGGCGTTGCAAGAGGGGCATGCAAAGCTGGCGGTTGAGGCCTATTACAAGTTCGGCAAGGGGGCCGGCGCCGGCTTGCTGAATTTTGGAGATTGCTTTTCGTACGCGCTGGCGAAGCATCGCGACGATAGCTTGCTTTTTGTCGGCAACGACTTCAGCCGCACGGACGTGAAAGTCGCGAAGCCTTAGGAGGCCCAGATGGCCGGGGAATTGGTTCTTGTCACCGGCGGGTCCGGCTTCATCGGCGCGCACTGCATCGTTCAGCTGCTGCAGAAGGGCTACAAGGTCCGCACCACAGTGCGCTCGCTCTCCCGAGAATCGGAAGTGCGCGCGATGGTGCGCGAAGGCGGAGTGGAGGCGGGCGACAATCTCTCCTTTGCCGCCGCCGATCTCACCAAGGACGACGGCTGGGCCGAAGCCGTCGCCGGCTGCACGTACGTGTTGCATGTGGCGTCGCCGTTTCCGCCGGCCATTCCCCAGCATGAGGACGAGCTGATCGTGCCGGCGCGCGACGGCGCGCTGCGGGTGCTCAAGGCGGCGCGCGACGCCGGTGTGAAGCGCGTCGTGCTGACCTCGTCCTTCGCGGCGATCGGCTATGGCCAGAAGCCTGGTCGCAAGCCGTTCAACGAAGAGAGCTGGACCGATCCGAACGGCGCCGATGTCCGCGCCTATGTGAAGTCGAAGACCATCGCCGAGAAGGCGGCCTGGGATTTCATCGCCAACCAGGGCGGCTCGCTCGAACTCTCCGTGGTCAATCCGGTCGGCGTGTTTGGGCCGGTTCTGGGTCCGGACTATTCAACCTCGATCCTGTTGGTGCAGCGGCTGATGGATGGAGCGATGCCCGGTCTGCCGCGCATCTATTTTGGCGCCGTCGATGTGCGCGACGTGGCTTCAATGCACATCGAGTGCATGACCAACCCAGCCGCCAAGAGCCAGCGTTTCCTGGCGGTGGCCGGCGATTTCCTGTCGATCAAGGAGATCGCGCAGATTCTGAAGCGCAAGCTCGGCGCGAGGGCGCGGCGAGTGCCGACGCTGCAAATTCCGGACTTCATGGTGAAGATGGCGGCCAAGCGCGATCCGGCGGTGGCGCAGATCGTTCCCGAGCTCGGCAAATACAAGAATGGCAGCAACGAAAAGGCGCGGCGTCTGCTGAACTGGCAGCCGCGCTCGAACGAGGAATGCATCGTGGCCACGGCCGAGAGCCTGATCAGGCTCGGCCTGTTGAAGGATTTCCAGAAACAGGCCGCATGAGTGTCGAAAGACGCCGGCGGCGCGCGTCATGGGCATGAGGGCGACACACGCCCGGCCCGAACCCGAGGAGACGTGCGATGCAATACATGTTGCTGATCTATGGCGAGGAATCCGCCTGGGCGAACCTGTCGCCGGACCAGCTCTCGGCCGAGATGGGCGCTTATTTCGCCTACACCGAAGACTTGCAGAAAGCCGGCGCGCTGCGCGGCGGCGATGAGCTGCATCCGGTGGCGACGGCGAAGACGGTGAGCGTCTCCGGCGGCAAGCAGAAGGTGGTCGATGGCCCGTTCGCCGAAACCAAGGAAACCTTGGGCGGCTATTATCTGATCGAGGTCGAGACCCAGGAAGAGGCGCTGAAGTGGGCCGCCAAGTGTCCCGGCGCGCGTCACGGGCGCGTCGAGGTGCGTCCGGTCGTCATGCGCTAACGATGAACGCAGCGGCCGCAGCCGAGCGCGTCGCGCGCGAGAGCTACGGCCGCTTGCTGGCGTTGCTGGCTGCGCGCACGCGCGACGTAGCGGCGGCGGAGGACGCGTTGGCTGACGCCTTCGCCGCCGCGCTCTCGGCCTGGCCGCGCGGCGCCGTGCCGGACAATCCCGAAGCGTGGCTGTTCGCCGCCGCCCGGCGCAAGCTGATCGACGCCGCCCGCCGGCGCAAAACCGCGAGCGAAGGCGAGCAGCAGATCGTCATGGGCATCGAGGAATTGGAGGCGGAGATGGGGGCGGCGGATGCGCCCGATCGCCGCCTCGGCTTGATGTTCGCGTGCGCGCATCCGGCGATCGAGGAGAGCGTGCGCACGCCGCTGATGCTGCAGGCGGTGCTCGGGTTCTCGGCCGAACGCATCGCCGCAGCGTTTCTGGTCGAGCCGGCGGCGATGGGTCAGCGCCTGGTGCGCGCCAAGAAAAAAATCCGCGACGCCGGCATCGGCTTCGATGTGCCCGAGCCCGCGGCGTGGCGCGCGCGTTTCGCCGCGGCGCTGGACGCGATCTACGCCGCTTATGGCGCAGGCTGGAGCGATCCGCTTGGCGCCGATCCGGAGCGCCGCGGCCTGGCGGAGGAGGCGATCTGGCTGGCGCGGGTTCTCGTCTCGCAGCTCAAGGATGAGCCGGAGCCACTCGGACTTTTGTCGCTGATGCTGCATCTCGAAGCGCGCCGGCCGGCGCGGCGCGACCGCGAGGGGCGGTTCGTGCCGCTCGACGAGCAGGATGTGTCGTTGTGGCGGCGGGAGCTGATCGCGGAAGCTGAGACGTTGCTTCGACAAGCCAGCGTTATGAAGCGCCCCGGCCGCTATCAGCTGGAGGCGGCGATCCAGTCCGCGCACGCCACCCGCGCCTGGCGCGGCGAGGCGGACTGGGATGCGATCGTTTTGCTCTACACGGCGCTCGCGGAGCTGACCGGCTCGCCAGTGGCGCGGCTCAATGCGGCGGCGGCGATCGCGCGCCGCGACGGGCCGGCGCCAGGGCTTGCCGCCGCCGAAGCGGTGGCGCGCCAGTCGGCGGCGCTCAACGATTATCAGCCATATTGGGCGCTCAAGGCCGATCTCTGCGCGCGGCTCGGCCGCGCCGAAGCGGCGCGCGCGGCGTACGATGAGGCGATCGCGCGCGAGAGCGACGCCGCCGTGATCGCGTTTCTCAGATCGCGGCGCGACGGTTTGTAAGTCCAAGCTGCGGAGCGCCGCGCGTCATGGGTTGCAAGGGCGGACCGCCCGAGGAGACAATGCCATGCAATACGCCATTCTGTGCTTCGAGACGCCGGACGATTTCGCCCGCCGCGACGATCCCGCCCGCCAGGCCGCCTATCGCGGCGCGCACGCGGATTTTCTGGCGGCGCTGAAGGAGGCGGGCGTCGCCGCGCCGAGCGTCGTCGGCGGCGCCGGGCTGAAGCCGCCGCATGCCGCCACCACGGTGCGCATGCGCGGCGGTTCGCGCCAGGTGATCGACGGCCCCTATAGCGACATCAAGGAGCAACTCGGCGGCATCTATCTGATCGAGGTCGAAGACCTGGACGCGGCTTTGACCTGGGCCGAGCGCTGCCCAACCGCGAGCACCGGCGCGGTCGAAGTGCGCCCGACGAGCTATCCGGCGACGTGAGGACTCGCCGGCGGGTTTCCCTACTCGATCGCCTTCAACCCTTTGGCCTTGACCAAGTTGAGCAGTTTCAGAGAAGGCCCGTCAGGCTTCTTCTCACCACGCTCCCACTTGCTCACCGCGTCCTTCCGCACGTTGAGATAATGCGCGAAGACGGGCTGCGAGACCTGCTCGCGCTGACGAAGCGCGCGTATCTCGGCGGGCTTCATCGGCTCGATCGGCGTCAGGCACAGCGCGTCGAACTCGCGCATTGTCGCCTGTTCCATGACGCCGGCCGCATGGAGTCCCGCGGCCGTTTTGTGCAGGGCCGACAAAATCCGGCTCGACTTACTTTTGATCTTCTTCGTCGTCATCGTCATTCACCAGTTCGATCAACTCACCGGCCTTTGTGGCGGTTGCAATCTGAGCGGCCGAATACCCAAGCAATTCAATCGCCAACCTCTTCAGCGCCGCCAATTCCTTTGCCGAGATGTTCGCGCGCTCGTTCTTTGCAAACCCGTGCACGAAGAACAGATCCCGTCCGCCCCGGAAAAACAGAATGGTGCGGAAGCCGCCTGACTTGCCCGAGCCTGCACGCGCAACGCGCTGCTTGAACACGCCGCCGCCGAGATCAGCATCGAAGTTGCCAGCTGCGACATCCGCAGCCGCTTGCAACAGAGCCTTCGCAGCTAGTTTGTCTTTGCGCGCGAACCGAGCGAACACCTTGGTCTGATAGACGCTCATCGGTCCTTCGCAGGCATCCTGCCTATAGCTCTAAGAGCTACATGTCAACAGCTCTGACTGCGGACAGCTCAGGGCCATCCCGGCCCCTGGCGCGGATTTCTGCGACTGGGCCGGCGCGCTCCCACCCGATCGCGATCCTCCCCTGCCTTGCGGGGGGGCGTCAAGCATCAGGCGCTGCCAGGCCGGTGGTCACGATCCGGCAATCGGGCCGGAGATCGCCGAAAGCCGACGTCCAGGTTGTTGCCTTTGGCGTTAGCCAGTAGACTGCGCCGGTCTGGAGCCGGCGCCAGAATCAACTGCAATCGCGCACTAAGGCGAGGACGAGCGTTGGATGACGAAATTAGTCACGGTCGAAGGACGCTTGGCGTAGTCGACGGCACCTTGACCCAGATCGCAATGGGCGTGGTTCTTCTGCCGATCACCATCGCGGCAGTCTTAATGCGCCCCAATCTGCTCGCCGTTCAAATCGATGAGATTCAAGATTCGGGCTTTCGAGGCGCCTTGTTGGCGCCTGGTCCTCTATTTGCTTTTGGCTTCTTGTCGCTCCTGATTTCGTTGTCATTCCTGCGAACGGGTGGCGGAATGGTCACGATCGGAGAAGGCGTATTCGCGGCCACGACAGAAGGTGAATTCTGGATGGCTGCGTCACTTATTGCACCGCTGTTCTTTGCTTCAATCGGACTCGGCCTTGTCTTCTTCCTCTCCGCGGTCGTCTGGCGACTGAAGCGGCGATCGCTTGAGGCATCTTTGCGGGCGGGCCTATACGCTCTGTTCGGCGCAGTCTGCGTCGTCGGTTTAGCGGAGCCGCTTTCACTACTGATCGGCCCCGGAGGGACCAACGCGGTTTTCGAGCCGGCGGTCGCTGCCTTGGTGGCCGGTTGGATGGTCTACTTTCACAGCAGAGCGCTTACAGGACCTTTGGACCATGCAATTGCCCGCGTCGGGGCAGCGCTTTCTACTGCCGCGATTTGCACGATGGCGGTTGTCGTTGGTTACAGATAGTGGATGTGCGGCTCGCGATAGCTGGGAATCCCCACGCGGGCTTCAATATTGGCAACGAACAAAGCGGGCGCTTCACCATTGCCCCCCTCCGGTGGACATCATCTTGCGCAAAGATTGGCGCGCACTCTAGAGCACCGTCCTCGCGCGGCGGGAGCACAATAGCCAAACGGCAGGAACGGGCCAAACGGTCGGATCGCCACAATATTACGGCTGAACGGCGCGCTCCAATCCTGCCGACCGCGCACCAAGCTCTCACTCAGACTCACTCCCCATACGCCGCCGCGAGCTCCGCGCGCGCGGCCGCGAGTTCGCGCTGGAAGTCCGGGTCGGCGTGAATGCGCGCGATGGCGGCGGCGGCGACGGTGCGTCCGGCTTCGACGTCGCTCGGATAGTGCACGCCGCAGACGACGCGGCTCCAGGTGAAGTCGCGGCCCCGTTCGATGATGGCGTCGGCGCGCGCGGGCACGAGTTCGGCCAGCACCAGCGCCCAGGCGAAGCCGAGCGCGGCGTGGCCGGACGGGTAGGAGAAGCTCGCGCGCAGACGCGGCTCATCGGGGATGCACGGCGTGATGGCGCTGTCGCTGAGGAACGGACGCGCGCGCTCGTAGCGGAACTTCACCGGATCGCCGGCGAAGCCGGCGGCGCGGCCGGCACGGTCGAGCACGGCGAAGGTCGCGGGGAAGTTGGCGGCGGTGAAGTTAGGCCCCAGCACCGAGTCGAAGGCGGCGAACGGATCGATGGCGTTGTCTTCGAGCGCCTGCTGGCGGCGTTCGGCGCTCCACGGCCCGCGTACGATGGCGCGCTCGGCCAGTTCCAGCGCGCCATTGGCTTCCGGCGGCGGCGGCAGGAACACGAGCGCGTCGACCTGCACCGCCGGATTGCGCTCGCCGGTCGTCGGGTGAACCACGGGCGGCGGCGTTGGCGCCGGCGCGGTGTCGGCGGTGGCGCAGGCGGTCAGCGCCAACGCGGCGGCAAGAACGACGTTCAGTCGAAGCATGTTATCCCCAGGCGCAATGTTCGCGGGCACTCTAGCGCTCTATGGGCGACCCGGGAACTAGTGGCGCTCTCTATGGCTCGGACTAGAAAATCCAATTGGGCCACGTAGCGGCGAAGCGCTATCTCCCGCCCGATAGGAGGACCTCCCCATGGCAGCTGACGGAAATGACTCAAAGTGCCCGGTGGCGCATCGCGCCCGCACCAATCGCGATTGGTGGCCCAATCAGGTCAATGTCGGCGCGCTGCACCAGTTTTCGCCGGCGTCCGACCCGATGGGCAAGGACTTCGACTACGCCAAAGCCTTCGAAAGCCTCGATCTCGACGCGGTGATCAAGGATCTGCGCGCGCTGATGACCGACAGCCAGGATTGGTGGCCGGCGGATTACGGCCATTACGGTCCGTTCTTCATCCGCATGACCTGGCACGCCGCCGGCACCTACCGCACCGGCGACGGTCGCGGCGGCGGCGGGCGCGGGCAGCAGCGGTTCGCGCCGCTGAACTCGTGGCCGGACAACGGCAATCTCGACAAGGCGCGCCGGCTGCTGTGGCCGATCAAGCAGAAATACGGCGCCAAGCTCTCGTGGGCCGATCTCCTGATCCTCGCCGGCAACGTCGCCATCGAGTCGATGGGCGGGCCGGTGTTCGGTTTCGGCGGCGGCCGCGCCGACGTGTACGAGCCCGAGGATCACGTGAACTGGGGCGCGGAGGAAACCTGGCTCGGCGACACGCGCTATAGCGGCGACCGTGAGCTGCACGGCAATCTCGGCGCGGTGCAGATGGGCCTCATCTACGTCAACCCGCAGGGCCCCAACGGCAATCCCGATCCGGTCAAGTCGGCGCGCGACATCCGCGAAACCTTCGGCCGCATGGCGATGAACGACGAAGAGACGGTGGCGTTGGTTGCGGGCGGCCACACTTTCGGCAAGGCGCATGGCGCCGGTCCCGAAAGCCATGTCGGCAGGGAGCCGGAAGGCGCGGACATTACGGCGCAGGGCCTCGGCTGGGCGAGCAGCTTCGGCAGCGGCAAGGCCGGCGACGCCATCACCTCCGGCATCGAGGGCGCGTGGAAGCCCAACCCGACCAAGTGGGACATGGGCTATCTCGAAACGCTGTTCAAATATGAGTGGGAGCTGACCAAGAGCCCGGCGGGCGCACACCAGTGGAAGCCGAAGGGCGACGCCGGCCGCGAGATCGAAGATCCCTTCGACAAAACCAAGAAGCATCAGCCGATGATGACCACGGCTGATTTGGCGCTGCGCTTCGACCCGGTCTACGAGAAAATCGCGCGCCGCTATCTGGCCAATCCCGCGGAGTTTGCCGACGCCTTCGCGCGCGCCTGGTTCAAGCTCACGCACCGCGACATGGGCCCGAAGCAGCTCTATCGCGGCAAGCTGGTGCCGAAGGAGACGCTGATCTGGCAGGATCCGATATCGGGCGCGCCCAGCACGATCGGCGACGCCGACGTCGAGACGCTGAAAGCCAAGATCAACGCGACCGGCCTCTCGGTGCGCGAACTCGCGTCCGCGGCCTGGGCCTCGGCCTCGAGCTTCCGCGGGTCGGACAAGCGCGGCGGCGCCAACGGCGCGCGCATCCGCTTGGCGCCGATGAAGAACTGGGAGGTCAACAAGCCGGCCGAGCTGCAGAAAGTGCTGACCGCGCTCGAAGCTGTGCAGGCGGATTTCCAGAAGTCGAGCGGCAAGAAGGTGTCGCTGGCCGATCTGATCGTGCTCGCCGGCGGCGCAGCGATCGAGAAGGCGGCGAAGGCCGGCGGCGTCGAGGTGAAGGTTCCGTTCGCGCCGGGCCGCGCCGACGCCACGCAAGAAGAGACGGAAGTCGCGTCGTTCGCCTGGCTCGAACCGAAGGCCGACGGCTTCCGCAATTATGTGAAGAAGCCGATCATGTCGATCGAGGAGCACCTGGTCGACCGCGCCCAGCTGCTTGGCCTCTCGGCGCCGGAAATGACGGTGCTGGTCGGCGGCCTGCGCGCGCTGCAAGTCGGCGATGACAAGCTTGGCGTGCTCACCGGCCGTCCGGGCGTGCTGTCGAACGATTTCTTCGTCAATCTGCTCGACATGGGCGTCGTTTGGGCGCCCGTGCCCGATCCGTACGACAATCGCTTCGAGGGCCGCGACCGCAAGAGCGGCCAAGTGAAGTGGACAGCGACGCGCGCCGACCTCGTCTTCGGCTCGCACTCGCAATTGCGGGCGCTGGCGGAAGTCTATGGCGGCGCCGACGCCAAGGAGAAGTTCGTTGGTGACTTCGTCGCCGCGTGGGTGAAGGTGATGAACGCCGACCGCTTCGATCTGAAGAAGTAGTTCTGCGCCTTCGTGAGCATTTCGGGCGGCGCTTCACGGCGCCGCCCTTTTCTTTGGGGCTGTCCCAAAGAAAAGGCGCGAACCTGGTGGTTCGCGCCTTCCTTAACTTGACCGTCGCAGGCGGGTTTGGGGGATCAGGCGACGATCAAAGCAGCTTGATTCAGCGTGGCGAGCGCAACCGGGGCGAACAGAGCCAGCGCGGCGGCGATGCAGAGAAACTTAGACATGTGGCTCTCCCTTTGTTGGCGTTCGGGTTCGTCTGAACCTCTGATGCAGCCAAGGTAGCGTTTGGATGCAGCGGCCGCTGTGACCCGCGACACGCTGCGGGGGCTACCCGGCCGGGGCGGATGGAACCCCGGCCGGGCTCGAGCCTCAGCGCCGACGCGGAGGCTCGGGTGGAGCAGGGGGCGCCGGCGGTTCCGGCGGGCGTTCGAAGCGGACGCGGCCGTCGCCATTGGCGTCGCTGGCGTCGAAGAAGCGCAGGTGCTGATTGCGGAATTCTTCGAGGCTCAGCGCGCCGTCGCCATTGGCGTCGGCTTCTTCCGAGTTGGCGATCAGCATCATGAAGTGCGGCGCAATCGGAGGAACCGGCGGCACCGGCGGAACCGGCGCAATGGCCATGACGCCGCCATCCTCATCGGTCCCTTCGCCGCCATGGCTGCGGATGATGACGATCTCGCGTCCGTCATCGCCGTGACGCTCGACGCGCACCCGGCGCGCGGCTCTTTCGGCGTCGCGTTCGGCGCGTTCGGCCTGACGCGCCGCCCGTTCGGCTTCGCGCTCGGCGCGTTCGATGTGCTCTTCGGCCCGCTCCATGGCTTCTTCGATCTCGCGCTCGATCCGGGCTTCGGTCTCGGCGTCGAGAGCGTCGCCGGTTATGACGCGGACTTCGTTGTCGTCGCCATCGCCGCGGCGGATCACGCGCACGTTGCGGCCGCCTTCGAGCACGCGAACATCGGGGCCGTCCACGCGCACGCGGATCTCGCGGCGATCCTGATCGTCGAGCCTGCCGTCATCGTTGCTGTCGAGGTCGGCGAAGATGCGCTCGAACGCGCTCGACGCTTCGGCGCGGGTGATCCAGCCGTCCTGGTCGGCGTCGAGATTGGCGGCGGAATGGCCGCCGCGAACGATGACGTGGCGGCTGGTGGAATGGGCGCTGGCGGCGGCCACCGTGAGGGCGGCGAGCGCGACGCCGAGGGCGACAGGCAATTTCATCATGTATTCCCCTCTATCGCCCGGCTCGGGCGGAAGTGACGGCGCAGCTTATGAGCCGGCTTCTTTGCCCCAGTACGTCAGCGCTGAAACACTGCCGAAACAGAGGCCGCCTATCTGTGGCGCTCGGGGTCGAGGCCCGGGAGTGTCGGAAAATGCTCAATAGATTTGCGGTCTTGGCCGTCGGGACAGCGCTGCTTGCGGGCCCCGCGATGGCGCAGGACGACGGCCCGCCCCGCCCTGATCTGCCCGATCTGGCGATCCATGCGCAGCAGAGCGACGCCCAGATCGGCGCCGCGCTCGATTCCTGGCTTGCGGACCTGCAGCGCGCCGATGTGCTCAATGGCGCGGTCTTGGTTGCACGGGACGGCCTGGAAATCTTCGCGCGCGCCTATGGCCGCCGCGATGTGGCGACAAACGCCGCGCTTGGCGTTGACGACCGCTTTCCCATCGCCTCCATCGGCAAGGTGTTCACGCATGTTGCGATCGCGCAGCTCATGCAGCAGGGCCGGATCGCGCCGCAGACCACAATTGCCGAGATCATTCCCGACTATCCGAACGCTCTGTCGAGCGCCGCGACGGTGCAGCAATTGCTCGATCACGAGGCCGGGATCGCCGACATTTTCGGCCCCGCGTTTCGCGCGCTTCCCAAAGAGCAGTTGATCAACAATCACGCCTATTACGCATTCGTAGCGCAACAGCCGCCTATGTTCGCGCCGGGCGCGGGCAACGAATATTGCAACGGCTGCTATGTGGTGCTCGGCGAAATCATCGAACGCGTCAGCGGACAGCCTTACGAGCAATACGTGGCTGAGCATGTGTTCGCGCCGGCGGGCATGACCCGCAGCGGATTCTTGCGGAGCGATCAGCTTCCGGCGGATGTAGCGCGGTTCACCGGACATCCGCGCGGGCCGGATGGCCCGGCTGAGGATGTGACGCGTTTCCACGGCGTGTCCGGCAGCGCGGCGGGGAACGCGTACGCGACGGTGCGCGACATGCTTGCCTTCGACAACGCGCTGCGCGAGCACCGATTGGTCAACGCCGCGTTCACGGCGCAGGTGTTGCGGGGACAGCCGGAAACCGGCCGGGCGACGGCGCGGATCGGCTTCGTCGGTGGCGGGCCGGGCGTCAACACGGTGGCCATCGGCAATGGCGCCTGGACGGTGATCGTGCTTACCAATCGCGAACCGCCGGCGGGCGAGACAATCGGCTCTACACTGTTTCCGCTGTTGGCGGGACCGAGGCCGCAATAAGATGGCGCTCATGAACGAAACCGCCCAACCGACCCGCGTGCTGATCGTCGATGACGACGCCGCCATCCGTGAAGGCCTGGTGGAAGTGTTCCAGCGCGCCGGCTTTGCCGCATCCGCCGCCGGCGACGTGCCGGCCATGGAAAGAGCGCTCAACGCCAAGGGCGCCGACCTGATCGTGCTCGACGTTATGATGCCGGGCGAGGATGGGCTGGCGGCGTGCAAGCGTCTCTCCGGCAAGGGCCGGCCCGCCATCATCATGCTCTCGGCGCTGGGCGACGATGCGGACCGCATCGTCGGTCTCGAGATCGGCGCCGACGATTACATGGCCAAGCCCTGCAACCCGCGCGAACTGGTGGCGCGCGCCAAGGCGGTGCTGCGCCGGCGCGACAATCAGGGCGCGGCGCCGGGCGAGTCGGTGCGCTTCGCCGGCTTCCGCATCGATATCGCGCGCCGCGAGCTGATCGATCCCGACGACGTGGTGATCCCGCTCTCCGCCGGCGAGTTCAAATTGCTCCGCGCCTTCGTCGAGCGCCCGCAGCGCGTGCTCTCGCGCGAACAATTGCTCGACTACGCCTTCGACAACGATGGCGACGTGTTCGACCGCGCTGTCGACGTGCAGGTCAGCCGCCTGCGCCGCAAGCTGGAGCGGCCCGGCGGAATTGAGATCATTCGCACGGTGCGCGGCGAGGGTTATCTCTTCGCAGTGAAGCCGACAGCCTGATGCGCGAACGCCGCGGCCTCCCGATCGCAGCCTATCTCGGCATGCTGGCAGGGCTCTCGCTCGCCGCCGCCTTCGTGGCGACGCTGGCGATTGTGATCTTCCTGCCGCCGCGGCCGCCGGATGTCATGCGCACCGACATCGTCGCCGACAATTTCCAGGCCGGCTACGACCACATGATCGCGCTCGGGCGTACCATGAACGAGCGCGGCATGATCTGGGACGTGCGCGCCGAGCCGCCGGAAGAAATCGACTCCCCCGCCATGCGCGCCACGCAAGAGCGCTTGGCGCAGGCGCTCGATCTGGACGCCGCGCAGGTCCGCATTCAGGCGGCCAATGTGGTGCAGAGCGACGTCTACGTGTTCCGCGTGCAGGACTTTGAGTCCTGGACCGAAGACACGGTCGAGGCCGCTGAGGAGGCCGAGCGAATCGTCGAGGAGGCGCAGCAGGCGCACGAAGCAGCGCTCGAGCGGGTCGAGGCCGCGCGCGAGCGCATCCGCGAGCTTGAGCAAGATCGGGCTCGGCTCGATGCGGAGAGTGCGATGGACGCCGCGCGCGAGCGCGAGCTCGATCGCCAGACGGCGCTCGCCGAAGCGATAGCGGAGCGCCAGGCGGCGGCGGCCGAACGCTTGGCGGAGCGGATCCGGCAGAGCATCCGCCTGCAGCATGGCGGCCGCGTCATCGTGCGCCGGCGCGAAGGCGGCGGGGAGAGTGTCGAGGTTCACACCATTCCCGCGTCCCCCGACGGCGAAGCGGTCACGGTTGTGGTGCCCGGTTTTGAGGTCGAGGCGCCATCGCCCGTTGCGAGCGTTGCGCCGCCAGCGCCCACGCCGCCGGTGGCCGCTGCGCCGCCGGCGCCCAATCCGACGCCCGCGCCGTCTACGCGGCCGATCGTCGTTCCCGCCCCGCCGGCGCCGCCGATGTTCGCGCCGGCGCCTGCGGGCGTCGTGCTGATCTCCGGTTTCGAGATCGGCGCGCAGCTTCCGGACGGCCGTTGGCTGGTCATGAAGCAGGGGCGCAACTGGGCCGAGCTTGGCTGGATCGCGCGCGCCGCCGGCATTATCGGCGGCACGCTGCTGCTGCTTTCGATTTTGGCGGTGTTGTTCGCGCGCTATCTCACCCGCCCGATCCGCAGCTTCGCCGACGCCGTCCAGGCCGTTGGCGTCAACCCGCAGAGCGAGCCTGTCGCTGAAGAGGGCCCGCGCGAGCTGCGCGGCGCGGCCCGCGCGGTGAACACGATGCAGGCGCGGCTGCGCGCTTTGATCGCCGATCGCACCAAGACGCTGGCGGCGGTCGCGCACGACATGCGCACGCCGCTGATGCGTTTGCGCTTGGCGGCCGAGAACGCGCCGCCCGAGCAACGCGACCGCATGGCCAAGGAGATCGGCGAAGTCGAAGCGTTGGTGGCGAGCTTCATCGCCTTCGCCCGCGACGATCCGGCGGAGGAGGCGCGGGTGCGCCTCGATCTCACGGCGCTGTTGCAGAGCATTGCCGACGATCACGCCGAACACGGGCGCAATGTCGTCTGCGAGAGCGGCGAGCGCGTGATCGTCACCGGCCAGTCGCTTGGGTTGAAGCGCTTGTTCGCCAACCTGGTCGAGAACGCGCTCAAATACGGCGCCGCAGCGCGGATCAAGGTTCAGTTGGAAGACGGCGCCGTGATCGTCGACGTCGAGGATGACGGCCCCGGCATTCCGGCGGACCAGCGCGAGAGCGTGTTCGAGCCGTTCGTGCGTCTCAACGAAGAGGGCACGCGCGGCGCCGGGTTGGGTTTGGCCGCGGCGCGCTCGATCGCCCGCGCGCACGGCGGCGACATCGCCATTCTCGACGCCGAAACGGGCGCACGCTTGCGGGTGACGCTGCCGCTCTGAAATTTCGCGCCTGGGGCGAGCGAATTGCCGGCAATACCCGCGCCGGACGCGCGCGGCTGCCGCTCCGGATTAACCAGGCCTAGGCTCTCGCGTCGCTCGCTGCGAAGCGAACGGCGGGGAGGATTTCTTATGTCACGCCACCGTAAGCGTCTTTTGAGCACATCCATGCTGCGCCCGGTCATGTCGGCGCTGTTGCTGGGCGTCGTCGCCTTGAGCGCCACGCCCGCCTTCGCGCAAGACGCCCCGGAAGCGGCGGAAGAAGAGCCGATTGTCGTCACCGGCTCGCGCATCCGCTCGCCGCTGTCGCAGGACGAAGCGATCACCAATATCGGCCAGGACGACATCGCCCGCACAGGCCTCTCATCGACGGCGGACATCCTTCAGCGCACGCCGATTTCCGGCGGCGGCCTCAACACGCGTTTCAACCAGTCGGGCAATTTCGGCAACCCGCCGGACGGCGGCGGCGTCGGCGCCGGCGCGGCGGAGATCGACCTGCGCTATCTCGGCACGCCGCGCACTCTGGTGTTGGTCGATGGCCTGCGCTGGGTGAACGGCGCCTCCGCTTCGGGCGTGCCGGGCTCGGTCGACCTCAACACCATTCCCGCCGGCATGATCGATCGCATCGAGGTGTTGCAGCAGGGCGCGTCGTCGATCTACGGCTCGGACGCCATCGCCGGCGTCGTCAACATCATCACCCGCGAAGAACAGGACGGTCTCAACGCCTCAGCGCAATATGGCGGCTACTTCGATTACGGCGACGGCGTCACGCAAGAATACAACGTATCGTTCGGTCTCAATGAAGGCGGCACACATATCATCGTCGGCGCCGGCTATGTCGATCAGGACAATGTGCTGGCGGCGGATCGCGACGTCTCGCAATTCCCGCAACCCGGCGCCACCTCCTGCCTCGCCGGCGGCTGCAGCTCAGGCACGCCGCTGGGGCGCTTCATCCTGACCGACCCGAACACGCTGCAAGAGCTGGATGTGACGCTTGCAGCCGCTTTTCCGCCGGGCGGTTTCCCGACGTACAATCCGGCGCTGGCCAATGGCGGTCCGGACTTCGTGCCGTTCACCGCGCTGTCGCGCTTCAACTTCCAGCCGTTCAATTATGTGGTCACGCCGTCGGAGCGGCTGAGCCTGTTCGGC
The DNA here is from genome assembly GCA_002083515.1 of Proteobacteria bacterium HN_bin10. Taxonomy (GTDB): domain Bacteria; phylum Pseudomonadota; class Alphaproteobacteria; order Caulobacterales; family Aquidulcibacteraceae; genus Vitreimonas. The sequence continues at coordinate 31,790 of LWDN01000069.1, forward strand.
CAGTGGGTGCAAGAACTCGGCAACGACATGGAGTTCCGGCTGCGCGCGAGTTACGTCGAGCGTCAGTCGGCGAACCAAGCCGCGCCGCTGCCGCTGTTTGTCGGCCCCGACGCCGGCAACGGCAATCTGCTCGACACCGTCTCGATCGATGTCACCAACCCCTACAATCCGTTCGGCTTCACCCTTGGCCCGGGCACTTTGGTGTTCGTCGGACGCCGCTTGGTCGAAGCCGGTCCGCGCCACTACGAGCAGGAGGTCGATACCTTCAATCTCGCCGGCACGCTGCGCGGCAGCACATCGCTCTTCCGCAATCCTTGGGATTGGGACGTGAACGTGGTGTGGTCCGAGAACAACGCTGAGCAGACCTTCACCGGCAACGTCAACGCCCAGCGCGTCGTGCAGGCGCTCGGCCCGCTGGCCGCGTGCGCCGCGCCGTGCGTGCCGCTCAATATTTTCGGCGGCGCCGGCACCATCACGCCGGAAATGCTTGACTATATCGGCTTCATCCAGCGCGACAGCTCCGAGCAGAAGCTGCTCGATTTCAGCGCCAACATCACCGGCGATCTGTTCAGCTTGCCGGCCGGTCCGGTGAGCGCCGCCTTCGGCATCGAGAACCGCCACACGGAGGGCAGATTCGATCCCGACCCGATCGTCGCAGCCGGCTTTTCGTCGGATATTCCCGCACAACCGGCGAGCGGCGAGATCGAAGTGCGCGAGGCCTATGCCGAGTTCCGCATCCCGTTGTTAGACGATGCGGCGTTCGCGCATGAGCTGACCGCATCGCTGGCGGCGCGCGTGTTCGACTACTCGACCTCCGGCCAGGACTCGACGTTCCAGGCGGGGCTGCGCTGGCGTCCGATCGAGGACGTGCTGGTTCGCTTCAACTGGGGCGAGGGTTTCCGCGCTCCGTCGATCGGCGAATTGTTCGGCACTGCCTCGCGCTTCGACCAGGAAGTCGCCGATCCGTGCTCGGATTTCCTCGGCCTCAACGGCGGCCCAGTGGCGCCGGTGGCGGTGCAAAACAACTGCATCGCGGCGGGCGTGCCGGCGGACGGCTCCTACGTGCAGCTCAACCCGCAATTGCCGGTGATCACCAGCGGCAATCCGAGCCTGCAGCCGGAGTCGAGCGACGGCTACAATATCGGCGTGGTCTGGGAGCCTTCCTTCTGGGCCGACACCGCCTGGTCGCGCAATGTCTCGTTCGAGTTGAACTACTCGAACATCGAACTCGACGGCGCCATCAAGGCCCAGGACGGTCAGACGCTGCTCAACCGCTGCGCTCAGACCGGCGATGCGCTGGCCTGCGCCACCATCACGCGCACGCCGACGGGTACGGTGTCGGCGATCTCGAACCCGCTCATCAATATCGGCGGCATCGAGACCAGCGCCGTCGACTTCACAATCAATTGGACCTCGCCGGAATGGTCGTTCGGCACCTTCGCGCTGCGCTCGTCGACCAACTTCCTGCTCGAATTCGACGAGCTGGTGCCAACCTCGGGCGGCATCGTCGCCATTCCGCGCGAAGGCACCGAGCGCGGCAGCCCCGACCAGGCCTATCCGGAAGTGAAGTCCACACTGACGGTGGATTGGGACTGGCGCACGTTCGGCGCGACGGCGACAGCGCGCTACATTTCCGCAGTCGATGAGGTGGGCGCGGCCAACACGCTGGACTCGATCACCTATATCGATCTGCAGGCGCGCTGGTCGCCGGTCTCGTTCGACGACCGCATCACCATCGCGCTCGGCGTCAACAATGTGACCGACGAAGACCCGCCAGGCTGCTTTACCTGCGGTCTCAACAATTTCGACCCGACCACGTACGACCCGCCAGGACGCTTCGGCTACATCCGCTTCAGCTATCGGCAATAGGGCGGGTTCGAACACTTCGCACGGCGCCGGCGGGAGACCGCCGGCGCCGTTGCTATTCGCTCCCCCTAAAGCGCCCGTCGCCTTCTTCGGTGACGAGCACGACGTTGGGATTTTCCGGCGCCTGATCTTCGAACAGGCCGATGTCGAGATCGGCCTGCGGCGCCTGCGGCTTCAGCGGCGCAGCGACGCGCTCGGCCAGTTCGATGCGTTCGACCGGCGTCAGCGGCGCTGCGATCCCCGGCGCATGCATCGGCCGCCAGAAGGTGAGCTGCAGCGCGAACTTGCCTTCGCGCTCGACGATTTCGCCGAGGCCGCTTCTCACCGCCTCGCCCCAGCGTTTCATCAGCTGCTTGTGATCGACATAAAGATTGCTCAGCACTTCGCTCGCCAGTTCCGCAGGCCCACCCAGAAGCGCGCGCGCCTCCTCCGGCGTGCGTGCGCGCCCAAGCGGTTTCTTGGCGGCGGCGTTGGCCGTGCGCGCCACCGGCGCCGGCGGGGCAGGGCGCCAATAGCGCATGGTCACGCGCCAGGCGCCCTCGCGCCAGATCAGCTCATAGAGCCCCGTGCCGTAAAGATCGGGCACCGCCGCCTCTGCCGCTGCGGGCGTCTCGAACGGCGTCGGCAGTTCTTCCACGGCCAGAAACACCGGGCCGCCCGCCAAACTGGTGGCCTCGTCTTCTGTCCGCACCCGCGGCGCAGCATTGTCGCGCGCCGCGGCGAGGTTCGCCGCTAGGGGGAAACTGCTCATCTTTCCGGGCTTTGGCCCTTCTCCACGGACGGCCACCGACATCGCCTTGTCATCGGAGGCCGCCAAGCTACCCTTCCTTCTCTTAGAATTCAGGTGGGGAGTTCAAGCGATGACGCAACGCCGGTGGACACTGGCCGCTTTGGCGCTCGCGCCGATCCTGGCGTTGGGCGCCTGCGATCAGCTCGGCGATGCGTGGGAGCGCATCACCGGTCGCGGCGGTGTCGAGGGCCCGGGGCCCGCGCCGCTCGATGACGTGCCGCTCGATGCGCGCGCGCTTTCCGGCGCTGTGCGGGCGCAGGCCGATATCGCCGCTTTGCTGGCGCCCGATCCGGTGCTGATCGCGCCGGGCCAAATCTTGGTCGGCGCCCGCGTCGAGCAGGAATTGGCGGAGACGGCGAGCGAAATGGGATTGGCGTCGAACTTCGCCCGCGCGTTGCGCGCCGGAGGCATCGAAGCGCTCGAACAATTGCCCGAGAACATCGCCGAGCAGGTGCGCACGCGCGCTGAAGCGGAAGCGTCTCAAGCGGCGAGCGAGGCCGCGCAAGACGCGCTGCGCCGGCTTGGCGTCAACGGCGAGATCCGCGTGCGCCCGGGCGGTATGGTGACGATCGACCTGACATCCGGCGTCAGCCCCACGGCCTACGGACGCAAGCAGGGTGGCGCAGCGGAAGACGATCTACCTGACGCTATCGAATGGAGCTCGGCCGATCGTTGCCCGCGGATCGTCAGTCAAGGTCAACTCGAGAGCGACATCGGGCTGGCGACGCGCTGCGCCATCCAACGGCTCGCGTCGTCGCGTCAATTCGACTATGTCGAGCCGAACTACATCGCGCTGAGCGGCTTCAGCCTGCCGCCGCGCCGCGATCAGCCGACGCAGCGCCCGCCGCAACAACAACCATCGCAGCCGACCACGCAACCCAGCCAGCCGGCGCCGACAACGCCAACGCAGCCCGCGCGTGTCGGCGGCGCGCCCAACGATCCGCTCTTCGCGCTGCAATGGCATTACCGCGCCAGCAGCGGCGAGAACGTCTCGCCCGGCGGCGCCGGCTTCATCAGTTTTTGGGAGGCGCAGCAACTGGGCTCGCGCAATGTGCGCGTTGCTGTGCTCGACACCGGGCTCGATCTTTCGCATCCTGACATGCGCGCCGCCGCCAATGTCGGCGCCGGCGTCGATCTCATCAACAATCCCGAACGCGGCGGCGATAGCGACGGCGTCGACGCCGATCCCAACGATGCCGGCGATCGCTGCGGCGCGGCGGCGGAAAACTCCTATCACGGCACGCATGTGGCCGGCACGATCGGCGCGGCGGCGACCAACGATCGCGTCGGCGTCGCCGGCGGTGCCTGGGATGTCACCGTCATTCCGGTGCGCGTGCTGGGCCGCTGCGGCGGCGAACTGGCCGACATCGTCTCCGGCATACGCTGGGCCGCGGGCATCGCGCCGGCGGTGAGCGCAGGCGGCCAGCAGATCGCCAACCGCACGCAGGCCGACATCATCAATATGAGCCTCACCATTCCGGCGCCGTGCCCGGCCTCGATGCAGGCGGCGATCGATGCGGCGGCGGCGCGCAACGTCGTAGTCGTGGTTGCGGCCGGCAACAAAGCCAATCGCGCTTCGCTGTTCGCGCCGGCCAACTGCAACAATGTCGTGGTCGTCGGCGCCAACGACGCGCGCGGCGGCCTGGCGTTCTATTCGAACTTCGGCCCGGAAGTGGATCTCTTGGCCCCGGGCGGCGACGTCTTCGCCGACAGCGACAATGACGGGCGCCCCGACGGCGTGCTGTCGACGCGCGCCACCGCGAGCGGCTGCTACGATCCGCTCAACTCCAACTCGACCGAGCGCTGCTATTATTCGTTCCTGCAGGGCACTTCGATGGCGGCGCCGCACGTCTCGGCGGCGCTGGCGCTCTTGGCTGCGCAAACGGGTTTGCGCGGGCGGGCATTGGAGGACGCGTTGTTTGTCCGCGCGATCGCGCCGCATGCCGAGAATTTCGGCCAGATCGAGTGCGCGCGTTCGGCCAATGCGACCCCGATCGCCGCCGGCTCGCCCACGTGCGCGCGTCCGAGCGGGCGCGGGCGCCTCGATCTCTCGCGCGCGGCGCAAACGCGGTAAGCCAACGGAGCGCGGACGTCCTCGTCCGCATAGGGCTGCTTGGAGGTTGGAGCGCGCGGCGCCGCCGCGCCTGCGTCGCCGGAGGCGACGCGCTCCAGTTTGGATGGACTTGTGCGGTGCGGGCGAGGGCGCCCGCGCTCCGTGTCCGCACAAAGGGGCATAATGTAGCAAGCCGCCAGGGCGGCGACCGTTGCCAAGCCAAGGCGAAGCATTCATAGCCGCTTCATCGCGGAGCGTTTCATGAGCAATGATCTGGTCGTCGTGTTCGGCGGGTCCGGTTTTATCGGCAAGCAGGTGGTGCGCGCCCTGGCCAAGGCCGGCTATCGCGTACGCGTGCCGATGCGCCGGCCGCATCTTGGCAACGAGTTGCGGGTGCTAGGCGATGTCGGCCAGATTCAGCTGGTGCAGGCCAACGTGCGCTTCCCCGAGTCGGTGGACGCGGCGCTGGAAGACGCCGATGCGGTCGTCAATCTCGTCGCCGTGATGTACGAGAGCGGTCGGCAGAATTTCGAGACGCTGCACGTCGAGGCGGCGCGCGCCATAGCCGAGGCCGCCGCCAAACGCGGCATCAAGCCCGTGGTCCACATGTCGGCCTTGGGCGCGGCCCCGAAAGGCGCGCGTTACGCCCGCAGCAAGTATGCCGGCGAACGCGCCGTGCTCGACGCGGCGCCGAGCGCGACCATCCTGCGTCCCTCCGTTGTGTTCGGTCCGGAGGACAAGTTCTTCAACCGCTTCGCCTCAATGGCGCGCAATCCGCTGCTGGAGGGCATGCTCGGCACGATGCCGCTGATCGGCGGCGGCAAGACCAAGTTTCAGCCGGTCTTCGTCGGCGATGTGGCCGATGCGGTGGTCGCCGCGATCGGTAAACCGGAAGCGCGTGGCCGCGTTTATGAACTTGGCGGCCCGCGGGTCTATTCGTTCAAGCAATTGCTAGAGTATGTTTGCGAAGAAACCGACCGCCACCCGCCGCTGGCGCCGCTGCCTTTCGTTCTGGCGCACCCTATCGGCCTGCTGACCAATTGGGTGTTCAAGCTCATTCCGTTCGCCGATCCGCCGCTCACCGGCGATCAGGTGACGCTGCTGAAGCGCGATAATGTCGTCGGCCTCGATTCAAACGCCGGCACGATCCAGGATTTGGGCGTGACGCAACTCGAAAGCGTCGAGGCGATCGCGCCGTCTTATTTGTGGCGGTTCCGTCCGTACGGCCAGTTCCAAACCCGGCAGAACGCGGCGTGAGGATTGAGCGAACTCTATTCGAGCAGCACAAACAGGGCGCCATCTCTGAGGCGCTTGAGTGCTTGCTCCAAGAGTGGCTCGAGTTTTGACAATAGAATGGCGGTCGAGAGATTGCCGAAGGCGAGGCGCACCGTGCTGAGCGATGGTGCGGCGTCGAAGTCGGCATCTTGCGTAGCTATGGTGAAGCCGCCGTCGCGCGCCGCAGCGGCGATATCGGCGTCGCTGCGGCCGAGCAAGCCAAGGTCTTTCGCATGAACGGCGTCGTGGCCGCGATCGCGAAGCCAAGCGGCAAGTCGCGGCGGCAAATTCTCATCGACCAGAAACTTCATTCAGCGGCAACTGGGGCCGCATCCACTGTGGCCGCGGCAAACTCCAGCGCGGCGCGCACATCGGCCTCGGAGACGTAGGGATATTCTTGGGCGATGTCAGCCGGGGACATGCCGGTCGCTAGCCAGCCCAGGATGTTTGACACGCGAATGCGCGTGCCCTCGATGCGCGGGTGTCCGCTGCACGTGTCTGGGTCGGCCACGATCCGGTTCGCCAACTTCATAACGGGCACAGTATCATATTGGGCATCTTGGAGAAAGACGCTTCAGTTCGAAGTCCGTCCGCCTCTACAACCAACCTAGCGCCAATACGCCGAGCAGCACGGCGCCGGCGGCGATGCGATACCAGGCGAACGGTCCGAAGCCGACCTTGGTCACGAAGTCGAGGAACGGCTTCACCACCAGCGCGGCGGAGAGAAAGGCGAACACGAATCCGACCGCGATCTCGGCGACGCGGTCGGGCGTGATGTGATCTTTCACCTCGATGAAATCGAGAATGAAGGCGGCGGTCATGGTCGGCATCGCGAGGAAGAACGAAAACTCCGCCGCCGCGCGGCGGTCGAGACCAAGAGCCAAGCCGCCGAAAATGGTGGCGCCCGAGCGCGACACGCCGGGAATCAGCGCCAAAGCCTGAAAGGCGCCGACGCCGACGGCGCGCCAGATCGGCGTTTCGGCGGCGTCCTTCACCTCGATTTTCGGCGGCCATTTCTCGATCGCCAGCATGGCGAAGCCGCCGAGGATCAAAGCCCAGGCGATGATGTCGAGACGCAGATAGAGCTCGTTGCGTACGTAGGAATTGGCGACCAGACCGACGAAGGCCGCCGGCAGGAACGCCAGGAACAGCATCAGCGCGAAGCGGCGCGCCTCGGGCTTGGTCGGCAGGCCAAGGATCACGTCGATGATGCGCTGACGGTAGAGCCACATCACCGCCAGGATCGAGCCGAGCTGGATCATCACGGTGAAGACGCCGCCCGGATCGTCATAGCCGATGGCGCGCCCGAAGATCAGCAGATGGCCGGTCGAGGAGACCGGCAGGAACTCGGTCAGTCCTTGCAGGATGCCCAGCAGCGCCGCGCGCAGAAGATCGAGAAGGTCCAAGAGCGCCCCCGTTGTGGCCCGACCATGGAGTGCGTCGCCCTTGGCTCAAAGGGCTGGCGCGCAGAGTGACGCGCCCAGCCTTGGTTGCACCTGCGAAGAATCTTGCCATAACAGAATAATCTTCCCGTGAAGCGCCGAGAGGAGGGGCGTTCGTGGCTGAACGCATGCAGAAATTTGTCTCGCTGGGGCAAAACATGCCTCAGAAGCGCGCCGCCGAGGCGCGCGCGGGCGATTTTCACGAAATCCATGCCGAATTCATTGCCGAGAAGGCCGCCGAGCAGGCGGCGCGCTGCGCTCAGTGCGGTGTGCCGTTCTGTCAGACCCATTGTCCGCTGCAGAACAATATCCCCGATTGGCTGCGTCTGACCGCCGAGGGGAGATTGCGCGAGGCTTACGAGACCGCCGCCGCCACCAATCCGATGCCGGAAGTGTGCGGCCGCATCTGCCCGCAGGATCGCCTCTGCGAAGGCGCGTGCGTGATCGAGCAAAGCCGCCACGGTGCGGTGACCATCGGCGCGGTCGAAAAATATCTTACCGAGACGGCGTGGCGCGAAGGCTGGGTGGCGCCGCTCGCGCCGCGCATGGAGCGGCCCGAGAGCATTGGCATTGTCGGCGCCGGGCCCGCGGGCCTCGCCGCCGCCGAGCGCCTGCGCCAGCGCGGCTATCGGGTCACGGTCTACGATCGCCACGACCGCATCGGCGGTCTGCTGATCTACGGCATCCCGAACTTCAAACTCGAAAAGGATGTCGTGCAGCGCCGCGCGCAGCGCCTGATCGACGGTGGCGTCAGGTTCGAATTGAATTGCAATGTCGGCGAGACCGTCAGCTTCGCCGATCTGCGCGCCAAGCACGATGCGGTGTTGATCGCCACTGGCGTTTACAAGGCAAAGCCGCTCAACGCGCCGAACGAGCGCGGTGTCGTCAAGGCGCTGGATTATCTCATCGCCGCCAACCGCGTCGGCCTCGGCGATCACGTGCCGGATTTCGCCAGTGGCGCGCTCGACGCCAAGGGCAGACGCGTTGTCGTCATCGGCGGCGGCGACACCGCGATGGATTGCGTGCGCACCGCGCGCCGCCAAGGCGCCGCGAGCGTCACCTGCCTCTATCGGCGCGACCGCGCCAACATGCCGGGTTCGCAGCGCGAGGTGACGCACGCCGAGGAAGAGGGCATCGTCTTCGATTGGCTCGCGGCGCCGAAATCGGTGCGCGCCGGCAAATCGCCGGCGGTGAAGGCGGTGCGCATGCAGCTCGGCCAAGCCGATGAGAGCGGACGCCAGACGCCGCAAGAGCAGCCGGGCAGCAGTTACGAAGTGCCGGGCGATCTCATCATCGCCGCGCTTGGCTTCGACGCGGAAGATTTGAGCGATTGGGGCGTCGATCTCACGCGCTGGGGCACGGTGAAGGCCGATCCGCTCAGCTTCGCGACCAGCGCGCCGGGCGTCTACGCAGCCGGCGACATCGTCCGCGGCGCCTCTTTGGTGGTGTGGGCGATCCGCGAAGGCCGCGATGCGGCCGATGCAATGCATGCGTACATTCAGTCGTGCGCGAAGGTGGCGGCGGAATGAAGCTCCGCCCTCAACCACCCATCTCCGGATGCGCGCAGCGCAGTCCGGGGCCTATAAACACTTCTGCATCGTGGTTACGCGCAGACAGCCGTGTTTATGGGTCCCGGACTTTGCCTTTGGCAAATCCGGGAATGGGTGAGGAGGAAGCTGCTCGCTTCCTGCGTGAACAGCAAAAACTCGAATCTCATGGCCTCTACCGCGCCGAGCACGAGCGCGACGCCTGCGGCGTTGGTCTTGTGGCGGCCATCGACGGCAAGCCGCGCCGCGATGTGGTGACGCTGGCGCTGGCGGCGCTGAAAGCGGTTTGGCATCGCGGCGCCGTCGACGCCGACGGCAAGACCGGCGACGGGGCCGGCATCCTGATCGACGCACCGCGCGATTTTTTCCGCGAGCAGGTGGCGCGCACCGGCCACGCGGTGAAGGAAGGTTCGATCTTCGTCGGCCAGATTTTCCTGCCGCGGCTCGATCTCGGCGCCCAGGAGCGCGCCCGCGTCATCGTCGAAAGCGAGATCATCCGCGCCGGCTTCGTGCTCTATGGCTGGCGGCAGGTGCCGGTGAACATCGGCCAGATCGGCGAGAAGGCCAACGCCACGCGCCCCGAGATCGAGCAGGTGCTGATGCACGATCCGCAAGCGCGCGACGAGGCGATAGTCGATCGCGATCTCTTCATCGTGCGCCGCCGTATCGAGAAGCGGGCGCTGGCGGCGAACATTCCTGAGCTTTATGTTTGCTCGCTCTCGGCGCGCACCTTGATCTACAAGGGCATGTTCCTCGCCGCGCAGATCGACACGTTCTATCCCGATCTGCGCGACGAACGTTTTATCTCGTCGGTGGCGATCTACCACCAGCGTTATTCCACCAACACCTTCCCGCAGTGGCGTCTGGCGCAGCCGTTCCGCATGCTCGCCCACAATGGCGAGATCAATACGCTCAAAGGCAACGTCAATTGGATGAAGAGCCATGAAATTCCCATGGCTTCGGAGGCGTTCAAGGGCGCCGAGCACGACGTCAAGCCGATCATTCAACCCGGCGGCTCGGACTCAGCCGCGCTCGATAATGTGTTCGAGGTTCTGGTCCGCGCCGGCCGCGCCGCGCCGATGGCGAAATCGCTGCTGATTCCGGAAGCGTGGGCGAAGTCGCGCACGATGAAGGAAGAACATAAGGCGCTCTACGCCTATTGCAACGCGGTGATGGAGCCGTGGGATGGCCCGGCGGCGCTCGCCATGTTCGACGGACGCTGGGCGGTGGCCGGGCTCGACCGCAACGGCCTTCGGCCGCTGCGCTACGCGCAGACCGAAGACGGTTTGCTGGCGGTGGGTTCGGAAACCGGCATGTGTCCGCTTGACGATCGCACCATCGTCGAACGCGGCCGCATCGGCGCCGGCCAGATGGTCGCCGTCGATACCCGCGAAGGCCGCCTCTATCATCACGAGGAGCTGGTCGATGCGCTGGCGGCGCAGCACCCGTACCGCGCTTGGCTCGGTAATGTCATCGATCTCGACAAGAAGCTGCAAGGCCCGGAGACGCAACTCTACGCCGACCGCACCGAGCTTTTGCAGCGCCAGGCCGCCGCCGGCTTCACCATGGAAGATCTAGAGCTGTTGCTGCAGCCGATGATGGAGGAGGGCAAGGAAGCCATCGGTTCGATGGGCGACGATGCGCCGCTTGCGGTGCTGTCCGAGCAGAACCGGCCGCTGTCGCACTATTTTCGCCAGAACTTCAGCCAGGTCACCAATCCGCCGATCGATCCGCTGCGCGAGGGCCGGGTGATGACGCTGACCACGCGCTTCAAGAATCTGGGCAACATCCTGGCGCAAGACGAGGCGCAGGCAAAGGTCTACGTGCTGTCGAGCCCGATCCTGACCAACGGCATGTACACGCGGCTGATGCGCGAAATGGGCGACGATGTCGTGCGCATCGATTGCACGTTTGCCAAGCCTGCGCCCGGGGGCGATGTCGGCGCAGCGTTGCGCGCGGCCATCGCACGCATCCAGGCGGAGGCCGAACACGCGGTGGCGCTGCAGAAGCGTTCGCACGTCGTGCTCACCGATCGCCAGCAGCACGCCGATCGCATTGCCTGCCCGATGATCTTGGCGACGAGCGCGGTGCACGCGCATCTGGTGGCCAAGGGGCTGCGCAGCGATTGCTCGCTGACGGTGCGCACGGCGGAATGCCTCGATCCGCACTATGCCGCCGTGCTGATCGGTTGCGGCGCCACCACAGTGAACCCCTATCTCGCGCTCGAGACGATTTCCGATCGCGTGTCACGCGGATTGGCGGGCGATCTCACCCGCGAGCAGGCGGCGGCGAACTATCGCGCCGCGCTCGAAGCCGGATTGCTCAAGATCATCTCCAAGATGGGCATCTCGGTGATCTCGTCCTATCGCGGCGGGCTCAACTTCGAAGCCATCGGCCTCTCGCGCGCGCTGGTGGACGAGTACTTCCCGGGTCTCACCAGCCGCATTTCCGGCATCGGGCTCTCAGGACTCGCTTTCGAGGCCGCGGATCAACATGCACGCGCGTTCGACGATGCGCTCACCGCGCTGTCGATCGGCGGCCAGTACCGCTACCGCGCCCGCGGCGAACGTCACGCGCTGGAGGCGGACTCGATTCACCAGCTGCAACTGGCCTGCGACACCGGCGATTACAAAGCCTACCGCAAATACTCCGATTTCATCCGCGAACGGCGCATCGCGCAACCGATCCAGCTGCGCGATCTCCTGGAGGTGCGCGAGGAGAAGAAGCAGCCGACGCCGATCGGCGAAGTCGAAAGCGTCAACGATATCCGCAAGCGCTTCGTCACGCCGGGCATGAGCTTGGGCGCGCTCAGCCCCGAAGCGCATGGCGCGCTCAACATCGCCATGAACCGCATCGGCGCGAGGAGCGTCTCCGGCGAAGGCGGCGAAGATCCGGAGCGCTACAAGCCGCTGCCGAATGGCGACGATGCGAACTCGGCGGTGAAGCAGATCGCATCCGGCCGCTTCGGCGTAACGGCGGAATATCTGAACCAATGCCGCGAGATCGAGATCAAGGTCGCCCAGGGCGCCAAGCCCGGCGAGGGCGGACAGCTGCCCGGCTTCAAGGTCACCGAACTGATCGCGCGTTTGCGGCATGCAACGCCGGGCGTGTCGCTGATCAGCCCGCCGCCACATCATGACATCTATTCGATCGAGGATTTGGCGCAGCTCATCTACGATCTGAAGCAGATCAATCCGGTGGCGCGCGTGTGCGTGAAGCTGGTCGCGCAATCGGGCATCGGCGCGGTGGCGGCGGGCGTGGCCAAAGCCGGCGCGGATACGATCCTCATCTCCGGTCATGTCGGCGGCACCGGGGCCTCGCCGCAGACTTCGATCAAATATGCCGGCATTCCCTGGGAAATGGGTTTGGCCGAAGCGCATCAGACCCTGATGCTCAACAATCTGCGCCACCGCGTGCGCTTGCGCACCGATGGCGGCCTGCGCACCGGCCGCGATGTGATCGTGGCGGCGATTTTGGGCGCAGAAGAGTTCGGCATCGGCACAGCTTCTTTGGTCGCCATGGGCTGCCTGATGGTGCGCCAGTGCCATTCCAATACTTGTCCGGTCGGCGTTTGCACGCAGAACGAAGATTTGCGCAAACGCTTCACCGGGACGCCTGAGAAGGTCGTCAATCTGATGAGCTTCATCGCCGAAGAGGTGCGCGAAATTCTCGCGCAAATTGGCTTCCGCCGGCTCGAAGAGATTATCGGCCGGACCGATTTGATCGAACAGATCAGCCGCGGCGCCGAGCATCTGGACGATCTCGACCTCAACCCGCTCCTGGTGCGGGTCAACAGCCAATATCCCTCGCATTGCACCCAGCTCGGCCGTAACGAGCCGCCGCCATCGCTCGATCACGACTTCATCGATCAGGCGCCTGGTTTCTTCGCGCGCGGCGAGAAGAAGCAGCTCGAGTTCAACGTCCGCAACACCCATCGCGCCATCGGCGCGCGCGCGTCGGCGCATGTCGTGCGTCGCATCGGTCAGGACGCGCTGCCCGAGGGCCAGCTCACGGTGAAGTTGCGCGGTTCGTGCGGCCAGAGCCTCGGCGCCTGGCTGGTGCAGGGCATCGCGCTCGAAGTCACCGGGGACGCGAACGACTATGTCGGCAAAGGGCTGTCAGGCGGTCTGATCACGTTGCGTCCGCCGCAGGGCGAGCCCGCCGGCGCCATCATCGGCAACACCTGCTTGTACGGCGCTACCGGCGGCAAGCTGTTTGCGGCAGGTCTGGCGGGCGAGCGCTTCGCTGTACGCAATTCCGGCGCGGCCGCCGTGGTCGAAGGCGCCGGCGCCAATGCCTGCGAGTACATGACCGGCGGCACGGTGGCGATCCTGGGCGCCGTGGGCGACAATTTCGGCGCCGGCATGTCGGGCGGCATGGCGTTTGTCTATGACGACGACGGTCTGTTTCCTGATCGCGCCAATCCGGATTCCATCGTCTGGCAGCGCCTCGCCTCGGCGCATTGGGAAGCGGTGCTGAAGGCGTTGGTCGCCGAGCACGCCAAACGCACCGGCTCTCCGCGCGCCGCGCAGATACAGTCGAACTGGGACGCCGCCCGAGGCAAGTTCTGGCAAATCTGCCCGATCGAGATGATCCCGCGGCTCCAACACGCATTGAATGACGATAAGGCGTCGTCATCCGTCGCTGCCGCCTGAGCGTTCGTCGCGGCTGAGCATCTAAACGTCGGCGCCGCGCATCTTTGGGGCATGTCAGGGAAGGGACAAGCACGCTTGGCGCTGCTCGTCTTTATCGCGCTTGTGGGCGCGGGATTGACGCTCGGCGCCGTGCGCTACCCGTTGGTGGCGAACCTCACGGCGCAGCCCGCGCTCGCGCAATCCGCCCCCTGATGAGGGAGGGAAGCAGATGAACATATTCCGTATGGGCGCGGCCGCGCTCGCCGTCTTGGCGTTCGGCGCAACCCCGGCCGCGGCGCAACATCCCCGCCAGCAGGAACAGGCCGCGTCGCAAACCGATCCCACCAGCGCCGAAGCAAGGCGCGCCGACATCGCTGTCTTCCGCGAACAATTCATCGGCCGCGATGCGGCGCTCGCCGTCGCCGGCCGTCGCGATGAGGCGGAGCGGCGATTGGCGGCGCTCGAGGCGCAAGCAGGCAATGTTAGCCAAGCCTATTTCGAACTCGAACTCGCGCGCATTGTTGCACTCGCCGACAACGGCCACAGCGCCTATTTTCCAGGACCCCGCTCGCGCCGCTTCAACCGCATCATGCAGGTGCGCTTCGCGCCGTTTGGCGAGGATTTCTACGTCCTCCGCGCCAATCCAGCCAACGCCGATCTGCTGGGCGCCAAGCTCGTCGCCATCGACGGCCATCCCATCGCGCAGGTGCGAGCCGTTGCGCGCACGCTTGCGGGCGGCACGAACGCCTGGCGAGATCGCAACGCCGCCTACTTCTTCGAAAGCCCCGAACAAATGGAGGCGCTTGATGTCATCGCCGACGCCAGTCGCGCCAGCTATCGGTTCCAACTTGCCAACGGCCGCACGGTGACGCGGCGGTTCACGCCGGAGCCCGCCAACCCAAACCGTGTGCGCGCCAATGCCGACCGCTGGTATTACCCCGCGCCGGTTGAAGGCGAGGGTGAAAACTGGCGGGCGCTGCTTGCAACCGATGCCGCGCCTTGGGCGTTCCAAGAGCCGGATCGTCCGTTCCGCATGCGCGACGCGCCGGAGATCGACGCCTATGTGATCGAGCTGCGCCAGAACAACAGCAGCGACGATACCGACATCGCCGATTTCATGATCGACTCTTATGACGCCGCCCGCGAGTCCGGCCGCCGCCATCTCGTACTCGACATGCGCATGAATGGCGGCGGGGATCTCAACACCACGCGCGCCTGGGTGCGTCATCTGCCGCGCACCGTGCCGGGCCGCATCTTCGTGCTTACCAGTCCCTACACGTTTTCGGCCGCCATCTCGACTGTCGGCTATCTAAAGCAAGCCGCGCCCGACCGCGTCACCATCGTCGGCGAAGTGGTTGGCGACCGGCTCGACTTCCATTCCGAGGGCAGCGTCTTCAACCTGCCGAACGCAGGCGGCGCCATTCTCAACGCCACCGAGCGCCACGACTATCGCACAGGCTGCCGCAATATTGAGAATTGTCACGGCTCCGTCGTGCGCTTCCCGATCTCAGTCGAGAGCCTTGCGCCCGACATCGCCGCGCCCTGGACGATCGAGGCCTACCGCGCCGGGCGCGATCCGGCGATGGAGGCGGTGCAAGCGGCGTTGCGCTAGCGGCGAGCCCGCGACATAGCAGGGCGTGTTTGCTTCGCATGCTCTCAAGGGCAAGGCCCGCGCGCTTGGCTTCGACGCCATCGGCGTGGCGCCGGCGACCGAGCCGTGGCCGGCGGCGGCGCGCTTGCAGGAATTCCTGAGCTTAGGCCGGCATGGGGAGATGGATTGGATGGCGGGGCGCCATCTTGGACCGCCGGCGCCTTCGCCGGCGTCTGCGTTGAAACTAGCTGCCACCTTCGATGGCGACTGCCTCGAAAAAAATGCCGGCGAGGGCGCCGGCGGTCCACGTAATCCGCGCGCCCATCCAACTTTGCTCTGGTCCGAGGCGAAAAGCGCAATCCTCGTCGGCCAGAGCTATGCAACCAACGATGACGCCATCGCGTTGCTAAAGGAAAAGCGGCGCGGTCTTATCTCGGCTTATGCGGCGCGGCGCGACTATCACGATGTCGTCAAGGGTAAGCTCAAGCAGCTGGCGCAATGGTTGGCGCGAGAAACGGGCGCCGAGGTCAAGGTGTTCGTCGACACCGCGCCGCTGATGGAAAAACCGTTGGCGCAGCGTGCGGGCCTTGGTTGGCAAGGCAAGCACACCAATCTGGTTTCGCGCGAACACGGCTCGTGGTTGTTTCTCGGCGCCATCCTGACGAGTGCAGAGATCGAACCCGATGCGCCGGAGCAAGATCATTGCGGTTCGTGCCGCGCCTGTCTGGATGTGTGCCCGACCGCGGCGTTCCCGGCGCCGTATCAACTCGATGCGCGGCGCTGCCTCGCCTATCTGACCATCGAACACAAAGGCCAGATCCCGCGCGAATTCCGAGCCGCGCTCGGCAATCGTATTTTCGGTTGCGACGATTGCCTGGCGGTGTGCCCGTGGAACAAGTTCGCGCAAACTGCGCGCGAAACGCGTATGGCGTTGCGCGATGATCTGCGCCTGGCGCCGTTGGCCGAACTCGCCGCACTCGATGACGCCGCGTTCCGCGCGCGTTTCGCCGGCACGCCCGTGAAGCGAACCGGGCGCGACCGGTTCGTGCGCAACGTCGTCTGCGCCATCGGCAATAGCGGCGAGGCGGCGCTGGCGCCCGTCGCGGAACGCCTCCTGGACGATTCATCCCCACTTGTGCGCGGCATGGCGGTATGGGCATTGCGCCGCTTGCTTGACGCGGACGCCTTCGCGCGCCTCAAATCGGCGCGTGCGCCGCGCGAGAGCGATGCGGGCGTGGCTGAGGAATGGAGCGCATGAGCCCGGACGAGGACGAGCCCAAGCAGGATGGCGAGTCGGAGAATCCCGTGCCCGATGACGCGCCTGAGCATCCCGCGCCCGATGACGCGCAAGCTGCGTCCGATCCGGCGCCGCTCATCGAGGAAGCCGCCGCACCAGATTTGCACGAAGAACCTCTGGCCGAGATCGAGCGCGCCGCTCCGCAGCCGACTCCGCCGCGGCGCGTGGCGGCCGTGCAAGAAGATTATCCCTTCGGAGAGCCGGAAATCCCCATGCCGGCGCGCCCGCGCCGCGGCGATCGCCAGCGCCGCCGTGACGCCAAGCGCAATCTCGATCTCGATCTCGGCCGCATCAAAAGGCGCAAGCGCTACGGGTTGCTTATCACTACGCTGAGCGTGCTCTTTATTGCGTTCGTGTTGGCGCCGGTGACTTGGGTGGCGGCTTATCTCTTCTTCGATCCGCCGTCGAACGTGCTGATGATGCAGCGGGCCGCCGAAGGGGAGACCATCCGTCACTATCCGATCCCGATCAACCGCATGTCGCCCCACATCGTGCGCGCGGTGATCGCTGCGGAAGACGCGAACTTCTGCACTCATGACGGCTTTGACATCGAAGCCATTCAAGACGCGATGGAATCGAACCGCCGCGGCGGGCGCACGCGCGGCGCCTCCACCATAAGTCAGCAGGTGGCCAAGAATCTGTTCCTGTGGCCGGACCGCTCCTGGGTGCGCAAAGGCTTCGAGACCTATTTCACGGCGCTGATCGAATTCATGTGGCCCAAGCGGCGGATCATGGAGGCCTATCTCAACATTGCCGAATGGGGCGACGGCAATTTCGGCATCGAGGCCGCGGCGCGGGCGCGGTTCGGCGTTTCCGCCGCCGATCTGACGCCGCTCCAGGCGGCGCGGCTCGCGGCGGTGCTGCCCAATCCCAACCGCTGGCGCGCCGACAATCCCGGGCCTTACGTCCGGGGCCGCTCGGCCACCATCGTCGCGCGCGCCCGCGATGTGCGCGGCTCGGGAGCTGCGTCGTGTGTTCTGATTATGGATCGCGACGGTCGCTGAAATTCGCATGGGCCACGGCGCTCAAATTCCCCCTCTCCTTGCGGAGAGGGGGTTAGGGGGTGAGGGGCGCTGAGCAGCCGCTAATCGCGTAGTTTGAGCCAGACAAGCTTCGGGAGCGCACTGTCGTACGAACTTTCGAACAGCGCGCTCGCATCGTCGCCCCTCATCCCCCGGCCCCTTCTCCGCAAGGGAGAAGGGGGGTGCGGCGCTCCATGAGAACCGCGCCGGCCCAGGCGAGCAGCTCGCCGCCAGACTCGCCGCTTTGGCGTAGGTCCGGGCGCAGCTGTTGGGGGCTGTGATTATTCTGGGTCCGGGCTAAGGTGCACAGGCGCGGAGGGTCGGAAATCACATGCCGCTGGCGCTGATCATTGCCATTGCCGCCGTTGTCGGCGTCGTCGTCCTGGCGGCGATCTTCTACATCTGGTCGCGCTATTACGAGGCGCGCTACGACCGCACGTACATAACCCAGAACGAGCGGGGTTTCCGCCGTGCGCTCGAAGGCAAGGTGGTCCTCTGGGATCCCGAGGAGAGCGTTGTCCGCGGCCCGACGGCGCCGCATATCGAATTCGTCGCCCTCGATCCCGCCACCGGCGGCCGGCGCATGGTCAAGCTTATGGATGCGCGCACCGGCGCCATCAATCTGCGCCCGCATTATTGCGCGCCGCTTCCGTTCGAAGCGATCACCGCGGATTCGCACAAAGTCATCGTCGATGCGCGCGTGCAGTTCAGCTTGAACCGTGCGCTGCTGAAGCACGTCTACGAAATCCAGGAATTCTCATTGGCGATGGAAAGCCGAATCCAGAGCGCGTTCCGCGCCGAGATCGGCAAACGCCATGACGAGGAATTGCGCGCCTCGCTGCAGGATGTCGAGCGCGGCGCCATCGAGCGCCTGCGCCGCGATGAGCAGGAGGGCGACGAAGCCGGCGAACCGGGCATGGCGCTGGGGGTGCGCTTCCACACCGCTAACTTCACCTACACGCAGCCCGATGAATTCACGGTGGCGCTGCAAGCGTTGGCGCCGGCTTCGGTGGCCGGCCAAGCCGATCC
Source organism: Proteobacteria bacterium HN_bin10 (assembly GCA_002083515.1). GTDB lineage: Bacteria > Pseudomonadota > Alphaproteobacteria > Caulobacterales > Aquidulcibacteraceae > Vitreimonas. The sequence goes on from LWDN01000069.1 coordinate 50,336, forward strand.
GGCGGCGGTCGAACGCGCGCGCGCCGCGCTCGGTGGGCAAGGCGTGCTGGCGCTGCGTCCGCAGCAGCTCGACCAATTGGCCGACGTGTTCCGCGGCCGCGATCCGGCGGCGACCGGCGCTTTGATGGCGCTGCTCGAGATGCAGACGCGCCAGAACATCGCCGAAGCGCTGGCGGCGTCCGGCCAATTGCTGGTGCTGACCCCCCAGGAACTGGGCTTGATCGGCGCGGCGGCGCAGCGAGACGCACTCGCCAAGCGGAGCCCAGCGCCTTCGCCCAGTCCCAATGGCGGCGCGCATCAAATCGACCAACGTCCCTAAATCAGGGACAGTTCCGGCGCCTCTGAGGCTTGCACGGGCGGGCCGGCGCAGGCCATGAGAGACACCTAGGGGAAGGGCCAGCCGGCCGCGCCAGGGAGTCATCCTGCTTGAACGGGTTGAGGCTGTTGCTCGCACTTGCGGCGTTCGCCGGCATGATCGCGCTCTGCGTGCTCGGCTGGAACTACGGCGGCGCCGGGGGTCTGATTGGCGGCGCCCTGGGCTTTCTGGTGCGCTTGGGCGGACGCGGCCTCGATTGGGGCGAGCGGCTCGGCAACGCCTATGTCGGCGCGCTCATGGGCATGCCGGTCGGGCTGCTGATCGGCGGCTTCATCGCGGTCGGCGCGCCCTATCTCCTTTCGATGATCAACAACGCGCCCAACTAAAGACCCAAAGCCCGCGCCCCTCTCGCTGCCTGGAGGAATGAGATGCGCGCTTTGGCTTTGGCGTTTGCGGTTGGCCTGATTTCGGCGTCGGCGTTCGCACAGAAACCGGACGCAAACACCGCCGCTCAGATCAATTATTCCGGCTTCCGCAATCTGACCGGCGAAGTCGAAACCTATCGCGCCCAACGTCTGGTCTCGCTCGCCGACTTTCAGCGCATGGCGGGCGAGCCGAACACCATCATCCTCGATGCGCGCTCCGCCGACGCCTTCGCCGATGGCCACATCGACGGCGCCGTCAACCTGCCGTTCACCGACTTCACCGATCAGAGTCTGCGGCAAGCGCTGCGCGATCCGAACGCGCGCATCCTGATCTATTGCAACAACAATTTCTCCAACAACGCCGCCCCGGTGGTGCTGAAGCGCGTCGAGCTCGCGCTCAATATCCAGACGTTCATCAATCTCTACGGCTACGGCTATCGCAACGTCTACGAGCTAGGCGATGTCGTCGATTTCAACGATCCGGCGGTGCGGTGGGTGCGGAACTAAGCAAATCTCCCTCCAGCCGGCTTCCGACGAGCGCCGCCGTCATCTACTCTTGTCGTGAGAGACGGAGCTTTGCTTAGTCTCTTGGCTGCGGGGAGACTACCAGATGCACCGACGTGACCTGATCTTGACCTTGAGTGCGGCAGCGTTGGCGGCTTGTTCCCGGGAGCAGTCAAAGACTGAGAATGAGCCGCCGCAAAGTCAGGCGGCGATCGCCGATCCCGCGGCTGTGATCCGCCCCCTGTACGACCGCTACATGGCGCCCGACGCGCAGTTTCCGCCGTTGGAGGATCAGGCGCCCTGGTCGCAGGCCATGCGCGCGCACTTGCTGACGATGATGGCGCGTTCGCAAGCGACTGGCGAGCCAATCCTCGACTTCGATCCCTTCGTTAACGCGCAAGACTATCAGCTGAGCAACCTTTCCGTCAGCACCGATGGTGTTGTCGAGAACAGTCACGCGGCCGTACGGGCAGCGTTCGACAATGCAGGCGCGCGCACCGAAGTCGTCTACGATCTGATCTGGGAAGCCGGCGGATGGAAGGTCGACAACATCCGCGGCGACGGTTGGGACCTTCGTCAGATCGCAGCGGCGCCGGGCGCGCCCTGACACTTCCGCTTCTTCGTGAGCTGCGAGAGGGCGGTCAGCCGCGCACAGTTTCGCCTCGCTCGATCAGCGCCGCGGCCAGGGCCTGCATGGCGCGTGAGGCGTTGATATGCGGGGCAGGCGAACGCTGCGCCTTCGAGGTGACGAAGGCGCCTTCCATGGCGGCAAGGAAAGCCGAGGCGAAAATGCCGGCGTTCTTATCGCTCATGCCGCGTGCGCGCGCGGCGTCGGCGATGGCGTCTTCCCAGGCGGCGAAGCAATTGCGCACCGCTTCGGCCAGGAGTTTGTCTTCGGCGCCGAAGCCAGCGGCGATCGCCGCCACCGGGCAGGAGCCGTAATAATTGCTCTCCTTGGATTCCTTGGCCGTCGTCTTGAACACGCGCTCGATGAAGGTGTTCATGTCGACGCCGCTCTCGTCGAGTTCACGAAAGCGCGCCGCGGCGCGCACGGCGAAGCGGTTCAAGACTTCGGCGCCGATCTGCTCCTTGCCGCCCGGAAAATGGAAATAGAGCGAGCCGCGCGGACAACAGGAGCGCTCGAGCAGATCGGCGATGCCGATGCCTTCGTAGCCGCGGGCGCGGAAGAGCTCGCCGGCGGCCGCCAGCATGTCTTCCCGGGCGGATGAAACTTTGGCCATGGCCTGAAAATAGCACTTGTATGACGACCGGTCTAGTGATAGTTGATGAATAGACCGGTCATCATAGTTCGACCGGCCGCCTCACTCCCCGGAGGGTAACCCGATGAGAAATACCTTGATGTCCGCCCTGGCGCTGACCGCCGCAATCATTCTGCCCGGCGTCGCCCGCGCCGATGACGCCACCGACCGCAGCCGCGCCATCGCGCTCTGCCGCGCCGAGGTCCAGGCGCAAGCCGGCGATGCCGCCACCGTGCGCCTCGATCAGGCGCGGGTGCGGTTAAGCGGCGTACGCGTCGATCTCGACGTCTTCCGCGACGGCCAATTGCAAAATGTCCGCTGCGACGTGACGCGCCGCCGCGGCGAGCCGCTGACCATCGCCTCGATCACGCCGGCCGTGCAGACGGCTGCGCTCGCCAACTAACTCCTGCCCTGAAAACGTCCATCGCCTCCCGCTTGGACGACTAACTTGGCGCCCTCGTTCCCCGGGGGCGCCATTTTCTTTGCGCGCGAATGCATTTGCGCGCGCCGACGTTCCGCCGATAAGCAGCCGCCATGGAGATCAGGACGCTCTTCGTCACCAAGCTCTATCGCGCCGCGCTCGCGGGCATGGACAATGCGGCGTTGCTGAAGAGCTGCCGCGCTATCGCGGCTGAGGATGAAGCCGGGCAAAGATGGAGCCGCGAGCACGGCTACAAGGGTTACACGTCATATGCCTCGCTGAACGATCTGCCGAAGCGCGATCCGAGTTTTGCTCAACTGAAGTCCGCGTTGGACAAGCATGCGGCCGCGTTCGCGCGCGAGCTGCACCTCGATCTCGGCGGCCGCAGGCTCAGGCTCGATTCGATCTGGATCAACGTGCTCGAGCCCGGCGGCGTGCACACCGGCCATATCCATCCGCACAGCGTCTTGAGCGGCACGTATTATGTCGACGTGCCCGCCAACGCTTCGGCGCTGAAACTGGAGGACCCGCGCCACGCCATGATGATGGCGGCGCCGACGCGGCGCACGGATGCGCCGGAAGCCGAGCGCACGTTTGTCTACATCGCTCCGAAGGCGGGCGAGGTGTTGATGTGGGAGAGCTTCATCCGCCACGAAGTGCCGATGAATATGGCGAAGAAGGCGCGGGTCAGCGTAAGCTTCAATTATTCGGGTGGATAGAGCGCACGCGGCTGCGGCGGCCGGTGAAGCTGTCCCACACCAGAGTGTCGACGTGGGCCGCGCCAGCGTCGAAATGCACGCCCTCGAACATCGAGCCATGCGTCACGCCTGACGCGGCGAAGACGACGGCGCCGGGGACCATGTCGTCGAGCGTGAGCTTGGCGTGCACGTCGCGGCCCATGGCGCGGGCGCGTTTCTCTTCTTGTTCGTTTTCCGGCTTCAAGCGCGCCTGCATCTGGCCGCCGGCGCAACGGATCGCCGCCGCCGCCAGCACGCCTTCGGGCGCGCCGCCGGAACCGAAATAGATGTCGACGCCCGAGCGCGCCGCCTCCGTGGTCCAGAACACGCCGGCGACATCGCCGTCGGGGATGAGGCGGATGCCGGCGCCGGCGCGGCGCAGTTCCTCGATGATCGCCTGGTGGCGTTCGCGATCGAGCAGGCAGGCGCGGATGGCGCTCAAGGGCACGCCTTTGGCCTTGGCGAGACGCGTGATGTTTTCGGTGGGCGAGAGATCGAGATCGATCAGCCCAGCCGGATAGCCCGGGCCGATGGCGATCTTGTCCATGTACATGTCCGGCGCGTGCAAGAGCCCGCCTTCGGGCGCCAGCGCCACCACCGTCATGGCGTTGGGCGCATCCGAGGCGCAGAGCTTGGTGCCTTCCAGCGGATCGACGGCGATATCGGTGCGCGGGCCGCCCGCGCCCAGTTCTTCGCCGATGTAGAGCATCGGCGCTTCGTCGATCTCGCCTTCGCCGATGACAACCTTGCCGGAGAAGGGCGCGGTCTGGAACGAGCGGCGCATGGCGTCGACGGCGGCCTGGTCGGCGTCGTTTTTGCGTCCGAACCCGCGCAGGCGCGCGCTGGCGATGGCCGCGGCCTCGGTCGCGTGCTGGGCGATCTGGGAGAGGATCAATCCGGTGGCGGGGTTGGTCATTGCGGTTGTTCTAGCGCGCGTTGGGGAAGGGGCAAGGTGCGAGATATGGACCGCCGGCGCCCTCGCCGGCACGGCGCCGGCCTACGAAAGCTGGAGCGCGCGGCTCCTGCCGCGCATGCGGCGCTGGACGCGCCGCGCTCCCTGCTTGCAAACGCCACCGCCTGCCGGCGAGGGCGCCGGCGGTCCATATTGTACAAGTCACATTGTCAGCAAATCAGCGCAGATCGCTTCTAGCCCGGCTTGGTCCACTGCGTCGAACGCACCAAGCTCGGTCGAGTCCACATCCAGCACCGCCGCCAGCGCGCCCGATGCATCGAACACCGGCACGACAATCTCGGAATTGGAGCGGCTGTCGCAAGCGATGTGGCCGGGGAAGGCATGCACGTCCGGCACGATGATGGTCTCGCGCCGCGCGGCCGCTGCGCCGCATACGCCTTTGCCGAAGGGGATGCGCAAGCAGCCAAGCGTGCCTTGATAGGGGCCGACGACCAACTCCGTCGGCTTTTCGGGATCGACGACATAGAATCCAGTCCAGAAGAAGCGTTCCGGAAACGCCTGCGTCAGCAACGAAGCTGCGGTCGCATAACGGGCGGTCACGTTGGGTTCGCCGTCGATGACAGCGGCGATCTCGGCCCGCAGCGCTACGTAACGTTCGGCCTTGTTCTCGGGCAACGGTGCGCGCGCGGCTTCGGCCATTTCAGTCGCGGTTCGACTTGCGGTGCTTCAGCGCGCCGGAGGCCTTGAGCGCGGTGAGGTGGTCCTGCTGATCTGGCGACAGCGAGCCCTTCGGCCGGTTCAGCGCCTTTCCGGCGAGCACCGAAACGCCGACGATTCCCAGGATCACGAGAACGATGGCAATCCAGAACCCTGTCATGGCGATTCCTCCACCGCCAACATAGGGCCGCCGCAGGCCGATGGAAGGGGCGCGGGCGGTTAGGCCTGCGCGAGATCGAGCCCGTGTGCTAGGTTGATTTCGGAGGCCTGGGGCTCGTGGAACAAAAGAAGCGGCTGGCGACCATCCTCGCCCTCGACATGGCCGGGTTCTCGATGCGCACCGAGAGCGACGAGACCAGCGCCATTGCGGCGGTGGCGGCGCTGCGGCAGCGCGTGAGCATGGCCGCGGCCGCGCATGGCGGACGCATCTTCAATACAGCCGGCGACGGCTTCATGCTGGAGTTTGCCGCCGCCAGCGAGGCGCTGCAGGCCGCCCTCGATCTTCTCACCCAAGCGCCGGCTGAGGCGCCGCCGATCCGCATTGGCGTCCACGCTGGCGAAGTGAATGTCACCGAGAGCGGCGATCTCCTCGGCCACGGCGTCAATGTCGCCGCGCGTCTGGAACAGATGGCGCAGCCTGGCATGGCGCTGGTCTCGCGCGCCGCTGCCGATCTGGCGCGCAGCGACCTTAACGAACGCCTTGTGCCGCGCGGCCGCGTCGCGCTCGACAAGATGAACGAGACGATCGAGGTGCTCGCCCTCGATCCCGCCGCCAAGCCCGGTCATGCGCGCCGCCCGCGCCGCCGCCGCGCTTGGGTCTATGCAGCGCTGGCGGGCGGAGCCGCGGCTGCGGCGGTGTTCGCGCTGCTGTTCGCCGGTGGAATCATCGGGCCGCAGCGCCAGTCCGCGGAGGACGTCAACGCCGTGGCGCGCGAGGTGATGTCGCAGCTGGTGTCGAACGCGAGCGCCAGCCCGACCTTGCCCGATGGCGCCTACGCGGCGGTGCTTGCGCTCGGACAATCGGACGCGCCGGAAGATCAAGCGGCGGTTGGGTTTCTGCGCGCCGGCGAGGTGGCGCGCGCGGTCGCCACGCTTGAGCAGTTCGCCGCCGATCTCGAGCGCCGCGGCGCTCGCACGGAAGCGGCTTCCGCCTACGCCAGAGCCGCCAATGTCGCGCAATTTCTCGATGCGCAGCGCACTTTGCGCAATGCGCGCCGCGCCTTCGATCTCGAACCGGATTCGCTCGAGAGTTTCGAAATGGTGTTCATGGGGCTGCGCTTGCTCGAAGGCGCCCCGGCGGCGGACGCCTTCGCGGATGCGGTGATCGCCCGGGAGAGCAGGCGGACGCGCCTGCGCGCCTTCGCCAAAACGATCAAGGCCTTGCACGTAGCGACCGTTCAGGGCGCACCGAGCGATGTGGCGGCAAGCGCGGTCGCGGCGATGGAGAGCGACGTCCGCGCGTTTCCCAATGACGATATGTTGCAGGCGTATGCCGAGCGTGTGCGTGGCGGCGCCGCCATGCTGCAGAACGACGTTCGCGCGGCGCTCGCACACGCGGCGGCGGCGCGCGAGCGCTATGCGCGTGTGCCCGGCCAGGAACTCAACGGGCAGACGGTTTGGGTTCGCGCGTTAGAGCTCAGCGGCGATTGGGATCGCGCCTGGTCCGAAAGCCGCGCCTTCATCGTGGAACGCGAACGGCTGGGCGCGCCGCCCAGCCTCTATCTGATGGGCGCGGCGTGCTTCATCGGGCAAAATCTCAATCGCTTGGCTGAGGCCGCGCCGATCTGCAGCGCGCGTGCGCGCGCCGATCGCGCCGAGACCGAACGGCTGCTCGCCATCATGGCGGCGGCGGACGGGCGCGTGGAAGAGGCGCGGCGCCGGCTCGCGGAAAGCCGGCGGCTGGAGCCGATCTCCGACGCCTTCTTCGCGTCCTACGAAGTCGACATCTACTCGCTCGCCGGCGATTTTGCTGCCGCCGAAGCGAGCCTCGCGACGTTTCGGCGCCTCACCCTCGGCGATCCGACGCTGGCGATTTCCGCGTCCAGCGATCTGGCCAGACAATTACGCACGCTCGGCATGCGCGAGATCGGCGCGCGCCGGTTGCGACAAGGGTGCGCCATGTTGGCCGAAGCGGCGTCGCATTATCGCAGCTACGGCGCCGATCCCGGCGTCGCGGCGATGGAACGGGCCCAGCGCGACGCGCGCTGTTCGAGGTGAAACCTGAAAGGCGTGGGCGCGG
>LWDN01000070.1:0-4771 GCA_002083515.1 Proteobacteria bacterium HN_bin10
TGACGCGGATCGCCGAGGGGATCCTCGAGGGCATCCGCTCCTATCTCAACCCACCTGTGCAAACGGCCAAGTGACCCGTGCCGACCTTCAAACTCACGATCGAGTACGACGGCACCGCCTACGCCGGCTGGCAACGACAGTCGGAGCAGCCGACCATCCAGGCCGCGTTCGAAGCCGCCCTCGAATCCATCGCCCAACAGCCCATCTCGGTGATCGCCGCCGGCCGGACGGATGCCGGCGTCCATGCCCTCGGGCAAGTCGTCAGCTTTCGGTCGGACAAGGGGCTGGCCCCAGGCGACTGGCTCCGCGCGCTCAATGCGAGGCTACCGCCTGATATCGCGGTGCGGCAGGCCGAGGCCGTCGACGAGGCCTTTCACGCGCGTCATTGGGCAACGGGCAAGCTGTACCGCTATCGCATTCTGAATCGGCCCTCCCGCTCCGCCTTGGACCGATCCCGTACGTGGCACCTCTATGGCCCACTCAATGTCCAGGCCATGCAGGAGGCCGCCCAGGCGCTCCTCGGCCGGCACGACTTTTCGTCCTTTGAGGGCCCTTGCTCCGAGGCCGAGGACCAGACCTGCGAGGTGCGGCGGTTGGAGATTACCCGCCTCGACGACGAGGTGCGGATCGAGATCGAGGCGGATCGGTTCTTGAAACAGATGGTCCGGGCCCTCGTTGGCACGCTGGCGGAGGTGGGCCAGGGGAAACGCCACCCGGCCTCCCTGAAAGACGTCCTCAATGCCAAGGACCGCCGCGCCGCCGGCTACACGGCGCCGCCCCATGGCCTCTCCCTGATTCGGGTCTTGTATGCCGGAGGCGCGCGATCGCCGCGTAGAGACCGGCCGTAATTTTTGGTATAGTCGCCACGTCCGTCATCCCTCAACCCTATAGGAGGCTGCCATGTCCAGACTCTTTGCCCTGTTCGGATTTGTTGCCATGCTGACGCTCGTGTCGGCGCCGTTCTCCACCGTGCACGCCGGCGCGCAGCAGAACAAGATGAAGGAATGTAATGCGAAGGCGGGCGACAAGAAGGGGGATGAGCGCAAGGCCTTCATGAGCGAGTGTCTCTCCGCCAAGCCGGCGAAGGCCGAAGCGGCCGGCGGCGGCAGTCAGCAGAACAAGATGAAGGAATGCAATGTGAAGGCGGGCCAGCTCAAGGGCGACGAGCGCAAGAAATTCATGAGCGACTGCCTCTCCGGAAAGTAACTCCGTGTCAAGGTGCGGCTCCATCTGGAGCCGCACCGGTGTTGCTCCCCCACCTATCATCGGACCGTTTGCGTCTTTCTTTTGTTTTCAAGCGCCTGTGCCAGTTGCCAACAGGCACAGCCCGTCCCGGCTGACGAACGGCGCGCGTCCTCCGTTGCGGCATCATGCGTGACGCCTCGATTTGGCTGATGATATCGTTCTTTTGGTCGCTCGCCTCTCGCAGCCATCGGATCGCCTCGCGACGCCCTGTCCTCCCCCTCCTTGCCCAGGCACCGCGATGCCGCGGCCCTCGGCGCGCATCCGTTCCACCCGAGACGTCAGGCGGGGCGGATATCCGTTGGAGGGTGCGCTCAAGAAACCCGGCTTTACTTGAACCGACGTGGAAGCTCATCCCGTTCCAGCGAGGTGCAACCTCTCGCACCGCGTGGCATGGGCCTCAATCTACGTGCCGGCACGAAGGGCGGAGATGGAGGAACGGGGGCATGGCGGACATGCACCTGCGACCGGCCATGTGGGCACGCCGTGACGGCTTGGCGCTCTGGCGCCGTCTCATCGTCACGGCGGATGAACGTGAATCGATTACACCTGCTGCAGGGCGCCACCGCATCATGCCGCCGTCCGGCAGCTCTGCCCTTCGTCAGCCGGCGCCCTCAGCTTCTTCTAGGCGGGCGAACCCCGTGATGGCGAAGAAACAATGGAAGAGCGGCCTTGCGCGGAGAGGGGGGTGAGCGGGGCTAGAACAGCTTTGGTTCGCGGTCCTGGCTTTCCAGCTTCTTGCGGAGCTCGATCAATTCCTGCTCCAGCGAAGCGAACCGATCGGCGATGGGGTCCGGCAGATTGATGTGATCCATGGTCGCGTCCGGCACCCGCCCCCCTTCGGTCTTGATGATCCGAGCAGGCACACCGATGGCCGTCGAATTGGCCGGCACCGATTTGAGGACGACGGAGTTGGCCCCGATCTTGACGTTGTCGCCGATCTTGATCCCGCCGAGAATCTTGGCCCCTGCGCCGACCACCACATGGTTGCCCAGGGTGGGATGACGCTTGCCGTGCTCCTTGCCTGTCCCCCCCAGCGTGACACCCTGGAAGAGCGTCACGTAGTCGCCGATCTCGGCGGTTTCGCCGATGACGACCCCCATGCCATGGTCGATGAAAAACCCCTTTCCGATCTTCGCGGCGGGGTGGATTTCAATGCCGGTCAGCCAGCGAGCAAGTTGGGAGATCAGCCGGGGGACAAACGGAACCCCCCATTCTTTGAGCCGATGGGAGAAGCGGTAGGCCAAGAGGGCGTGAAAGCCGGCATAGGTAAGGATGACCTCGGCCTTGCTCGTCGCAGCCGGATCGCGATCGAAGACAGCGCGTAAGTCGTCTCGTATGGTATGAAACATGGTCTGAAAGTCGAACGCCAAACGCCCAAAAGTCTGAAAGTCTACAAGTCGAAAGTCAAAGACCTGACGGTCGAAAGGTTAGATTTTAAGGGCCAGGGAGAGGGAAAGTCAAAGCCGAGCGAAGGGACTGAAGAGAATTTCACAGAGGACGCTACTGCCCGTGAAGATAGGCAATGAAGCCCCGGATGGCCTTTGAGGTCTCTTCGGATTTTTGCTGAGTCGCTCGAATTCACCGGTCGAGAGGTATCCGAGTGCACCGGCGACATACAGGTGACTCCGCACCTCGCCGGCAGATCCCTTGGCGATCGTGAGAAATCGCTGAAACTCTTTATCCGATTCTCGCTCGAATCCTTCGGCGATGTTTGCCATAATCGAGACGGCCGCTCGCCTGATCTAATCACGCAATCCGAAATCCTTCACGAATGGAGCTAGTGCACTGACCTTATAAACCTCAACGACTAGTTCCTTGGCCAACTGCCATGCTTTGATATCCTCAAATCTCTCAATCCTCGCCATTCTTCACTTGAGCACTTTCCAGACCATGACTTTAGACTTTCGACTTTCAGACTTATGGACTATCTACATCAGCCTTTCGACTTTCCGACTGCTTCGATCAAGCAGACGGCTTGGGTGGCGATGGCTTCCTCGCGGCCGACGGCCCCTACGCCCTCGCCGCTCTTGACCTTCACGTTGACCTGCGACCGCTCGATGTTGAGGACCTCGGCGATCGTTGCCTCCATGGCCGCCAAATGCGGCGCCAGCTTGGGGGCTTGGGCGATAATGACGGTGTCCACGTTCACCACCCGATAGCCCTTGGCCTTCAGCTTGCCGGCCACGTCTGCTAACAGCTTCGCGCTGGAGATGTCCTTATACCGCGCATCGCTGCTGGGGAAGTGCTTGCCCAGGTCGCCCTCGCCGATCGCACCCAGAAGCGCGTCACAGACGGCATGGAGCAGGGCGTCGGCGTCCGAATGGCCGACCAGCCCGAGCCGATGCGGAATCTCCACCCCGCCGAGAATCAGCTTCCGATTCGGCCCCAGCGGATGGATGTCATAGCCGATGCCGATGCGCATTCTTGGCTCCCTCGTTATGCGTCATCCGTGATCCGTGACGCGTGATCCGTATGTCGAGCGCCATTCCGGACTTGTACGGATGACGGTTCACGGTTTACGACTCACGCTCCTGCGTGCCGCCAGAATCGCTTCCCCCATGGCCAAGTCCTCCGGCCTGGTGACTTTGATGTTCTCGCTGCTGCCTTCGACGATGGCCACCGGGACGCCGAGCCGCTCCACTAATTGGGCGTCATCCGTTCCTCGAACTCCTTCCAGATGCGCCTTCCGATGCGCCTCCTGCAGCAAGGCCCGCTCGAAGGCCTGCGGGGTCTGCGCCAGCCAGAGCGCTTGCCGATCGACCGTCTGCTCGATTAATCCTTGGGCGCCGACTCGCTTGACCGTATCCCGCATCGGAATGGCGACGATCGCCGCCCGATGCCGCCTGGCGCTGGACACGGCCTCATCGATCATGGCCGGCGTCACAAAGGGCCGGACCGCATCGTGGACGACAATCACGTCATAGGCCTCCTCGACGTGCTCGACGCCGTGCCGCACGGAATCCTGCCGTTCCGCGCCGCCCGGGACGAGCTTGCGGACTTTTTTGAACCCGTGCCGGTCGACGATGTCGCGCTGGCAAAAGGGAAGATCGGCGGCCGGCGCTACCACAATGACGGCGGCGATCGAATCGGCCGATTCGAAGGCCCGGAGCGTATGGGCCAGAAGCGGCACGTGTTGCAGTTCGAGGAATTGCTTGGGGGTCGTGGTCCCCATGCGGTGGCCGCGCCCGGCGGCCGGAATGACGGCCACGGCGGCTGGTGTGGAACTAGCCACGGGCGACGGCCACTTCCTCCCGTTCCGGTTCTTCTTTCAGGCGGGTGAAGATCATCCGGCCGGCCGTGGTCTGCAATACGCTGGTGACCACCACATCGACGTTGCGCCCGATGCAGCGCTTGGCATTGTCGACGACGATCATGGTGCCGTCGTCCAAGTAGGCCACGCCCTGCCCGGCTTCCTTGCCTTCCTTCAGCACGAAGACGCGGATCGTCTCGCCCGGCAGCACCACCGGCCGCAGCGCGTTGCACAGCTCGTTGATGTTGAGCACGCGCACGCCTTGCAGCTCCGCCA
>LWDN01000070.1:4826-9485 GCA_002083515.1 Proteobacteria bacterium HN_bin10
AGACGACGATCTTGGAATCCACCTCTTTGACGTTGGGAAAATCTTCGTCCACGATCCGCACATCGATGTCCGTCATCTTCTGAATCTTGTTGAGGATATCGAGCCCCCGGCGGCCGCGCGCCCGCTTCAGGCTGTCGGACGAATCGGCGATATGTTGCAACTCATGCAGGATGAAATGCGGCACGAGGAAGGTGCCTTCCAAGAATCCGGTCTCGCAGAGGTCGGCGACGCGGCCGTCGATGATGACGCTGGTATCCAGAATCTTCACGCTCTGGCTGAGGGAGACAAAGTCCCCCGGCTTGCTCACGCCGCCCAGTTTCTCGCGACCGAACCGCGCGCCCACGGCCAAGCCCAGGTAGGGCAGCCCCAGCAGAAACACGAGCCCGCCGATATGAAAGAGAAAAGTTTCCACGTCGAAGACGGCGCTGCCCACCCACTCGACCAGCCCGGTGAGCACCAGCCCCGTCACGAGCCCGGCCGTCCCGCCCACGATGACGCCGAACGAGGCCTGTTGCAGCGCGTACTCGCCCGCCACGATGAGCCCGCCGGTCGCGGCCCCGAGGGCCAAGCCAATGAGCATGAATCCCCAGTCGGCTTCCTCGGCCCGCACGAACAGGGCCATGCCCGCCAGCGCACTGATGACTACGAACAAGAGTCGCCGGATCATCGGCATCCCTCCCTTCGGTATCGGCTTTAACCCGCGCTATTCATGAACGCTTCTACTGCAACCGCCAATACGCCGCTACGATACACCAGCATGCGAATTGAGAGCATGCTGGCGGGCAGGCTCGCCCCTCGCGGCCTCAACGTACTGCGTGGGAGCACCCATTGCTCTTCCAATGCAATGGGTCCGACGCTTGGCGTCTTGGCGGTTTCGTTACGCACCGTCATGAATAGCGCAGGTTTGCTCGTTGCTGTCTGTCAGGCCCTCTCCACGAACCAGATTACGGCTTCAGGGTGACATACCGGGTGCGCCCTTGACGCTTGATGAGGAGCAGCACCGGTTGGTCCTTCCCGATCCGGGAGGCCGCCCGTTCATAGGCCTTGGCATTCGCGACCGCCTGGCGATTGACCTCCAACACCAGATCGCCCTCCTTGATGCCCGCTTCGTCCGCCACGCTGCCCGGCTTCACCTTGACGACTACGAGCCCGCGTTCGCCGGAGGACAGGTTGTACCGTGCGGTCAACTCACTGTTCAGCTCGTGGACGTCCAGATCCGACAAGAGGCCCGTCGGCGCGGTGGAGCCGCTCCCCTCGTCGCTGCCGGCCTGGGCCACCGACTTGGGCTGCTCCACGATCGTCAGGTCGACGGTCTTTGTCTTTTTCTCCCGCACGAATTTCACGGAGACCTTTTTCCCCACCGGCGTCTGCGCGACCAGATTCCGCAACTGCGTCGGCGAGTCCGCCGCCTTGCCGTCGAACTCCAAGATCACGTCCCCGCGCTCCAACCCCGCCTTCTTGGCCGGACTGTCGTCCAACACGTCGCTGACCAAGACGCCCTTCGCCTCCGGCAGTCCGAACTGGCCGGCCAGCTCCGGCGAGACCTCCTGGATCGACACGCCCAACCAGCCGCGGACGACCTTGCCGTGCTCCACCAGCTGATCCAGGATCGAACGGGCCATATTCGCCGGCACCGCGAACCCGATGCCCATGTTGCCGCCGCTCTGGCTGAAGATCGCGGTATTGATCCCGACCAGCTCGCCCCGCGCGTTCACCAGCGCGCCGCCCGAGTTGCCCGGATTGATGGCCGCATCGGTCTGGATGAAATCTTCGTACTCGGCGATGCCCATCGAGGCTCGGCCGACGGCGCTGACGATGCCCATGGTGACGGTCTGATTGAGCCCGAAGGGATTGCCCACCGCCAGCACGAACTCGCCGACCTCCAGCTTATCGGAATCGGCCCAAGGGATCGTGTGGAGATTCTCCGCTTCGATTTTGAGGACGGCGAGGTCGGTCTTGGGGTCCGTGCCGATCAGTTTGGCCTTGAACTCGCGCTTATCCGACAGCAACACCTTCACATCGTCGGCCTTATTCACGACGTGGTTGTTGGTGACGATCAGCCCCTTGCCGTCCACGATGACGCCCGAGCCGAGGCTGCGCTCCTTCCGTTCCCGCGGCGCCTCGAAGCGACGGAAAAACTCATCGCCGAAGAAGCGGCGGAAGAAGGGGTCGTCGAAGGGCATGTTGGGCATGCCCTCGATCTTCCCGGAACGCACGGTGGCGATGTTCACGACCGCGGGCGTGACCGCCTTGGCCACCTGCACGAAATTCCGGTCGGCCCCGAGCACGCCGCCGATTCCAGGGGCAGTCGGCGCCGGAGCCGAGACCTCCTTGGACGGTGAGGCCTCCGGCACCGCATGGCCGAACGGCAGCCAGCCGAAATCCGACGCGACCACGAGGCCGATGATCACCCCGACCGCCACCAAGACGGCGCCGAGCACCAACGACCGCGCCCGCGGCCCGCTCGCCTCTCTTGTCCCTCCCTGTGGTTCCACGCTTCTCCGCCCTCCACCGATCACTGACGACCGATCACGGCTCACGGCTCACGGGTTTCTAGGGCATCTCCCCCGAATAGATCCCCATGACCGTCTTGAGGAACTTGATCGCCTCGGCCTTGGGACGCTGAAACGAATTGCGGCCGATGATCGACCCGAATCCGCCGCCGTCGCGGATGGCGCGCGCCTCCTCGAACACGTTCTTGTCTTCGCTCTTGGCGCCGCCGGAGAAAATGACGATCCGGCGTCCGTCGAACGAGCTCTGCACGACGTGGCGCACTCGCTCGGCCAGGGTCTTGATCGGCACCTGCGTCGCCTCGTAGACCTTCTTGGCCGCCGCCTGCTCCAAATAGGCCGTCGGCAATTTCACCTTGATGATGTGGGCGCCCATCTGCGCCGCGATCTGGGCCGCGTACGCCACCACGTCGATCCCCGTCTCGCCCTCCTTGCTCAAGGCGGCGCCGCGCGGATAGGACCAGACCACGACGGCGAGGCCGCTGGCCTTGGCCTCTTCCGCGATCGCGCGGAGTTGCTCGTACATGGCATTGCAATGCGCCGATCCCGGGTAGATCGTGAAGCCGATGGCCACGCAACCGAGCCGCAAGGCGTCCCGCACGCTGCCGGTGACGGAGGGCAGCGGGTCCTTGTCGTCATGCAGCACATCGTGATTATTGAGCTTGAGGATCAGCGGCACCTGGCCGGCGAAATCGGCGGCCCCGGCTTCCAGAAACCCCAAGGGCGCCGCGTAGGCGTTGCAGCCGGCGTCGATCGCCAACTGATAGTGATAGCGCGGATCGTAGCCCGGCGGGTTCGGCGCGAAGCTGCGCGCGGGACCGTGCTCAAAGCCCTGATCCACCGGCAGAATGACCAGCTTGCCGGTCCCGGCCAGGGTGCCATGGTCCAGCATCCGGGCGATGTTGGTCCGCGTCCCGGCATTGTCGCTGCCATACCAGCTGAGAATGTCTCGTATGCGGTTGCTCATGCGTTCCCTCCCCATCCGTTGCTCGTCTCTCGTCGCTCGTGAAGCGCGAGGAGCATGTCTCGCCCGGCTGATTGATCGATATGTGGAGCCCCACGGCGTTGCAGCCGTGGCTCCCGCCTGCCGGAGCCATGCGGCGGGCAGGTCCTGCGCAGGCGGGTGAAACCAGTTCAAGGGATCAACGGATCATCAGCTCCACGATCCCTGCGCCCCAGGAACGAGGCGGCGCCAGCGACAAGAACCACATCAGATTGTCCGTCCTTGAATGAACGCTTCGGCCTGGGCGACATCCTCGCGGCTGCCGATGATCAACGGCACCCGCTGATGAAGCTTGGTGGCCTCCACCTCCAAGATCGGCTGTGTGCCCGTGCTGGCGCGGCCGCCGGCCTGTTCGACCACCATCGCCAAGGGATTGGCCTCGTACAGCAGGCGGAGCTTGCCCTCCGGCTTGTCTGTCTCGCCGGGATAGAGATAGACCCCGCCCCCCAAGAGCATCCGATGCACATCCCCCACCAAGCAGCCGGAATAGCGCGCGCTATAGGGCCGGCCGCCGGCCTTATCCGACTCCTTCAGCCAATCCAGGTAACGGCGGGTGCCGGCCGGCCACTTGTGATAGTTGCCGTCGTTCGCCGCATACTGCTTGCCCTTGGCCGGCACGGTGATGCGCTCGTGCGACAGGACATATTCCCCGACGCCCGGATCGAGCGTGAACCCATGCACCCCCTGGCCGACGGTAAACACGAGCATGGTGCTGGAGCCGTAGAAGAGATAGCCGGCCGCCACTTGCTCGCTCCCTCGACGAATGAGATCGGCTTCCGAGGGCAGCTTGTCCTGGCCCCGATAGCGCAGCACGGAGAAGATGGTGCCGAGCGGCATGTTCACGTCGGTGTTGGAGGAGCCGTCCAACGGATCGAACAGGAGGATATATTTCCCGCGAGGCCAGTTTTCCGGCAGATACAGCGGCTTCTCGATTTCCTCCGAGGCCAGGGCGCAGACCAGTCCGCTGAGCTGAAAGACGCGCACGAACGTCTCGTTGGCCAGCTCGTCGAGCTTCTTGACCGTCTCGCCCTGGACGTTGGTCTCGCCGGTCGTGCCCAGGATGTTGATGAGCCCGGCACGGCGCAGGTCATGGGCGACCATCTTGCCCGCGAGGCCGATCTGGGTCATGAGGGCGGAGAACTCGCC
>LWDN01000070.1:9509-11701 GCA_002083515.1 Proteobacteria bacterium HN_bin10
AGGATGTATCGGGTCAGCGTCGTTGGAAAAGACGGCACAGAGTCGTCCTATCCAGGAGAAATGCGAATTAAAGCGCGATCTTATCAGGTTCCCCGAGGGGGGGCAATCTTCTGGCGCAAATCGGAGGGCCATCGCTCGATCAGCTGCGAGACATGCGGGACGAGCGAGAAAAGCGAGACATGGAGGAAGTGGACTCCGGCGAGCCCTTTCATGCCTGTCGCGCGTTTCTCGCGAGTCTCGCCCGCCCCGCGTCTTGACTACCCCTGCTGCACCAGCTTCGCCACGATCGAGCCGATGATGACCTTGGCCTGCATCATGACCGGCAAGCGACGGGCGTCGTTGGTCACCCAGAGGCGGATATTCCCTTCGTTAAGGAACAGCCCCTGGAAGGGCATGATGACGAGGAGGCGAATCGTCTCCCCCTCCCCCCAGGCGCCGCTGAGGCGCTCGATCGCTTCGGCGACCACTTCGATCTTGTAGTTCTTCCTGTCGTGATGGATGTTGATGGCCGCGCGCGCGCCCGGCTGCAAGGAGGGAAGATTGCGGAAGTAGTAAAGGCAGGAGAGCACGTCGTGCGTATCCGCCGGGATCGGTTGGGCATAGGCCTCGCCGTCCTTCGTCCCCGCGGCCTTGCCCTCGGCGTGCAGGAACGTCACGTCGAAGTCGTTCTTCTTCTTGCCTTCCCGCCGATGGAAGATGAAATGCTGGGGCGCCAGGCTCGTCGCATCCACGTAGGACTCGACGCGATTGTCGACAGGAAAAAACCGCGTGACGAATTTGCTCGACTTGGCGGTATTGACCAGTAGCAGCTGGGATCCAGGCCCGCCGGCCGGCGGCAGATGGACTTCCATGGTCGCCGTGCCGGCCTGGATCGCCAGATACGAGAGGGCGTAGGTCAGCCGTTCGCCGATGGGAAAAGGATGGGCGGGAATCGCGGAGAGCGTCGGGGAAATGGACGGTTCGGCAGCCGCCGACGATGCGCCGCTCAGAACCGCACACACACAGACCAGCGCCCACCCGGCGACCAGCCGAAACCGTTTATCCACAAGGCTAGTAAATCAGGCGCGGCGGGCGGCGTCAAGCTCCGATTCGACCAACTGGCGAATCGTCTGGAGCTTGGCCGGCGTGGTCGCCTCGAACCGGAGCACGAGGGCCGGCTGGGTATTCGAGGCGCGGATGAGTCCCCAGCCGTCCTCGAAGATGATCCGGATGCCGTCGATGGTGACGACGTCGCGGATCTTGAGGCCCTCCTTGCCGAGGGCGGTCTTCGCCTGCAGGTAGCCCATGAAGCGGGCCTGGACTTTCTTGACGAGGTCGAACTTCACGTCATCGGGGCAGTCGACGCGCAGCTCCGGCGTGACCGAGGTCGGCGGCAAATCGGCGACCAGCGCCGACAGGGGCTGCTTAGTCTTGGCCAGGATCTCGATCAATCGGCAGGAGGCGTAGATCGCGTCGTCGTAGCCGAAATAGCGGTCCGCGAAGAACATGTGCCCGGACATCTCTCCGGCCAGCGCGGCCTTTTCTTCCTTCATTTTGGCTTTGATGAGCGAGTGGCCGGTCTTCCACATGATGCCGCGGCCGCCCTTCTGCTTGATGTCGTCATAGAGACATTGCGAGGCTTTGACTTCGGACAGGATCGTCGCGCCCGGCTTCACCGCGAGAATGTCGCGCGAGTAGACGACCATGAGCCGGTCGCCCCACTGGATCTCCCCACGTTCGTCCACGGCACCGATACGGTCCGCATCGCCGTCATAGGCAATGCCCACCGCAGCCTTGCTGTCTTTCACCTTCTTGATGAGATCTTCAAGGTTTTCCACGACCGTGGGGTCTGGATGGTGATTCGGGAAGCGCCCGTCGAGGTCGCAGTAGAGCTGCGTGACTTGGCACCCGAGCTGTTGCATGGCCTGGACGGCGACGAGCGACGCCGCGCCGTTGCCGCAATCGATGACCACCTTCATCCCGCCCGCGTGGACGCCGGCGAAGGCCTGCCGAAGATAGGCCAAGTAGTCCGGAATGATCGGCCGTTCGGTCACCGTTCCGGACCCGCTGGTAAACTGTCCGCTCTCGACGATCTTGCGCAGGCGTTGGATGTCTTCTCCGTGGATCGCTTCCTTCCCGATGCAGGACTTGAACCCGTTGTACTCCGACGCATTGTGGCTGCCGGTAATCATGATCCCGCCGTCGACCTTCAG
>LWDN01000071.1 GCA_002083515.1 Proteobacteria bacterium HN_bin10
CGCCATCGTCGTCGGCGCGGCCGCCACCAACGCCCTCCACGTCACCGGACGCCGGTTCGAGGACATCAAGGTCGTCTCCACGGGGGGTGGCGCGGCGGGGATCGCCTGCCTCAACATGCTCCTGAAGCTCGGCGTCAGGCGCAGGAACATCTGGCTCTGCGACCTTGCGGGTCTCGTCTACAGGGGCCGCACCGCCGAGATGACGCCGCAGAAGGCCGACTATGCCCAGGGCGACAGCCCCGCGACGCTCGCCGACGTGATCGGCGGGGCCGACCTCTTCCTCGGCCTTTCCGGGCCCGGCGTCCTCACGCCCGAGATGGTGGCGAAGATGGCGCCCCGGCCCATCATCTTCGCGCTTGCGAACCCCAATCCCGAAATCCTGCCCGACGACGCCCGCGCCGCCGCGCCCGGCGCGGTGATCGCCATGGGCGCGCTGGCGCTGTTTGCGCTGGCGCGCGAGGCGGGCTGGATCGGCGGACTGGGCTCAGGCCTCGCATTGCTGGCGCTGATCTGGACCTACGCCGCCCGCTTCGCCGCGGCCGGCGTCGGCCCCATCGACGCAGGCTTGGCGCGTCTTTCGAAAGGCATCGACGCTTCGGCGCGCACGCTTGGCGCTGGGCCCTGGCGGCGTCTGGTTGCGATCGATCTGCCGATCGCATTGCCAAGCCTCGCCACGGCGGCGCTCATTCTGTTCGTGGAAATTCTGAAGGAACTGCCGGCGACGCTCATCCTGCGGCCATTCAATTTCGACACACTAGCGGTGCAGGCCTATTCCTATGCCAGCGACGAGCGCCTGCTCCAGGCCGCCGCGCCGGCCTTGCTCATCTTCCTCGCCGGCCTTGCGCCGATCGTGCTGATCGCACGCGGTATCGACCGCACGCGGGCGGGTGCGCGATGAGCCAGATCGTCTTCAACACCGTCAGCTGCGCCTATGGGAGGACGCTTGCGCTTGAGGGCGTCTCGTTCACCGCGCCGGAAGCACAAGTCGTGGCGCTGCTGGGCCCTTCCGGCTCGGGTAAATCGACCATTCTGCGGCTCATCGCCGGCCTCGAACCCGTCGATAGCGGCGAAATCCACATTGACGGCGAACGCGTCTCGGCGCCGGGCGTTTGCGCGCCCACCGAAGCGCGGCGCATCGGCATGGTGTTTCAAGACTATTCTTTGTTTCCGCATTTGACCGCCGGCGCCAACGTCGCCTTCGGCCTCGCCAAACTCAGCCGCGCCGAGCGCGAAGAGGCGGCG
The DNA here is from genome assembly GCA_002083515.1 of Proteobacteria bacterium HN_bin10. Taxonomy (GTDB): domain Bacteria; phylum Pseudomonadota; class Alphaproteobacteria; order Caulobacterales; family Aquidulcibacteraceae; genus Vitreimonas. The sequence goes on from LWDN01000071.1 coordinate 1,243, forward strand.
CTAAGGTGGCTCGACCGCGTCGGCCTCAAACACCGCGCGCACAGCTTTCCGCACGAACTGTCGGGCGGCGAGCAGCAACGCGTGGCGCTGGCGCGCGCGCTGGCGCCGAAGCCGCGCGCCATACTGCTCGACGAACCGTTCTCCGGCTTGGATGCTAGCCTGCGCGCGGAGCTCCGCGACTCCACGCTCGCCACTCTAGCTGAAACGCACACCACCACATTGTTCGTCACGCACGATGCGGAAGACGCGCTGCAAGCCGCCGACCGCGTCGTTCTGCTCAAGGCCGGGCGCGTGTTGCAAGAGGCGACGCCGCGCGAGGCTTACGATCGCCCCGCATCGCTCGACGCCGCGGCGGCGTTGGGGCCGGTCAATGTCGTCGAAAGCGTCGTCGCCAGTGGCGCGGCGGCGACGCCGTTCGGCCCGATCCGCGCCCAGCACTTGGCGGCCGGCGCGAAAGCCATCTGCGCGGTGCGCGCCGAAGCGCTTGCGCTAAAGCCGGGCAACGGCGCGCGTGTGATCGAGGTGCGCCCGCACGGCGCGCACGATCTGGTGCGCATCGAAGCTCAAGGGACAATCTGGCGCGCGCTGGTTCCGGCGCGCACGCCGCTTGGCGATACCGTCAGTGTCGAGATTCAGCCCGCCGGAGCGTTTGCGTTTTCGGCTTGAGCCGGTGGCTCAGCGGCGGCGGCGCTATCTGCGGGCTTGCGCAGAATGAAACGCCGACGCTCCAGCCGCCGCGTCGCCAGTAATTGCAGCCGCATCCGCCAGGCTTCGGTCTCCCAGGCCAGCTCGCGCGCCACCGCGACTTCGAGCCCGCCGGTTTCGGCTAAGCGCCCGCCCAATTGCTTGAACGCCGCGCGCGCGGTGAACAGAAAATCGTCGGTCATGTCTTCGTCGGCTTCGAGCGCGAGCCCGGCGTCGACGAAGAATTGCAGCACGTCGCCATGGGCGCGGATTTGCGGCTCGGCGAAGGACGACGCGAACGCCGTCGCCAGTTCGGGCGACTTGAAGCCGACATAGCATTCGACCACGGCGCTGGCGCCGGGCTTCAGGCATTTCATGATCTGCTGCGCCAGATGCGGCGGGTAACCGCAATAAGCGAAGTCATCGATGCTCAGGAGCCCGTCATAGGCGCCCGGCGTGAACACGTGCGCTTCAAGATCGATGCGGGCCGCACTGATGCGGTCGGCGAGCTTGGCTTGCTTCAAGCCGTGCTGCAGCGCTTCGAACGTCTCCTCGCGCCACTCGAACACGTCGATCTTGCCCGGATGCGCCGCGGCGACCGCGATCATCGGCCCGGCAAGACCCGGCCCCAGCACGGCGAGCACGCCCTCGGGCGCAAGCCCGATGCGCGCCGGCTCCAATTTGTCGGCGGTCGCATCGCCCGGACGGCAACGATCCTCGCCCCAAAGCAAAGCCAGCGCCTGTAAACGCGGCGGCAATTCGTAAGGCAGTTCGTCGAACAGCTCGTCTTCGATGTCATTGGCGGGCGGCGCTGCAGCCAGCTTGGCTTCGATCTCGGCGAGCGCGGCGTCCTGGTCGAAGACCTCGCCTTCCCACCACGCGCGCAGCTTCGCGCGCGTGAGCGCGAGGCTTTTCTTATCGAAGAGAGCCTTTTTGGCCGCCATAGCAGCGGCGAGCATAGGCCTGTTCGGTTAACGATTTGCTTGGACGACGGGCAAAAGCGGCGGCGATTGCGACGGCAGCGGCGCGTCGGGATCGTCTATGAACGCCAGGATGTCGGCATAAACCACCTCCCGCTGCAGATCGCGCAACAGCCAGTGCCAGCCATTGGCGTAGAGCGCCGTGCGGGCGCTTACCGGCAGCCGTCGCGCAGCGGCGATGGCGGAATTGCGCGGGATGATCTGATCGTTGGCGCCATAGAGGAAGAGCACGTCGCCATCGAGATTGGCGGAACGGTCGGACGCCGCCTCCATCAGATTGACGAGGCCGTAGACGGCGTCGATCCGCGTCGACCAGATCATGTGCGGCGCCCGCCCCGCCTGGATCAAGGCTTCGCGGTTGTCAGATGCGGTGCGCGTGCGGACGACGCGCCGCGGCGGCTCGACCGCACGCCACGGAAACGTGTGCGCGCCGATCCAGAGCGTCAGCGCATAATGTTCGGGCAGCGTCGACCAGCCCCAGACGGCGGGCGCGACCAGTACGATGCGGTCGACGTCGGGCGCGTTCTCGGCGCCGAACGTGGCGATGGCAGCGGCGGCGCCCATGGAATCGCCGATCACGACGATCTTGGAGTTGGGGTGCGCGCGGCGCGCGACGATGACGGCCGTGCGCAGGTCCTCGGTCATCAGCCGCTCACCCGCCCAGACGCCGCGATGGGGCGAGCGCCCAAAGCCGCGCGCATCGTAAGCGTAGGTGGCGACGCCGCGCTCCGCGAACCAAGGGCCGGAGAGATAGAACGTGTTGGCGTAATCGTTCATGCCGTGCAGGCCGATAATCACCGCCCGCGGCTCTTCCGCCGGCAGCCACGCGGTCAGGCCAAGCTCGGCGCCGTCGAAAGAGACGAAGCGCTCATTGGCGACATCGAAACCCGGCCCACTGAAGCCTTCGAGCGGCGAGCCGGCGCGCTGCACCGTCGGCACACACGCGGCGAGCACCATCAATGCAAGGCAGATGAAACTCTGCGCCGCAGCTCGGGAAGCAAGTCTCGTTCGAACCATGGATTGCGCTTCAGCCACCCCGTATTCCGCCACGACGGATGCGGCAGAGGCATGACCTCCGGCGGATAGTCGCGCCAGGCGCGCACCGTCTCCCCCAGACTTGGCTTCGCCGCATCGCCCAAATGATAGCGTTGCGCATAAGTCCCGACCAGCAGGGTCAGCCGCACATTCTTGAGGAGCGGCAGCAATTTCGGCCGCCATAACGGCGCACATTCAGGACGCGGCGGCAGGTCCGCGCCCTTGACCGTGCCCGGATAGCAGAAGCCCATCGCAGCCACCGCGATATTGCTTTTGTCGTAGAAGGCCGCGCGGTCGAGTTGCATCCAGTCGCGCAGCCGATCGCCGGAAGGATCGTCCCACGGCACGCCGCTTTCATGCACACGCCTGCCCGGCGCCTGGCCCGCGATCAAAATGCGTGCACGCGCATCGACCCACACCACCGGGCGCGGCTCATGCGGCAGTGCCTCCGCACAGACGCGGCAAGCGCGGATTTCGGCGACGAGGCTCGTGAGCTTGGTCACGCGCGCCGGTACCATGCTTCCGTCAGCGCGTGGAGCGCCTCCCTCAGCGGATCAGGCCGGCGGCAACGCTTTGGTTTCGTCCGCCCGGTACCGCAAACGCACCGCGGGCAGCAGGCCGACATCGATTTCCATGTGCGCGCAGCTAAACCCGGGCGCCTTGATCTGGCGGTGCACCTCGCCGGCGCGCGCCAGCACGCCGAGCATCGCCGAGCCAATCTTGTTGTCCTTCAGCGCTTCGCGCGCTTGAGCGATCGCCGCCTCATGCGTCAGCGCCGGCACGAAGTGGGCAATGATCTTCGGTGTCAGACCCAACTCGATCTCGAACTCGTGCATGGCGTAGCCTGCTTGCCGCAAGGCCGGCAATGCGCTCTGAAACGCGCCCATCGTCTCCTGCAGTTTCTCGGCCCCGTACTGCTTCAATTCGGCGAGCTTTTCGCCCGGCAAAGCGGCAATGCCGCGGGCGTGTTCGGCGAAAGTTTTCGGGGGCGGTTTGGAGTCTGAGGTCACGTCTCATCCCAATCCGCCGCGCGCTCGGCGATGAAGCGTTCGACTTCTCCCTGGGGCGGGTCGCCCAGCAGCTTTCGCGCCTCACGTTGAATGTCTGCGATCTCACGCCGCCATTCTCCCGCCGGCGTCACGGCGATATCGCGGATATCGCGAGCGTCCGCCTCCTCTTTGCGCTCGTTTTCGTCCATCACTTCCCCGCCTTCATCATCTCACGGGCGATGATCAGGCGCTGGATTTCCGAGGTGCCCTCATACAAGCGGAAAATGCGCACATCGCGATAGAAGCGCTCGATGCCGTGATCGGCGACATAGCCGGAGCCGCCGAAAATCTGCACGGCGCGGTCGGCGACGCGGCCGACCATCTCCGAGCAAAACAATTTCGCCGCCGCCGCATCCATCGTCACATCGCCGCCGGCATCGCGCTTGCGCGCCGCTTCCAACACCATGGCGCGGCCCGCGTTCGCCTCGGCGCGGCAATCGGCCAGCATCGCCTGGATCATCTGGAAATTGGCGATCGGTTGGCCGAATTGCTTGCGCTCGGCGGCGTAGCGCACGCTCTCCTCGATCAACCGCTCGGCGACGCCCACGCACACGGACGAAATGTGCAGCCTGCCGCGATCGAGCACCTGCATGGCGATGCGGAAGCCTTGCCCCTCTTCGCCTAGCCGCATCTCCGCCGGCACGCGGGCATTGTCGAAATTGACGTCGCAAATGTGGGCGCCCTGCTGGCCCATCTTCTTCTCGGGCTTGCCGACCGACACGCCCTTCAAGTCGCTCGGCACCAGGAAAGCCGAAACGCCGGCGCCGCCCTTCACCTCGGGATTGGTGCGCGCCATCACTGTGAACAGCGAGGCGCGGTTGGCGTTGGTGATGTAGCGCTTGGAGCCGTTCAGCACATAGACATCGCCGTCGCGCTCGGCCTTGGTGCGCACCGCGCCGGAGTCAGAACCCGCTTCCGGTTCGGTCAGCGCAAACGAGGTGATCACTTCGCCCGAAGCAATGCCTGGCAGCCACTTCTTTTTCTGCGCCTCGGTCCCGAACATGACGAGGCCCTGGCTGCCGATGCCGACATTGGTGCCGAAGGCCGAGCGGAACGCGGGCGAGCAGCGGCAGAACTCGAACATGGTGCGGCACTCTTCCTCCATGCTGAGGCCGAGCCCGCCGTATTCTTCGGGGATGGACACGCCAAACAGGCCGAGCGCGCGCATTTCCGCCAGCGCGTCGGCAGGGATGGCGTCATCCTCCGCGACCTTGGCTTCGAGCGGGATCAGCCGCTCGTTCACGAAGCGGCGTACGGCGTCGAGCAATTGCTGGAATGTGTCGTGGTCCATGTTGTTCAGCACACCTGCCGTTGTGAGACATTGTTGAGCCGGTATGGCGCGCAGGGAACCGCGCGCGTGTGCGGTTCGACCAGACGCACCGGGCCGACAACCAGGTTGGATGCGCCGAGCGCCGCATCGAGATCGTGCTGATCGAGCCGCCATGGCCGCGCCACCGCCGTCACCTCTTCCAGATTGGTTTCCCAAATGCCGATATAGACGGCTTCGCCCGCGCGCGCCGTGAACGCCGGCCGCTCCGGCCCCTGCACAACGCCGTTGGCGACGTAATTCACGCGCCCGTCGCGGATCACGGCGAAGACGCTGTCGAGCGCGTATTCGCCCGGTTCGATCTCCGACATGATGAACTCGCCCGGAATGCCGCGCACCCGCACCGATTCCCCGCTCTGGGTGCGGGCCTCGAAAATCCGCCGCGGCCCGTAGCGCATGAACCGGCCCTCGGCGTCGAGCCGGCGCCACAGCACCGTGTAGCGCGGCGAGGTGTTGGTGGCGGCTTCCGCTACGCCAATGATGACGAACGCCCCCGGCTCGGCCCCGACATGGAAGCGGCGGTCCTCCGGGGTGGCGCACTGCGCCAGCACCAGGCACGCCAGCATTGCAAACATCGTACGCATCGGCGGCCCCGCCTTGCGGCCACGCGCCCACCATGCCAGCACCGGCGCATGGAGGGAATGCCATGAACGGCGAAGGAAGCGCCCCGACCATGTCGAGCGGCGCGGTTTTGGTGCCGGAGGGACCGTTCGCGGGCTGGACCACCTGGAGCCTGGGCAGCGATCCTTACGAGACCGCCCTCGGGCCCTTCTATTTCCGCGTCGAGAATGGGCGCACGCGCTGCGCCTTCCAGCCCCGGCGCGAGCATTTGAACGGCGGCGGGACCATCCATGGCGGGGCGCTGATGAGCTTCGCCGACTTCGCCCTTTTCGCCATTGCTCACAATGCGTTGGCGGGCGCGCACGCGGTGACCCTCACCTGTAATTCCGAATTCATCGGCGCGGGATCGCTCGATGACGCGGTCGAGGCGGAAGGCGAAGTCATCCGCGACACCCGTTCGGTGGTGTTCGTGCGCGGCCTTGTCACACAAACTTCACGCCCATTGCTTTCGTTTTCGGGCACGCTCAAAAAGATTTCGCGGCGAGAATAGCGCCGCTGGCTTTCGGGGGTCAGCCCATGCGTACGCCAGGACCGGCGTTCGACTTGCGCGCGGCGCTGAGCGAAGAATTGCGCTCGGCCATCGACGAACTTGACGCGATCTCGCGCGACAAGCTGGCCGTTCACCGCTGCCGCGTGCGCATCAAGCGCGCGCGGGCGTTGGCGCGGATTGGACGCGCCTGCGCGCCCGGCCTGTCGGAAGTCTTCATCGACTCGTCGCGCGCGCTGATGCGCAACCTGGCGCTGTCGCGCGATCCACTGGCGCTGACGGAAGCCGCCAAAGCGACAGCGGACCAATGCAAGAAGAAAAGCGCCGCCGCCTTCGCTGCGGTCGCGCACGCGATCGACGAGACCGCCGCTTCGCAGCCCAGCGCCAATCTCGATGCGGCGCGCGCCAATCTGAAGGATTTGCTAGCGTTGGCGCAGGTGTGGCCGGAGGCCTCGCACGGCCAAATCAGGCGCGGCGCCAAACGCCTCGACCGGCGGGCGCGGCG
>LWDN01000072.1:0-1395 GCA_002083515.1 Proteobacteria bacterium HN_bin10
TGGCCGATGAGGCCGAGGAACGAGCGCTCGCGCGGCGCGAGCTCCGGGGCTTCGAGACGGAGACGCACGCTGCGCGATCCGAGACGCTGGCCGACGACCTGCTCCTCCAGGTACGCGCCCGCCCAGGCGACGAGGCCCGGGTCGACGGGCTCGTCGAGCCGGAAGACGCGCTTCGTCACACCCCCCGTGGACGTGATCACGACGACCATCACGCTCGACGGCTGCAGCGTCAGCACCTCGATGTGGCGGATCGACGCGGTCTCGAGCGACGGCGCGGACACGAGCGCGAGGAGGCGTGTCGCGTCGGACAGCATCTCGGTCGTCGCGCGCAGCGCCTGCTCGATCTCGTCGCGCATCGAACGGAGGTCGACGCCGAGCTCGTCGGGCCGGCCCTCGAGCGTGTCGACGAGCTCCTCCGCGTAGAGCCGGTAGCCGCTCTCGGTCGGCGTCCGGCCTGCGGACGTGTGCGGATGCGTGAGGAGGCCGAGCGCCTCGAGCTCCGCGAGCTCGCCGCGCACGGTCGAAGACGACACGCTCAGCCCGGAGCGCTCGACGAGCGCGCGCGACCCGACGGGCTGACCCGTCGCGACGTACTCCTCGATGACGCGCCGAAGGATCTCGCGCTTGCGCGGGGTGAGCTGCATCTCCTGCTCGATGGTAGCCGCGCCTCCCGCCGTTTCCAGGCCCGCGTCAGGCCAGAAGCTCGGCGGTGACGCCGCCCCCGAGGAAGCGCCCGCGACGCGTCAGCCGCAGCTCCTCGCCGCGACCGTTCGTCGTGCGCTCGACGAGCGCGAGATCCTCCAGCCGTGCGAGCGCGTCGAGGTCGACGGCGTCACCGACGTCAGCGAGCACGACGGGCTCGTCGAGCCGCAGGCCGAGGAGGAGGAGCTCGCGCCGGTGCGTCTCGTCGTCGATCGCCTCGATCTCGCGCGGCGGCGCGTCACCGCCGGCGAGCGCGGCGACATAGCGCGGGAGCGACGGCAGGTTGCGACGCCGCTCGCCGTCCAGGGTCGACACCGCGCCGACGCCCACGCCGAGGTAGTCGCGCCCGAGCCAGTAGCCGAGGTTGTGTCGCGCGCGGAGGTCGCGTGCCGCATCTCGACGGCAGAAGTTCGCCGTCTCGTACCAGCGGTACCCGGCCGCGGTCAGCGTCTCGACGACGATCTCGAAGTACCCCTCCAGCGCGTCGGCCTGGCGCGCGAGCTCGTCTCCGTGCGCGTGTGTGAAGCGCGTCCCCGGCTTCGCCTCGAGCTCGTAGCAGGAGAGGTGCTCGGGCTCGAGCGCGAGAGCCGACTCGAGATCGGCCGCGAGGTCGTCGGGGCTCTGCCCCGGAATGCCGTAGATGAGGTCGAGCGAGAGGTTGTCGAGCCCCGCGGCGCGGAGTGTGCGGACCGC
>LWDN01000072.1:1445-2431 GCA_002083515.1 Proteobacteria bacterium HN_bin10
CGGCTGGAAGCTCTGCGCGCCGAGCGAGACGCGCGTGACGCCGCCGGCGAGGAGGATCTCCGCGAGCGCCGGCGTCACCGTCTCCGGGTTCGCCTCGACCGTCACCTCACTCGCGCGGGGAAGAGCCGCGAGCAGCCGCTCGAGCTCGCGCGGCTCGGTGAACGTCGGCGTCCCGCCGCCGAGGAACACCGTCTCGACCTCGTCCGCGTGCCATGCGCGCTCGATGCCCAGCTCCGCGAGGAGCGCGTCGACGTACGCCCCGTGCTGCTCCCGCCGCCCGACGACGGTGACGAAGTCGCAGTACCCGCACCGGTGCGCGCAGAACGGAAGGTGGACGTAGAGGTGCCGGACGCCGCCCATCAGCGCTTCCGCTCCGAGTCGAGGTTCAGGACGGCGAGGAAGGCCTCCTGCGGCACCTCCACCCCGCCGACCTGCTTCATGCGCTTCTTGCCCTCCTTCTGCTTCTCGAGGAGCTTGCGCTTGCGGGTGATGTCGCCGCCGTAGCACTTGGCGAGCACGTCCTTGCGCCGCGCCTTCACGGTCTCGCGCGCGATGACGCGCGAGCCGATCGCAGCCTGGATCGGGACGTCGATCATCTGCCGCGGGATCTCCTCGCGCAGCCGCTCGACGAGCTGCCGGCCGCGGTCGTATGCCGCATCGCGGTGGATGATCAGCGAGAGCGCGTCGACCTGCTCGCCGCCGACGAGGATGTCGACGCGCGAGAGGTCGCCCGGCTTGAAGCCGGCGAGGTCGTAGTCGAAGCTCGCGTAGCCGCGCGTGCGCGACTTCAGCTGGTCGTAGAAGTCGAGGACGATCTCGCCGAGCGGGAGCTCGTAGAGGAGGAGCACGCGGCCCTCGCTGAGGTATTCCATGTGGTCGAACGCGCCGCGCCGCTCGTTCGCGAGCTCCATGACCGCACCGACGTAGTCCTTCGGCACGATCACCGACGCCTTCACGTACGGCTCCTCGACCTGCTCGAGCTCGCG
>LWDN01000072.1:2494-3275 GCA_002083515.1 Proteobacteria bacterium HN_bin10
GGCGCCGTGATGAGGAGGTCGAGGTCGAACTCGCGCTCGAGGCGCTCGCGGATGATCTCCATGTGCAGGAGCCCGAGGAACCCGCACCGGAAGCCGAAGCCGAGCGCCTGCGACGTCTCGGGCTCGTAGGAGAGCGACGCGTCGTTCAGCTTGAGCCGCTCGAGCGCGTCGCGCAGCTCCGGGTAGTCGTCGGAGTCGGTCGGGAAGATCCCGGCGAACACCATCGGCTTCACGTCCTGGTAGCCGGGGAGCGGCTCGGCGGCCGGGCGCCGGCGCGACGTGAGCGTGTCGCCGACGCGGAGGCGCGAGACGTCCTTCAGGCCCGTGATGACGTAGCCGACCTCTCCCGCCGAGAGCGACTCGACGGGCGTGCGCGCCGGCGACATGACGCCGAGCTCCTCTGCGTCGAACTCCGTGCCCTGCGCCATCGCGCGCAGCGGCTCGCGCGGCGAGAAGCTCCCGTCGACCACCCGCACGAACGCGACGACGCCGCGGTACTGGTCGTAGGAGGAGTCGAAGACGAGCGCGCGCGCAGGCGCGTCCGGGTCACCCGACGGCGCCGGGATGCGCTCGACGATCGCGTCGAGCACCTCGGCCACGCCGACGCCCGTCTTCGCGGAGATACGGAGGACGCGGTCGGGATCCTCTCCGAGCAGGTCGCCGAGCTCCTTCGCCGCCCCGTCGGGATCCGCCTGCGGGAGGTCGATCTTGTTCACGGCCGGGACGATCTCGAGCCCGCCGTCGATCGCGAGGTACGCGTTCGCGAGCGTCTGCGCCTCGA
>LWDN01000072.1:3356-3510 GCA_002083515.1 Proteobacteria bacterium HN_bin10
CCCGGCGTGTCGATGAGGTTGAGCTGATGGCCCTTCCAGCTCACGCGCACGGCCTGGGCCTTGATCGTGATCCCCCGCTCGCGCTCGAGGTCCATGGTGTCGAGGAGCTGCTCGCGCATCTCGCGCTCCGAGACGGCGCCGGTCAGCTCGAGGA
>LWDN01000073.1 GCA_002083515.1 Proteobacteria bacterium HN_bin10
CGGCAAGTCCTCCCGCGGCGCCGCCGCCTCCGCCTCCGCCGGCGGTAGATCCCAACACGCCGCCGCCGGGCTTCTCGCTCGACGCACTGCGAGCGCAGGACGCGACCCGCTTGAGCGACCAGGCGCTGATCGCGGGGGCGCAGACCCTGGGCGTCGATGCGAAGGTGTTGAAGGCGATCGTGCGCGTCGAAAGCGGCGGGCCGGGGTTCGCCAACGAGAAACTACTGATCTCGTATGAGCCGTTCTTCTTCAGCGAAGCCACAGGCCATCGCTACGACGCCAGCCACTCGACGATTTCAAATCAGAATCGGGCGCCGCTCGCCGGCAGCCAGAGCACCCGCTGGGCAAAGCTTGCCGAAGCCTACGCGCTCGATCCGGCCGCGGCGCTCACTGCCACGTCGTGGGGCCTGTTTCAGCTGCCTGGCCGCTACTACGCGGTCGCGGGCTATCCATCCGTGTTCGCCTTCGTTCAGGACATGGCCCAATCCGAAGCGCGGCAGCTCGCTGCGTTCCAGGCCTATGTGACGCGCGCGTCGCTGGTTGATGAGCTGGAGCGGCGAGATTGGGTCGGCTTCGCCGGTGAGTTTGAAGGCGGGCCGAACGCGGCGGCTTACGCGCAGGCGCTGGCCAACGCGTTCGCGGCGCTGCCGCCGCTCGCGGACAATTATCTGCTTACACTTCGTCGGCTGAACGCCGACCCGCTGACGCGGGCAGATTTTGAGGCGATCGCCGCGCGCTTGGGCTGCGAGTGGGAGGCGGCGGCGGCGGTGGCCGAAGTTGAGTCCGGGCCCCTCGGTGGGTTCACCAGCGAAGGCAAGCCGGTGATCCTGTTCGAGCGCCATCTGTTTTCGCGCAAAACCAACTCGCAGTACGATGTGTCGCATCCGACCATCTCGAACCGCACGCCCGGCGGCTATCCGCGCACGCAGGCCGAGCGCTGGGCGCAGCTTGAGTTGGCCTATTCGCTCAACCCCGCGGCGGCGCTCGAAAGCGCAAGCTACGGTCGTTTCCAGGTGCTTGGGCAGAATTACCCGAACCTCGGCATGGCCAGCGCCCACGAATACGTGTCGAAGCTGGCGCGCTCGGAACGCGATCAGCTCGAAGCGTTCGAGGGTTTTGTCCGCGCCAACGGCTTGGCCGATGAGCTCCAGCGCAAAGACTGGACCGGGTTCGCCAGCCGCTACAACGGGCCCGGCTATGCCGCCAATCGTTACGACGAGAAGATGGCGGAGGCCTATGCGCGACTGAAGGCGACGCCGATTGCCTGAGGCCAAGGCGGATGAGGAGGTTCAGTGCCCGCGCTCGCGGTTGCGCGCGTGCGCTCTGCCGCACTAGATGCACTTACAATGGCCCGTTTTCTGATCACCTCCGCGTTGCCCTACATCAACGGCATCAAGCATCTTGGCAATCTGGCCGGTTCGATGCTGCCGGCCGACATCCATGCGCGCTTCCGTCGCTTGCAGGGTCACGAGGTGCTGTTCATTTGCGCCACGGACGAGCACGGCACGCCGGCCGAACTCGCGGCTGCCGAGGCTGGGCAGGATGTTGCGACCTATTGCGCGCAGCAATTCGAGATCCAAAAGGCCGCGTGTGACGGCTTCAAGTTGTCGTTCGATCATTTCGGCCGGTCGTCCAATCCGCCGAACCACAAGCTGACGCAGCACTTCTGCGAAGTGCTGGAGAAGAACGGGCTGATCGAGGAGCGCGTTTCGAAGCAGATTTATTCGATCGACGACAAGCGCTTCCTACCCGATCGGTATGTCGAGGGCACGTGCCCGAATTGCGGATTCGAACGCGCGCGCGGCGATCAGTGTGACAATTGCGGGACGCTGCTCGATCCGATTGAACTGAAAAATCCGCGCTCGAAGATTTCCGGTTCCACCAATGTCGAGCCGCGCGACACCGCGCATCTCTTTCTCAAGCAACCGAAGATGCAGGATCGCATCCGCGCCTGGGTCGACAAAGCGACTGACTGGCCGCCTTTGGCGCGCTCGATCGCTTACAAATGGCTGGATGAAGGGCTGATCGATCGTTCTATCACGCGCGACCTTTCCTGGGGCATCAAGGTCACCAAAGACGGGAAGCCACGCCCCGGGTTTGAGAACAAGGTTTTCTACGTCTGGTTCGATGCGCCGATCGAATATATCGGCGCAACGGTCGAGTGGGCGGAAGCGACCCGCGGCGACTGGGAGCGCTGGTGGCGCGAAGACAAGGGCGCAAGCGACGTCACCTACATCCAATTCATGGGCAAGGATAACGTCGCTTTCCACACGGTGAGTTTTCCGGTGACGATTATGGGGTCGGGCGAGCCTTGGAAGCTCGTGGACCGCTTGAAGGCGTTCAATTGGGTTACGTGGTACGGGGGCAAGTTCTCCACCACCGAGAAGCGCGGCATCTTCATGGATCAGGCGCTGGAGGTGTTACCCAGCGACTACTGGCGCTGGTATCTGATGGCGAACGCGCCCGAGAGTTCGGACGCGGCCTTCACGCTCGAGCAATTTCAGCAGACCATCAACGCCGATCTCGCCAACGTCTTCGGCAATTTCGTCAACCGGATTACACGCTTTGCCGCTTCGAAATTCGACAGCGCGGTGCCGGATGGCGGCGCGCCGGGACCGCACGAAACTAAGCTCGCCGACGAGTTCGCCGAGCGGCTTGCGGCGCTGACGCAATTTCACGACCAGATGGAATATCGCAAGGCCGCCGCCGAATTGCGCGCCATCTGGGTCGCCGGAAACGAGTATCTGCAGGCGGCCGCGCCCTGGACCGCGCTGAAGACGGATCGCGACGCCGCGGCGGTCGGCGTGCGCACCGGGCTCAACGCCTGCGCGCTCTTCGCGATCCTGGCGCAACCCTTCATTCCGGATGCGGCAAAGGTGGTGCTCGACGCAATTGGCGTCCCCGAAAAGAACCGCATGTGGCCGCTGCCTGCGGACCGCACCGTGTGGGACGCGCTGCCGCGCGGCCTCAAGATCGCGCCCCCCGACGTGCTGTTCAAAAAAATCGAGGACGAACAGGTGGCGGAGCTGGCGGCGCGCTTCGGCGGCGGCGGCGCGGCGTGAACGTGCGGAAGCTTTCGGCGGGCGATCTCGGCGCGTACCGTGCGCTGCACCGTTTCGGCATACTCGAAGCGCCGCACGGTTTCGTTGATGTGCCCGAAACCGACGCTGCGCGATCGGATGCGGACGTGGAGGCGATGCTCTCCAGGGGCGATGCGTGGGGCGTGTTCGATGGTAATCGTCTGGTCGGCAAGCTCACTATTGACGCACTGCCGTATCCCTCGCTTGCGCACACATTCTGGATTCATGCCGTCTATGTGCACCCGGATGCGCGGGGCTTAGGCGCGAGCGGCAGCCTGTTGCGCGCGGCGATCGACGATGCAGAGCGGCGGGGGGCGTTGCGCGTCGCGCTCTGGGTCAACGGTGCGAATACGCACGCGCTGGAGCTCTACAAACGGATCGGGTTCAGAGAGAGCGGCCGCATACCCGGGGGGATCAAGATAGCCGAAAAACTGGTGGACGATGTCCTGATGACGCTCGAAATTCCCCGGTGATGAGCGGCGGCGGCGTCTGGACGAGGTCGCTCCAGGCGCCTAACAATCGCCTGCGAACGGCGGGGACCAGGCCGGCAGCAGCGCGGAGGGGCGACCATGGAATATGTCGATCAGGCGGTGGCGATTTTGCGCGAGGGGTTCGCCAACACCAACAACCCGAAGGGCCTCTTGATTGCGCTAGCCGCGACGCTGTTCCTGGGTTCGTGGCGGCAATGGCTGCCCGTCGCCATTGTGGCGACCATCGTACATATCGCGATCGACCAGCTTGCGCCGATCCTCGCCGGCGACGGCGGCGCAGTGCGGCTGCCGCCGATCATGGAGCCCGCTTTTTGGGGCAACGCCGGCGTGCTGCTCGCCGGTTACGCCGTAATTATCGGCGTGTTCTACCTAATCAAGAGCATGATCTTCCGAAAATCCGCTGCGCACTAGCTGCGCCCTGCCGGCGCAGCACTAGCCCCGGCGTTGCCGTTCGGGCGGCGGCGGCGGCGGGATCATGTTCGGACAGCCAAGCGACGCGCCATAGCCGCGCAGGAACGTGCGCCGCTGTTGGCCGTTCGCGACCGCCCGCAAAGCGTCGCGCTCGGCGCGGTTGGCGCCGCTGATGCGGCGAACCCAGGAGCGGAACGGAATCAAGTCTTCGGCGGTGTTCTCAGCCGCCTGGATGGTCTGTTCCTCGACGAAATCGCCGCTGCGGTCCCAGACGTTGCGGTTGGGGCCGGGCTGGTAGCTCTCGGGGCCAAGCACGCCGTCCAATTGATTGATCTCGCGGGCCACGGCCGCGCAATCCGTTAGGGTCGCCGTCGAATAGGGATATTGCAGGTTTCGCAACAACAACGGGATTTCGGGACGGATCAACCCAACGTCGCGCAGCGGAATAGAAGCGGCGCCGCTGACGCCGCGGCGGGTGTCGGCCGTTCGGCCCGTGGAGCAGGCGGCGAGCCCGATGCAGACCGCGAGGGCCACCGCCAACTTACCTACCAAGCGTGCGCGCATTCCCAACTCCGGCGTTTGCGAGGCTTGCCTATACAATCGCCACCTTGCCGCGCCAATGCGGCGAGACAGGGGAAACGGCGGCGGCTAAGTCCAGGTGCATGCTTCCGGTCGAGGACGTTCTGCCGCAATTGCTGGCGGCACTGGAGATGCGCGGCGAAGCTGTGCTGGTGGCCCCGCCCGGCGCTGGCAAGACCACGCGCGTGGCGCCGGCGCTGCTCGCGGCCAATTGGGCGAAGCAGGGTAAGATTGTCCTGCTCTCGCCCCGCCGCATCGCCGCCCGCGCAGCGGCCGCGCGGATGGCGTTTGAGCGCGGCGAGCCGGTTGGCGCCACGATCGGGTATCGCGTGCGCCTTGATTCAAGGATCGGATCGAAGACACGGATCGAGGTCGTCACCGAAGGCGTGTTCACACGCATGATCCTGGACGACCCGGAATTGCGGGGCGTGGCTGCGGTCATTTTCGACGAATTCCATGAGCGCAGCCTTGAAGGCGATCTGGGCTTGGCGCTTGCGCGCGACGCACAGGGCGCGCTGCGTCCCGATCTGAAAATCGTCGTGATGTCGGCGACTTTGGATGCGGCGCGTGTCGCGGCGTTGTTGGACGACGCGCCCGTGATTGTCAGCGAAGGGCGGATATTTCCGGTGCGTCATATCTACCGCCCGCGCGATCCGCGGGCGCGGCTGGAGGAAGAGGTCGCAGCGGCGACGCGCGCGGCGCTCCCGGCGGAGCCGGGCAGTGCCTTGGTGTTTCTGCCGGGCGTGCGCGAGATCGAGCGGACGGCGGAGCAATTGCGCGCCAGTGTACGCGATCCCAGCGTCGACATCCGCCCGCTCTATGGCGCGATGAGCCCCGCCGATCAGGACGCTGCGATTGCGCCCGCGCCTGCGGGCCGCCGCAAGGTCGTGCTCGCGACCTCGATCGCCGAGACCAGTCTCACCATCGAAGGCGTGCGCATCGTGATCGATGCAGGGCTCGCGCGCCGGCCGCGCTTCGAACCGGCGCTCGGACTTTCGCGATTGGAAACGGTGCGGGCTAGCCAAGCCGCGATTGCGCAACGCACGGGCCGGGCCGGTCGGCTCGAACCCGGCGTTTGTTGGCGGTTGTGGAGCGAAGGCGAGACACGGGCGCTGCCGCAATTCGACCGGCCAGAGATATTGGACTCCGACCTCTCCGGTTTGGCGCTCGATCTCGCCGCCTGGGGCGTCAGCGATCCGGCTGCGCTTGCCTGGCTCGATCCGCCACCCGCGCCGGCGTGGAAAGAAGCCATCGCGCTGCTGAAGAACATCGGCGCGCTGGATGAAGCGGGCCGCTTGACCCCGCACGGCGAAGCGGTGGCGCGTCTGCCCTTGCCTGCGCGGCTTGCGCATATGATCGTTGTGGCGGCGCGCGACGATCAAGCGCTGCTCGCCGCGCGCATCGCCATGGTGCTGACCGAACAGGGGCTTGGCGGGCGCAGCACCGATCTGCGGGAGCGTCTGCATCGCTTCGCCAGCGAGCGCGGGCAGCGCGCCGAGAGCGCACGCGCGCTCGCCGGCCGAATCGCTCGCATGGCGGGAGGCGGTCAGACCGAAATCGACGAGGAGCAGGCCGGGCGTGTTCTTGCCATCGCCTATCCCGATCGCGTCGCCAAGGCGCGGCAACAGGGATTCAGTTTGGCCAACGGCCGCACGGTGCAGGTCGATGAGAGTTCGCCGCTCTTGCGCGAAGCTTACGCCGTCATCGCGGACATTTCCGGAACCGCAGCGCGGGCGCAGGTGCTGCTCGGCGCGCCGATCGCTTTCGCCGATATCGAGGCCATGTTCGGCCATTTGATCGAAACACGCGCCTCCGCGGTCATCGACGCCGCCACTGGCGCGCTGCGCGCGCGCAAGGTTCGCAGGCTCGGGCGGTTGATCCTATCCGAGACGCCGATGGAACGGCTGAGCGGCGAGGAGCTATCGCAGGCCCTGCTCGATGTCGTCGTCGATCAGGGCCTTCAACACCTCGACTGGAGCGATGCGGCGCGGCTGACGCGGGCGCGGGTGGCGTTCATGCGCGGTCTGGAAGGCGATCCTTGGCCAGAGTGGAGCGATGAGGCTCTCATCGCCGCCGCCCCCGCATGGCTGGCGCCGGCGCTACAGGGAGTCTCGTCGTTGAAGGCGGTAGATGTTTCGCGGGCGCTGCTGCAATGGTTGGATCATGGGTTGCGCCGCCGCCTCGACGCGGAAGCGCCCGCGCGTTTCGAGACGCCGGCGGGCTCGTCGTTGCCCATCGACTATGAGAGCGAAGGCGGCCCGGCGCTCGACGTGCGGCTGCAGGAGATGTTCGGCCTCCACAAACACCCAACTATCGCCGGCGGGCGCGTGCCGTTGACATTGCGTCTGCTTTCCCCCGCGCACCGCCCGGTGCAAACAACGAAGGACTTGCCGGGCTTCTGGCGCGGGTCGTATGCGGCCGTTCGCACGGAGATGCGCGGTCGCTACCCCAAGCACCCCTGGCCGGAAGATCCCCTGAGCGCCCCGCCGACCAGGCGCGCAAAACCACGAGGTTCGTGATGATCCCGACGATCGATGATGTGAGAGCCGCCGCCAAACGTATCGAGGGCATCGCGGTCAAGACGCCGCTCATCCGCAACGACGCGCTGGATCACATGACCGGCGCGAAAGTTTGGGTGAAGGCGGAGAACCTCCAACGCGGCGGCGCTTTCAAGATGCGCGGCGCCGCCAATGCGATGGCCGCACTCAAGCCGGAGGTGCGCGCCAAGGGGGTGATCGCCTTCTCCTCCGGCAACCACGCCATCGCGGTGTCGACCGCAGCGAAGATCTTCGGCGTGCAGGCGACCATCGTCATGCCGGCGGATGCGCCCCGGATAAAATTGGAGACAACGCGGAGTTTGGGCGCGCATGTTGTCACTTACGATCGCATCAAGGAAAGCCGCGAAAAGATCGGCGCTCAACTCGCGGCCGAGGGCGATCTCTCCTTAATCAAACCTTTCGACGATCCGCTCGTGCTGGCGGGGCAGGGGACCGCCGGTCTTGAGATTGCGGAGCAGATCTCGCCCGATGTTGTGTTTGTGCCGGCAAGCGGCGGCGGGCTTTCGGCCGGCACGGCGCTGTCGTTGCCGGGCGCGCGCATCTTCGCGGTGGAGCCCGAGGGACACAACGATATCCAGCGCACGCTTGCCAGCGGCGCCATTCAACGCAACGCGCCCGGCATTCGCTCGATCTGCGACGGATTGTTGACGGAAGAGATGGGAGAAATCCCCTACGCGATCGCGCGCGATCGTTTCGAGCGCGTGTTCGCTGTGTCGGATGATGCAGTGCTCCGCGCGATGAAATTTGCATTCGAGCGTTTGAAGATCGTGCTCGAACCGTCGGGCGCGGCAGCTCTCGCGGCGCTGCTGGAAGGCGGCGCAGACGTAAGTGGCAAGACGGTCGCCGTCATCGCCAGCGGCGGCAATGTCGATGCGGCGACCTTCCGCCGCGCGTTGGATACCTAGTAGCCGCCGCGCTTCAAGTCGCGTTCAAGCTCGATGGGAGTTGGCTGGCCGGCCAGTCGATAGCGATAGACCTGCAAGTTCTCGGTCACGCGCTGGACGTAATTGCGCGTCTCCGAAAACGGGATGAGTTCGACCCAGTCGACCACGTCCACCGACGGCGAACGCGGGTCGCCGAAGTCGGCAATCCACTCCCGCGCGCGGTGGGAGCCCGCATTATAGGAAGCGATCGCCAGCACGTACGATCCGTTGAATTCGCTGACCAGATCAGCGAGGTGCGCAGAGCCGAGGGTCATATTGTAGTGCGCATCTTGGGTGAGCGCCGCGCGCTCGTAGGGCATGCCTTCGCGTCGCGCTTGAGCCCGCGCCGTTGAAGGGATCAGTTGCATCAGGCCGTGCGCATTGGCGTGCGAGACGGCGCTCATTTCGAACTCGCTCTCCTGACGGATGATCGCCAACACCAAGGCCGGTTCGATGCGGCCCTGATTGCGGACCGTCGCCGGAATTTCGATCAACGGATAGGCGGCGCTGGCGGCGACGACATTGCGGAAGAGCCCTGCCTTGGCGCTGCGCAAGGCGGTGCGATAATAGGATTGCTCGCGCGCTAGCTGCGATAAGAGTTCGATCTCCATCGGATCGTCGAGCGTGTCGTCGAGATAGAACGAGATTGACTCGAAGTCGCGCCGTGCCCCGACCTGCGACATCAGCCGTAACGCCCGAACCAGTTCGCGATTCTCGAAGCGCGCACGGGCCTCGTCGGTGACGCGCGCGGTTTCGGGGAACGAGAGCAACGCCGTGCGTTCGCCGCGCGTCGCGGCGAGCTGGCCATAATAGGTGAAATTGAAGCGGGCCGCCTCGTCGAACAGGCGCTCGGCTTCGGCGTTCCGCCCAAGCGCCTCTTCCGCCTCAGCACGCCAGTAGAGCGCACGGGAAAGGGAAACCGGCGAAGAGACATTTTCGCTCAGGTGCGAGAAATGCTCGGCGGCGCGTTGCGGTTGGCCGAGATAGCGCAGGCTCAACCAGCCGGACAGCCATTCGGCGTCGGCGAAGGCTTCGCCGGAGCGGAGGCCGTGGTTCGAAACCAGTTGGTACGCAAGCCGATAGTTTCCCGCCCGCATGGCGCGGGGAACATAAAGCCGGCGCTCGGCGAAAATGTCGGCGCGCGCGGCGGCGGGGGCCTCAAGCGGATTGATCCGTGCGGCCATCTCCATGGCTTCGACCGGCTGATCGGTGCGCCGCCGATACTGAGCGCGGTCGAACAGCAGGCCGGGATCGTCTTGGCGCGAAGCGGGCACGGCGTCGATGGCCGCCTGCAAGCCCCGGCGTTGCCGGGTCTGGACCGCGATCCGCGCCTGCGCCAGCGCGCGATCAGCCGGCGAAATGCGGGAGAACAGGCGTTGCGCGGCGGTGCGTTGATCGCGCCACAGCAGGCCGCTCACCCGCGCGGCATGATCGTCTTGAGTCAGAATGCCGCTGAATTCTTCCAGTGCGCGATCTTCGGCAGCGCTGGTGAGCGCGTCTTCGCGCCAGGAGGCGCGCGCGATCTGTTCGGCCTCGGTGCGTTGGCCCGCGTCGCGCAGCGCGATCGCCAGCGCCATGCGGCCGTCGCCGGTGAGGGGGCCTCCGTCCTGACGCAAGAACGCAACACGCTCCTGCGCCGAAAGCGGACTGTCGAAGATCGCCTGCTCAGCGCGGGTGCGCATGGTCGTGCGGCCCGGCCAGCCCTGGAGTTCGTCGAGCGCCTGCTTGATGTCGTAAAAATAGAGCGGCGCCTCGTTGGCGGAGGCCCAGCGCCATTGCAGCATCCGGCGCACAAGCGGATCGGTGGCGCTGTCGCGCAGCGCGGCTAAGCCGCCCCAATCGCCGCTGTCGGCGGCGGCGAGACCGTCGCGCAGGCGCATCACCTCCGCGGCGGGCGGCGGCGGCGCTGGCTGGGCGTAAGCGGCCCCGGACGATGCGTCGTTCTGGCCCGCGCCTGACGCGCCCAGCAAGACGCACGCGAGAGCGCCCGCCGCGACGATCCGGATCAGATTGGGTCCGCCCATCATGCGCCTCGTCGTGTCCAACGCCCTCTGCAAACCGCCCAGCTGGGCCGGCGGCTCGCTATTTAACCTTGCCCGACACTGTGGCAGGAATCGCGCCAACGCCAGCCCCGGTTTCAGGTGAGCTTCATGGTTCACGGGTCGATTCCCGCACTCATTACGCCGTTTCGGAATGGAATCGTCGATGAACCGGCATTCCAGGCCCTGGTGGAGCGCCAGATTGCGGCGGGTTCACACGGACTGGTGCCATGCGGCACGACCGGCGAAAGCGTTACGCTCAGCCTGGAAGAACATGTGCGCGTCGTGGAATTGTGCGTGGAGGCGGCGGCCAAGCGCGCCCCTGTCATCGCCGGGGCGGGCTCGAACAATACCGCCCATGCGATCGAACTGGCCAAACGAGCGAAACGCGCAGGCGCGGATGCCGTGCTGGTCGTCTCGCCCTATTACAACAAGCCCAGCCAAGAGGGCCTGGTTGCGCACTTCAAGGCGATCAACGACGCCGTCGACATTCCGATCTATGTCTATAACGTGCCCGGCCGCACCGTCACCGATATCTCGGTGGAAACCGTCGGTAGGCTAGCGCAGCTGAAGAATGTCGCCGGCATCAAGGATGCGACCAGCGATCTCTCGCGCGTGGCGCGTCATCGCGCTTTGGCCGGGGAGAAGTTCATCCAGCTCTCAGGAGAGGATGGCAGCGCGTTGGGTTTCAACGCCCACGGCGGCCGCGGCTGCATTTCGGTGACCGCGAACGTCGCACCCGAACTATGCGCCAAAATGCAGGAGGCGACGCTCCGGGGCGATTTCGAGACAGCGCGCGCGATCGATGACAAACTCGCGCCGCTGCACAAGGCGCTGTTCTGCGAGCCCTCGCCGGCGCCGGCGAAGCATGCGTGCTCGCTGCTTGGCTTGTGTTCGGATGAGGTGCGACTGCCGCTCCTCACCTGCACCGATGCGGCAAAGGCGCAGATTCGATCGGCAATGACGCATGCGGGGCTTATCTAATCGTCATGGCCAAGAAGGACGAGCCCAAACGCAAGTTGATCGCCGAGAACCGGCGCGCGCGCTTCGACTATCTGATCGAGGACACGCTCGAGGCCGGGGTCCAGCTTGTCGGCACCGAGGTGAAGTCACTGCGCGGCGGACGCGCCAACATCGCCGAGAGCTACGCTAGCACCGAGAAAGGCGAACTCTGGCTGATCAACGCGACCATCCCTGAGTATCCGCCGGCCGGCCAGTTCAATCACGAGCCGCGTCGCCCGCGTAAATTGCTGGTGCGCGGGCGTGAATTGAAGAAACTCGCCAGCGCCGTGGAGCGCGAGGGCCGCACGCTTGCCCCGCTTGAACTCTATTTCAACGATCGCGGCATCGCCAAACTCAAGCTCGCGCTCGCCAAGGGCAAGAAGGCCCATGACAAGCGCGAGGCCACAAAAGATCGTGAATGGAAGCGCCAGCAGGGGCGATTGTTGCGGGACAAGGGATGAGGACGGCGCTCGCATTGGCGTTCGCGGTCGCGCTGGCGGGGTGCGTCAAACCCGTCACGGCGGACACGGTCGAGTTGGCGTGGGAGCAGTGTGAAGGCGCTGGCCTGCCCGACTTCCGGCTGCTCCAGTGCTCGGCGGTCATTGCTTTTCCAGGCACGACGCCGGAACGCCGGGCCGCCGCACTCATCGTGCGTGGCGCCATTCGTTCGAACGCTGGAGATTACGGCCGCGCGCTTGCCGATTTTGGCCGCGCCATGCGCCTCGACAGCGCCAACCCGCAGGCCTTCTTCGAGCGCGCCATCGTGCACCAGGCGCGCGGCGCTTATGACGACGCGCTTCGCGACTTCGATGCGGCATTGGCGCTGCAACCGGGTCTGCAACCGGCGATCGAGCGACGTGCGCAAACAGTCGAGCAGAAGGCCGAAGCCTACGAAGCGGAGCTTGTGCAGCTCAATGCGTTGATTGAGGAATCGCCAACGGACGCTGACCTTCTCAACAATCGATGCTGGCTGCGGGCGACCAATGGCGGCGATCTTGATCTAGCGCTGGCGGATTGCAATGCGTCGCTGATTGCTTCGCCGAACGACCCGAACGTGCTCGATAGCCGTGGGTTGGTTCATTATTTGCGCGGCGATTATGCGGCGGCGCTGGCGGACTACGAAGCGGCGTTCGCGCTTGAGCCCGACAACGGGCATTTTCTCCATGGGCGCGGCCTGGCGCGGCATGGTCTCGGCATGGCGGCCGAGAGCGCGGCCGATCTTGCGGCGGCGGATGAACTCCGGCCGGGGATCGCTCGCCTCTACGCCACCTATGGCGTGCCGACGCCTTGATCAGGCGAAGGCCAGCGCCTTTGCGCGGGCCATAACCGCTTCAAACATCTCCGCCGTCAACCGGCGCGTCTGTGTATTGTAGCGCGAGCAATGATAGCTTGAGACGAGCACGCCGCCGCCCGGCAGGGTTGTCTCGACGCCATGACCGAATTTGCTGGCGCCGGGCTTCATCCCATGGGCGCGCAGAACGCTTTCGTGCGCAATCGATCCTAGCGCCAGCAACGCGCGTACCTGGGGCAGCGCCGCAATGCGCGCGGCGAGGAACGGCCGGCAGGTCGCGATTTCCTCGGGTGTCGGCTTGTTCTCGGGCGGCGCGCAGCGCACGGCATTGGTGATCATCGCGCCCTTCAGCGTGAAGCCGTCCTTGGGATCGGCGCGATACTCCCCTTCAGCCAAGCCAAGCTTCTTCAGCGTTCCGTAGAGGAGATCGCCGGCGTAATCGCCCGTGAACGGCCGCCCGGTCCGATTGGCGCCCATGCGTCCGGGCGCCAGCCCAACGATCAGCAGACGCGCGTTCGGATCGCCGAACGATGGCGCGGCGCCGTTGAACCAACTCGGCTCGGCGCGGCGGTTGGCTTCGCGATAGGCGACGAGGCGTGGGCAGAGCTGGCAATCTGCCGGCGCCTCAGGCGGATGTGCGTTCACCGTAGATCGTTTCCCTTCCGGGTGGATTGGAGTGCGGAGACGAGTCATAGCGAAACTCGGCGCTGTCGGCGCATTGTGGTTCGGAGGCGTGGAACTTGCCAACCAGTGCGTTTGTCGCCTTGGGCGCCAATCTGCCGTTTGAGGGCGTCGAGGGCGCGCCTTTGCTCGCGCGTGCGGTCGCGGCGATGCGAACCGATGGGCTCGATGTCCGTGCGCTATCCGGCGTCTGGCGGACCGAGGCGTGGCCGCGGGGCAGCGGCCAGCCGGACTATTGCAACGCGGTGGTGGAATTGGACGCTGTGGGTCTTCATCCCGAGGCGCTTTACGAGCGCCTGACCGCCATAGAGCGGCGGTTCGGCCGGGAGCGGCGGGAGCGATGGGCGGCGCGCACACTCGACCTCGACATCATCGCCATGCAGGGGTTCGAAGGCGCGTTTGGCCCCATCAGCCTGCCTCATCCCCGAATGTCCGAGCGGGCTTTCGTGTTAGCGCCACTGGCGGAAATCGCCCCCGACTGGCGCCATCCGACCGGTCGTTCGGTGAGGGAGCTGCTGGAATCCCTGCCCGCCGGCTATCGTTGCGAGCGCATTGGCGCTCTGGCGTAGCGCCATTGAGGCCGGATTTCGCACTTGCGGCGGTGCTTCGCATTGCGAAATACCGCGAGCCCCACTAGGTTGGCTCACGATCCTGCCCTTTTTGACCTGAGGAAGCACGCCCTTGGCACGCGTAACCGTCGAAGATTGCGTAGAAAAAGTCCCAAACCGGTTCTCGCTGGTGCTGCTGGCCGCCCACCGGGCGCGGAACATTTCCTCCGGCGCGGAGCCGCTGGTGGACCGTGACCGGGACAAGGACCCGGTCGTCGCCCTGCGGGAGATCGGCGACGGGGCCATTACCCCGGAAGAGCTGCGCGACAGCTACGTGATGCTTTACCAGGACGTGCAGCCTGCCGCCGCAGCCGAGGATGAGCAGGATCGTCTGGCCTTGGCCGCCCCAGTGGAGACCAGCGAAGACGACGTGCTGCGCGCGCTCCAGCAGGAAGCGGAAGCCCAGCGCGACGAGCGGTACTAGTCCCATGTCGGGCGGTGACGGAGTCGCCGCCAAAGACCCGGCCAGCCAAGCAGCGGCAGGCGCGGGCACGCAGCCGCGCAAGAGCTACCTGCGCCAGTTTGAGCTGGTTGAGCGCGTGCGCGGCTACGATCCATCCGTCGACGAAAGCCTGATCAACCGCGCCTACGTCTACGCGACGGCGAAGCATGGCAGCCAGGTCCGCCATTCAGGCGATCCGTACTTCGCCCACCCGATCCAGGTTGCCGGCATCCTGACGGAGTACAAACTCGACGCCGCCACCATCGTGGCGGGCTTGCTGCACGACACGATCGAGGACACCGACGCCACGCCCGAAGAGATCGCCAAACTGTTCGGGCCGCAGATCGCCGAGCTGGTCGAAGGCGTGACGAAGCTTTCGAAGCTCGAAATCCAGAGCGAAGAAAGCAAGCAGGCGCAAAACCTGCAGAAGTTCATCCTGGCCATGTCGCGCGACGTGCGCGTGCTGATCGTCAAGCTGGCGGATCGGCTGCACAACATGCGCACGCTCAGCCACATTCCGAAGCCGGAGAAACGCCGGCGCATCGCGCTTGAAACGCTGGAAATCTACGGTCCCTTGGCGCGGCGCATCGGCATGGAGAAGATGGCGCGCGAATTGGAGGGCCTCGCCTTCCATGAGGCATTCCCGGAAATGGAGGCGACCATCAACGCACGCCTCGCGCAGTTGCGCGTCGAAAAGGGCGCCAATGTCGCCATCATCGTGCAAACGATCCTGGAAGTTTTCGAGTTCGCCGGCATCGACGCGCGCGTCTATGGGCGCGAGAAACAGGCGTACTCGATCTGGCGCAAGCTTCAGCGCAAGAGCATCGAGTTCTCCGATCTGGCCGACGTCTATGCGTTCCGCGTGATCGTCAACAATCCCGACGATTGTTATCGCGCGCTCGGCCTGATCCATCAGACATGGCGCTGCGTGCCCGATCAATTGGAGGATTTCGTCTCCAATCCGAAGCCGAACGGCTATCGCTCGATCCACACCACCGTGATCGGGCCGGGTAATGTGCGCGTCGAAATTCAGATCCGCACGCAGGACATGGATGAGATCGCCGAGAATGGCGTCGCCGCCCATTGGCGTTACAAGAACGAATCCTATGGGTTCGATGAAGAGACCGCGGCGTCAGCCGGGCTCGATGCGCGCGAGGCGACGCGATCGCTGCTGGAGATCGCCGAACACGGCGGCGAGGCCGGCGAATTTCTCGAGCACGCAAAGCTCGAAATGTATTCAGATCACGTGTTCGCCTTTACGCCAAAGGGAACTCTGATCCCGCTGCCGCAAGGCGCCACGCCTTTGGATTTTGCCTATGCCGTGCACTCCGACATCGGCGATCGCTGCATCGGGGCCAAGATCAACGGCGTCGACAAGCCGCTGCGCACCGTGCTGCGCAACGGCGACGTGGTGGAGATCGTCACCGGCGATAAAGTCGCGCCGGTGCCGGGTTACGAGGCGCTGACCAAGACCGGCCGCGCCAAGGCCGCGCAGCGGCGTCTCGACCGCCATGCCAAACGCGACGAGTTCGAGCGCCTCGGCCGCGATCTCGTCGCGCATGCGCTGCATCGGTATGGGCATGAGCTTGCCGACACCGCCTTGAAGCAGGCGGCCGAGAAGCTCGGCAAGCATGACGAAGAAGAGCTCTTCATCGCCGTCGGAGAAGGGCTGATCAAAGCCAGCGCCGTGGCGGTCGCGGCTTTTCCTGGGCTCAAAGAAAGGGTCCGCAAGGACGAGGGCCGGCGGCCGATGGAGCTGGAGAAGGCCAAACTTTATGTGCGTGGCGGCGATCTCACACCCGGCGTCGCGCTTCATTTCGCCGAGTGCTGCACGCCGATCCCCGGCGACCGCATCATCGGCGTGCATACGCCGGGCAAAGGCGTGGTCATCCATACCATCGATTGCGAAACGCTCGAGCAATTGGAGGCCGAGGGCAACGAGTGGATCGACCTAGGCTGGACGCCGACGGCGCTGAACAAAACCCTCGCGGTGGGGCGGATCGTCGCCACGGTCGAGAACAAGCGCGGCGTGTTGGCGGAGTTATGCGGCATCATCGCCGAGAACGAGGGCGACATCCTCAACCTGCGTTTGGCCAAGCGCACCACTGATTTCTTCGACATGATTTTCGACATTGAAGTCGCCGACGCCCGCCATCTCGTCAACATTCTGGCCGCCATGCGCGCGAGCCGGTCGGTGAAGGAAGCGGAACGGGTGAAGGGTTAGTTCGCGCGGACGAAGACGAAACGCGACTTCGTTATTTCGTCCAGATTCTCTATGAGGGCTCGGCGCACGGCTTCGCGAACGGCAGCTTGGCTCGTCCCCGTGCAACCACGCAGATCCTGGTGCGAGACGCCGTCTTCATCGATCCGCGTTTGATAGTCCGGCGTGATGCCCTCGATCGGCCCGTCGCGCAGGATATCGTCGCACCCGATCATGCCCAGCAGTCGCATTTCCGTTGCCGGCATCGCGCCGATCGGCGCGACCACGGCGTAGGTGATGGAATCGTCTTCGTTGCGGAGCTGATCGAGTTCGCCGACATAGAGTGGCGCAAAGCCTTCCCCTGTTTCGCGCTCCACAGCCGGGGCGAGGATCAGGCGATAGGGGCCATTGGCCGCGTCTAATTCTGCTTCGGCGCGCTCTCGAGAGTTGAAATTGGACACGAGATCGATGCGGAAGGCGATGCGCCAGGCGCCGTCCGCTTCGCGGCGAAACTCAAGCGGAACGCATTCTTTCGGGAAGCGCCGCCGGCGCACATTGTGCTCGGCGCACTCTTCGCCGAGGGCGATCCAAATGCCTTCGGTGAGGGGCGGCGGGCCCTGATCGGCCACCGAAAACAGCGGCCGGTCGGCGGTGAGATTCGCGCAACCGCCAATCGCCAAGGCCAGCAATGCCACCGCCAGAGACTTATGGACCGCCATGGCTGTCCTCCAAGTAGGCAGTCTACGCCCTTCAAAGCCCAGCCGATAGCGGCGGCAACATCGACGCGCACGGGACGAGCCGCTACATACGCCCCATGAATCAACAGCAAGTCCTTGACGAATTCCGCGCCGCCGGCGCTCTGCTGGAGGGGCATTTCATTCTCTCTTCCGGTCTCCACTCCCCCGTCTTCTTCCAGAAGAACGCCGTGTTCATGGATCCCGCGCGCACGGAACGCCTCTGCCGCGCGCTGGCCGAGAAAGCGCAGGCGGCGTTCGGCAAGATCGATGCGGTGGTCTCGCCCGCAGTCGGCGCCATCATCCCGGGCTACGAAACGGCGCGGCACCTCGGCGCGCGGGCCATGTTCGTTGAGCGCGAGAAAGGCGAGTTCCAGCTGCGCCGCGGCTTCGAGATCAAGCCGGGCGAGCGCGTGCTGATGGTCGAGGACGTGATCACCACCGGCTTGTCGTCGCGCGAGTGCCTGGACGCGATCCGCGGCCATCCCGGCGAACTCGTCGGCGCGGCCTGTTTGATCGATCGTTCCGGCGGCAAGGCTGACATTGGCGCCAAGCTTGTCTCGCTCGCCTGCGTCAGCGCGCCGGCGTATCCGGCCGATCAGTTGCCGCCGGAGCTGGCGGCGCTGCCGGCGATCAAGCCGGGTTCGCGGGGGTTGGCGGCATGAGCCGTCACGTCCGTCTCGGCGTGAACATCGACCACGTCGCCACGATCAGGAATGCGCGCGGGGTCTCCTATCCCGATCCCGCGCGCGCGGCGGTGGTGGCGCTCGAAGCGGGCGCTGATGGCATCACGGCGCATTTGCGCGAAGACCGGCGTCACATCTCCGATGCCGATATCGCCCACCTCGCCGCCATGCTGCATGAGCGCGGCCGGCCGCTGAACCTCGAAATGGCGGTCACCTCGGAGATGCTGGAGATCGCGCTGAAGCACCGTCCACATGCTGTTTGCCTGGTGCCGGAGCGGCGCGAGGAGCGCACGACCGAGGGCGGTCTCGATGTGGCGGGCGGCCACAACTGGATTGCGCCGTTCGTCGAGAAGCTCCGCGACAATGGCAGCCGCGTCTCCCTCTTCATCGGCGCCGATCCCATGCAGATCGAAGCGGCGAGCCGCACCGGCGCGGCGGTCGTCGAGTTGCACACCGGCGCCTATTGCGACGCGATGCGCGAGGGACAAGCGGCGGAGGCTGAAAGCGTGTTGGCTGCCCTGAAAACCGGCGCGACCCAGGCTGCTGCGCTTGGCCTCGAAGTGCACGCCGGCCATGGCATCGATTACGAAACCGTCGCGCCCATCGCCGCCATTCCCGAAATCGCCGAACTGAATATCGGCCACTTCCTTGTCGGCGAGGCGATCTTCATTGGCCTAGGCCCCGCGGTTGTCGAAATGCGCCGCCGCATCGATGCGGCGCGGCGCCCATGATCATCGGCATCGGCTCCGACATCATCGACATCCGCCGGATCGAGCGGACGCTCGCCCGTTTCGGCGACCGGTTCGTGCAGCGCATCTACACCGAGAAGGAGCGCGCCCGAGCGGAAAGGCGGCCGCATGAACGAGCCGCCACCTACGCCAAACGGTTCGCGGCCAAGGAGGCGTGCTCGAAGGCTCTCGGTACAGGCCTGAAACAAGGCGTGTTTTGGCGGGATATGGGCGTGGCCAACCTCCCCAGCGGCCAGCCGACCATGATCCTGACCGGGGGCGCGGCGCGGCGTCTGGCGCTGTTGACGCCCCCCGGCCATGTCGCCCACATCCACGTCAGCCTGACCGACGACTACCCGCTTGCTGTCGGTTTCGTCATTATTTCGGCGGAGTTGGACCCCAGGCCCGGCGAATGATCCGCGCCAGTGGGGAAAAGCATGGCCGCGCGTAGCGTAGGACGGTCAGTACAGGCAAGGCGGCCAGAGGGTCATTAGCGAGAAACGCATGAGCATGACGACGACGAGTTCTTCGACGCCTGCGATGGACGTCTTCTGGGATAACGTGAAGACGATCCTCTACGCGCTCGCGCTCGCCATGGTGCTGCGTTTCACCATCGCCCAGCCCTTCCGCATTCCCTCCGGCTCGATGCAGCCTACGCTCGAGGTCGGCGACTATATCGTGGTGACCAAATGGTCCTACGGCTACGGCCGCTTTTCGTTCGCGCCGCTCGAAGGGCTGCTGCCGCATGGGCGCCTCTTCGGCAGCGAACCCGCGCGCGGCGATGTGGTGGTGTTCCGGCCGCTGCCGGAGCCCGACAAGGATTTCATCAAGCGCGTCATCGGCTTGCCGGGCGACCGCATCCAGATGATCGACGGCTTGCTGCACATCAACGGCGAGCCGGTTCAGCGCGAGTCGCTCGGCGAGACGGCGTTCGAGAATGAGCACGGCGTGGTCGAGTATATTCCCACCTACCGCGAGACGCTGCCGAACGGGGCGAGCTACATCACCTTCGACAAGGGCGTCACCGAACTCGACAACACCCGTGTCTTCGAAGTGCCCGAGGGGCATTATTTCATGATGGGCGACGATCGCGACAATTCCGCCGACAGCCGGGTGCCGTCG
The DNA here is from genome assembly GCA_002083515.1 of Proteobacteria bacterium HN_bin10. Taxonomy (GTDB): domain Bacteria; phylum Pseudomonadota; class Alphaproteobacteria; order Caulobacterales; family Aquidulcibacteraceae; genus Vitreimonas. The sequence continues at coordinate 19,576 of LWDN01000073.1, forward strand.
GTGGTGGGTTACGTTCCCTACGACAACCTCGTCGGCCCGGCGCAGTTCGTGGTGGTCTCGTTCAACGGATCGACGTCGATCTTCAGGCCGTGGACGTTGTTCACCGGCTTCCGCGGCGACCGCTTCCTGAAATCGGTCCATTGAGGCGCGGCCCATGAAAGGGCCGGCTCACGACGCCAAGCTCGCCGAGCTTGAGAGTCGCATCGGCTATGCGTTCAAGGATCGCGCCTTGCTACGCGAGGCGCTGACCCACGGCAGCGTGCATGAGGGCAAGAAGAAGCGCCGCGACTACGATCGTCTGGAGTTCCTTGGCGATCGCGTGTTGGGCCTGTGCGTCGCGGAGCGATTACTGGCCGAAAACCAGCAAGACCAGGAAGGCGATCTCGCCCCGCGCTTCAATTCATTGGTCAACCGGCAAGCGTGCGCCCGCGCCGCGCGCGCGGCGGGTTTGGGTGACGCCATCGTACTCTCCGCTTCGGAGGAGGCGCAGGGCGGACGGCAAAAGGAAGCTATCCTGGGGGACGTGTGCGAGTCGGTGATCGCGGCGCTTTATCTCGATGGCGGACTGGAAGAGGCGCGCGCGTTCATCAGCCGTTTCTGGGGCGATGCCTTCGACGACGCTAAACGCACGCAGCGCGACGCGAAGACCGCTTTGCAGGAATGGGCGGCGGCCAGAAAGAAGCATTTGCGTTACGTCGACGTCGCGCAATCCGGCCCCGAACATGCGCCACGTTTCATCATCGAGGCGCATGTGGAGGATTTCGACCCGTCGCGTGGCGAAGGCGCTTCCAAGCGCGAGGCACAGCGCGCGGCGGCGGAAGCGTTCCTGAAGGCGCGAGGCGAACGTGACTGAGCAGCGTTGCGCCGTCATAGCCGTGCTCGGCGCGCCCAACGCCGGCAAGTCGACGTTGGTGAACACGCTCGTCGGGGCCAAGGTCGCGGCGGTGACGCAGAAGGTGCAAACCACGCGGGCGCTGGTGCGGGGCATCGCCATGCGCGACGAGGCACAACTGGTGCTGATCGATACGCCGGGCGTGTTCGCGCCGAAACGCCGACTCGACCGCGCCATGGTCGCGGCGGCCTGGAGCGCGCTCGAGGGCGCCGATGCGGTTCTGCACGTCGTGGATGCGAGCGCTCATGCACACGCCAAAGGCGGCGCCGATCAACGGTCGATCGAGGACTCCGCACAGATTGCGTCGAAGCTCAAAGAGATGGACCTTGCCTCGATCCTGGTGCTGAACAAGGTCGACGCCGTTCCGCGCCCGGCGCTGCTCGAACTCACGTCCAAGTTGGTTGAGCAAGGGCTCTACACCGACGTGTTCATGATCTCAGCCAAGAACAATGACGGTGTCGCCGATCTGGCGAAGACGCTGGCCGAGCGCGCGCCGGAGGGTCCCTGGCTCTTTCCCGAGGATCAGACCATGGACGCGCCGGCGCGTGTGCTCGCCGCCGAGATCACGCGTGAGAAGGCGTTCCTGCGCTTGCACGAGGAGCTGCCGTACGAGTTGATTGTCGAGACCGAGGCCTGGGAGGAGCGCAAGGACGGCTCCGCGAAGATCGATCAAACCATCTACGTGGCGCGCGAAAGCCAGCGGAAGATCGCCATCGGCGCCAAGGGCGCGACGATCAAGACCATCGGCGAATTGGCGCGGAAAGAGATGGAAGCCGCCTTCGACCGGCGTATCCATCTCTTTCTGCATGTGAAGGTGGACGAGGATTGGACCGAGCAGCGGTCGGTGTATCGGCGGCTCGGCTTGGATTACGAAGCTTAGAGATGACCTCTTCACGAGAACCGGTTGAGCGATACGATCAGCTTCCAGTTGAACTGAAGAACCGAATTGCTGACCTCGGGGCGCCAACATTTATACAACTCGCAGAGTTGGTGGCGCTGGGAGGGGTGGCGACCGCGATCGTTCAGTACCTGCCAAATCAGAGGGTGGATAGAGTTGCAGTTTTCGTGGCAGAGCTAGCTCGCCGCCTTGATGAGGTGGCGGCGAACCTGGCGAAGCTGGAGGTCGATCTGAACGCGGGTTCGGCTCCCGAACGGGCGCGACTGCTTCGAGACGCCGCCAGTGCGGCTGAGAAAGCGGTGTCGGACCAGCGGGCTGCAAGAATTGCCCGTATTGCCTCGGTGGGCTTGGCCAGTGGTGAACTCGCAGCGCAGCGCGCCCGAAGCTTTCTGTCTCTCCTAGAGAACCTCACCGACGTTGAACTTGCGGTGTTGGCGTTTTTTCAGCGAGAGCATCGGCACATCGATGCATGGCGGCCGCTTTCGACCCAACTGTCGGCATCACCATCGCTAGCGCGGATATTCGAAAGTGATGTGGCCTACTGGATAGCATGTGTCTCCAAGCTCGAGGCATCCGGACTACTTCGCCGATCGACAGTTTGGGGTGGAGAGCCAGAGGGTGACCGATCTCAAACAGATGTCGATCGCATGATGCATCGGGTCGATCTGTATTCACTGATGACGCTGGGTCACGAGTTGGTGGCGATCGTAGAACTGAGCCGCACTGATGGAATGGGTTGATGACGCCATCGTGCTTGGCGCGCGGCCGTTCGGCGAGGGCAAGCTCGTCGCCGAGGTGTTCGCGCGCGAGCATGGGCGCTTCGGCGGCGTCGTGCATGCCGGGCGCAAGTCGCAGCCGATCCTGCAGTCGGGCAACGTCGTGCACGCAGGCTGGAAGGCGCGGCTCGCCGAACAACTCGGTTTCTACAGTCCGCTTGAACTGGTTGAGCCGCACGCGACGCGCCTGCTCGACGATCCGATCGCGCTCGCCGGGCTTTCCTCGGCGGTGGCGCTGATCCGCGGCGCCACACCGGAGCGGCAGGCCTATCCGCAGCTCTATGACGCGCTGATCGTGCTGATCGAGGCGATGCCGCACACCGACATTTGGCCGGCGCTCTACACGCGTTTCGAACTGGGGCTGCTCTCGGCGCTTGGTTACGGTCTCGATCTGAGTCGCTGCGCGGTGACGGGCGAGACCGTGGGCCTTGCCTGGGTCAGTCCGCGGACTGGACGTGCGGCGACAGCCGAGGCCGGTGCGCCGCACGCGGACGTGCTGCTCAAATTGCCGCCATTCCTGGTTGATCCGGATGCGCAACTAGGTTCGGGCGATGTGGCGGATGCGTTCGCGCTAGCTGGATATTTCCTGGAGCGGCGCGTGTTCGAGCATCGCGGCGAGGGCATGCCCGATCAGCGCCGCCGGCTGATCGAACGCTTGGGATTTGCGGGGCGGCTCTAGGTGTCAGGTGTCAGATGCCGGGCGCCAGCAGTCTCTGGCGTTTCGACGCGATTCCTGACACCTGACAGCCGGCACCTGACACCTGGAAGCTAGAATGGCTGACGATATCACCCGCTCGCCGGAAGAAGGCGGGCGCATTGTGGAAGAGCCGATCGGCGAGGCGCTGGCCAAGCGCTATCTCGCCTACGCGCTCTCAACCATCACCAGCCGGGCGCTGCCGGATGTGCGCGATGGGTTGAAGCCGGTGCACCGGCGCGTGCTCTACGCGATGAAGCGGCTCAACCTCACGGCGGATGCCGCATTCCGCAAGAGCGCGAAGGTCGTCGGCGACGTGATGGGCGATTATCACCCGCACGGCGATCAGGCGATCTACGATGCGATGGTGCGCCTCGCCCAGGATTTCAATTCGCGTTACCCGCTGATCGACGGCCAGGGCAATTTCGGCAACATCGACGGCGATAATCCCGCCGCCATGCGCTACACCGAAAGCCGCCTGACCAAGGCGGCTGAGGCTCTGCTCGAAGGCATCGACGAGGACGCGGTCGATTTCCGCCCGAGCTACGATGGCTCGAAGGAAGAGCCGGTGGTGCTGCCGGCGGCGTTTCCAAACCTGCTCGCGAACGGCGCCTCGGGCATCGCCGTCGGCATGGCGACGAACATTCCGCCGCACAATCTGGCCGAGTTGATCGACGGCTGCCTGCTGCTGATCGACAATTCGAAGGCCACGACCGACGAGTTGTTGAAACTCATCCCCGGTCCGGATTTTCCGACAGGCGGTATCGTCGTCGAACCGCCGGAATCGATCCGCGAGGCCTATGAGACGGGCCGAGGCGGCTTCCGTGTCCGCGCCCGCTGGCAGACCGAAGACCTCGGGCGTGGCATGTGGCGCATCGTCGTCACCGAGATCCCGCACCTGGTGCAGAAGTCGAAGCTGATCGAGGCGTTGGCGGCGGTCATCGAAAACAAGAAGGCGCCGCTGCTGGGCGACGTGCGCGACGAGAGCGCTGAGGAAATCCGCATCGTCATCGAGCCGAAGTCGCGCACGGTCGAACCCGACGTGCTGATGGAAAGCCTGTTCAAGCTCACCGCGCTAGAGAGCCGGATTTCGCTCAACATGAATGTGCTCGACGCCCAGGGCGCACCACGGGTGATGAGTTTGAAGGAGGTGCTGCGCGCTTTCCTCGACCACCGCCGCGACGTGCTGCAGCGGCGCACCGCGCACCGGCTGGAGAAGATCGCCGCCCGCCTCGACGTGCTGAAGGGCCTGCTGATCGTCTATCTCAATCTGGATGAAGTGATCCGCATCATCCGCAACGACGACGATCCGAAGGCGAAGTTGATTGCGCGCTTCAAGCTGAACGAGGTGCAGGCGGACGCCATTCTCAACACCCGGCTGCGCCAATTGCGCAAGCTTGAGGAGATGGAAATCCGCCGCGAGGACGCGGCGCTGCGCGAAGAACAGAAGGATCTGCAAGGTCTGCTGGAAGACACGCGCAGGCAATGGCGCAAGGTCGCGGGAGAGTTGAAGGAAACGCGCAAGCTGTTCGGTCCTGGCACGCCGTTCGGCAAGCGCCGCACCGAGCTTGGCGAGGCGGCGGCGGTGGCGGCGGACGTCGACATCGAAGCCTTCGTCGCGCGCGAACCGGTGACGGTGGTGCTGTCGGAGAAGGGTTGGATCCGCGCGCTGCGCGGTCACGGCGATCTGGGCAATCTGCAATTCAAGGAAGGCGATCACGCTCAGCATATCGTCCGCTGCGAGACGACCGACAAATTGCTGGCCTTCGCCTCGGATGGCCGCGCCTTTACGCTGGATGCACACAAATTGCCCGGTGGGCGCGGGCACGGCGAGCCGATCCGGCTCTCGATCGAACTCGGCGACATCGACGAAGTGGTGGCGCTGTTCGTCTATGAGCAGGGCGCAAGGCGGCTGGTGGCGAGCCATGAGGGTTACGGCTTCATCGTGCCCGAAGATGAAATGCTGGCGACCAAACGCTCCGGCAAGCAGGTGCTGAACGGCCGCGCCATGCAGGCGGCGAAGGTCGCGGGCGATCAGGTGGCGGTTATCGGCGAGCGCAAGAAGCTGCTGATTTTCGCGCTCGACGAAATCCCGGAGATGAACCGCGGCAAGGGCGTGAAGCTGCAAAGCTACCACGATCGCGGCTTGGCCGACGTAAAGGTGTTCGCCAAGGAAGAGGGCCTGACCTGGGAGGACAGCGCCGGGCGCGTCCGCGCTGTGCCGGAGTGGAAGGATTATCGCGGCAAGCGCGGCGGCGCCGGCAAGCTCGCGCCTAAGGGGTTCTCCCGCTCGGGGCGGTTCTCGGACGTGATCGGATAGCGTTGCCGTAAAGCTTCCGCTAAGAGGGAGCGTTCGTCCGGGAAAGGGCCTCCATGACTTTGATCATCGTCCTCATTGTCATCGCGTTGATCGCGGTGCTGCTGATCGGCATTTACAACCGCCTCGTCGCACTCAGGCAGAACTGCAACCAGGCTTTCGCCGACATCGATGTGCAGTTGAAGCAGCGCCACGATCTGATCCCCAATTTGGTCGAGACCGTGAAGGGCTACGCCGCGCACGAGAAGGGCACGCTCGAAGCGGTGATCCAGGCGCGCAACGCGGCGATGAATGCCGAGAAGACCGGCGATCCCAAGGCGATGGGCGCCGCTGAAGGCGTGCTGGGCGCAGCGCTAGGGCGCTTGATCGCGTTGAGCGAGGCCTACCCCGATCTCAAAGCCAACGCCAACTTCCAGCAGCTCCAGGCCGAACTCTCCGACATCGAGAACAAGCTCGCCGCCGCGCGGCGCTTCTTCAACAACGCCACCGGCGAATACAACACTGCGCGCGAACAATTCCCGGCGGTGCTGTTCGCCGGCGTGTTCGGCTTCGGCCCGCGTGATTTCTTCGACGTGGGCGAAGACAGCCGCGCTTCGATGGATGCGGCGCCTCCGCAGGTTAAGTTTAATTGACCGTCCGATGAGCGGCGCGCGCCCGGTGAACTCTCCTTTCGTCATTCCGGACGCGCGAAGCGCGATCCGGAACCCAGGGGGTCTTGACGTTGTGCGTTTGCTCCTGGGTTCCGGGCTCTCGGCTATCGCCGAGCCCCGGAATGACGAGAGAGTGTAATGGGCGGCGCCTTCGGCCTTCAGACCCACATCTGGACCAACAACTCGAAATCCGTGCTGCTGATGGCCGGATTTCCAGTTCTGTTGCTGTTGCTGACCTACGCGCTGTTTCTGCTCTTTGCCGGGCTCTCCGGCGCGTCGAGCGGGCCTGACGCGGTGGCAGGGTATTTCATCTGGGCGGGCGAAAAGCTGGCGCAGGCTTGGCCGTTCGCCATTGCCGGGGCCATTCTCTGGTTCGGCATCGCCTATGCCTTCTACCAGAACATCATCGATGCCGCGACCGGCGCAAAGAGGGTCGAGCGCACCGCCGAGCCCAAGCTCTACAATTTGCTCGAAAACCTCTGCATTTCGCGGGGCATCACCATGCCGGCTTTGCGGATCATGGAGACCGACGCGCTCAACGCCTTCGCCACCGGGGTGCACAAGGGTCAATACTCGATCACGGTGACGCGCGGGCTGATGAACACGCTGAACGACGAAGAATTGGAAGCCGTGCTGGCGCACGAATTGACCCACATCCGCAACGCCGACGTGCGGCTTCTGGTGATTGCGGTGGTGTTCGTCGGCATCTTCTCGTTCGTTGGCGAGATGACCTTTCGGAGCTTGCGCTATGCGGGCTCGGGGAGTTCGGGCGGCTCTTCACGGCGCTCTTCAGGCCGCGACAGCGGCGGCGGCGCGATCATCGCCATTCTAGTGGCGCTGGCGATCATCGCCATCGCCTATGCGTTGGCCATCGTCATCCGCTTTGCGCTGTCGCGGCGGCGCGAATACCTGGCCGACGCCGGCGCCGTTGAACTGACCAAGAACCCGGACGCAATGATCTCGGCGCTGCAGAAAATATCCGGCAACGCCGTCGTCAATGCGCCGTCCGAGGTGCGCGAGATGTTCATCGAGAACCCGCACTCCGATTTCGCCGGCATTTTCGCCACCCATCCGCCAATTGAGAAACGCATCGAGGCGTTGGCGAAATTCGCCGGCGGACGCGTGGCTGCTGTCGAGGCGGCGCCATCGAAACCCGGGCCTTGGGGCTAAAAAAGAGGGCGCGACCCGAAAGCCGCGCCCAGGCTATGGAGCCGGTATGAAGTCAGTTCAGAGTTCGCTGCGCAGATAGGCGACGAAGTCACGCACGACGACGTAGGCCTGTTCCATGAACATCCGCGCGTCGGGCGAATAGATCCAGGCAAAGACGCCGACGACGGCGACGATGGCGAGGGTTGCGAGCCCGTCGGCAGCGCCGCCGGCGCGCGTGCCGCTCAAGGTTGCGTACGAGGTGCGCTGCAGGGCGCTGAACGGCGATGAGATCGCCGAGTAGGCGATGGCGAGGATCACCAGCACCAGCCAGAGCGGCACGTCGCCGGGCGGCGTCCAGCCGAGAACCTGGCCATTGCTCAAGAGCGAGAAGAACGCGATCAGGAAGGCGATCAGCAGCGCCGCTGTGATCAGGCTGAACACGAAGGCGAACAGCCCCGCGAACATGCGCTCGACATAGCCGGCGGGTTTCACCGGCGCTGCCGCAGCAGCTTGCATGCCACCGTCCCAATTGCCGCGGCTCCAGTTGTTGTGCCAGTCGCGCTGCTGACGCCGCCAGGCGCGCTGCTCGCGACGCCAGCTCTTGGCGCTGTCTTCGGCGAACTTGCCGTACTCGCTCTTGGCGCGGTCGATGATTTCCTGGGCGTTGAACGGAACGCCGTGCGCAGCCGCCCATTCCTGGCTCGTATGCGCCGAAGGAATGGCGAACATCAGCACGATATAGACGATGAGCAGGAAGCCTGAGGTGAAGAGCGCACCGATCACGAACAGGAAGCGCACGATGTTGGGATCGAGATCGAAATAGGCGCCCAGCCCCGAGCAGACGCCGGAAATCACCGCGCGGTCCTTGATGCGATAGAGCCGTTTGCGCGGGCCTTCGTAGGGTCCGCTCTCGGCGCGCGGCGCCTCGGCGTTTTCGGCGCCTTCGACCGGGCCCATCTCCTCCAGAATCTTCGCCATCTCATCCGCCGACACGACGGTCTTCGAAGCGGAAAGATAGCCGGCGCATTTGTCGGCGATCGCCTGTTCGAGATCGCGGACGATCTCGGCCTTGTCCGGATTGTCGTCCAGCGCGGCCTGCGCGCGCGAGAGATAGGCGCGCAGTGCGTCATAGGCCGGCTCCTCCAATTGATAGGGATTGCCGTTCAGATTGATGGTGACTACGCGTTCCATGATTTCCCTATCGCCCCAGGCTTTCGAGGGTGGAGGTGAGGTGGCGCCAATAGGCGGCCAGCTCCTCGAGCCGCCCCGCGCCTTTGTCTGTCAGCTGGTAGTACTTGCGCGGCGGGCCTTGGCCGCTTTCGACCCATTGGTAATCGACGAATTCCTCGCGCCGCAGCTTCGAGAGGAGTGGGTAGAGCGTGCCCTCCTGGGTGGCGAAGGGCGTGGGCGCCAGCGCGGTCAGGATGTCGCCGACATAGACGCTGCGCCCGGACACGAAGGTCAGGATCGCGAACTCCAAAAGCCCCTTGCGGAGCCCGGCGAATTGCTCGTCGGGTGATGACATAAGCTACCTTGCGGAAGTAAGGTAGCGGGAGAGACTAAGGTTGTCAAGCTGGGAAAGGGCCGGGGAGGGAGGATGGATTCCGCTTCCGACAAGTACCGGGATCGGGGCGGAGCGACCGATGCGGTGAGCGCGAAAGTCAGATCATACACCCGTCTCGGCGGGGTTGGATTGGTTTTCCGATCGTCTTTGAAAGCGCAGGGGAAAGCAGATCGGGGACGGGGATAGGCGTTCAGGCGCCGACCTTCAGCCAAGAAAAGAACGTGGCCAGACACGCCCGCTGCTCCGCCGGCATGTATTCGAAATTGCGGCCGCGATCGGTGATTTCCCAGAAGTCCTTGTTGGCGACGGTCTCGAGCTGTCGCCGCACCAGGTTCAGGCGTTCGATCGGTTCGTCACGCATGTCGTTGGCGATGGCGCGGGCGCGGGCTTCTTCGCCACTGAGCAGGTAGTAGGCGGCGAGTTTCGCCTGCGCCTTGCGCACGCCCAAAAGCGCCTTGTCGTGGCCGCGCACGAAGGGCGGCCGGTCGAGTTCGAGGAACTCCGCCAGCACATCGCCCTCAGCCGGAGAGCGCATTTGATTGGCGACCTGAGTCAGCGTCGACAGATCGTGCGCCACGGTTTCGGTGACGAAGTGCAGGTCCATGTCGAACGCGACGAGGCCATAATATTTCATGTGCTTTACGCAACTGAGCGCGTGCTCGTGATGGCCTTCGCTCAGCATGAACTCGCCCAGCTTCCGGTACTGGTTCAACACATTGTACATCGTGCGCACGTCGCGGGCGTTGAGCGTGGCGCGCAGAAAGGAATTCAAGAAGCGGAAGACGAGTTGCACCACCTCTTGGTCGCCGGCGCGGGCGGCGGCCTCGGCGATGTAACGGGTGTCGATGGCGATCAGGTAGTTGATGTCGCGCATCGGGCCGAGCGCTTCGTTGTAGATCGAGAGGTACTGGCGCAGCACCTTCCACTCGACCCACGAGCGCCGCACCTCCAGATCGCGCAGCGATTCCGGGTCCATGGAGACGAAATCCGGATTGAGGCGGATGTCGGCGCCGACCTCGAACCAGATCGCCGCCGCTTGCGGCTTGGCGCGCAGATACTCGATGGCCAGATCGCGCAGAGCGTCGACGGCGGCGCTGGCGATGATCTTGTCCTTGCCGGAAATCGAGTTGCTGGTGATGTCGGTCAACTCTTCGAGCGCCTCGACGATGTGGGCCTGCGCCGCGGCGCTCTGCTTTGCATCGGCCTGCAACGCGCCCTCGCCGGCGACGCCGACGGCCTCCTTCCTGATCCGCGCGATCAGGTTCTGCGGCTCCAGGAACCAGAACACGTAGGCGAAATAGGGCACCATCAGCACGATGCCGCCGGTGGTCAGCGAGAGCGTCATCACCAAAGTCACCAGCGGCACGTAGTCGGGCTGCAGAGAGGCGGAGAGCCAAACGCTCACCACGCAGGCGATGACGTAATAGGCCGCGACGATGGTGTTGGTGCGGTCGCGCAGGAACATGCCGGCGACGCCGGTGTAGCGGTCGGCGGTCAGCTGTACGATAATGCTGCAGACGGTGATGACGATGCCGAACACGGCGGCGTTGACGCCCGCCAGCGACGAGGCGGGATTGTTTATGGCCTGGGCGTTGAAGGCGAAGTAACGCAGCAGCGGCCCGGGATCGCGCCCGCCGACCGCCGCCGCATGCAGATAATGATCGGCGGCGTAGAAGGTCCAGAACACCACGACGGCCGCGCAGGCCAAAATGGCCCCGCGCATGGCGAAGATTCTGAACGCCTCCGTGCCCCCGTTGTTCATGTCATTCGGACCCGCCCGCTGGACGGTCAGTCTATCAGGTCTGCGCCCTTGGCAAGCGTCCGCTTCGAAAGGGAGGCGCGCCGCGGCGTCGAGCGCCCAGTGCTGGTTAAAGATCGTGGTTGGCCGGGAGCGGCGGCGCTTCGCGCAGCAGCGTGATGGCGATGCGGCGGTTGCCCGGCAGGGTGGGATCGTCGGCGAACAAAGGTTCGCTGTCGGCGCGTCCGGCCACTTCGTAGATGCGCACCGAGGGGATGCCCTGCGCCATCAGGATGCGCCGCGCTTCGTTGGCGCGCGCGGCGGAGAGTTCGAAATTCGACGCATAGCGCCCGCCGGGCGCGGCGCCGTCGGTGTGGCCGGAGATGGTCAGCCGGTTCGGCAGCTGCACGATCACCGGCGCGATGGCGATGAGCAGGCGGCGCGCGCGCTCGTTCGGCGCGGCGTCGCCGCTGTTGAACATCGAGCGCCCCTCCTGGTCGATGATCTGGATGCGCAGGCCTTCGGGCGTTTGCTCAACGATGACGTTGCGCGACAGCTCGGCGACGTCGGGCATGTCGGCCATGGCCTGGCGGATCGCCACTTCGGCGCGCGAGAATTCGGCGGTCTCGCGCAGCGTCCGGGCGCGCGAGAGGCTGTCTTCGTCGGGATCGGTTTGCCCGCCGGGGCCCGACTGGCTCTGGTTCTCGGACTCGGCGTTGGAGGTGTATTGCGGTTCGGAAGCGGAGGCGACCGGGGCCGAATGGCCATGGCGCACGCCTTCCTCGGCGAAGCTGGTGCCTTCGAGCAGGCCGCCGGCGCCGGAGGACACCCGGCTGACGCTGGCCGGCGCGAAGAATTCGGCGATGCCGCGGCGCTGTTCGGGGCTGGTGGTGTTGATCAGCCACATCAGCAGGAAGAAAGCCATCATGGCGGTGACGAAGTCGGCGTAGGCGACCTTCCAGGCGCCGCCATGGTGGCCGCCGCCGACGACCTTCTTTATCTTCTTGATGATGATAGGGCGTTGATTGGTCGCAGCAGCCATGGTCCGTCCGTTCTGGCGGAGAGGGCTACATAGGCTCGGCAGCGTTAACATCGTGTTGAGCAAAGGATCTGAGTGACCGCGGAGAGCACGCCCGAACAGGCCTACAGGCAGGCGATGGCCGCCTTCGCCACCGGCGTCACGGTGGTGACGGCACCGGCGGCGGACGGCGCGCTTTCCGGCATGACGGTGAACTCGCTGACCTCGGTGTCGCTCGAACCGAGGCTGCTGCTCTGGTGCCTCGGCGACGCCAGCGCCCGCTATCGCACCTTCGCCGAGGCCGAACTCTGGGGCGTGAGCATTTTGGCCGATGAGGCCGAGTCGACGGCCCGCCGGTTCGCCCGCGCCGCAACGCAGGATGTCGCAGACGGCGAGAGCGAGCTGCTGGCGGGCGTGCGCGTCCTGCGCCAGGGGCTAGCGCAACTGGCGTGCCGCACCCACCATAAGATGCAGGCAGGCGATCATCTGATCATCGTCGGCGAAGTGCTCGACGTGCGCGTGCGCGCCGGCGCGGCGCTGACATTTTACCGCGGCGGCTATGGATCGACCGGCGCGGATTGACTTTGGGAGCGAACGAACAATGGCGAAGACCGCGTTCATAGGCCTAGGCGTGATGGGCGGGCCGATGGCCGGCCATCTGGCGCGCGCCGGCCACGACGTCGCGGTCTATAACCGCACCGAAGAGAAGGCCCGCGACTGGGCCCAGAAGCACAAGGGCCGCACCTATTCCTCGGTCGCCAACGCGGCGGCCGGCGCCGACATCGTGTTCTCCTGCGTCGGCAACGATCGCGATCTGCGCGAGGTGTTCGAGGCGGCGGCGTCCACCATGCGCAAGGGCGCCATCTTCGTCGATCACACCACCGCATCCGCCGAGATCGCGCGCGAACTGGCGGCCAAAGCCGAAGAGCGCGGCCTGGGCTTCCTCGATGCGCCGGTGTCCGGCGGCCAGGCCGGGGCTGAGGCCGGCAAGCTCACGGTGATGGCCGGCGGCGAGGCTTCGGCGTTTGCGGAGGCGCAACCGGTGATGGCGGCTTACGCCGCCAACATGACTTTGATCGGCCCCGCGGGCGCCGGCCAATTGGCCAAGATGGTGAACCAGATCTGCATCGCCGGCGTGCTGCAGGGCCTGGCCGAGGGGCTGCACTTCGCCAAGCGCGCCGATCTCGACGTCGAAAAAGTGATCGCCGCGATCTCGAAGGGCGCGGCGCAGAGCTGGCAGATGGAAAACCGCTGGAAGACCATGATCGAGGGGCGTTTCGATTTCGGCTTCGCGGTCGATTGGATGCGCAAGGATCTGGGTCTGGTGCTGGCCGAGGCGGAGCACAACGGCGCCAAACTCGATCTGGTCAAATTGGTCGACGCCTATTACGCCGACGTGCAGGCGATGGGCGGCAAACGCTGGGACACGTCGAGCCTGATCGCGCGGCTGGAGCGCCCGCGCGGTTAAGCGCTGCTAACTAAGCACCCTCATCCTTCAAGCTCCCTTAAGCGTCTTGGGGTAGGATCGCGCGCTTGTGGGTGGAGCATGCGCGCCATGGACGCGAAATCCTGGACAGTCTGTGTAATCGAGCCGAACAAGTTCGAAGGCCAGATCATCGCCGATCTGCTGCGCAACGCCGGCGTCGAGCGGATCAAGGTGTTCGCCGATCAGGCGGTGGCGCTGGAGACGCTCAGCGTCTACAACGCCAATGTCGTCATCGCCTCGTTCGAAATGGCGCCGCTCGACGGCGCCGCCTGGACCCGGCTCTATCGCCGCAATCACAAATTGCCGGGCCGAAAGCAGGCGATCTTCATCACGTCGGGCGCCTTCTCGCTGTCGATGGCCGAGCAATGCCGACATGCCGGCGCCAATGCGCTGATCGGCAAGCCGATCTCGGCCAAAGTGCTCGTCGCCACCATCAACAAGGTGCTGTCGAAGCCGCGCCAGTTCATCGACGCCGAGGGCTATGTCGGCCCGTGCCGCCGCGCCGGCATCGTCACCGCCGGCGCGCCGAAACAGCGCCGCAAGGCCGATGACGCGGCCGAGAAGCGCCAGGGACTGACGCTTGCGCAGGCGGTCGAGGCGCTGGGGCTCGCGGCCTCGCTCTACATCGCCGACGCCCGCAAGGCCGACGCGTGCGAAGCGGCGCTGCGCTTCGTTCAGGCTTACGCGGTCAATGCCGGCGACGGCCCGCTGATGCGCGCCTGCGCCGCCTTCGCGCTGCAGGTCGCCGCTTCGCGCAGTCAGCGCAACGATGCGGCCCGGTTGGCGCTCGAGACCTGCATGAATGGCGTCAGGCAATTGGTGGCGCTGGACGCCGACCAGGCAGAGGCCCGCGAAGCGATCGCCGAGAGTGTGCGCCAGGCCGTCGCCAAGGCGGCGATGCTGCGCGCGGCGTGATCTCATCGTTCTGAACGCGCGCCGGCGCCCGCGGCGAAGCGTGGCTTCGCGCGGCGCGTGACTCCGAGGAGCGCCGGCTTCCAGCCGGCATACGGTGCTTGAAATTTGGGAGCGCGCGGCCTCCGGCCG
>LWDN01000074.1 GCA_002083515.1 Proteobacteria bacterium HN_bin10
CCGCCGGTTTCATCTGCGCCCACAACTTATGTGGTGCGACACATAAGTTGTGTTATGTGACGTTTCGAATTATGTGGAGTTCTCCTGGTCAGAGGTAGAAAAGCGGTGGACAGGCGGGAGAGTCCGGTGTCCGCAGCCCTCCCGCACTGCACATAACTACAGCTGTGAGAGCCAGGCCAAGATACCAGGATCTTTCTGCCATGAGGGCCGCGTGGTCGTCGATCGTGGTAGCCACTGGTCCGTCGCCTGCAGGACTTTACGCTTCATATCGAGGTCGAGCTCGACATACCCGTGCGTCGTCTCGATGGACGCATGGCCCAGCCAGGAGCGGATCATGTTCAGATCCACGCCTGACTGGAGGAGATGCATCGCCGTGGTATGTCGAAAGGTGTGTGGGCCAATCGTGCGCGTCAGCAACGTGGGCGCTGTTTTCGCCGCTTGGGCCACCCGATGGGCGACGAGATAGCGGAGCCCAAAACGTGAGAGCCGCTGCCCTCGTGCGTTCACAAAAAGCGGCACAGGGCAGAGAGCCGCACCCCTCGTCCCTCGAGATACGTCTTCAGCGCGCGGATGGTCTCCGGCCACAGGGGGCACGTCCGCTCTTTCTGGCCCTTGCCATGGATGCGGACGAGGGAGGGACGGGTGAACCGGACATGCGACACATCCACGTCCACCAATTCTTGCGCTCGTGCGCCGGTGTTGTAGAGCAGACGTAATACCGCGTCATCGCGCGCGCCTGACGGCGTGCGTCCATCAATGTGGCGGAAGATGTGCACAACCTCCTCTCGTTCCAAGTATCCCTGGACCGGACAGGCCTGACGTTTGAAACGGATCGCCAACACGTCCTGGCAGCGACTGAGCCACCGTGGATCCAGCGACGCCAGGTAGCGGACGAAACTATGGATGGCCGCCAGTCGGGCATTCCGGGTCCGCACCGTCGTGTGTCGATCACGCTCGAGGTGCGTGAGAAACTGCCGGACACGTTCAGCCGTCAGATCCTCGACGGTCAACTCGGTGCAGGCGATGTGCGCGCGGTCAGTGAGAAACTGCAGCAACAATTTCCAGGTGTCGCGGTAGGCCAGCACGGTATGAGGGCTGGCTCCTCGTTCCTCAACGAGATACTGCTCAAAGAACTTCCGGATGGGGAACGCGATGTTGGTGCGCATGAGTGGCCTCCCTTCGTCGTGGGGGAAGAGCGCAATGCCGATGGAACCGCTGACCAGCTTCTTCCAAGAGTTCAGCCGTGGCCTGCAGATAGACTTCAGTGCCGGTCAGCGTGGTATGCCCCAGGTACGTGGACAGCAGCGGCAGCTTGGCGGCCAGCGGTGCCCCCTGACGATACCAGGTCACGAGACGCTGCACGGCAAACGTGTGGCGAAAGTCATGGAGCCGAGGTCCCCGTGTGCCCACGGAACCACGCAGCCCACTCGTGCGGAGAATGTCCAGAAACAGGCTACAGATCCGCGCCTCGCTGTACGCCCGCCCGTCGGGATTGACGAACACCGGCGCCGTCGACACCGTGGGGAATCCGGCAGCCTGCCGCTGGTCGAGGAACACCGATAAGGCGCGAGCCGTGGAGGTTGCGATGGGCACGTGGCGGGATTTGTTGAACTTCGTCTGGTGGATCAACAGCACGCGGCGCGTGAGATGCATATCGGCGAGCGTCAGTTTCAGCGCTTCGCCAATGCGCAGACCAGTGGCCGCGAGCACGCCGATGAGCGTGGAGAGCAGTATTGGACGCAGGGAGCCCGGCGGGCCGATCCGTCTGGCCTTCGCCATGATGGTCCGTACGTGTGAGTGTGTGAAGATGAAGGGGGCGTAGCGTGTCCGGTGCGGAAAGGCCTGACGAGATACAAGACAGGTCCGGGCATCGAAGTGACTGAGGTAGCGACAGAACTGCCGGAGCAACGCGAGGCGGTTCACCCGAGTTCCAACGCTGAGATGCGCCATGCTGGTGATCCAGCCCTCCACGATCTCACGCGTGAGGGGCTGGCCCGGTCGCAGGACCTCCAGCAAGTAGCCATCCAGATAGCGGAGGATCTTGTAATCCGAGTAGGCCTGTCTCCCGAGGGCACGTCGCATCGCACCAAACGCCTCAAGGCGAGGTGCCAGGGGACTTCGAAAAAGCGTGGTGCTCATGGCGTCACCTCCTCTGGCCACGGGGAGGCCACTTGCCGCAGCGTGTGGAGATCAGCTTTGGCATAGATAAAGCTGGTGTTCAGATCCCGATGGCCTTCATGGGAATGTCATGGGCGATGGCTCGAATGGCCCACGAATGGCGCAACGTCCTGCTCCCTCCTCGGGGCATCGTCACCCCGGCGGCCTGAAAATACTGGCGGACTTGTCGACTGAGGGAAAGGCCGGTGACGGGCCTGAACGGGGCATGCGTGGCAAGAAAGATCTGTCGACAGGGACACGCCGGACGATGGCGGAGATAGCAGAGAATGGCCTCGCCGACGGAGGCCAACAGCGGCAGCACGACCTCTTTGCCCCCTTTGCTGGCACGGATTCGGATGGTGGAGCGAGGCCAACAGATATCCTCGAGCATGATGGCGGCCACCTGGGACCCCCGAATGCCGTACGCCATGAGCAGCACCATCATGGCGTAATCGCGGCA